>DAONBX010000029.1:24028-31662 GCA_035401705.1 Aeromicrobium sp.
GACTTCAGGTGCGCGTTATCAGCAGCGCCACCAGACTCTTGCCGGTTCTTCAGCGCCTGGAACGTCTCGACCGCGACCGGCACCGGTCCGCCGCTGGCTTCGCCGAACGGGCCCGAACCGCCCATGCCTGGGCCCTCGTCGAAGTCGAGCGAGCAGCCCATCTCTTCGAGGTTGTGCGCATCTTCAACGTGAGCCTTGGGAATGACGTAGCGGTCGTCGTACTTGGCGATCGCCATCAGGCGATACATCTCGTACATCGACTCTTCAGTCATGCCGACGGCCTCAGGAATGGAAGCGTCGGTCTTGCGACCAAGGTTCATGTCCCGCATGTAGGCGCGCATCGCCGCGAGTCGATCGAGCACTCGGGTGATTTCGACCGTATCGCCGGCGGTGAACAACTCGGCCAAGTATTCGACCGGGATTCGCAGCGCGTCGATCGCGCCGAACAGCGTGCCGGCTTCTTCGGCGTCGTGACCCTGTTCGCGCAGCAAATCCACGACCGGCGATAGCGGCGGGATGTACCAAACCATCGGCATCGTGCGGTATTCGGGATGCAACGGCAAGGCGACCTTGTACTTCTTCGCCAGCGCGTAGACCGGCGAACGCTGAGCAGCGTCTAGCCAGTCCTCGGCGATGCCCTGTTCGCGTGCTGCGGCCAAAACTTCCGGGTCGAACGGATCGAGGATCAGATCCATTTGAGCCTGGTACAGATCCTTGGGATCTGGAGTCGAGGCAGCGGCCGTAACCGCATCCGCGTCATACAGGAACAAGCCGATGTAACGCAGTCGGCCGACACAGGTTTCAGCACAAACGGTCGGGATACCGGCTTCGAGGCGCGGGTAGCACATCGTGCATTTTTCGGCCTTGCCCGACTTGTGGTTGAAGTAAATCTTCTTGTACGGGCAGCCGGTGATGCACTGACGCCAGCCGCGGCAGCGATCCTGATCGACTAGGACGATGCCGTCCTCTTCGCGCTTGTAGATCGCGCCCGATGGGCACGAGGCCATACAAGACGGGTTGAGGCAGTGTTCGCAGATTCTGGGCAGATAGAACATGAAGGTCTGCTCGAACTCGAACTTGATCTTGTCCTCGGCCTGCTTACGAACGGCCTGCACGATCGGGTCGAGGTGACCCATTTCGCTCGTGCCGGCCAAGTCGTCATCCCAGTTGGCCGACCAAGTCACCTTGGTGTCTTGGCCGGTGATTAGTGACTTGGGGCGAGCAACCGGGAAGTCGTCACCAAGCGGCGCCGAGATCAGCGTCGAGTAGTCGTACGTCCACGGCTCGTAGTAGTCACCCAGCTCCGGTTGAACAGGGCTGGCGAAGATGCCGAACAGTTTGCGAAGACGACCGCCGGCCTTCAGCTGCAGGCGACCCTTCTTGTTCAGCGTCCAACCGCCGCGCCACTTCTCTTGATCCTCATAGCGACGCGGGTAACCCTGCCCGGGGCGCGTTTCGACGTTGTTGAACCACACGTACTCGGTACCGGCACGGTTCGTCCAAGCCTGCTTGCAGGTCACCGAACACGTCTGGCAGCCAATGCACTTGTCTAGGTTCATCACCATGCCCATTTGGGCCATGACACGCATCAGTAAGTCACCTCCTGGGAACGGCTACGGATAGTCGCAATGATGTCTCGCTGGTTGCCCGTCGGGCCGAGGTAGTTGAACGCGTACGACAACTGGGCGTACCCGCCGATGAGGTGCGTCGGCTTGACCAGCACTCGGGTGACGCTGTTGTGGATTCCGCCGCGCCTGCCAGTGTGCTCTGACTTGGGCACGTCGATCGTGCGCTCTTGGGCGTGGTGCACGTAGGTCACGCCTTCGGGGATTCGGTGGCTGACGATTGCTCGAGCCACGAACACGCCGTTGGCGTTCACGCACTCGATCCAGTCGTTGTCCTTGACCCCGATCGCGCCTGAATCTTGCGGGCTGAGCCAAGCGGTCGGGCCACCGCGCGACAGCGACAACATCAACAGGTTGTCCTGGTATTCGGAGTGAATCGACCACTTCGAGTGCGGGGTCAGGTAGCGCACCGTGATCTCGCGGTCGCCACTTTCGCCCAATCGCGGTCCACCGAAGAGCTTGTGCATCTCCAACGGCGGGCGGTAGATCGGCATCGCTTCACCCAGGTCACGCATCCAGTCGTGATCGAGGAAGAAGTGCATCCGCCCGGTGAGCGTGTGCCACGGCTTGAGCCGCTCGACGTTCAGCGTGAACGGCGCGTAGCGGCGGCCGCCGGTTTCTGAACCGGACCATTCAGGCGAGGTGATCACCGGCACCGGCGCGGCCTGAGTCTGGGCGAAGGTGATCCGCTTCTCCTCAGAACCCTCGGCCAAGTCGGCCATCTTCTTGCCGACTCGCTTCTCCAGCGTGTGGAAGCCTTGGGTGGCCAACTCGCCGTTCGTTGTTCCCGAAAGCGTCAAGATCGCTTCGGCAAACTTCGAGTCGGTGTCGATCGCCGGGCGACCTTCAGCCGGACCGGAGTTGTAGACGCCACCGGACTTAGCCAGGAGCTTCAGCGCCTCAGTCAGGTCAAAGTTGACGTTCTTGACACCGAAGCCAAGACGGTCAGCCAACGGGCCGATCGTGGCGATCTTGTCGCCAACTGCGGTGTAGTCGCGTTCGATTACTTGCAGGACCGGCATCGTCTTGCCCGGAATCGGCTCAACGTCGCCGCGCTTCCAGTCTCGGACAACGCCGCCAGGCTGGGAAGTCTCGCCCGGGGTGTCGTGCTGCATCGGCACCACAACGATGTCTTTTCGCACGCCCAAGTGAGTCTTCGAAAGTTCGGCGACCTTCTTGGCCATCAACTGGAACATTTCGAAGTCCGTCTTGGACTCCCACGGCGGGTCAATCGCCGGGGTGAACGCGTGCACGAACGGGTGCATGTCGGTCGAGGACAAGTCGTGCTTCTCGTACCAAGTCGCCGCCGGGAACACGATGTCAGACAGCAACGTCGTGGACGTCATCCGGAAGTCGGCCGAAACCAGCAGGTCGAGCTTTCCTTCGGGCGCTTGCTCATGCCACTTCACGTCGCGCGGACGAACCGCCGGCTCGCCGTCAACCGCGGTCGCGTTCGAGTGCGTGCCCAGCAGGTGCTTGAGGAAGTACTCGTTGCCCTTGGCCGAAGACCCGAACAGGTTCGAGCGCCAAAGCGTTAGCGTCCGCGGCCAGTTCTCGGGCGCATCAACATCCTCGACCGCGAACTGCAGGTCGCCGGACTTGAGTTGCTGAACCACAAAGTCGTTGACGTCCGTGGCTTCGCCAGCAGCAACTGCCGCCTCGGCCTCGTCAGCCAAGTCGAGCGGGTTGCGGTTGAACTGCGGGTAGAACGGCATCCAACCGAGACGGGCCGACTGCGCGATCGTGTCCGCGGTGTGCATGTCGGCCAAGTGGCCTTCGGCCAGCGGCGAGGCCAACGCATCTGCGCGGTAGCCGTCGGTGCGCCACTGGTCGGTGTGCATGTACCAGTAGGCGGTGCCGATCATCGTGCGCGGCGGCCGGCTCCAGTCGAGGTTGTTCGCCAGCGAAATCCAACCCGTGATCGGGCGGCACTTCTCTTGGCCGACATAGTGCGCCCAACCGCCGCCGTTTCGGCCCATCGAACCGGTCAGCAACAGCAGCGACAGGATCGAGCGGTAGGTCGCGTCAGCGTGGAACCACTGGCAGACGCCAGCGCCCAAGATGATCATCGAGCGGCCGCCGGATTCTTCGGCGTTCTTGGCGAACTCACGCGCGATCCGGATGCAGGCCTCGGCCGGGACGCTGGTGATTTCGGCCTGCCAAGCCGGGGTGTACGGCTTGGAGGAATCTTCGTAGTCGTCTGGCCATTCGCCAGGCAAATCGGGACGGGAAACGCCGTGCTGGGCGAGCATCAGGTCGAAGACCGTGGTCACCAGCTTGTCGCCGATGCGAGTTACTGGGACGCCGCGACGCAGTACTTCACCGTCACCGGACAGGCCGGCGAACGACGGCAACAGCACTTCGGCCGCTTCTTCGGCGACCTTGCCGTCGCGCAGCGATAGCGCCGGGATGACGCCCTCAAGGTCGAGGTTCCATTTGCCTTCACCAGAGTCGGCGTAGCGGAAGCCCATCGAGCCGTTCGGCACAACCGGTTCGCCGGTCGCGGCGTTCAATAGGACCGTCTTCCAAGAGTCCTCGGTGGCGGTCTCGCCCAGATCGGCCGCGGTCAAGAACTTGCCCGGCACCAATCCACCATGTTCGGCGTTGTCGACCAAGGTGATCAGGAACGGCAAGTCGGTGTACTGACGGACGTACTCGGTGAAGAACGGAACTCGCCGGTCGACGAAGTTCTCCTTGAGGACAACGTGCGTCATCGCCATCGCTAGGGCCGCGTCAGTGCCGGCCTGAGCGGGCAGCCACTCGTCGGCGAACTTCGTGTTGTCGGCGTAGTCGGGGCTGATCGTGACGACCTTGGTGCCGCGATAGCGAACTTCGGCCATCCAGTGGGCGTCTGGCGTACGAGTGACCGGGACGTTCGAGCCCCACATCATCAAATAGGTCGCGTCCCACCAGTCGCCCGACTCGGGCACATCGGTCTGGTCGCCGAATACCTGTGGGCTGGCCACCGGCAGGTCGGCGTACCAGTCGTAGAACGAGGTCATCGCGCCACCGAGCAGGTGGGTGAATCGGGCGCCGACCGCGTGCGAAACCATCGACATCGCCGGGATCGGACTGAAGGTCGCGATCCGGTCGGGGCCGTGTTCCTTGATCGTGTGAACCTGGGCGGCCGCGGTCATCTCGATCGATTCGTTCCAGTTCGAGCGGACGAAGCCGCCCTTACCGCGCGCCTGCTGGTAGCGGCGACGGCGCTCTGGATCGCTGACTACGTCGGCCCACGCGAGCACCGGGTCGCCGAGGCGTTTCTTCGCCTCGCGGTACATCTCCAACAAGACACCGCGGACGTACGGGTAACGCACCCGCGTCGGCGAGTAGGTGTACCAAGAGAAGGCGGCGCCGCGAGGGCAGCCGCGAGGCTCATACTCGGGGCTGTCTGGCCCGACCGACGGATAGTCGGTCTGCTGGGACTCCCAGGTGATGATGCCGTCTTTTACGTAGACCTTCCACGAGCATGAACCAGTGCAGTTCACGCCGTGGGTGGAACGCACGACTTTGTCGTGACTCCAGCGGTCTCGATAGAAGACATCGCCCTGTCGCCCCCCTTCGCGGAAGACGGCACGGCCGTCGTCGGTTTCATCCCATCGTGTGAAGAAGCGGCCTGCCTTGAGCAGTGCGTCAGCAGCCGGTCCATCGAGCCCAGTCGACATGCTCCCAACCAACCGCTAAAGGGGGGTCATGCGCAAGCAAGGCAAACCTGATCTGCGCGGGTGTCATGATGGTCAGGTGACGACGCTTCAGGCGATCTTGTTGGCCGGTGGTCGAGCCCAACGAATGGGCGGCCGCGACAAGATGCTTTTGCAGGTGCGTGGACAATCATTACTTCAACACGCAGTTGCATCCGTAGCAAGCGCAAGCCAAGTCGCAATCGTCGGTCCAGCGCGAGCCGTAAAACTCGATCGAGAAGTCATTTGGACGCGTGAGGAACCGCAGTTTTCGGGCCCCGCCGCCGCGATCGCCGCCGGTTTCGATGCCCTAAATCTCGGGCGTGGCGACGAGGTTGTGATCCTCCCCACTGACTTGGTCAATCCGGCCGAACTTGTCGCCGCACTTTTGGGCGCCGAAGCTAACTGTGTTGCCACGGATCCGGCCGGGTTTAGACAATGGGCCTGCTGCCGCCTCGTCGCCGAAGATTTAGCCGCCGCAATCGCCCAAGTAGACGACCTGGCCAATGCTTCAATCCGACAGCTACTCAACCCAATTGACCTAACCGAAATCCAAGTGTCTGGCCGGGTATGCACCGACCTTGACACCGAAGAAGATGCAAAGGAATACGCCGATGAGCAACGATGAAATCCTCGCCAACTGGTGGAAGGTACTGACCGCCGAACTTGGCATCGAAACTGACGCCGACCCGCAAGCACTGCTTGATCTGGCTGGCACGGCCGCGCATTCGATCGTGCGCCCGGCCGCACCATTGACGACCTTCCTCGTCGGTTATGCCGCCGGTCTGGCCGGCACCGACTCCAAGGGCCTTGCCGACCTGATCGACTTGGCCGAAAAGGCCGCCGAGGACTTTGAGTGAGCGAACCTTCTTGGGACCAAGCCCGCGAACTCGCCCGCGAGGCCGCACCGACTGCGGCCAGCGACCTGACCGAGCTGGTTAGTGCGCTCGGGGCAACGGCCGCAGTTGACCTGCTCGCGCTCGCGCCGATGCCGCACGCGCCGACTTCGGCGATGGACGGCTGGGCGGTGGCCGGCAAAGGTCCTTGGCGACTCGAATCATCGACCGGTCCACTGCTGGCTGGAACTGCCCGAGTTATCGTCACCGGCGGCGTCCCGCCTGCCGGTTGCACTGCCGTCCTGCAGAGCGAACACGGCGAAGTTGTTGACGGTGTCTTGGTGGGGCCCACCCCCGAGCCGAACCGTCACATCCGCCCGGCCGGCCAGGAGGCAAAAACCGGTGACGTACTCGTGTCGACCGGCAAGGTCTTGACACCGACGGACCTGGCGCTGATCGCCAACACCGGCCACGACACGGTCGAGGTTCGCCACCGGCCCCGCATTCGCCTCGTCGTCACCGGCGACGAGCTTTTGGCTGCCGGCCTGCCCGTGCCTGGTCGCGTGCGTGACGTGATGACCCCGATGCTGCCGCCGGTGCTGACTGCTTTGGGTGCGACGATCGAGTCGGTCGTCCGGGTCGGCGACGACGCTCAACTCGTGGCCGATGCTGCTGTCGGAACCGGCTTCGACCTACTGGTCAGCGCCGGCGGCACTGGCCGATCCACAGTCGATCCGATTGGCCAAGCCTGGGACCTACTCGGTGCCGATATTCGTTTCCGCGGGGTGGATATGAAGCCAGGTCACCCGGTTTCGTTGGCTGTCTTGGCTGATCGACGACCTTGGCTGGCTTTGCCGGGAAATCCGCTGGCGGCGGTGTTGACTGCACTGTCTTTCGTCCCGGCACTCATTGCCGGCCACACCGGTAGACCGATTCCGCGACCGCTCGAATTCACCGCAGGCAGCGACTTTGTCGCCCGCGCGGGCACGACGCTAATTCCGGCAACACTGACCGAAAACGGTCTGGTGCCGGCCGGGCCGCACCGGTCAAACCAGTTGCGTGGACTGGCCACAGCCGACTTCGTCGCAGTGATCGGCGAAGGCGGCGTCAAGGCAGGCGAAAGACTGCGCGCCCTTGGCCGAACTTGGTGACCCAGCGACCCTAAGCCGGCTCGGCCATGGGCATAATGGCCCAAAACCCAGACCTTCACGGAAAAGAGTTCCCGTGCGCAATCCTCGTGCCTTCCTTCGTCCACTAGCTGTCGGTGCCCCGACCCCGAGCGCGGAGGTCCCGTTCCGCCCCAGCCGGATGATCCACTTCTTCGATCCGAGCAACGAAAAGATGGCGGCAAAAGTCCCAACCATCGCCGGCCAAGTCGACATCATCTTGGGCAACCTCGAAGACGCCGTCAAAACCGAGAAGAAGGAAGCGGCCCGCCAAGGCCTCGTCGATATTGCTAAGGCGACCGACTTCGGCGACACCCAGCTGTGGAC
>DAONBX010000030.1:0-31057 GCA_035401705.1 Aeromicrobium sp.
TGGTCGACCGGCCCCAGCAGCACCGAGAGGAACCCGCCGCGCAGAACCCCGAGATCGACGAACTACGAAGTCAGTTGCGGGCACATCCTTGTCATGGCTGCCCCGACCGAGAATCACACGCCAGGTGGACCGAGCGGCTGGTCAAACTCGACCGCGAGACCGAACAGACCAGGCGCAAGGTCGATCAGCGGACCAACACGGTTGCCCGCCAGTTCGACCGCGTCTGTGAAGTTCTTGACGCCCTCGGCTATCTGGCCGGCGATGAGGTAACCGAAGAAGGCAGAAGACTCCAACGGATCTATGGTGAGTCGGATCTGGTGGTTAGCGAGTCGGTACGCCGGGGCTACTGGGAGAACCTGACTGCGGCCGAGCTGGCGGCCCTCGCCAGCGGGCTAACTTATGAGTCCCGAAACGCCGAAGATGCGCCACCACCGCGCTACCCAACCAGGCAGGTAAAGCAGTCTGCCGAAGCGATGGGCCTGCTGTGGCTTGAACTCGATCAACTTGAACGCTCTCATCGGTTGCGGTTCTTGCGCCGACCAGACTTCGGCTTTGCCCAAGCGATCTGGCATTGGTGCGAAGGCGCCAACCTTGATGACGTTCTAGGCAGTGCCGAAATGGCCGCCGGAGACTTCGTTCGTGCCACCAAGCAACTGATTGACACGATCGCCCAGATAGCCGATGCGGCCGGGCCTGGCCCGCTACGCGAGACCGCCCGCGAAGCTCTCGACCAACTTCGCCATGGGGTAGTGGCCTACAGCAGCATCACGAGTTGAGACGCGCGCTCAAGAACCGTTCGACCGGCCCGGCCACATTCCAGCGCTCACCGAACGCGGTCAGGCCAGTCTGGTCCGGCTCGACGGAAACCGGGTCGGCCAAGTCAAGGTTCGCCAACACCGTGACCACCTCGGTTGCGGCCGCGAGATAGTCGCTCGAAGCCAGCAGGTTTTGGCGCACGCGCGGCTTGATGTTCGAAGTCGGGTCGGCGGTCGCTGCTTGGATTGCCGCCAAGTCCCCAAATTCGTTAAGTAGACCAGCCGCAGTCTTGTCGCCGATGCCCGCAATCCCAGGCAAGCCGTCCGAAGCGTCGCCGCGCATTACCGCAAAATCGACGTACTGGCTCGGATTGATGCCATACCGGTCCACTATCCACGCGGCGTCTACGACGTCGTGCTTGGCCACTCCACGGGCGGTATAGAGCACTCTCACGTCTTTGGCGTCATCGACAAGTTGGAACAAGTCGCGGTCCCCGGTGACGACGTCGACCCCGCCGTCCCAGCGGCGAACGAGCGTGCCGATCACATCATCGGCTTCGGCGTCAGCAGCCCCAACAACCGGCACGCCAGCGAGCGCTAACGCCTCGGCGATCAGTTCGATCTGTGGCACCAACAGTTCGGGGGTGTCTTCGGCGTCAGCGGTGCCATCGGCGATTCGGTGCAGTTTGTAGGTGCCGATCAGGTCCACGCGCCAGTTGGGCCGCCAAGCGACGTCCCAAGCAGCTACCGCCGCAGTGGGTTGGTAGCGGGTCTGCAAGGTGGCGAGGAAGTCGAGCACGCCGCGCAGCGCATTGACTACCGTTCCGTCGGCTGCTTTGAAGGAGTCGGGGACGCCGTAGAAGGCGCGGTAGTAGAGGCTGGCGGTGTCTAACAGCAGGAGGCGTCCCATAGTCATCATTGTGGTGGGTAACCTCGAGGAATGAGCGATCGACTCGACCGGGCTCGCGCCCTAATGGACCAAACTGGAATTGACGCCCTAATAGTCACTCCCGGAGCCAACCTGCGCTACCTAACTGGCTACGCCGCGATCCCGTTGGAACGACTGACCTGCCTAGTGATTCAGTCCACCGGCAGCCAACTCGTAGTCCCCGAACTTGAGCACGCTGCGGCCACCGCCGCTGGGGTCACGATGGAAATCCATACGTGGGGCGAGACCGAGGATCCGTACGAACTGGTTGCCTCGCTGCTGAGCGACGCCGAACTCGTGGCCATCGACGATCAGATGTGGGCGTCTCGCGTTTTCGCTTTGCAGGCGGCGCTGCCTTCAGCCGAGTTCGTCCTCGGTGGCTTCATCACTTCAGATTTGCGCGCAGTCAAAGACCAGGCCGAAGTAGACGCACTGCGTGACGCCGGCGCGGCGATTGATCGGGTTCACTCCCGAATGGGCGAGTGGCTACGACCTGGGCGTACTGAACGTGAAGTGGGAGCCGACATCGCGGCCGCAATCATCGAGGAGGGGCACGAACGAGTCGACTTCGTGATTGTCGCTTCTGGGCCCAACGGCGCCTCCCCTCACCACGAAGTCTCCGACCGCATCATCGGTGCGGGCGAACCGGTCGTGGTCGACATCGGCGGCACGACCCCTGCCGGCTACTGCTCAGACTCGACCCGAAACTACGTTGCTGGCGCCGATCCAGACCCGCAGTACGAAGAACTATTTGCGGTCTTGCACCGGGCGCAAGCGGCCCAACGCGCCCATGCTCACCCTGGCGTGACCGCCGAATCAGTCGATGCCGTCGGCCGCGAGATCATCACCGCGGCCGGCTATGGCGACAAGTTCATTCACCGCACCGGCCACGGCATCGGCCAAGAAACCCACGAGGACCCTTACATCGTGGCTGGCAACGAGACGATCCTTGAGCCAGGGATGGCGTTCTCGATTGAGCCGGGCATCTATTTGGCCGGCCAGTTCGGCGCGCGCATCGAGGACATTGTGGTCTGTACCGAGTCGGGCATCGAGGTACTGAACAACACTGAACGCAACTTCGTCCGCCTGTGAGAGCAATCCTGATCGCTCTTGCATTGGGTGTCGTTTCGACCGGAGCGTTTGAGCCACTTGCGATTCCTGGCCTGATGATTCTCACTTTGGCAGGGTTCTTCGCGCTACTTCGAACGCTGTCAGGCGCCTCAGCTCGCCTCGTTCTAGCCGTCGGCTTCAGTTTCGGCCTTGGCTTCATGGGGCCACTGATCTGGTGGATGAACGCCGTAGACCGATGGGCGTGGGTTGGTTTGGTGCTGTTTGAGGCCGCCTTTATCGCCGGCGTCTCGTTAGCGCTGCGCTCGGGTGTTCACGGAAAGTTTTGGCCCATCTGGGCTGCGGCCATTTGGACGGCCGGCGAGTTGCTGCGCGGCAGCGTTCCGCTAAGCGGTTTCCCGTGGGGACGGTTAGGACACACCGCTATCGACACCCCCTTCGAAGGCTGGGTGCGGTTAGTTTCGATCGCCGGCACGTCTTTTCTGATGGCGGTCTTGGCTGGTCTTTTGGTCGTTGCCGTTACCGAACGCAGGTGGTGGCCGCTGGCCGCTTCCGCCGCAGTTATCGCAGTCGGCACTGTGCTGCCTACCGGGATCGCATCAGCGGGCCAGTCACGCACCATCGCGGTCGTCCAGGGCAATACGCCAGGAGACTTCCTCAGTTGGCCCCGCGGTGAAATTTTTGACCTTCACGTCGCGGGCACGCGCAAAATTGATCAGCAGGTAGACCTCGTGTTGTGGCCAGAAAACGGGTCAGATTTGGACGTTTTCACCGACCCCGTCGCCCGCGCGACGGTGACCAAGCTGGCGGCCGACGTCGATGCGCCGATCTTAGTCGGGGCGATTTTGAACGGACCAACCGACAAGACGGCCTATAACGCCTCAGTAAAGGTCGACAAGAAGGGTCCGCACAAAGACTTCTACGTCAAACAGAACGTCGTTCCTTACGGCGAATATGTGCCTTTCCGCAATGCCCTAGGCCGCTTCGTGCCGCGGTTTGATCGTGACATTCCGCGCGACATGCTGGCGGGGGATCGCCCCGGCGTAATGTCGGCCGGAAAGATGACAGTTGGGCTAACAATTTGCTGGGACATCGCCTACGACGCCGCGGTACGCGAAAGTGTCAACCGTGGCGCGCAGTTCCTTGCCGTGCAGACCTCGAATGCGAGTTTCATGGACTTTGGTTCAGGTGTACAACCCCAGCAGCAGTGGGCCATTTCGCGGCTTCGCGCGATTGAGACCGGCCGCTGGTTAGCGGTAGCATCCACCAACGGAATCAGCGGCGTGGTCGATCCGACCGGCCACGTTGTTCAACAAGCGCCAGTAAAAGAGCCTGCGACCTTAGTCCAAGACATCGTGCTTGCCAATGGTCGAACCCCGGCCACGATCCTTGGTTTTGCTACCTCGTTAGTGATCTGGCTCATAGCCGTGGCAGGATTGGCGTTCGGTAACCGTGAGTTGCGAAAGGGCAGCCGATGAAGACACTCGTAGTGATCCCTACATACAACGAGGCAGAGAACGTCGGTTGGATCACCGAAAAGGTACTCG
This sequence comes from Aeromicrobium sp., assembly GCA_035401705.1. Lineage (GTDB taxonomy): Bacteria > Actinomycetota > Actinomycetes > Propionibacteriales > Nocardioidaceae > Aeromicrobium. The sequence continues at coordinate 4,299 of DAONBX010000030.1, forward strand.
CCGAGCAGCCCGAAGTGAACATCTTGATCGCTGACGACAACTCGCCCGACGGCACCGGTGACCTCGCAGACAAACTCGCCATCGAGGATCCCCGAATTCATGTGCTTCATCGCGCTGGCAAAGAGGGTCTCGGCGCCGCCTACCGCGCCGGCTTCGCTTGGGGGCTGGAAAACGGCTACGACGTCCTAGTGGAGATGGACGCCGACGGCTCCCACCGGCCCGAAGACCTAGGCAAACTTCTTGAATCGGCCAAGGCCGGTGCGCCGTTGACTCTCGGATCGCGTTGGGTGCCAGGCGGATCGGTGGTCAACTGGCCGATGCGTCGCGAACTGCTGTCGCGAGGTGCCTCGATTTACGCCCGGTTCATGTTGAACCTCGGGGTCAAAGACGCCACTGCTGGTTTCCGGGCATTCCGACGCGAGACTCTCGAGGCGATTGATCTTGAGGCAGTCGAGTCGCAGGGATACTGCTTCCAAATCGACATGACCCGCCAGACGCGTCTGGCGGGCCTTGAAGTTGCCGAGGTACCGATCACCTTCGTCGAACGAATCCACGGACAGTCAAAAATGAGTTTCGGGATCGTTCAAGAAGCGTTGACTCGAGTCACCATTTGGGGTTTTGAACGGCTGAATCCGTTCAAGCGGTGACGGTTTTCTTTCGCGTCTTCGTCTTGCGGTGAAGGTGCGGGGGACCGATCTCGCCGCCACGCAACATCTCTAGCCGTTCGGTCAAGATCTCTTCGAGTTCAGCCTCGGAGCGACGCTCCAGCAGCATGTCCCAGTGGGTGCGAACCGGCTTCTCGTCCTTGGTCTCTGGCTCGGCGCCGCCAACTAGTCGACCAATCTGGCCGGTCTTTGGGTCTTCCCATTCGGCCGGCACCTCAGCCTCATCGGCCATCGTCACCTTGAACGTATGACCATCGGCGCATACGTATTCAACTTCTTGTCGCGGTGCCATCTCGACTCCGCGCTCATCTTCAAAGCTCTGCGCGCCCAATCGCGCACCACGTAGGGCTCGTTCTGCCATAGTCGGTCCCTCCCTTTTAGGTCTACTTCTATTCCAACGTACGCGATGGGCGTGAGATTCCCCTGAGAGCGCGATCTTCAATATGTGCTGGCACGCGAAGCAGCAGGAACAGCCCGATAGCCAAAACCACCATGATGCCGAGGATTCCCCAACGGTCTGTGTCTTCGCCGGTGAACAGATTGCCCGCCCAAATGAAGATGGCGAACAGCAGAGGCGCCATAAACGAGGCAGCGCGACCGGTCATGGCGTAGAGGCCAAAGTTTTGTCCCTCGTGCCCCGGCTCGGTGATTCGGGTCAGATAGGTACGAGCAGCCGATTGTGCCGGCCCAACGAATAGGCACAAGCCAAGGCCGAAAATCCAGAACATTTTCGGCCCAGAAACGAAGAACAGGATTGATCCGCAAACCAACATTGCCACCAGTGAGGTAACGATCACGGCTCGCGGACCCACTCGATCATCCCAACGGCCGGCCGCTAACGCACCAAGCGCAGAAATAACGTTTGCGGCCACGCCAAAGATGATCACGTCGTCCTTGGCGATTCCGTAAACCGAAACAGCCAAGATCGCCCCGTAGGCGAACACGCCGGCCAGTCCGTCACGAAAGAAGGCACTTGCGATCAGAAACTTCAACGTGTTGCGGTCCTCACGCCACATGGTGGTGACGTCATTCCAGATCGCCCGATAAGAATCAGTGATCGAAGCCTTTGCCGAGTCCTCGTTGGCTGTCGCTGGCAACTCGGGAATCGCGACGAACAACGGAATCGCAAAAATCAGGAACCAGACCGCTGAAACCAACGCGATATAACGGATATAGAGGCCGTCTTCGACCGGCACATTCATGAAGCCGCGAGTCGGTTCGTCACCAACCACGAAACCGAAGTAGCAAATCAACAACAAAATGATTCCGCCGAAGTAGCCGAAAGCCCAGCCGAGCCCGGAAACTCTGCCGACGTTCTCAGGCGTCGACACCTGACGCAGCATCGCGAAATATGGGACGGAGGCTAGTTCAAACACCACCGAACCGCCGGCGATCAAAGCAAGGCCCAGCCACAAGTAGTGCCAATCGTCCTTGACGAAGAAACACGAGGCAGTGATAGCCACAACAGCCAGAGTTAGCAGCAGCAGGGAACGTTTGCGGTGTCCACCGGCGTCGGAACGCCTCCCCAAGGCCGGCGCGGCAACCGCGATTAGGACCGCACCAGCGGCACTTGCCAAGCCAAGCCAGGTGGCTGCTCTGAACGGCCCGGGAATATCTTTGCCGACACTGTCAACCAGGTAGACCGAAAAGATGAAGGTCACGATCACCGCGTTGAACGCTGCCGAACCCCAATCCCAAAAACTCCAAGCAATAATTTTGCCCTTTTCGGACTTCTGGGCCACGACGCCTTCACTCATGCGGGTTCCTTCCACTGGCCGCGCGCCAACAGCACGTCTTTGAGTAGGTCGGTTCTATCGGTCATGATCCCGTCGACACCAAGGTCGGAAAGTCGATGCATTTCTTCGGGTTCATCGATCGTCCAAACGTGAACGAATTTGCCGGCCTTGTGGGCGCGACGAACAAAACTGCGAGTCACTACCGGAACCCGAGCGTGGCTAACCGGAACTTGGAAGATCCTGGGAGCCTTCGGAACCCCTAGGCCAAGCACCATTTGGGCGGCTTCGCGCTGTGAGGCCGAGGTGACGACTTGGGGCAATTTCTCGCGGATTCGCACTAACCGAGAATGCGAAAACGAGGCTAGGCAGACGTCATCGAGCACGCCCATCTTCGAAAGCAGATCTGTCGTGGGGTCAACGCCGTCGTCTGACTTGATGTCGATATTCCATCTCGCGCCAGGCAACGCTTCAATTAGCGCGTCGAGTCGGATGATCGGTTCGCGATCGCCGAGCAGCGCGGCATCGATTTCGGCCGCAGACAATTCAGCGATAGCCACGTCGCGATTGAGCAACCGTCCGAGTCGTTCGTCATGGCAGGCGTAAACGACGCCGTCGCGACTGCAGCGCACGTCGGTCTCCATGTAGCGGTAGCCAAATTCGTACGCGTGGGTGAACGCGGCGAGCGAGTTCTCAATACCGATATTTGCTTCGACCATCGCCCCGCCTCGATGGGCGAAGGCAACGGGCGCAGCAGGCTCCAGGTACGGCGATGTACTCACGGAGCCAACCTAGCGTTAGATGTCGCGGAACGTCTCGATCTGCGCGCCAAGGTCATTAAGTCGTAATGCAAGGTCTTCGTAGCCGCGGTTGATTACATAGACACTGCGCAAAACTGAAGTTCCCTTGGCCGCCAGCATGGCCAGCAAGATCACCACTGCCGGACGCAAAGCCGGAGGGCAAACCAGTTCAGCTCCGCTCCAGTGAGTTGGGCCCTCAATAAGCACTCGGTGCGGGTCAAGCAACTTCACCTGAGCGCCGAGTTTGTTCAGTTCGGTCAAGTAGATTGCCCGGTTTTCGTAAACCCAGTCGTGAAGCATCGTCTGCCCTTCGGCCGACGCTGCAATCACAGCGAAAAAGGGCAGATTGTCAATGTTCAGTCCAGGGAACGGCATCGGGTGAATTTTGTCGATCGGTGCCTTGAGTTGCGAGGGGAAGGTAGTGATGTCAACCAACCGCGTGTGGCCGTTCTCTGCCAAATATTCAGCCGACCTTTCGTAGGCGAAACCCATCTCCTCGAGCAGTGCCAACTCGATTTCCATGAACTCGATCGGCACTCGGCAGACCGTGATTTGCGAGTTCGTGACGATCGCGGCCGTGATCAGGCTCATCGCCTCGATCGGGTCTTCGCTGGGTGCGTAGTCGACGTCGCCGCTGATCTTCGACTTTCCGGTCACGCGCAGAGTCGTGGTGCCGATGCCCTCGATCTGGACGCCGAGCTTCTCCAAGAAGAAGCACAAGTCCTGAACCATGTAGTTGGGGCTGGCGTTCCTGATGGTCGTGGTGCCGTCGGTTCGCGCGGCGGCTAACAGCGCATTTTCGGTAACCGTGTCGCCGCGTTCGGTCAACACGATCGGCCGGTCCGGCACCACGCCCGCGGCCGAAGTCGCGTGATAACTTCCCTCGGTGGCGAGGACCTTGAGTCCAAATGGTCGCAACGCGGTCATGTGCGGTTCGACCGTTCGAGTGCCCAAATCGCAGCCGCCGGCATAGGGGAGTTCGAACTCGTCTGACCGATGCATCAGCGGGCCCAGGAACATGATGATGCTGCGCGTGCGACGCGCGGCTTCCTCGTTCATCTTGGCCAGGTCGAGACGTTCGGGCACGACAATTTCGAGGTCATTTTGGTCGTTCAACCAGCGAGTGCGAACACCGATCGATTCGAGCACTTCAAGCAGGCGGTTGACCTCCTCGATCCTGGCAACTTTGCGCAGGGTGGTCGTGCCGACATTTAGGAGGGCTGCGCACAGCAGGGCCACGCCAGCGTTCTTGCTGGATTTGACGTCGATCGTGCCCGAAAGAGTCGTGCCACCCTTGACCCGAAGGTGGCTCGGCCCGGCGGTTGGCGCCACACTGACTAGTTCAGAGTCCAATGCCTCACCAATGCGAGCCAACATGTCCAGCGTCAGGTTCTGCTGACCTTTTTCAATCCGGTTGATGGCGCTCTGGCTGGTGTTCAGTTCAGTTGCGAGTTGGGCCTGGGTTAGCCCCGAATGTTGCCTGGCATCACGGATTAGGGTGCCGATCCGGGCCAAGTAATCATCGCTCTGAGTCATGCATGAAGCGTATCTCAGTTGTGAGATAAACCCCGAATCCGGCGCGTGTCAGCCCAGAACCAGAGGAGCGGACTGTCCTAATTGTTGAAGATCCGCAACGCCGCCGTGATTTTGGACGTGCATCCAATAGATCCCATAGCCAGAGTCGGCGAGCACACCGTCGTGAATTGGAAACGCTGTGTGGGGCGAAATGGCCCGGACAAAGTCAATTGTTTCAGCCATTTTTGCCCACGGCGCCGCCAAGGGGATCGCGAGAATATCGACGCCTGCTGGCCGGTACTCGTAAGAGTCGCCCGGGTGGAAAAAGGTTGTGCCGGCCGGGTCGGACACCAACATGCCAATGTTGCCTACCCGGGGAATCGTGTCCAGTATCTCCGCGTGCTGACCGCCCACTCCGGTCAGCGTTAACTCGCCAATCGAATAGCGGGCGTCAACTGAGGTGGGCGTCCAATCAGCCAAGTTCGTCGCTGTCTGCGGCTCGGCAAGCAACTGGACGCCTGGATTTGCCGCGATCAGATCGCCGACCCGGGCCAGATCGAGGTGGTCGGGGTGCTGATGCGTCACCACGATCGCAGCAAGTCCAGTCAAATCCCAAAGATCAGGAACGCTAAAAACGCCCGGGTCGACCAAAACACGCGTCTGACCCGACTCGACCAGCACTGCCGAATGTCCAAATCTGGTGATCTTCATGGTCCTCATCGTGCCACGATTGGGCCCATGAGCCGCCCAGCGCTGAACCCATTCTCGACAGCGCTAGCTGTGGCGGTAGTCTCCATCGGTCTGCTTGCTGCGGCCGTCGTTGGGGGTTGGCTAGGTCCAGATCTTGGCCACGGCGATTTATTCTGCGAGGCCCTTCGCGACGGTCTGGTAAATCAACCAGCAAACACGTGGTCAAACCTGGGTTTCGTTATTGCTGGACTTTCAATCGGCTGGCAGGCGCGGACCCGGCCACAACTGATGGATTCAACGGTCACGTTGTTTGCATGCGTAGTCGTCTTGCTCGGCCCGGCAAGCGCGGCCATGCACGCCACCGGCACCGCGTGGGGAAAGCACCTCGACCTTACTTCGATGTTTTTGTTGGCGGCCTTCACAAGTTCCTATGCAATCAAACGCCTTGCCGATTTGACCGCCATACGTTTTTACGGACTGTTCGCGGTCCTGCTGTTCGGCAGCGAAATCATCTACCTCACTGGCCCTGAACTGCCCGTGGTGCTGCATGCGGGGAACGCCGTCTTTGCGGTACTGATCCTGCTCACGCTCATCAGCGAGGTAGTTCTTTGGTCTCGAACGAGGAGCAGGGGAGTGGGTAAGGCCGGAATCGCCGCGGTCGGCACTCTCGGCCTGTCCTTCGTCATCTGGAACTTAGACCAAGGCGCTTGGTGCGTCCCCGACAGCCTGCTGCAAGGTCACGCCATCTGGCATCTGGGCTGCGCCTTGTCGGCATACCTGCTTTTCCGGCTTTATGTGGCAGACGATCAGGCCACGGTCGCTACTTAGAACTTCAACGGAACGAAAGTCTGATCGTCCATCGGCGGCCGCACATAGGCCAGATCCTGCATCTTCGGTAGCTTCACCGGATCCGGCGCAACGTCGTCATAGTCGAACTGCGACAACAGGTGCGAAATGCAGTTGAGTCGCGCAGCCTTTTTGTCGTCCGACGGCACGACCCACCACGGCGCCTGCTTGATGTCGGTGTACTGGAACGTCGTGTCTTTCGCCATCGAGTACTTCACATAGAACTCGTGCTCTGCCAGATCCATGTCAGAGAGTTTCCACCGCTTCACGGGTTCAATGTTGCGCGCTTCAAACCGGCGGCGCTGCTCTTCGAAGCTCACGCTGAACCAGTACTTGATCACGGTGATGCCCGACCGCACCAGCATCCGTTCGAACTCGGGCGCCGATCGCAAGAACTCTTCATGCTCTTCGTCGGTACAAAATCCCATCACCCGTTCCACATTCGACCGGTTGTACCAACTGCGGTCGAACAACACCATCTCGCCGGCAGCCGGCAGATGCTCGACATAACGCTGGAAATACCACTGAGTCTTCTCGCGTTCAGTCGGGCGCGGGAGTGCTGCGACGCGGACGGTTCGGGGACTGGTGCGTTCGGTGATTCGTTTGATCACGCCGCCCTTGCCGGCCGTGCCGCGCCCTTCAAAGATCACCACGACTTTTAGACCGTGATGCTGAATCCAATACTGCAAAAGCACCAGTTGCTCTTGCAGCCGCGCCATTTCTTCGTCGTAGAAGGAGCCTCGCAGCATGCCTTTTTCGTTGTAGCGTTCCGGGAATTCTTCCTGGACGGCTCCAGCTTTGACATCGTCGGCGCCTGCGGGTGGCTTCTTCGTATTCATACTTCTGATTCTTTCACCTGAGGGAGCCGCTCATCGAGAATCTGGCCTTGCACTGGTCGGCGCGTCGTAGCTAGCCATGTGCCAACAGCAGCGCCCGAAACCGCTGCGCGGAATCATGTGAGGCAATACGACGTTGACAGTAAATGTGAAGAAAATTGGGTTCCTGTCCTTTGGCCACTGGTCCGATTCGCCGCACTCGGCGACCCGGTCCGCAGCAGATACCCTGCTGCAATCGATCGATCTTGCGGTCGCGGCCGAAGACGTTGGCGTCGACGGGGCGTACTTTCGGGTCCACCACTTCGCCAACCAACTCGGTTCACCGTTTCCGTTGCTCGCGGCCATTGGCGCACGCACGTCGCAGATCGAGATCGGCACCGGCGTTATTGATATGCGCTACGAGAACCCGCTCTATATGGCCGAGGACGCAGGCGCGGCCGACCTTATTTCTGGCGGGCGACTTCAGTTGGGGATCAGCCGCGGTTCACCCGAACAGGTGATCGACGGCTACCGCTATTTCGGCCATGTGCCCGCCGACGGGCAAAGCGACGCCGATTTGGCGCGCCAGCATGCAGATGTGTTCTTGCAGGTGATCAAGGGGGAGGGGTTCGCCGAACCGAACCCGCGGCCGATGTTCCCGAACCCGCCCGGACTCTTAGGGATTCAACCTCATTCGCCGGGCCTTCGTGACCGGATCTGGTGGGGCGCCGGCAGTCGCGCAACGGCCCAGTGGTCCGCCGAGGCGGGCATGAACTTGATGAGTTCGACACTGCTGACCGAAGATACCGGCGTGCCATTCCACCAACTTCAGGCCGAACAGATTCAGCTCTTCCGCGAGGCGTGGGCAGCGGTCGGCCATGATCGCGAACCTCGAGTCTCGGTCAGTCGCAGCATTTTCCCGCTAGTCAGCGACCTTGACCATGCCTACTTCGGCCACGAGTCACGCAGCCGCGATCAGGTCGGTTTCCTCGACGGCGGCAATGCCCGCTTCGGCAAAACATATGCTGCCGAACCCGACAGACTGATCGAGGACTTGGCCGCCGACGAAGCGATCGCCGCAGCTGACACGCTGCTGCTGACTGTTCCGAACCAACTTGGGGTGGATTTCAACGCCCAACTTTTGCAAAACTTCGTCGAGTTAGTGGCTGTACCGCTGGGTTGGAAGGCAGCTTCGGCACTAGATTGAATCGGGTGACTAACCCAGCTGATTCCCATGACTTGATTCGCGTTCAAGGCGCTCGGGTCAACAACCTGAAGAACGTCTCGGTCCAGATCCCCAAACGCCGGCTTACCGCGTTTACCGGGGTGTCTGGTTCGGGAAAAAGTTCGCTGGTTTTCGGCACGATCGCCGCCGAGTCGCAGCGAATGATCAACGAGACGTACAGCGCGTTCGTTCAAGGGTTCATGCCGTCGATGGCGCGCCCCGACGTCGACGTTCTCGAGGGCTTGACCACTGCAATCTTGGTGGATCAAGAGCGAATGGGTGCCAACGTTAGATCCACGGTCGGCACCGCCACCGACGTGAACGCACTCCTGCGCATGCTGTTCAGTCGAATCGCTGAGCCTCACATTGGCTCGCCACAGGCGTACTCGTTCAACGTCGCCTCGATGAGTGGCGCCGGCGCAGTGACGTTCGAGCAGGGGGAGCGGACCGTCAAGGAACGCCGCGAGTTTTCGGTCACCGGCGGCATGTGCGCCCGTTGTGAGGGAATGGGCACGGTCAGCGACTTTGATTTGACTGCGTTGTTTGATGGCGAGAAGTCGCTCAACGAGGGTGCGATTTTGGTGCCAGGCTATTCGATGGATGGCTGGTACGGCCGGATCTATCGCGGTAGTGGATTCTTCGATCCAGACAAAAAGCTTAAGGATTTCAGCAAACGCGAACTCGACCGGTTCCTGTACAGCGAACCGACCAAAATCAAGGTCGAGGGGATAAACGTCACTTTTGACGGGATGATCCCAAAGATTCAAAAGTCGATGCTGGCTAAAGACCGCGACGCGATGCAGCCTCATATTCGCGCCTTCGTCGATCGGGCCATCACGTTTCAGACCTGCCCAGAGTGCGATGGCACGCGGCTCAACGAGCTGACTAGGTCATCGAAGATTCGTGGCAAAAACATCGCCGACCTTTGCGCCATGCAAATCAGTGATTTGGCGGTTTGGCTCAACGAGATCGAATACCAGTCCGTAGAACCATTGCTGAACGGCATACGCGCCGTACTCGACTCTTTCGTAGATATCGGCTTGGGCTATTTGTCGCTCGATCGGCCCGCTGGCACCCTTTCTGGCGGTGAGTCGCAGCGCACCAAAATGATCCGCCACCTGGGGTCTTCGCTAACTGACGTCACCTACGTTTTCGATGAGCCGACGATCGGGCTGCATCCGCATGACATCGAGCGCATGAACCAACTCTTGCTGCGGCTTCGCGACAAAGGCAACACGGTTCTGGTGGTCGAGCACAAGCCCGAAACCATTGCGATTGCAGACCATATCGTCGATCTTGGCCCGGGTGCAGGCAGTGCCGGCGGGGAAGTGGTGTTTGAAGGATCGCTCGCGCAGTTGCGTAGTGCAGACACGGTCACCGGCCGTCACCTGCACGACAAAGCCGCGTTGAAATCTAAAGTTCGCCAACAGACGTCTACCCTTGAGGTCCGCGGAGCGAAAACCCACAACTTGCAAGACGTTGACGTCGACATTCCACTGGGCGTGCTCGTAGTCATTACGGGAGTCGCCGGTTCGGGTAAGAGTTCGCTAATCCACGGTTCGGTGAGCACCCGAGCTGAGGTGGTCACGATCGATCAGGGCGCGATCAAGGGTTCGCGTCGAAGCAACCCGGCCACCTATACCGGCCTGTTGGACCCCATCCGAAAGGCGTTCGCGAAGGCCAACGGGGTGAAACCTGGCCTGTTTAGCGCGAACTCCGATGGTGCGTGTCCGGTATGTAAAGGGGCGGGCGTCATCTACACCGACCTTGGCATGTTCGACACGATGGAGACACCGTGCGAAGAGTGCGAGGGGAGGCGCTTCGACCAGTCGGTGTTGGAGTACAAGTTTGGTGGTCGCAGCATCGCCGACGTGCTCGAAATGCCGGTTGCAGAGGCGCTGGCGTTCTTCAGCGAAAGCGAATCAAAGGTGCCGGCCGCGGTCAAGATTCTGGATCGGCTAGCCGACGTCGGACTAGGTTATGTCAATCTGGGGCAGTCGCTGACGACACTTTCAGGCGGGGAGCGCCAACGGCTCAAGCTGGCAAACCAACTTGGCGATCCGGGCGATATCTACGTGCTAGATGAGCCGACGACAGGTTTGCACCTAGCCGACGTCGATAATCTGTTGGCTTTGCTGGATCGGCTAGTTGACGCCGACAAGTCGGTGATTGTGATCGAACATCACCAGGCAGTCATGGCTCACGCCGACTGGATTATTGACCTTGGCCCAGGCGCTGGACACGACGGCGGCAAGGTCGTATTCGAGGGAACGCCGGCAGATCTGGTCAGCGACGGCAAAACGCTCACCGCCAAACACCTGGCAATGCAGGTTGGGGAATAGAGTCCGCTCTTGAGTTAGCGACCTTTTCTGGTCATACTTATGACCATGAGTGAGACGTTTTCGTTAGCTGACGCGAAAGCGCATCTGTCTGAATTGGTCAGCCGCGTCGATCGTCAGCACGAACGGGTCACTGTCACGGTGCATGGCCGACCGTCAGCGGTGCTGCTGTCGCCGGCAGACCTAGAAGCCCTCGAGGAAACGATCGCCATCCTTTCGGACGAGGCAGCCGTAAGCCAATTGGCGGCGTCCGACGAAGAGTTGGCTCGCGGCGAAGGCGAGTCTGAACAATATCTCGAACTTGCGATGGCTAAGCGCGGCCGCACTTCGTGACGATAGAACGCTTCGAGTTAATCATTTCGCCGACCTCACGGCGGCAACCAACTGAGACGCTTCCTGAATCCGTGGCCTTCGCCGCCTACGAGTTCATCGTTGGCCCGTTGCTCATAAATCCTCATCGCGTCGGAAAGCGCCTACGGCCTCCACTGGAAGATCGGCATAGCGCCCGACGTGGCACCTACCGGGTCATTTACCGAATCGACGACGAACTTCGGCGCGTGACTGTCGTTGCCGTCGTACGCCGGGCGGACGCATACCGCTAATTGGGCGACAGAGCCCACTTCCGTCGCTTTCCAGAGTTGTCCGATAATGCACATTATGTCATTCTCTGCATTGGGCCCACCACTCTCCCTGAGTGTTCGTTGACGTACTCTCCTCTTGCCCACCCTTAAACGAGAGTTGCACTGATGTCACAAACAACGACGAGCCAGTCCCAGACAACTCAGGCGGCAGGTCAACGGTCCACGACATTTGCCAACATGACTCGGGGCCCAAGATTCATCTTTTTCGCTATTTCGGCCGGAGTGTTCGCCGGTGCGCTCGCCAAGTGGTCCGATGAGAACGGTCCGGATTTGATTGGCGACCTAGGTACTGGATTTGCCGTCTGGGTGGCAATAGTCGCCACGATCGGGTGGTTCTCACGTTCGCCCCTACGTGCGGGCACTGTCTCTGCCCTGTTCTTCCTCGCGATGAATACGACCTACTATGCCTGGGCCGCCTTTGTGCTCGGCTATCCGTTCGAACTGCAAAGCTTGGCTTGGTTCGTGCTGGCCGCAGTGGTGTGTCCGCCGTTGTCGGCCGCCATGAACATGGCACGCGGGAGGGAATTGATCGGACCTGTGGCACTCGGTGCCGCAGCCTCGCTGGTGTTGATAACCGGACCACTTCAACAAATATGGCTCAAACGCACCGGCGCACTCGCCCCGTTCGCCCCGGACAGGACCGCCGAAGGCGTGCTCAACGTCATCATGGCCATTGCTCTCACCTTGTTCGCCAAGTCTCCGCGCGGCGTGGCCATCGCCTTCACCACGGCCGTGCTGTTGTACTGGCCGATCCAAACACTGTTCTACGAGATCAGTATGCGGTTACCTTTGCCGTAGCTGGCTAAAACCGAGACTGGCGTTGCGCGACGAGTTTGGCGATTCGGTTCACAAAAAGTGCCTAGACTGGATCCATGGTTCAGATTGTCACTGACAAGAGTTCGCGCCCATTCCAGACATTTTTCGCTTGGCTCATTACGATTTTGACCGCGGGCTACATGCTCCCCTGGGCAATCGCGGCCACTCGGGGCAAGTCCAACACTGGCGCAATCTTCTGGTTGAATCTCTTGCTCGGCTGGACTGTTGTTGGTTGGGTCATTGCGTTGGTGATGTCCTGCACCTCACATCAGGTGTTGGGGATTCGCAACCCACGCTGACTCGTAGACAAATCGCGGCTACTCGAATCGCGAGGTGTCCCCCGCGCCTTCGCGCAGCACAACCGGTTCACCCGACGAAAGATCGACGACGGTTGTCGGCTCGGCAACAATTTCCTCGCCCGAGTCGATGATCGCGTCGAGTTGGTCACCGATCTCCTCGCCGATCAACCACGCCTGAGTCATCGGTTCGGTTTCACCCGGCAGGATCAACGTGGACGACAAAATCGGCTCACCAAGTTCCTCAAGCAGTGCGCGCACGACCCGATGCTCGGGAATTCGCACCCCTACCGTCTTCTTCTTCGCATGCAGCATTCGCTTTGGCACTTCGGGAGTACCCGGCAAAATGAAGGTGTAGGGACCCGGTGTGGCCGCTTTTAGCGCCCGAAACACCGAATTGTCTACGTGGACAAACTGGCCCAGTTGCGAGAAATCCTTGCAAACTAGGGTGAAATGGTGTTTGTCGTCCAGTTGGCGAAGTTGCTTGATTCGTGTCAGCGCCTCCGCATTGCCCAACTGAGCTCCTAGCGCGTAACCCGAATCGGTCGGGTATGCCACCAGTCCCCCGTCGCGCAAAACCTTGACCGCCTGGTCCACCGCACGTTGCTGCGGGTCGACCGGATGAATGTCTATATAGCGAACCATGACTCCCACCCTAGGCGTATCGCATCGTGGACGCAGCGTCCACAGTGTGTCGCGCGAAGTAGTCTCGCAGCGATGAACAGCCCCAGTCTTGCCGAACGCCGCGAGCGCCAACTCGCCCACGACCTAGGTCGTGCGGAGCACCTTGCCCAACGCGCCCTCTCTTTAGCACCGGCACGCAGCCGCGAGGAACTCAAGCAAATCGCCGAGGATGCGGCTATTCGGTTCGCCGAGGCAGACGCCGACACCGTGCTTGCTTGGGCGGCCACCGAGTTCGGTTACCGCACCACGGTCGCCTGCTCGATGGCCGACGCGGTGCTGCCAGCGGTGGTAGCCAAGCACCTGCCGTGGGTCGACACCCTGTTCCTCGACACTGGCTATCACTTCGCCGAAACTGTCGGCACCCGCGACGCGGTCGAGTCGTCGATGGAACTGACCATCGTGGACGTGCTGCCCCAGCAGAGCGTCGCCGAACAGGACGCCGAGTACGGCGAGAAACTCTACGAACGAGACCCGGCCAGGTGCTGCGAACTGCGCAAAGTCGAGCCCCTGACGCGAACCTTGACCGGTTATGAGGCTTGGATTACCGGGGTTCGCCGCGACGAAAGCCCACTTCGCGCAGACACCCCGGTGGTCACCTGGGACGAAAAGAACGGCCTAGTCAAAATCAACCCGCTGGTCGATTGGTCGTTCGATGACCTGCTCGCCTACAGCCAAGAGCACGACATCATCATCAATCCCCTAGTCAACGACGGCTACCCGTCGATTGGCTGCGCCCCCTGCACCCGCAAGGTGGCACCGGGTGAAGATCCCCGTTCAGGCCGCTGGGCCGGATTCAACAAATCGGAGTGTGGTCTGCACACATGAGTGAACTTTCCCAACTCGAATGGCTCGAGTCCGAAGCGATCCACATCATCCGTGAGGTCGGCTCGGAGTTCGAACGCCCAGTCGTGCTGTTCTCCGGCGGCAAAGACTCCGTCGTCATGTTGCACCTGGCGATCAAGGCCTTCTGGCCGTCGCGAGTGCCGTTCACTTTGTTGCATGTTGACACCGGTCACAACTTCCCCGAAGTGTTGAAGTTCCGTGATGAGACCGTCGAGCGCTACGGCTTGCGCCTCGAGGTCGCTTCGGTGCAGGACTACCTCGACGACGGTCGACTGCGCGAGCGCACCGACGGCACCCGCAACCCACTGCAAACCCAACCGTTGCTGGACGCGATCGGCGAGCACCGCTTCGATGCGGTCTTCGGCGGCGGCCGCCGCGACGAAGAGAAGGCCCGCGCCAAGGAGCGCGTCTTCAGCTTGCGCGACGAGTTCGGTCAGTGGGATCCGCGAAACCAGCGCCCCGAGTTGTGGAACCTCTACAACGGCCGCCACCGCGCCGGCGAACATGTCCGTGTTTTCCCGTTGAGCAACTGGACCGAACTGGACGTTTGGCAGTACATCGCCGCCGAGAAGATCGAACTGCCGCCGCTCTACTACGCCCACGACCGCGAAGTTTTCACCCGCGACGGCATGCTTTTGGCCGTCGGCCCGTACTCGCAGCCGCGCGAAAACGAAACGGTCGAAACGCGACTTGTTCGCTACCGAACCGTCGGCGACATGTCCTGCACGGGCGCGGTCGCAAGTTCGGCAACTGACGTTGACGCGGTAATCGCTGAAGTCGCAGCCACTCGCTTGACCGAGCGCGGGGCCACCCGAGCCGACGATCGCATATCCGAGGCGGCCATGGAAGACCGCAAGAAGGAAGGCTACTTCTGATGAAGACGCTGCTTCGTTTGGCCACGGCCGGTTCGGTCGATGACGGCAAGTCGACCTTGGTTGGCCGACTGTTGTACGACTCCAAGTCGGTGCTCGCCGATCAGTTCGACGCCGTCGAACGCGTCAGCCGCGATCGCGGCCTCGAAACCGCCGACCTCGCGCTGCTGACCGACGGTCTGCGTTCTGAACGCGAACAAGGCATCACGATCGATGTGGCCTACCGCTATTTCGCTACCGCGGAGCGTTCGTTCATCCTGGCTGACTGCCCCGGGCACGTCCAGTACACCCGAAACACGGTCACCGGCGCGAGCACCGCGGACGTTGTCGTCGTCTTGGTCGATGCCCGAAATGGGCTGCAGGAGCAGACGAGTCGGCACTTGGCGGTTGCCTCGTTGCTGCGAGTCCCCCATCTAGTCGTGGTGATCAACAAGATCGATCTGGTCGACTTCAGCCAAGACGTCTACCGTGAAGTTACCGATCAAGTACTAGCTGCGGCCGCCGCGCTCGGCCTCAGCGATGTCACGACGATTCCGGTTTCGGCGCTCGCCGGGGACAACGTTGTCACCCGGTCGACTCGTACCGACTGGTATGAGGGTCCGAGCCTGCTTGAACACCTTGAGCAGCTCTCCCCCAAGGGTGATCCGCTCAATGAGGCGTTCCGGTTCCCGGTGCAACTGGTCATCCGCCCGCAGTCGGCCGCTGACCCGCAGTTTCGCGACTACCGCGGTTACGCCGGGCAGATTTCCGCCGGAACTGTCTCGGTCGGCGACGAAATCACCGTCCTGCCGTCGGGCCTCACCTCGACAGTCGAAGCGATCGATTTTGCTGGCACGTCACTGTCCACAGCCTTTGCGCCGCAGTCGGTGACCCTACGGTTGAGCGACGACGTCGACATCTCTCGCGGTGACCTGATCGTTGCCGCCACCGATGTTCCGGCGGTCACTCAAGACGTGGAAGGCACCGTCAGTTGGTTGGCCGAACGCCCACTCACCCCTGGCACCAAGGTGCTGGTCAAACACGGCACGAAAACTGTCCAAGCGATCGTGCGCGCTATCGGCGGTCGACTTGACCTCGACACGGCCACGTTGGTCCCGGCAGAGCGGCTGGAACTCAATGACATCGGGCACGTGACGCTTCGGCTCGCGTCGGCGATTGCTGCCGAGGAATACGCGAAATCGCGCGGCACCGGCGCATTCTTGCTCATCGATGGTCAAGACGGCACCACCCTGGCCGCCGGTATGGTTGGAGACCCACTTCTTTCCGCAAAGGCCTGACTTTGACTGGTTTACCGCTGACCCTGCAATTGGCCAATCGAAAGGTCGTGGTTGTCGGCGGCGGCAAAGTCGCCACCCGTCGCGTCTTCACCTTCGTCGAGGCTGGCGCGAACGTTCAAGTCATCTCGCCAGCGGTTTCCCAATCGTTGGCCTCGGCCATTGGTCGCGGCGAGGTCAGTTGGACTGATCGCGGCTATCAAACTGGTGATTTGGCCGACGCGTGGCTGGTGCAGACGGCGACCGGGATCGCTGCGGTCGATGATCAGGTTTTCGCCGATGCTGAAGCAAACCAAATCTTCTGCCTAAAGGGTGGGGACCCGCAAAAGGCAACCGCTTGGGCGCCGGCCGTGGCCCAGGTTGGCGACGTGACCATCGCGATCAGTGGCGGCGGTGACGCGAAACGCGCGACCGCCTTGCGTGACGAGGTGGCCGCGGCGCTGCACACCGGCGAACTGCCCCTGCGACATCGCACTCACCGAAAAGGTCAGGTTGCCTTGGTCGGCGGCGGGCCCGGCGATGCGGGCCTAATTACCGCTCGCGGTCGTCAACTCTTAGCTTCAGCCGACGTGGTCGTAATCGACCGCCTCGCCCCACAAAGCGTGCTGAGTGAACTGGCTGACGACGTCGAAGTGATCGACGTGGGTAAACAGCCCGACCACCATCCGATCCCCCAAGAGCAGATAAACGAAATCCTGATCGAACACGCCAAAGCCGGCAAGATGGTCGTGCGGCTCAAGGGCGGCGACCCCTACGTCTTTGGTCGCGGCGGCGAGGAACTGATCGCCTGCCGCGAAGCCGGCGTCGAAGTCGAAGTCGTCCCCGGCGTGACGTCCGCTATTGCGGTGGCGGCGGCGGCCGGAATCCCAGTAACTCACCGCGGGATTTCTCGGGGTTTCAGCGTGGTCACCGGGCACGAGGAGTTGGCTTCCCTCCCCCGCCGCTCAGACCACACGATCGTGCTGTTGATGGGGGTAAAACGTCTCGGCCAGACCGTCGCCGAAATGATCGCTGCCGGTCACGACGAGCAAACGCCGGTGGCCGTGATCGAGCGAGGCTTTTCGCCCACTCAGAAAACCACTATTGGCACGTTGGCAACGATCGCCGAGCTGGCGAGCGAAGCGAAGTCACCGGCGGTTGTGGTCATCGGCGACGTTGTTCGCCTCGCGCCGACGATTGACTAGCAGCCACCAAAGCCCAACGAACGGCAGAATCAGCGGCACATAGCCGTACCCGCTGCCGAAGGTCGACCAAACCGTCGACTCTGGAAACAGTTCGGGATCAAGCGTGGTGAGCAGGCCGATGCCGAGCACGCCGGCCAACTCGAACCCGATCGCCCAAGTGGCGACCCGACGGTTGCCGGTCGCAAGTGCCCACGTCGCCAAAATGTAGACAACGCCGGCGACGGCGGACAGTCCATACGCCAGCGGTGCCTCGTCGGCTTTGGAGACAAGTTGATAAATCGACCGTGCGGTCGCCGAGATCGCGAACACGGCGTACACCGCGACAAGCGCGCGACCAAAACCATACTGAGTGCCTGAATCAGCCATGTCCCAACCAAATCTGGTGTGTGCGAATCATCAAAATAGAAACCGTGAACATCGCGACCGCGACCACGCCGGTCCCCCAGCGTGACTTGTCGCCGATCCCCCAGAAGACGGCCAACGGCGGAATCAGCACCGTCGTAACCAAGTAAGAAAGGTAGAGGCCACGCTGCACGTCCGTGGGCGCTGAACCGACCGCGATGATCCCCCAAACCAACGCCACCACAAGCAATACCTCAAGCAACGCGATCGCGTAAAAAAGCGGATTGCTGAACTGGTACGACTTGACGGTATGCCAACTCGCGAAGATCCCAACGACTAGCGCTAGGACGGAGATCACGTAAACAAATACATCGGACATGTCATCGCCGAGTGTTTCACGCGGGCATAATTGCCCGGTGACTACCCCAACAGTGCTGATCGCGCCGGCGATGGCCGTTCCGTCGAAGTTCTATGCGCCGCTGGTGGCCGCATTCGACGAGCACGGCTGGCACGCGCGCGCACTGACGCGGCGCGGCTTCGAGCCCGACGCGCCCAAAGCGTCTCGCGAACACGACTGGTCTTTCGCCGACGAAATCGCCGACACCCAAGCGGCCGTGGACGCAGCAAGGGCCGACCGACCCGAAAGTCCGGTGGTCCTGCTCGGGCACAGTCTCGGTGGCCAACTTTCTGGCGGAGTCCAAGTCGGGCCGAGGCCCGCAGACGGACTTGTCCTCGTCGGCTCCTCACTCCCCCATATGGTGCACTACCGAAAGACCGGGATCGGCCTTGGCGTAATGGCCGCAACAATCCCGATCGTCACCCGGGTTCTGGGCCACGTGCCCAAGCCGTGGTTCGGTGCACCGGGAGCAAGAACGCTCATGTCCGAGTGGGGCCGGATGGTTTGGGACGGCACTCCCCCATACGAGATCGAACAACGCGCCCAAAAGCCGACGTTGGCTGTTCACTTGGCCGGCGACAGTTTCTCGGTGCCGGCCGCCGCTCGGCGGTTCGAGCGAATGATCGTCGAACCGCACGCACTCACCCGCTGGCGATACACGCGCGGGTTGACCCCGCCAGGGGGATCAACCCACCACGTGTTCTGGGTGCGCCACCCAGACCGAGTCGTCAAACAGATCGTCGACTGGTGGTCCGATCAGGCGAACGCTTCCGGTGGTGGGCAAGAGCACACCAAGTTGCGGTCGCCATAGGCGTTGTCGATTCGCCCGACTGGCGGCCAGTACTTGTCCTGCGTTTTGCCCGCTGGGAACAACCCGGCCGCGATCGGGTACTGGTGCTGCCAGTCAACGAGTTCAGCTGCCGTGTGCGGCGCGTTCACTAACGGATTGTCGACCGCGTCGAATTCACCAGCGCTGACCTGATCGATTTCGGCCCGGATCGCCAACATCGCATCGCAGAACCGGTCCAGTTCAGCCAGATCCTCAGATTCGGTCGGTTCGACCATGAGCGTGCCGGCCACCGGGAAGCTCATCGTCGGCGCATGGAAACCAAAATCGATTAGTCGCTTGGCGACGTCGTCGATGCTCAGGCCCGCGGCCCTGGTGATCTCGCGCAGGTCCAGAATGCACTCGTGGGCCACTAGGTCGTTTTCGCCCGAGTAGAGAACCGGGAAGGCGTTCGCTAGCCGCGAGGCGATGTAGTTGGCGTTCAGGACCGCCATGGAGGTGGCCTCGGTCAACCCTTCAGCGCCCATCATGGCGATGTACGCGAACGGAATCGCCAAGATGCCAGCCGACCCGAACGGCGCCGCACTAATAGTGCCCAGGTCGCCGCGACGAGCTTGGATCGGGTTGAACGGGTGCTTCGGCAGGAACGGCACGAGGTGTTCGCCGACTCCTACCGGGCCGACGCCCGGGCCACCGCCGCCGTGCGGGATGCAGAAGGTCTTGTGCAGGTTCAGGTGCGAAACGTCGCCACCGAACTGACCGGGCAGCGCGTGCCCGAGCAGCGCGTTGAGGTTCGCGCCGTCGACGTACACCTGTCCGCCAGCAGCGTGGACGATGTCGCACAGTTCGGAGATGCCTTCTTCGTAGACGCCGTGCGTCGACGGGTAGGTGACCATGATCGCGGCCAAATCGTCGCGGTGTGTCTCACACTGCGCCCGCAAGTCATCAAGGTCGACTTCACCGGCGTCTGTGGACTTCACGATCACCACGCGCATCCCGGCCATCACGGCCGAGGCCGCGTTCGTGCCGTGTGCCGAACTTGGGATCAGGCAAACGTCGCGGGCTTCGTCGCCGCGACTGCGGTGGTAGCCACGAATCGCCAGCAGGCCCGCGAACTCGCCCTGGGAGCCAGCGTTCGGCTGGATTGAGACCTGGGAGTAGCCGGTAACGGTCGAAAGCCAGTCTTCGAGGGTGCCGACCAGTTCGATCATTCCGGCGGCGTCCTCGGCCGGCACGAACGGGTGCAGGTTCGCGAACTCGGGCCAACTGATCGGTTCCATCTCGGTGGTCGCGTTGAGTTTCATCGTGCAACTGCCCAGCGGGATCATCCCCCGGTCGAGCGCGTAGTCGCGGTCGCTGAGGCGGCGCAGGTACCGCAACATTTGAGTTTCGCTGCGGTGTTCGTTGAACACCGGATGCGTCAAGATCTCGTCAGTGCGCAACCAGGTCGCGTCCAACGACTCGCTGCCTTCAGCCGGAAGGTCCCCTGCGCCAAACGCCGCCAGCACGGCAACCAGATCGGCCTCAGTGGTGGGTTCGGAGACGGCGACACTGACGCGATCTGCGTCTGCGCGCCAAAGGTGGATGCCGGCTTTACGCGCGGCCGCGACGATTTCGTCGGCGCGACCGGGCACAACCGCGGTGACTGTGTCGAAGAACTTGTCCGAAACCAGTTCGATCCCGCTTGCCTTTAGACCAGCGGCCAAGCGGGTGGCCTTGGTGTTGATCTCGGTCGCGATCTGCCGCAGGCCCTCGGCACCGTGGTAGACCGCGTACATCGCGGCCACGACCGCTAGGAGCACTTGGGCGGTGCAAATGTTTGAGGTCGCCTTCTCGCGGCGGATGTGCTGCTCGCGAGTCTGCAGCGCCAACCGGTAGGCGGGCCGGCCAGCCGAGTCGACGGACACGCCCACCAGTCGCCCGGGCAGGTGGCGTTCGAGGCCGGAGCGCACCGACATGAAGCCGGCGTGCGGTCCGCCGTAGAACATCGGCACACCAAAGCGTTGGGCCGAACCGACCACGACGTCGGCGCCGAGGCTGCCGGGCGAACGAAGCAGAACCTGGGCCATCGGGTCGGTGACGACAACCGCGAGCGCACCGGCCTCGTGGGCTGCGCTAATCAGTGGTTCCGGGTCGACGACCGTGCCGTCGGCTCGCTGGTAGGCGATCATGACTGCGCTGAACCCACCCTGGACCGCTGGCACGCCCGCGGTCAGGTCGGTTTCGACCAGCTTGAGGCCGACGGCTTCGGCGCGGGTATGGAGCACCGCGAGCGTCTGCGGCAGCAGGCCAGAGTCGACCACTACCGGCAGGTCGACCTTGCCGCGAACTGCGCGGCGCACCAAAGTGAGCGCCTCGGCCGCAGCGGTCCCCTCGTCGAGCAGCGACGAGTTCGCAGTCGGCAGACCGGTGAGGTCTTCGATCAACGTCTGAAACGTGATCAAAGATTCAAGTCGCCCTTGAGAGATTTCGGGCTGGTAGGGCGTGTACGCGGTGTACCAAGCCGGGTCTTCGAGGATGTTACGGCGAATAACCGCCGGAGTCGTGGTCGGGTGGTAACCCAAGCCGATCATCGAAACGCCGGGGAAGTTTTTGGAAGCGAGTGAGCGAAGAAGCGCGGTTGCTTCAACTTCAGACTTGGCTTCAGGCAGTCCGACCAGTGTGCTCTGGATCTGATCTGGCACTGCGGCTGTCATCAGCTCGCCTAGGGAGTCATAGCCAAGGGCGTCGAGCATTTTGGTGACATCTGCGGCACGAGGCCCAATGTGGCGATCAACGAAAGCAGTTGCTGGCTTGGGTTCAGTCACGGGGACACTCCGTAGGGCTAGACGTCGAATAACGCCTCCCCCTCTGTCACGCGCAAACGCTTCAGAGTTGCCTCGTACGAACGGTCCTTGGGCCTGAGAGGTTCCGGGGAGGAATTGCCCCTTCGGCGCCCTTTCGGGACTCTCCCGTAAGTGTCGACGGCAGGGCTAGCCTACCGTGTCGGGCTGACTAGTTGGCCTTGCGGGCACGGCGAGCGGCGAGTTCATCGCCTTCAACCGTGACTTCGGCTTCGGTGCGTTCAGTCGGCAGATCGTGCAAGGAACCCTCGATTTCCTTCCACACTCCCCCGATCGCGATGCCGAAGACGCCCTGGCCGCCCTGAAGCAAGTCAATTACTTCGTCGGCCGAACGGCACTCGTACACGCTCGCACCGTCACTCATCAAGGTGACTTGAGTCAGGTCTTCGGTGCCGCGTTCGCGCAAGTGATCGATCGCAATACGGATTTGCTGGAGCGAAACTCCGGCGTCCAGGAGACGCTTGATGATTTTGAGGAGCAGCACGTCGCGGAACGAGTAAAGCCGCGCGGTGCCCGAGCCAGTGGCCGAGCGGACGGTGGGAACAACCAAACCAGTGCGAGCCCAGTAGTCAAGCTGGCGGTAGGTGATGCCGGCCGCGCTGCAGGCAGTCGGACCGCGAAAGCCCGTGTCCTGAGGCATGGGCGCAAGATCGTCTTCGAACAACAGTCCTTGGGCTGCGGCGTCTGCCTTAGCCTCTGCTGCCTCGTCACGCGGTTCGATCATCTTCACGCCTTCCTCATGGCCGGTCAGGCCTCAAAACAAGAGAACCACATTTTTGCGGTCTTGCGTACCCTCAAGTTAAGGGTGAGAGTCAGCCTTCGTCACGTCCGACACGCCGAAAGGCCTTCAGAAAACTCTCAGGTTCAGCTTGAAGGCTTGTCGAAATCTTCGGGGGCCACATGGTCCAAAAACTCGCGGAACTTCTCGACTTCTTCGTCCTCGTCAGCGGTTTGAGCGAAGCTTGCGACGTCTAAAACGTCCTCAGCGCAGTAGACCCGCGCGCCCACTCGAAGGGCCAGCGCCAACGAGTCTGACGGCCGCGCATCAATGACGACTCCGCCGTCAAAAACCAACTCCGCGAAGAAGACGCCGTCTTTGACGTCGACGATGCGAACCTCTTGAAGCGAATCACCAAGCGCCTCGATGATTTCGGCCATCAGTTCATGCGTTGGCGGCCGCTCACTCGGTGTCCCCTGCTGGGCAAAAGCAATTGCTGAAGCCTCGATGGCGCCAATCCAGATCGGCAAATAGCGACTGCCCTCAAGCTCGCGCAGCAAAACTAACGGCTGATTCGATGGCATCTCGACTCGCACGCCGACGATCTCGAGTTCGCGCATGTCAGGACCTTAAGTCTGAGCGCACCAAAACCGTGTGCAGTCGCACTGACAAAGCCGCCAATTCGGCCAGTTTGGTCGCTGCCGCTCCCTGCTGGCGCGTCGAGTGCGGGACGACCTGGTCCAGCAATCCAACCTCTCGGTCGGCCGCCGTGCGAAAACCACGCAGGTGACGCGGCTCAAGACCAAGTTCGGCCAACTCGCCAACAAGCGAAGCCACCACGAGTGCGTCGGCATCGAAATACTTCTGGTTCGGTCGGCGACGAATCAGCTCAAACTCTTCGATTTGAGACAACATTTGGTCGTCAATGCCGGCCGAATCCATCAGCTGTTCACGAGTGAGTCGGGTCGTGCCGGCGCCCTCGGTAATGGATTCGGCAGTCGGTGAACCGTCAGCAGCCAGCGTGACTTGCGGAACCTTTAGCGTGGCCCGAAGTTCGATATCTGGAACCGCACCCGAATCCATCTGATCGAGCACTTGGCGGATGTGGCTCAGCGGCCAAAACCGGTCCTTTTGCATCCGCAGCACAAAACGAAGGCGCTCAACGTCGCCGTAGGTGAACTTGCGATACCCAGACGGCGTGCGCCTCGGTTCAACCAGACCCTGCTCGTTGTAGTACCTGATCTGACTTGGCGAAAGTTCTGGAAACTCTTGCGATAACTCGGCGATTACTTCACTGATGCCAAGCAGATGCTCGCGCTCGACCTCGCCAGTACTCATTTACCGCCGCCAACGCTTGCTGCGCCGTTGAAGTAGATCAACCGGTATTTGCCAAGTTGCACTTCGTCGCCCCCGGTCAGAACGATCTCGCCGTCGATCCGGTCACGGTTCACGTAGGTGCCATTCAGGCTGCCCTCATCTGCGACCGAGAACCCACCTTCGACGCGTTTGAATGTCGCATGGCGTCGCGAAACGCTGATGTCGTCCAAGAAGATGTCGCTGGACGGATGACGTCCCGCTGAAACCGAATCGCTGTCCAACAGGAAACGTGAGCCCGCATCGGGACCACGCTGAACTAGCAGCATGGCATTGCCGACAGGTAGGTTCTCGACGGCGAACACGTCCGAAGCCGACAGCTCCTCGGTGTCGACGTCAATGGTCGGCACAAAACCCGTCTCATCGAAACTATCGGGCGTCGTCAACGCAATCACTCCGTCTCAAGTGGTGCTTCAAGGTTGAGGTCAAACCTAACACCAGAATTGGCGCCAGTCAGCCGGACGTCAGTGCCGAGTATTCCTGAGAGCTCATTAGCCCTTCGGTCGCGTCGTCTTCGCTCAGGCGAATTTTCAGCAGCCAGCCCTCGCCATAGGGGTCGGAGTTGATTACCTCCGGTGCACCGTCCAGGGACTCGTTGCGGGCGATCACTAGGCCAGAAACCGGTGTGAACACGTCAGAAACCGACTTGGTCGACTCAAGTTCGCCAACCACCGAACCCGAGGAAACCTCTTCTCCTTCGGCCGGCAAATCGACGTAAACGATGTCGCCTAGTTGCTCTTGGGCGAAGTCAGTGATGCCGACAATCGCGACATCTTCTTCGATGCGCACCCATTCGTGTTCGGGGCTGTAAAACAGGTCCTCAGGAATCACAGTGGTTCTGCCTTTCGTGTCAATTGCCAGCGGGACGAGCGTACTGGGGATCTGGGGGGTCAGCCAAGGCGGTCACCTGGATGCGCTTTCGCTTTGCAACGGCAACTTCGCCGCCACGGCTATCTACCCGGTCGGCTAACCCGCCGCGGAAGGTGACCGCATCGGCCAAAGTGGCGCGATCGCCGATGACTTCGAGGACATATGGCGGCTTCAAAACACGGCCGCTGACGCGCACCCCCTCATCGTCATCAAGGAACCAGGTCTGCGCGACGACCCGCGAGACACCGTTCAACGCAATGACTTCCGCGCCCGCGTCGCGCATCTCTTGAACCGCGTCCAACAGCACCGAGGCCGTCACAGCCCCCGGCGGCGCGGTGATCGTGATCTCAACGCCCTCGCCTTGGGCGCCGACCGTCCCGGCCAATATCTCTAATTCGTCGGCACGACGTTTTGCGGCCGCTTTGGCTTCGGCGGAGTTCTCGGTGCTGTTTTTAAGTTCGTCGCGCGTTTCGGTCAAGGAGGAAATCTGATCGTTCAATCGGGCATTCGCAGAATCAAGAGACTTAAGCAGCTCTACTAGTTCAGCGCCGCGAATCCCGCTGAAGTCTTCGGTTTCTTCGCCCTGAGTCCATTGGACAGTGATCGCGAAAGCGAGCAGACCGATCAACAACGCCACCAGCCAGCGCGATCGTTTGGCGAAGAATTTACGCATGGAAGATCCCACGGCGGATTGCGGCCGCATTGGCGAAGATGCGGATACCGAGCACAACGATCACCCCGGTCGAAAGTTGTGCACCGACACCGAGCTGATCGCCAAGAAAAACCATCACGGCTGCAATGAACACGTTTGAAACGAAGGAAATAACAAACACTCGGTCGTCGAATCGACCTTCCAGCAACGCCCGCCCGCCACCGACGACTGCGTCCAAGGCCGCGATGATCGCGATCGGCACATACGGCTGCAGCGCGTCCGGCACTGTCGGCTGGAGGATGATACCGGCCAAAACTCCGACGATTAGTCCGATTATCGGAATCACTGGTCACTCCTACCGATCGCTTTGGCCGAGACTTTCATCCGTGCTTGAGGTGCGCGCGGAAGCGAGATTTCTTCAGATCCTCGCACGCGAAAGCTGAGGTTATCGGTATCGGCACGCGCTTTGAGATAACGACCCGAGGGCCCCTTTAACCATTGCTCGACCAGTTTGTCCTCGTCGCCGATGGCTGAAACGACGATTGGCTCAGTTACAGAGCGGTAGTTGACCGTGATTGCCTCACCGGCCGAACGGATCGCCGAGGTACTGGCCAGTCGATGCCCGTTGATGGAAACTGCGTCGGCGCCGGCGAACCACAGCCCGTTGACAATCAATTGCAGGTCCGAATTGGTCAGCCTGCCGTTCTCATCGTCGGTATTTGGCGACGACTCGACCGTGATGGTCATGCCAGGTCCAACGACGGGAACTGCACCGGTGCTGACCAGCAGGTCTTTAGTCGCCGGCGAGTCGATGCTCGATCCGGCCTCAAGTTCAGCAGTTTCTCCCTTGAGACTCGCCGCCGCATTTTGTTTGCTGGACACCAGATCACGTCGGACGCCAATATCCTCAATCAAGCCAGCGCGTTCAACCTCGGTTGCCGGACGGTCGCGGGTCGTTTGGGCGGCTGCGACAGTGATCAACAATCCAAACATCGCCAGCACAATTGCGGTCATCGTTTTGGCTGCAGCACCAGGCGGGTGCTCGTGAGTGACGTAATAGTCGTCGTCTAGGGCAGTTGCGGCCAGCTGCTCGAGAATCGATTCAGCTTCTCGAACTGAAGTGCTGGGTTCCAGGTCCGGGTTCATTTAACTTTTGGCGTCGTAAGCATGAGTCGACGAAGTTGCAGAACATAGAGGATGCCAGCCCACCAGTAAAGCCCGATCCCCCAGATCGTGAACGCCCAACCGAAAACGTTCGCCAAGTTTGCAAACGCATTGGTTCCGTCGCCTAGAAGCAGGAGCGGGAAGGCGTAAAGCAATGCGGCCGTACCGGCCTTGCCAAGGAAGTGGACAGGCAACGCACTGAAGCCGCGCGTACGCAGGAACGGCACGAGACTGAACAGGAGCACGTCGCGCGCCAGCAAAACGACCGCCAGCCACCACGGGATGACGTCACGCAGTCCCAAGGCGACGACAACCGAGATGATGTAGAGCCGGTCGGCGACGGGGTCGAGCAGCTGTCCGAGCCGCGAGATCGC
>DAONBX010000031.1:0-30604 GCA_035401705.1 Aeromicrobium sp.
AACACCGGCAGACCCCAATCGTTCAGTAGCGCCAAGGCGTCCGGCTCGCCGTCGTGCATGCCCGCGTAAGCGACCCGGCTCGCCGGCACCGTCGCCGGTAGGAGGCCAGTGATTTCGGGGTCGCCGTGACCGAGCAGGGTCGACACTGCCATCGCGTGATAGCCGTCGTACTCGGTGTCAGCAGTATCGGTGTCGGGGTGCGCGTCGATCCAAACGAACGCGAAATCGTCGCCGTACTGTTGCTGCAGGTAGGCGAACGGGGCGACGCTGACCGAACACTCACCGCCGAGCGTCAACACCCGAGCCGGCGACTGCTCGGCCAGCACCGCCAACGCCGACTTCAACGAACTGATCACCGCAGACCGCGACTCGATCCCGGCGACCGTGCTGGCGGCCGGATCCTCGGCCGGGTCCTCGGCCGGGTCGGTTGCCGGAACGTCCACGACGACGGTCGGGCCGGCGTGCGGCGGCAGCACCGCCTCGAGGACTAGAGCTCCGACCGCGTACCCACGCCGCGCACGCTCAGGCGAAACCTCGGGCACGTGCGCGGCCGCATTCGCCGCCGTCGCGCCCTGCCACTGAGGCCAAACCAGACGCAGCGCGTCGGACATCTCGTTCGCTGAAGCAGTAGTCATGAGTTCATCCTCGGTCAGCTGTGGGGGAGCTGTCGCCTGCGTTCGGCGTTCGGTATTCACCGAACAGTTGGGGCCTTGAGTAAGGCCTATCGGCGGACCTGACGTTGGTCTGATTGCCAGTGCAAAAAGCGTTACGCTAGATGTATGTCGATCGATCGAGTCACCGTGGACCACAAGGTTATGGGTGGCGTACCTGTCATTCGCGGCACCAGAATTCCGGTTGCGACGATTGTCGGACTTTTCGCGCAAGGGCTATCGGCGGACCTCGTATTGGCCGACTACCCGACGCTGGTGTTAGAAGACCTTACGGCTGCGTTGGAGTTTGCCACTCTTGCAGTTTCCGAACGTACGCTACCTCTTGGATTGCCTGCGTGAAGTTCTTGCTTGACGAATGCACCAGCATTCGATTGGGCGCGCTAGTGCGCGACGACGGCCATGACGTGGTGCATGTCATCGAATGTGGGCTGGCGGGAAAAACCGATGAAGTCGTGATGGCTTTTGCGCGCGATGAACGTCGAGTTTTGATTTCTGTGGACACCGATTTTGGGGAACTTCTGGTGCGATCCGGTGAATCCTTACCGAGTGTGATCTTGTTCCGGCAAGGGAATAGGAGCCCTGAGCACCAGGCAGGTGTACTCCGTAGCAACCTTGAGGCGATCACTTCAGCACTAGAAGTTGGATCTTTCGTCGTATTCAGTAACTCAAGAATTCGAGTCCGAACGTTGCCCTTAGGCAACTGAGCGACCAAGGGGCCTAGAGCGCCTCAGGACCGAACCCGCCAGATCCGCATCTCGTGCGAGGCCAACGTCAAGTCGAAACGGCCGATTTCGCCCGAAGTGATGTCGACCGCTCCGGTGAGGTCGCCGAGGCGGTCGCGATCTTCGGTGGTCAAACCGCGGGCGCTACGGGCCCGGTTCAACACCCCGACGGCGAAACCGTCGCTGAGTTCGCGGCGCCAGAAATCGAGCTTGCCGCGGCGACCGGTTCGCTCGCCTTGGCGACCAGCCGGATCCATCGCGATGCTCAAAATCTGCGAGTCAGTCAACAGGTCGCGCGTCTGAGCCGACATGGAACGAACGTCGTTGCCGGCCATCAGCGGCGCCGCCAACATCGCCCACAACATCAGGTGGCTGCGCGACTCGGTCGGGCTTAGGCCGGCGTTGCCGACCTCCAACATGTCCGGGTCGTTCCAGTGGCCAGGCCCCGCAAACTGCGCCAACCCGTGCTGCTTGTCGGCAATGCGCATCACCGAACGCCAACTCGGCCCGATGTCGGGGGTCGTTCGCCAAAGGTTCGCGACCTGCGGCGCCCACTCCCACGGCTTCGACCTGCCGTACTCGGAGATGCTGTAAACCATCGGCCGGCCGGTGTTTTGGATCGCTTGGGCCATGTGCGCGAACGCCGCCGGCTCGTCCAGTTTCGTGCCGCCGCGGTTCGCGCGGCACCAGTCATATTTGAGGTAGTCCACGCCCCAGTCGGCCATCGAATCGGCGTCCAACTGTTCGTGGCTGAAGGAACCCAACCCAATGCCCGGATAGCGGTCGTAGATCATCGCGCAAGTGCGCCGGCCCGGACTGGCATACAAGCCGAACTTCAGCCCGAGGTCGTGAATCTGTTCGCCCAAGGCCGCCATCCCTGACGGGAACCTGCCCCGGTGAGCGCGCAGGCGACCATCCTCGCCGCGCGTGCCCTCCTGCCAACAGTCATCGACGACAACGTACTCATAACCGGCGTCCTTCATGCTAGAAGCGACCATCGCCTCGGCCGTCTGGACGACAACCTGCTCGGTCAGGTCGTAACAGCGAAAAGTGTTCCAACTGTTCCAGCCCATCGGCGGCGTTGGCGCACTAGCCTTGCGCTGACTCGCAGCGAAGTCGCCTGTCACAGGTGACCTTTCGTCTATGTTGGGTCGATCGACCCAGTTCGGGTCAAACCCAAGTCTGGCCCACCCAGCGCAGATCCGGCTCGAAGTGGGACAAAAGAAACGAAAATTGAGGAATCAAATGGTGCAGGCTCAGGTCGACGGCGGGGGAAACGTCGAGGACCAGACGCAACCGCGGGCGAGTGCCTCGTGGATCTTCAAACTCAGCCTCGCCTACTTGGGAGTCAACATCACTTGGGCCGGCCCCGGACAAGTGCTGATGGCGCCGCAGATCGAGTGGCTCACCGCCAACACGCCGCTCGCCTTCTTCACCGACAACAAAGAAACAAACCTGGCGATCATCAGTTTCGTCGCTGGCATTTTTGCGCTGATCAGCACGCCGCTTTGGGGCGCGCTTTCTGACCGGACCAGCTCGCGCTGGGGCCGGCGCACCCCGTGGATCACCTTTGGCATGATCGTCATCGCGATCACCCTGGTGATGTCGGGCTTCGCCTGGTCGCTGCCGGCGCTGATGGTCAGTTGGGTCGCGATGCAGACAGTCATCAATGCGGTCATCTCGCCGATGTCGGCGGCCATCCCGGACCACACGCCAGAGAACCAGCGCGGCCTCGTCTCGGGTTGGTATGGGTTCGCGTACACGCTCGCGGTGGTCCTGGGCACGGCCATCGGCACCATCGCGACCGCCGTCTGGGCAGGCAACAAAGGCATCACGATGGGCTACATCCTGTGTGCGGCCGCGTTCGTGGTGGCCACATTGCCGTTCATTCTCGACCGGTGGGAGCGAGACGTTCGCCCCGAATCGCGCGGCAAATTCGACCTCAAAGCACTCGCGGCCTGCTACTACGTCGACCTGCGCGAAAACAGCGACTTCGGTTGGGCTTGGCTGAGCCGGTTCACCGTCACCCTAAGCAGCGCGATCGCACTGTTCTACCTGTACTACTACCTCCAAGACGAGATCGGTTTGCTTTCAGACCGTGCCTCCGGCGACGGCATGCGAGTTGCCGACGGCGTGCTCATCTTGACCGGCGTTTACGCCGCGTCGGTGTTCTTGACGGTAGTGACTGCCGGCGGTTGGTCCGACCGGCTCGGCAAACGCCGCATTTTCGTGGCCGCTTCGGCCGTGTTCTATGTCGCTGCGAGCCTGATGATGGCGTTCGCGCACGACTTTTGGGTCACCATCATTGCGGCGTTCCTGCTCGGCATCGGCACCGGCGTTTTCACCTCGGTGGACTTCGCGCTCGTGACCGAAGTGCTGCCCAGTGCCGAAGACTCCGGCAAGGACATCGGCATCATCAACCTCGCCATCGGCCTGCCGAACGTGCTTGCGCCAGTGGTGGCGGCCTTCGCCGTCAAGTCGCTCGGCGGCTACACCGCGCTCTACTTCGTCGCCGCCTCCTTGGCGATCATCGGTGGCCTGCTGGTCTACCGGATCAAGTCGGTGCGCTGACTCGGGCAAAGACCCGAGCAGCCCGAGTCAGGACCGCATCGCAGAGATTGAACTAGGCGAGGGCGACCGTGTGCGAGCCAATGCCTGCTGATCGGGCACTTCGGGGGATTCGCGGCTAGCGTGGCTTTCTATGGGAAAACTCTTCTATACGGCGTCGGTTTCGCTCGATGGGTTCGCCGCTGACGCCAACGGCGGACTCGACTGGTCGGTTCCAGCAGAATCGGTATTCGACTTCCACGTCCAGCGCATGGCCGCAGTCTCGACCGAGATCCTCGGCCGCACCACCTATCAACTGATGCAGTACTGGCAGACGTTCGACGACCCGGCAGGGACCGCGGCGGAGTTCGAGTTCGCCGACCGCTGGCGCGAAATCGACAAGATCGCCGCCTCCTCAACCATGACTTTGGCCGACCTAGGCGACAGCAAAGATCGGCTCGTGGCCGACCTGTCGCTCGATGAAATCGCCACTATCACCAAAGACGCCGCCGGCGACGTGGCAATCTTTGGGCCGACAACGGCCGCGCCAGCAATAGGCGCCGGACTCGTGGAAGTGTTCGAGTTCTTCACCATTCCGGTGATCCTTGGCGCCGGCCTGCCAGCACTTTCGGCCGGCACGCGCCTAGACCTGAAGTTGACCGACCAGCACACGTTCGACAACGGCGTCATCTACACGAGGTACGAACCGCGATAACTAGCCCAGAAACGATCGCAAGGTGGCGTTGAACTCTTCGCGAGCCTCAAACATCGGCAGGTGGCCGACCCCGTCGATCAAGTGAATGCCCTTGACGAAGGTATGGGCAGCGGAGAACTCGCGCAGGTCTGCCGGTGGGCAGATCGTGTCGCGAGTACCGCCGATTAGCCACACTGGCCGGCTCAGTTCGCGGTAGGCCGCGTCGGGCCGATACGTCTTTCCTTGCCGCAGCGTCGGTGCGGCGCCGGGCGCGCCGGCAGCATCGAGCAACACCGACACGTCGGCTTCGGCCAACTCCCACGGGTTCGGCGCAAACGCGCGCAAGGCCGTCCAGCGCATCGACTTTTTGGCCAACACCGCCTCGCGAGTTTTGGGCGGTACCGGTTTGCCTGCCGAGATCGCCTCAACGTAGAAAGTCGCGACTTGGGGACGTTTGAGCAGCGTCCGAACCGGGCGCTTGAGCAGACTCAGAACCGACGTGATCGGACCGCTGGCCAGCACCACGCGGTCGACTCGCTCGGGGTGGGCCGCGGTGAACTCGCACGCCACCAGCGTCCCCATCGAATGGCCGACGACGTGACAGCGTTCGATTCCCAAAGCGTCCAGGAAGCCGGCCAGCACCGGCAGTTGGGCGTCGATCGAGAAATCTGCGGGGGAGTCCGAGCGGCCAAACCCGGGAAGGTCGAGCGCGACCACCCGGTAGTGGTCTGAAAGGTCTTCGGCCGCGTGACGCCAAAACTCCAACGAAGCACCAAACCCGTGCAGCAGCAACACGGTCGGGGTAGTTTTCGGCGACTCGACGGCGCCAGAATCGACATATGCGATCTTTCTTCCAGCTAGTGTGAGGAATCCAAGCCCGTCAGCCATGCATACAGGTTAGCCGCGACGGATCCGAGATAGTTAGGTGAGCCTCACTGCCGCGTTGGCTAGCTTTGGTTGGCGTCGATGGCCTTGGCGAGTTCGCGGGTGAAAATCGGCGCCAACTCCTTGCTTTGGGGCACGGTTATGTGGCCGCTATCGCGGTAAATGGCCAGCCCATCGTCGCGGATCGAGGTGCATTCAGTTTCGGTGCAAACTGAATTCGAAACGTCAAAGATGTGCGCGGCAGATTTATGGGCGACCTCGTCGAGGACCTCGGCCACTTGGCGGTGCGCTCTTGAGACCTCGTTGAGTGACATAGTCTGCAGGCAGCCGTCACGCGCGAGCCGAAAAACCGAGCAGGAAACCCAGTTCAGCGGCCGCTTCGCCAAGATCCAGTGCGGGATCGTTTGGACGATCACGACGATATGGCCGGACTCTTGCAGTTCGTCGATGGTGGCAGTCAGGCTCGAATTCAGCGTTTGAAGCGTCTGCATGCTGCTGGAGCCGGACCTAGGGACCTCATTTGTTGAATCGTCGAACAGGTATTGGCGCCACGAACTCGACAGCACGACGATTCCGGGTTCAGCTTCATTCTTTAGATAAGCCATTGTGTTGCTTGCCAAGGGAGCGCATTCGGGCCTATCCGACATTGTCGAACGCGGCCGAATGTCTGGGAATGGGCAGCCATCGTGGGTGATATTTACCAAGGGCCGAGAGAGTGAATTGCTGCTGCCGAGCAGAGCTTCAGAAAAATGATCAGCGTTTGAATCGCCCACTAGATAGATAGGTGCGCCTTTTGCGGAGGTGTTCCAACTGCACGAACTTGGGCTTTGCCAACCCTGTTGGTAACAACCTTTCGCGATGGCCAAATGGTGCGGGCCGAGTTGAGCCTCGAACTTGTTGAAGGTCGGATTCCCCAAGTTGGTCTGAGCTGAGACGTAGACAATCGCGGACAAGACCAACGCAGGCCCAACAGTGAAGGAAACGAGTCTTGCAAGTGGCCAGCCGCGGCGGGCTTTGTGTAGGCGAAGCGGCTGCTCGATCCAGCGGTAGGACGCGTAGGCGGGCACGAGCGAAAGGAGCGCTGCGGTGGCCAGAATCCACGGATCGGGAGACCACAAAATGTGGGCGAAAACGATAAACGGCCAATGCCACAGGTAGATCGAATACGAACGATCCCCGATCGCCACCATGGCACGAGACTGGAGGAACCGATGGAAAATAGTGCGGTCGTTCAAGCCGGCCGTGATGAGCAGCAAAGTGCCGGCCACCGGCAATAGCGTCCAGGCGCTTGGCCAGGCAGTCGCCGAGTCGATCAGCCAAAGCGAGGCCAAAAGCAGCGTGCTCCCGGTCGCAGCCAAGAAGAATCCGGCCCGCTGCCAGACCTGGCGTTCGGCGAGCCTGCTCCAACCCAGTGCCAATAGCGAACCGGCGGCGAACTCCCAAGCGCGCGTCGATACGGCAAAAAACCCAATCAGCCAATTCGGGACGATAGGTATCTCAATGCCTTGCAGGCCAGCGATCATCACGCCGACCGAAAGGACACCGATGACGGTGACCGCGGTGACCAACACGGGCCGAACGCGCCCGAGTCGTTTCGCGATCACCAGCGCCAAGGTCAGAGCCAGCGGAAACACGAAATAGAACTGTTCCTCCACTGAAAGTGACCAAGTGTGGAGCAGTGGGTTGAGTTCGGCGGCGGTGTCAAAATAGCCGCCGGTAATCCGCGCGAGCACGATGTTTGCGGCAAATAGCATTGCGCCGATGCCTGTTTTTGCTGCTTCTTCTTGGCCTTGAATTGGGGAAATTAGGAACAAGGAGGCCACCATCGTGACCGCCACCATGGTGGCTAGGGCAGGAATGAGTCGCTTGAACCGGCGAACATAGAAGTTGCCTAACCGGATCGTTCCCGACTTGTTCGCCTCGCGAAGCAACATGGCGGTGATAACGAATCCCGAAACGACGAAGAAAACGTCTACGCCAGCAAATCCGCCGGGCATCGGTAACCCGGCGTGGAACCCAACGACCATCAGGACGGCGATGGCACGCAAGCCTTGGACGTCGAGGCGACGTGTCGGCGACGCTGTCTGCTCAATCTGACTCAAAATTTCCCCCGCAGCGCCTCCAAGACTTGACCGGCCAAGCATAGCGCGCGGCGATCCCGGCGAGAACGCGGCTTAGCTGGATTGGCGCACCAACGTCGCACTCAGGTGGTGAGTCATCTCCACGCCAACCGCAGCCATCGCGAACGAGGTGGTGAGCGTGTCGCCGGCCAAATGAAGTTCGCGCCGGGTCGCGTCCACCTGCTTGGCACTCGCGGAGTTGACCACCGTTGACGACAGCTCGATGTCGAAACCAGTCGGGTGCAAGTCGATGGTGCCTTCGGCCAACTCGGTTTGCCCGGTCGGCTGGGCCAAGACGAACTCGATCGTCTCGTACTTGATCACCCGCAGGTAGCCGGTTTCGATGTGCAGTGGCCGACCTTCGGGCGACCAGGTGCGCTGGGAGTACACCAAGAACGGTTTGCCGACGTCGACGAACGAGACTTCCTCGGTGTAGGTAAAGGAGTCGATCGTCGGGTATTCGCCGGCTCCGTCTCCGCGCCAAGTGCCGACGAGGAAACGGACCGGTTCAAGGGCAGGGTTCAGGCTCATGTGCTCAGCCTAAAAGCGAGCGGGTCAACCTGGTCACCGAACGCGGTTTCCACTAGGGCATGTACGTTTTTGGGTTGTTTTTGTACAATTTGCAAATGGGGACAGTGAGCGTTTCAGAGGCACGAAAGAAATTCGCTGCCGTGATCGAGTCGGCCCAAGCCGAGGCGGTCGTCGTAGAGAAGCGAGGAGAGCCTCAAGCGGTCGTGCTCAGCCCGCAGGAATATGCCCGACTGGTGGCCGACGCTGAGCTAGCCGAGGACACCGCGGCATTCGACGCGGCCATGGCC
Source organism: Aeromicrobium sp. (assembly GCA_035401705.1). Taxonomy (GTDB): domain Bacteria; phylum Actinomycetota; class Actinomycetes; order Propionibacteriales; family Nocardioidaceae; genus Aeromicrobium. The sequence continues at coordinate 8,458 of DAONBX010000031.1, forward strand.
GAAGAAGGCCCGAACATCCCGTGGGAGCAGGTCAAAGCCGATCTCGGCTGGTGAGTCTTGACCTACCAAATTGAACTGCGGCCGGCCGCGCTTAGGGCGTTGAAACGAATTGATCGCCAACACCAAGATCGCATCCGGGGCGCAATCGCCATACTGGCGGTCAACCCAAGACCGCCAGGGGCGAAAGCACTACGGGGACGCGATGGCTTGCGCCTTCGGGTCGGTGACTACCGAATCATTTACACAATCCAAGACGACAAGCTCGTCGTCCTGATCGTCACGATTGGGCACCGCCGCGACGTGTATGAGAAGTGACCTATTACCGTCGCTTCGGCTAGCCGAACAAGCCGCCCGAAAGGGGCCGGCTCGGGGTGGTTTCGGTAGCCAAGAAGCCCTTGATCCACGCGTAGAAGTCGGCCGCTGCCGCCTGCTCGACCACGCGTGCATTCGCCGCCAGGCCGTGCACGCCCCACGACATTGCGCTGTAGCCGCGCGTCAAAGCAGAGTTCGCCTCCACGGCCACGTGATAGTCGCCGGTTCGGGTCGCCAACTCCGGATGCAGCAGCACGCCCACCGACAACGAATCGGGGTGAGTCGTGCCGGGGATGCCGACACTCTCGTCGAAAGCCAACGTCGGGCTGCACACGTTCAAGAAGAACTTCGACAAGTCGGTGCCGAGGGTTTCGATCTCGGCCAACTGGGCGCGACTGAACACCGCGTCGTTGAGAGTCAGCGGCGCCCACGGCACCACCACGATGTCGGCGAACCCGGCCTCGAACACCACTTGGGCGGCGTGCGGGTCGACATAAAAGTTGAACTCGCCGGCCGCCGTGATGTTGCCGCGGCCGTTGTTCGAGCCGCCCATGATCACCAGTGTCTTCACGTTTTTGACGAAGTCCGGGTCCTTGACGACGGCGGTCGCGATGTTCGTCAGCGGCCCGATCGCCACGATCGAGAGCTCGCCCGGAGCCTCGGCGGTCAACCGCAGAAGCGCGTCGACGCCGTGCTCGGCCTCGGTGTGGTCGCCGGAAAAGTCCATCGTCAAACCGCCCGAGCCGTCGCCGTGGACGTTCTCGGCCGACTCCCACTCATGCACCATCGGGCGCCGGCAACCCAAGAAGATCGGCACCGTGCCCAACTTGCCGGTGACGCTCAACGTCATCAGCGCGTTGCGCACCTGATGGTCGAAGCCCACGTTGCCGGCCACCATCGTGATCGCTCGCAAGTCCGCGTTCGGGTCGAGCAGGCTCGCGATCAGCGCCACGCAGTCGTCTTGGGCGGTGTCGGTGTCCAAAATGAACGGAATGGTCACAGTTGCTCTCCTTGATTTCGGGTCAGCACCGACGTGACGCGAAGTCGGTCGGATCGGATCCACACTTCTGAATACTCGATGGGGGACTTGTCGGCCAGATAGGTGACCTGTTCCAGATGCTGTAGCGCCGAACCTGCTTCGACGCCCAACTCGCCGGCTAACGCTGCGTCGGCTGACCTGGCCGAAAAGGTTCGCCGCCCGGACGTGACCGCCAAGTCGTAGGTCGACTCCAAGGTGTCGAACAGGGTGTTGGTCGCGAAGTCGACCTGCTCGATGCCCGGCGCCAAATCCGCACGAACAAAGTTCTCGAGATAGGCCACCGGCCCAGCCGCAGTCGACCGAACCCGGACCAAATGCAGCACCTTCGCCTCGGTCGGCACTTCCAGCAAGGCTGCGACGTGACCGGGCGCGGTCGCCAACGCACACGACAGCACTCGGGTGTGAAGTTCGGTGCCGAGGGTCGCGAAGTCCTCGGCCAAACTCGTCAACCGTTGCGCGATCGCCGGCTCGGCGACCGCCGAAGTGACGAACGTGCCCTTACCGCGAACTTGGACTAGACGCCCTTCGTCGATCAGCGTCGACATTGCTCGGCGAAGGGTCCCGCGACTCACGTTCAACGCGGCCGCCAACTCCGGTTCGGCCTTCAACCGGTAGTGAGTCGGCCAGCGGCCACTAGTGATCTGCTCGCGCAACCAGTCCGAGATTTGGGCGTGCTTGGGCACCGGACCAACCTCGGAGGTCACTGGGCTGCTCATCAGGTCGCCGTACGGGAGTCTCAGTAACTTTGCGTCGAAGCGTCGGTGGTGTCGGTGACGATCTCGATGCCGGCCGAAGTGCCGACCTTGACCGCGCCAGCAGTCAACAACTCGACAACCTGCTCGCGGCTCTTGATGCCGCCAGACGCCTTCACCAAGACACCGGCCGGCGCGCGCTCGACGAGGTAGCGGATCGAGGCCGGGTTGGCCGTTTCGATCTGACCCGAGGAGGCGTTCTTCAGGTAGGTGGCGCCGGCTTCACACGCCAGTTCAACGGCGGTCGCCTTCTCGGCGTCGGTCAGCAGCGGCAGTTCGAGCATCACCTTGATCGGCACGCCGGCCGCTCGCACGACGCCAGCGATGTCTTCGCGGAAGGCGTCGAAGTCGCCGCTCTTGAGCCAGCCGACCTGAACGCCCATGTCGATCTCGTCGGCGCCAAGACGCACCAGCTCGGCCGCTTCGGCGGCCTTGCCGGCACTGGTCATCACGCCGACGGTCGGGAAGTCGAGCGCCGAGGCGACCTTGATCCCGGTGCCCGCGAGCGTGTCGGCGGTCAACTTCACCCACGATCCGGCGACCATCGCGGCGTCGAAACCGTACTCGACGGCTTCGGCCGCGTGCGCGAGCGACTGCTCGCGAGTAGTGCCGGTCGCGATCAGCGTGTGCTGGATGTAGGGGGCGAGTTCACGCGCGCTCAGCGCAGAAAAGTCGGTCATTTGTATTCCTTTCGGGGGTCAATCTGGCAGGTCGCTGCGGTAGGGCAGCGAGTTGATTACTTCGGCGATCGCAACCGAGTGTGCGCCGGCGCGGGCGGCGAACTTGGTCGCTTCGTCAATCGAATGGCCTTCGGCGAGCGATACCGCCAGCGCCGCCGTGAAGCAGTCGCCGGCGCCGGTGGTGTCGACCACGCGAACCGGTTCGACCGCCGGCACTTCGCGGATGCCGTCGGCGTCGTTGACGAGGCAGCCGTCGCCGCCAAGAGTGATCACCACGGTGCCGACGCCGAGGCCACGCAGTTCACGCGACAGGTCGCTCGGGGTTTGGGCGGCGTCCGGGTCGAGCCCCAGCAGGATTTTGGCTTCGGTCTGGTTGGGGGTCAGCACGTCGACGAACTGCCACGCTTCGGCCGGGATCGGTTGAGCGGGCGCCGGGTTGAGCAGGGTGCGCACGCCGGATTCGTGGGCGAACTGCAGCGCAGCCAGCGCCGCAGGGACGGGAATTTCGAGCGAGACGACTACAAGGTCTGCGGCAGTTAGTTGGGGGCGGAAGGTTTCGACGTGGACCGGTTCGAGGTGGTCTAGGGCGCCGGCGGCGATGATGATTCGGTTCTCGCCAGAGGGTTCAACCATGATGAACCCGGCCATCGTGGACACGCCGTCGATGGTCACGACCGAAGTAGCGTCGACGTTCTCTTGCTGCCAGAGTTGGCGGCCGCCCTGGCCTAAGTCGTCGTCGCCGATCGCGGTCAAGAAGGTGACGTCCGCGCCGAGGCGGGCCGCGCCGATCGCCTGGTTGGAGCCTTTGCCGCCGGGACCGGGGGAGTAGACGCCTCCCGACAGCGTTTCGCCGGCGACCGGCACGCGCGGCACCCGCATTGTCAGACCGGCGCCGTAACTGCCCACCACGGCGATTATCGGTGGAGTAGCTGGAACGTTTTTGTCCATAGACAACCATAGACATGAATTTTTGGTTTTGTCTATCCGTCGACCGGAAAAGTGGTGACCAGACCGTGAAATAGTGGACAGATGGAAGAACCGACCACCGCCGAGGCGCTAATGCGTTCGAGGTTCGAGGCGTTCAAAGCCGCCGACGCTGCCTGGCTGCTGCACACTTGGCACCCGTCGACCCGGCCCACCGAGCTCGACTTGAGCGACAACCCGACCTGGCGGGGACTGCAAATCCTGCGCACCGTCGACGGCGGCGAAAGAGACGACTCGGGACAAGTCGAGTTCCGCGCGACGTACCTGCAAGACGGCGAAGTCCAAGTGCTGCACGAACGCTCAGAGTTCGTGCGCGTAGAAGGCTGCTGGAAATATCTAGACGGCGTCGCTGGCGGTTAGTCAAGCCGTACCCTAGGCGGTATGTCGATCGCTTTCGCCACCTGCACCAAACTGCCCGCCGGATCGCCCGACGACCATGAAGCGGCCGCCCTGCTGGGCGCCGAGTTCGTGATCTGGGACGACCCGGCAGAGGACTGGAGCAAATTCGACAAAGTGATCATCCGGTCGGTGTGGGACTACACCCTAGATCGCGATGGCTTCGTGGCCTGGGCGCGCGCGCTGGGTGACAAGGTGGCGAACCAGCCAGAACTGCTCGCCTTCAACTCTGACAAGGCATATCTGGGCACGCTCGCGGTGCCGACCGTGCCGACGACCTTCGTGGTGCCCGGCGCGGAACTGCCGACGCTGAGCGGCGAAGTCGTCGTCAAGCCGACCATCTCGGCGGGCGGTCGCGACACCGGTCGCTTCGACCCGGCCCACCACGACCAAGCCCGCGAACTGATCGCCCAGATCCACCAGTCGGGGCGGGTCGCGATGGTCCAGCCCTACCTGGCCGACGTCGACTCGGCTGGCGAAACCGCCGTTGTGTTTATCGGCGGTGAGCTGTCCCACGAACTACACAAGAAGCCGGTGCTGCGCGAGCAAGGCGCGGCCGAACTGCTCGACCCGAACGACCCGTCCTCCGAAGCGGCGATCATGCACGACGACACTCTCGTTTCGGCGGCACCAGCCGGCGAGGACTATCTCGCGCTGGCCGAAGCGACGCTGGCTGAAATTGCTGGCCGATTCGGCACGCCGCTTTACGCGAGAGTCGACATGGTCCCGAGCCCGGCCGGCCCGGTCGTGATCGAGGTCGAGGCCGTCGAACCATGCCTTTACTTCGATCTGGTTCCCGGCGCGGCTCAACGGTTCGCGGCCGCCGTCGACTCGCTTTGAGTCTCGTCTTGGCGTGAGGGCGCGAACCAGACGGCAATCGCGGTGGTGACCGGAACAGCCAACACGAGGCCGATCGCGCCAACTAGCGTGCGGACGATCTCTTGGCTGATCTGTTCGGTGACGGCGACCTCGGCCAGCGAGCGCTGATACGCCGAAATCAACAACAGCGTAGTCATCGCGGTGCCGGCGTAGGCGAACACCAACGTGTAGACGCTCGAAGCGATGTGGTCGCGACCGATCCGCATCGCCGACGTGAACAGCGCCGTTCGGTTCGCGGTTGGTTGCAGTCCGCGCAACTCCCAGACCGCGCTGGCTTGAGTGACCGTTACGTCGTTGAGCACGCCCAAACCGGCGATCACCATCGAGGCGGCCACCACCCCGGACATGCTGAGTGTGGGTGCGGTCGCAATCAGTAGGTGGTCGTCTTCAGAGCCGATGCCGGTCAGGTGAGTCCAGTCGGTTGCTAAGGCGCCGCCGATCGCGGTGAATGCGATGCCGAACAGAGTGCCGAATAGGGCCGAGGTAGTTCGAATCGAGATGCCGTGCGCGAGGTAGAGCACTGCCAACATGATCAGGGTGGAGCCGACAACGGCAACCAAGATCGCGGGCTCGCCCGCCAGCAGGGCCGGCAAGACGAACTTCAACAGCATCAACAACGTGATGCCGACGCCGATTAGGGCGAAAACGCCGCGCCATCTGGCGACCACGGCCACCAAGACCGCGAACGCCGCAGCAATCCAAATCAGTTGGTTTCCGCGCTGGTGGTCGTAGAAGGAGTAGGTGGCTTCTTGGCCCTCGGGAGCGACCTTGATGAGCCTGATGCTGTCGCCTGCGCTCATCGAATTGCCGACGAAACGAGTCGGGTCAAGCGTGAAAATGGCGGTGGTCCCGTTGGCCAACTTGGCCGTCACCGAGGCGCAGTCGCCCTCGACCATCGGAATGTTGTCAGGGCCGGTGCCGGTGCTGTTGCAGTCGAACGGGGTCACCTTTATGACGGTCGCGTCGATGATTTCAACTTGACCGTACGGATCGGCGCCCTGGGGAACTTCGCTCGCGCTCGGCCAAAGCAGGGCCGCCCCGGCAATCGCAGCGACCGCTACCAGTAGAACGATCGCGCCCAGAATCCGAGCAAGGCGAGGTCGTGGCGGACTTTCGGGCAGGTCTGCTCCGTGATGGTGTGACACGATAACTAGCGTGTCACGACCCGAAGATATTCCAGAGCACCTACCCGGCGGATCGGGTGGAGTTTGGCGAGTTGGGCGTACCGTTCGCCGGCCGACTGGACCGTGGACGCCGGCCGTTCACGACTACCTGAAGTGGCTGAGCCAAGCCGGACTCGGCGGAATCCCACACGTTGGCGGCATCGACGAGGACGGCCGCGAGATCGTCTCCTATATAGAAGGCCGGTCGGTGCCGGTAGACGACGAAATCGTGCTAGACAACGTGCTGGTCGAGGCAGTCACTTGGCTGCGCGACTTCCACGACATCGCCGACAGCTACCAACCTGATGGGCCGCAAGTTTGGCGCCAAAGCGCCGGCGAACCCGTCGAGTTGGCCGCCGGTGAGGTTATTTGTCACAACGACCCGGGCGCCTACAACTGGATCATCCAAAGCGGACACTTCGTCGCAATGATCGACTGGGATTTGGCCGGTCCGGGCCGACCGATCGACGACTTGGCGTTCCTGTGTTGGACGGCAATCCCGCTCTATCGACCGATCGAACCGGCCGAAGCCGCCCGCCGAATCGACCTCGTCGTTGACGCTTACGCCGAGTTCGGCCCGATGGCATTGCTTGACGCCATAGTCGAACGAATGACGCTGGCGACCGACCGAATCGCCGCCGGAATCGAACGCGGCGACCCGGGCATGGTCAATCTGGCGGCGCGGGGCGAACCGGCCAGAACCCGCGATCGGCTGGCCGCCTTCGAGCAGCGTTTGCCCGAACTTCGAGCATTGCTCTGAAGTTGACCCGAAGTGTGACCGCGATCACGTAAGTTGACGGCCATGGATTCAGCGCTCTCGACCGTCGGACTTCCCATTGGCCTCGGCATCATCATGTTCGGTTTGGGGCTTTCCCTGACCGTGGCAGATTTCATCGCGGTTCGAAAGGCGCCCGCAGCAGTCGCTATCGCGCTGCTGTGCCAACTGATCATCTTGCCGGTGATTTGCTTTGGCCTGGTGCTGGCCATGGATCTGCCCCCGATCTTCGCGGTCGGCATGCTTCTGCTGGCGGCCTCGCCCGGCGGCAGTACCGCGAACCTGTTCAGTCACCTGTTCCGCGGTGACGTCGCCCTGAACATCACCTTGACCGCGATCAACTCGATCGTCGCTCTTTTTACCCTGCCGTTGGTCACCAACCTCGCGCTGAACCACTTCGACCTCGGTGACGAGATGACGATGCAGTTCAAGAAGGTGATCGAAGTGTTCGCGATCGTCTTGGTTCCGGTGGCGATCGGCATGTTCGTCAAGGCCAAATCGCCAAGCTTCGCTGACAAAATGGATCGGCCGGTTCGGGCCGGCTCGGCGCTGATTCTGTTGGTGATCATCTTGGGGATCGTCGCCGATCAGCGAGAAAACATCAGCGGCTACCTTGCCGATGTCGGTCTGGCGGTTGTCCTGTTCTGTCTAATCAGCTTGGCCGTTGGCTTCTTCGTGCCACTGTGGGCCGGGGTGCGCGAGCGCCAAGCGGTCGCCTGTTCGTTCGAGGTCGGCATCCACAACGCCACCTTGGCTATCTATGTGGCGGTCGAGATTCTCGACAACGTCGAACTTTCGGTCCCCGCCGCCGTCTACGGCCTGTTGATGTTCATCCTTGCTACTGCGTGGGGGTTCGTCTTGACCAAACTGATCTTGCCGCGTTCGGAGACCAGCGAGCTTGCCGCGAAGTGATATCGGTAGTACGTGCTGATAGTTCACTTTGACGAACGAGACGACGCCGAACACTTCGCTTCGGCGTTGAGCGCGTCGAACATTTCCTGGCAGTTGATTCGCGAGGAGTTCGCCGGCGAAGAGGACGCCGAAGATGCGGCTTGGCTGGTCGAAGTTGCTGCGGCCAACGCCGAAGTCCTGGAATTAGCGGCCAAGCTAGGCGGTTGGGTGATCTCAAGCGCCACCGAGACGGCTCAAGGTGTCCCGCAACTTCCAGACGAGCCGAGACGATTCAAGCAGGAACCGCCTGCCAGTTAGTTAGCCGAAATGTCGCTAGGACGTTCGACTACGCCGGTGTAGAGGATCTGCATCAACTGGTCGATGATCTCTTTGCGATCGATCTCGCGGCCGAGCCACCTGGACATCGAAGCGGTGAACCAGATCGCGCCGAAGGTTTTCTCGTGGTTGCGGCGGATGTCGATGCCGTCGTGAATCAAATCTGGGATGCCGGCGGTAGTGATGCTGGTGGCCACATTGAACAGCGCGTCGAGTCGTTCGATCAGTTTGGTGCGAACGGGGGAGTCGGGGCCAAATGCGGTGGCGCCAATTAGCGGGCCGAGGTCGACCGCAATGTCGGTCAGGTCCGAGATGAACTGAGTGATCGCTTCGTCGACTTGCTTTTCTGAGCCCGCCAATCCGCGCTCAATCTCTTTGGCGTTGTCTAACGCCTTATACATAGCCGCGTCGATGGACTCGAGGACCGAAGCCTCAAAGAGTTCTTCTTTGGATGGGAAGTGGCGGTAAAGCATCGCTTCGTTGATGCCGGCTTCGGCCGCGATGTCGCGTGTTCGAGTCCCGGCATAACCGTTTGCCGCGAAGACCCGACGGGCCGACTCGATGATTTGGACACGGCGCTGTTCGGCGGCCATTCGCCGTCTAGGTGCCGCTGTTTTATCAACCACAGGTGTAACGGTAAGTCACGATTCCAAGCAAAATAACCATATTTGTGAAACTGGTGTGACTCGTGTGACTGAAGTTTTCACGGTTACCAGATTTGCAGTGTGATTTCCGTCATTTCGGTTGCGTGAGTTCTGTCTCGCCTTTAGTGTGAATCTTGTTGACGAAGTCAGCACCTACTTACTTAGGACGGGAAGCTGCTCCCGCCTTCGCGAAGGAGATAGAGATTATGAGCGTTCCGAAGCCGCTCGTTCGAGCTGGACTGCGATTTGTCCGACCGATGATGCACTCCTCCAAAGTTAGCTTGGGCACCAAGCGGACCTTGGCCGATTCCATCGCCGGCGGCGCAATTGCCCCAGACGGCGCCATCTACGACTTTGACGTTATTGCCGGCATGCCGGTGCAGGTAGTCACTGTTGAAGGCGCGGGCCCGACCTCAGGTCGCGCCACGATGGTTTACCTGCACGGCGGCGGCCACGTCGTCGGCAGCGCCCAGGCGTACCGCGCATTTGCCGCGAACCTGGCCAAGTCGTCCGGAATGGACATCATCCTCCCCGAATACCCGCTCGCTCCCGAAAGCCCATACCCGGCTGCGCTGGACTCGATGGTCGCGTTGTACCGCGCCCTGCCGGCCTACGGCGTCGACCTATCGACCGTCGTCCTCGCCGGTGATGACGCTGGCGCCGGACTCGCCCTAGCCGTAGCGATGGAAATTCGCGACCAAGGCCTGCCGATGCCGGCCGCGATCGGCATGATCAGCCCGTGGCTCGACTTGAGTCTGGACCTTGAGCGCAAGCGCCCGTCCGCCGGCGACCCGTGGTTCACCCCCGCACTGGCCACCCGTTGGGCTCGGCCATACGTTGCCGGCGCCAACCCCAAACTGCCCGGCATCTCCCCGCTGCACGGCGAGTTCGACGAACTTCCCCCGATCGTCGTTCACTACTGCGGCCTCGACCCGCTGCACACCGACGCCGAAGCGTTCGTCGCGAAGGCCAGCGAAATGGATGCGGGCCCGCGCGTTATCGCCCGCGAGTTCCCGACCATGTGGCAGTCGTTCCACCTCCAGGTCGGTCGCCTTGAAGCAGCCGACTCGGCCGTCGCCGATTTCGGTACCTCCTTGGCCGAGTTGGCCGCCGCACCGCGGGCCTCGCGTCCGGGCGTCGTGCCGATCAACCGGCCAGTCGCCGGCCGTGGAGGTCGCCGCCTGACCCTGGTCAAGCCAGTTGCTGACCTAGAAACTCCATCTGCACAAGCTTGAGGTTCTCGGCAACTTCCTCTTGAGGCGTCATATGCGTGACGCCGACTAGCGGCAGTACCGTGTGCGGCTTTCCGGCGGCCAACAGAGCCGCCGACAGCCGCAAGGTGTGCGCGGCAACGACATTGTCGTCGGCCAAACCGTGAATCAACATGAGCGGTCGGGTTAGCGTCGGCGCTAGGTGAGACAATGAATTCTGTTCGTAAACCTGCGGGTTTTGCGCAGGATGGCCTAGATAGCGCTCGGTGTAACAGGTGTCGTACAGTTCCCATTCGGTCACCGGCGCCCCGGCGACGGCCGCGTGGAAGACGTCTGGACGAGCCAGCACCGCCAACGCCGACAAGTAGCCGCCATAGGACCAACCGGTGATCCCGACGCGGCCAGCATCGACATCTTCTGGGTAGCGTTCGGCGATCGCCTCAACCGCCGAAACCTGGTCGGCCAAGGTCACCTCGGCGAACTTGTGCAAGATCGCCCGCTCCCACTCGTGCCCGCGACCCGGCGTCCCGCGCCCGTCGGCCACGACCACACAAAAACCCTGATCGGCCATCCACTGCGCTTCAAGGAACATGCGCCCGGCAGCCAACACCCGCTGGGCGTGCGGACCGCCGTACGGATCCATCAAGATCGGCAGCTGCCTCGAACCGCGGACGTGATCGCGAGGAAACAGCACCGCCGCGCGCAGATCCAGTTCGCCAAGTTGGACGAACTCGACCGCCGGGGTGAACGGGGCCGGCTCGGCGAGCGAGCGAATCTCTTGACTCTTCTCAGCGGTGACCACCGTGATCGTGGTGTCTGTCGAGGCGAGTTCGTTTCGGTTAACGACGAGGCAACCGTGACCGGCGACCGCCGAATGAACGGCGCGACCCGAGGTGAGTTGTTCGACCGAACCATCGAAGCCGTAGCGAACCAATTGAACCTCGGTCGGTTCAGTCGAGGCGGTAACCAACACGCCCGCTGAATCGACGGCCACGATCGAGCGAACCTGCTGTTGTGGCCCACTCAGTGGCCGGCCGTCGACACAAACTTGGCGCCAGCCAGCAACGTCCTCAAGCGTGATCAACTGGCCGTCGAACATTTGCGGGGCCGCCGAGAGTTCTACCCAAGCCTCGTCAGCTAGTTCGCGGACCACTTCGGTTTGGCCCGAGGCCGGATCGACTCGCAACACCTGGCTCTGCTTCTGGTCGCGGCTCAAAACCTGAATGATCGGATCGGCTTCGGCCGACCATTTGACCCGAGCCAGATACTCAAAACTGCTGCGGTCCCAGCGGATTTCGGTTCGATCGCCGGCGAGGTCCAAATGCCAAAGGGTCACGTCACTGTTCGTCGTGCCGGCCGCCGGGTAGCGCTGCGGGTTCGCCGGGGTGGCCGGGTTCGCCGGGTCGGCGATGAACCAGGTCGGCACTTCGGCGTCGTCATAGCGCTGTGCCAGCAGCGACTTGCCGTCTGGCGCCCACCAGAAGCCGGCGAACCGGTCCATCTCCTCGGCGGCGATGAACTCAGCCCGACCCCAAACTTGAGTCGCGGTTTCGGGCGCAGCCAGCACCCGGTCGACGCCAGCCAACGACACCAAGCGCACTTCGCCGTCGGCAGTCGCGTAGGCGATCTGGTCGCCGGTGGGCGCGAACCTCGGGTCGATCACCGAATCGGCCACCGCGAGTTCTTGGGTTTGGCCCGTCTGCAGGTCCAGCACGAACAGCCGACCCGAAAGTACGAAGCAGGCGAACTTACCCAACTCGTCGACGTCGTAGGAAACCAAGCCGCCGGCAGACTCGCGGCTACGTTCGCGTCGGGCTCGCTCCTGGGCACTCAACTCTTCGCCGTGGCCGCCGAGCAGTTCGGCCGGATCGACCAGCAGCGTCTCGGTGCCCGAAGCGACGTCGAACTGCCAAAGTTGCCCGCTGCGAGTGACCCCGTCAGGGGTGCGAATGAATCGCACGGCCGAACCGTCAGGCGCAATCGTCAGGTTCCGGGGGATACCCAACGTGAAGCGCAAGGTGCGAGCGGCCAGCCGAGGATACGAAACGGTCATGGTCCCATCCTGACCTCTTCTGGGCGAACTCACTACATTGGGCGTATGAGTGTCGACCGCAGAATCATGTTCGTTCACGCGCACCCCGACGACGAGTCCATCACCAACGGGTTGGCGATGGCCAAATACGTCGCCGAAGGCGCCCACGTCACCTTGATCACCTGCACGCTCGGTGAACACGGCGAAGTGCTCGTGCCGGCGTTGGCACACCTAGCGGCCGAGCACGACGATGAACTCGGCGCGCACCGACTCGGTGAACTCACCGACGCGATGGCGATCCTTGGCGTGACGGACTTTCGCCGACTCGGTGGCGACGGCACCTACCGCGACTCGGCGATGGTTTGGGCCGAGGACGGAACTGCTGCGGCCACCGACGAAGTAGACCCGCGGGCGTTCTGGCGCGCCGACCTGACTGAGGCGGCCAACCACCTCGTGTCGGTGATTCGCGAAGTTAAGCCCCAGGTCCTGGTCACTTACGACGAGTTCGGCAACTACGGCCACCCCGACCACATCCAAGCCAACCGGGTCGCGCATTACGCGTTGGCGTTGGCCGCCGCCCCAAGTTACCGCCGCGACTTGGGCGAGGCGTGGGACGTGTCCAAGGTCTACTGGATTGCCGAGTCGGCGTCGCGGCTGCGTGCTGCGGCCGAACTTTTCGAAGGGACCGGTCAAGAGTCGCCGTTCGGTTTCGACTTGGCGAACCTGCCGCCGATGTTCGCCGAGGATGAGGACCTTTCCGCCGAGATCACCGCGCCAGAGCACGTTCAGGCGAAGATGGCGGCGATGAAAGCCCACGCCACCCAAATCACCGAAGACGGCATGTTTTTCGCGATGGGCATGGATCTGGCGGCGATCACCTGGGGGTCGGAATACTTCCGCCTCGTCAAGGGTGACGCTGGCCCGGTCGGGCCGAACGGCCTCGAAGCCGATCTGTTCGCTGGGATCGCCTGACACCTCCTGACCGGTGTCATTGGCTGCTAGTTATTGCGCCAACGTAGGCTGTCTAGGTGGAAGAAGCAGTAGATCAGGCCGCATTTCGGGGCGCCTTGTCTCGGTTCGCCAGCGGCGTGACAGTCGTATCGACCGTGCACGACGGCGTGGACCACGCAATGACCGCGAGCGCTTTCACCTCAGTTTCCCTCATCCCGCCACTGGTTTTGGTCTGCTCGAACAAGGGCAGTCGCTTCCACGAAGCAGTCAGCCAGACCGGCGTTTGGGCCGTCTCAGTGCTGGCCGAGGCCGGGCGCGAAGCCTCCGCATGGTTCGCTCACCGGGGCCGGCCGCTGGAATCTCAGTTCGACAACATCGCCCACCATCGCAGTCCCGGCGGACTCGCGCTGCTCGACGATGGGCTGGCTTGGCTGGAGTGCATCACCGAGGTCGCGCACGACTCCGGCGACCACGTGATCATCGTCGGGCGCGTGAAGTGGGCCGACTTCCGTGAGGCCGACGACGATCCGCTGCTGTACTACCGCTCCCACTACGGCACGATCATTCGCCAAGACGAATCCGAAAAGACTGTTTATCGAGGTGAGGCATGACCCGTCGGCGCTGGATTATTGCAGGGGCGGTCGGCGCGGCAGTGCTTTCTGTTTACCTCCTTGGACATTTCCTGACCGGTTCACGACTGCCGGCCTCGACCACGATCGCCGGGGTCGAGGTGGGCGGGCTGAGTCCGGCCGCCGCCGAACGCGCATTGGCCAGTGACACTGAAGATCGCGCAAAAAAGCCGATCGTTACCTCGCTGGGCGGCCAAGAGTTCGAAATCGACCCGGTCAAAGCCGGACTCAAACTCGACGTCGCCGCAAGCGTTGCCGCCGCCGGTGGCACGAGGTCGTGGGATCCGCGCGACATGTTTGCGTTGCTGTTCGGTGGCGAAGACGAAGCGCCGGTCGTCGACGTCGACGAAAAGGCGCTGGCGGCGGCGGTCGCGACGATCGCCGAGACGGTCGACAAGCCAGTAGTCGAAGCCGAAATCACCTTCGAAACCAAACCCGAAGTCAAAGCCGTCGCCCGAAAACCCGTGGCCGGCAATGAAGTGCCGCAGCAGAAGTTCGCCGACCGGATCCAGTCTGCTTGGCTGATGACCGAGCGGACACTGCCGATCCCCGTCGAGCGAGTCCAACCGAGCGTCGATCAGGCCGGGCTCGATCAGGCGATGACCCAAATCGCCGAACCGGCTATCTCGGCTCCGGTGGCGCTGCGAGTAGGCAGCAACACCCTCGAACTGCCGGTCACCGCGTATGCGCCAGCGTTGGCCGTCGTTACTGAAAACGGCAAAATGGTCGCCAAAATCGACGCGAAGGAACTCGCTGGCCCGTTGACCAGTTCAACTACCGGGATCGGCTCGAAGGCCGTTGACGCCTCGTTCAAATTCGAAAACGGAAAGCCGGTCATCGTGCCGGGCAAGGCCGGCGTCGGCCTAGATCCGGAGTCGATGTCGGTCAAACTGATTCCGGTGCTGACCAAGACCGGACCGGAACGCTCGATCACCATCAACGCGACCTCGGTGGAACCGGCATTTACCACCGCCGACGCCCAAGCGCTCGGCATCAAGGAGAAAATCGGCGGGTTCACCACCAAGTTCCCGTTCGCCGAATACCGAAACATCAACCAGTCCGAGGCGGCCCGCCGGATCAACGGCACGATCCTCAAACCTAGTGAGACGTTCAGTTTCAACAACGTCGTCGGCGAGCGAACGGCAGCGGCCGGCTTCGTTTCGGGGTTCGTGATCAACGGCGGAGTGTTCCGCGAAGAGCTCGGCGGGGGTGTCTCCCAAGTGGCCACCACCGCCTACAACGCTGGCTTTTTCTCCGGGCTGGTGGACATCGAGCATCATCCGCACGCCTTCTACATTGACCGCTACCCGGTCGGGCGCGAAGCGACCGTCTACTACGGGCATTTGGATTTGCGGTTCAAGAACCAGTACGACAACGGTGTCGTGATCCGGGCGTGGGTGGACAGGGCGTCGCCGGGCACGTCGGGGCGGATGAACGTCGAGATCTACGGCACGAAGGTTTACACGATCAAGGGTCGGACTGGGCCGCGATACAACTTCCGGACCCCGGGAACTCGCTACGACTCGACCGGCGCTTGCGTGCCGCAAACTCCAGTGGCCGGCTTTGACGTTGACTTCTACCGCGACTTCTACCAAAACGGCAAGAAGATCCGCACCGAGAAGTACACGGCGAACTATCAGGCAGCCGACCGAGTGATCTGCGGCAAGAAGCCCTAGTCGGGCCTACGTTGTCGACGAGGTGGCGCTTCGGGCACGATTTTCATTGCCAGCACGGTGCCTTTGGGCACTACGGCAACCTCGCCAGTGCGGCGCCTGATCGTCAGGCCGACGTCGTCGGCCACGAGCACGTGGCCGACCACATCGCGCACGTCGGTGCCGTCACGAAAGCGCACCGAAACGCGCTTGCCCACCAGTTCCACCAGCCCACCGTCTCATGAGGCGAACCTGACATGCGCCGGTTGGGCTACAGGGGCGATACTTGACGACGAACCAAAGGAGTAGCCCCGTGACGTATGTGATTGCCCAACCGTGTGTTGACATCAAGGACCGTGCCTGTGTGGACGAGTGTCCGGTCGACTGCATCTACGAGGGCAACCGCATGCTCTACATCCACCCCGACGAGTGCGTCGACTGTGGGGCCTGCGAGCCAGTCTGCCCGGTCGAAGCGATCTTCTACGAAGACGACACTCCAGAGGAGTGGAAGGACTACTACGACGCGAACGTGCACTTCTTCGACGACCTCGGTTCGCCCGGCGGTGCGGCGAAGATGGGTGTCATCGACGCCGATCACCCAATGATCAAGGCGCTCCCGCCCCAGAACCAGGAGTGAACGATGCCGGCGTCGATCGGCTCGGTCTCGGCAAAGTTCCCCGACTTTCCGTGGGACACCATCGCGGCCGAAAAGGCACTAGCGGCCGCGCACCCGGACGGAATCGTTGACCTTTCAGTCGGCACCCCGGTCGATCCGACCCCGCAGGTCGCGCGCGACGCGCTGGCGGCCGCCGCCGACGCGCACGGCTATCCGACGGTGTTGGGCCCCGAGTCGTTGCGCCAAGCGGTCGTCGACTGGTTGGCGCGGCGATTCTCGATCGACCAAGTCGGCCCTGAGAACGTGCTCGCGACCCTTGGCAGCAAGGAACTGATCGCGAACCTGTGTGTCCAGTTGGGCGTCGGCCCCGGCGACTTGGTCGGGATTCCGGAGTTGGCCTATCCGACGTACGCGGTCAGCGCGGCGTTTGCTGGCGCGACCGCCTTTGCCACCGACTCGCGGGTCGCGTTCGGTCCGCAACGGCCCAAGATCGTGTTCTTGAACTTCCCGTCGAACCCGCACGGGCGAGTCGTCGGCCCAGAGCACATCAAAGCGTGGGTAGATTTCGCCCGCGAGAAGGACGCCCTGCTGGTCAGCGACGAATGCTATTTGGAGTTCGTCTGGGAGGGTGAGCCCGTTTCGGTGCTCGACCCGAAGATCAACGGCGGCTCCCTCGACGGGATCCTGGCCGTCCATTCGCTGTCGAAGAGGTCGAACCTCGCCGGGTACCGCGACGCGTTCGTCGTCGGGGATCAGCGAATCGTCGCCGAACTGGTCGAGGTGCGAAAGCATATGGGTTTCATGGTGCCCACCCCGGTGGCAGCGGCCATGGAAGCGGCCCTCGGCGACGACGCGCACGTTGACGAACAGCGTGAGCGCTATGCCCAACGGCGTCTGCGGTTGCGTCGTGCGCTCGAAGGTGCCGGCTTCACGATCGATCACTCTGAGGGTTCGCTCTACCTGTGGGCGACCCGTGGCGAGCCGTGCCGCGAAACGGTCGCGTGGCTGGCCGAACGGGGCATCTTGGTTGCCCCCGGCGACTTCTACGGCACTGCCGGTGCCAAGCATGTGCGGGTGGCGTTCACCGCGACTGATGAGCGGGTAGACGCGGCGGTTGAACGCCTCGCCTGACTCGCCAACGGCCTGACTCGTTAGGGTCGAAGACATGCGTACTGCCACAGACATCACTGTCGACGGGCTGACCAAACAGTTCGGCGCCACTCACGCGGTTGAGAACTTGAGTTTCCAAGTCAGACCAGGTGCGGTCACCGGCTTCCTCGGACCTAACGGCGCCGGCAAGACGACCACCTTGCGGATGCTGCTCGGGCTGGTCGCCCCGACGTCAGGCCAAGCCCTGATCGGAGGGCGGCGGTACGCCGACATTGCGACTCCGGCGGCGACCGTTGGTGCGGCGCTGGAAGCCTCAAACTTCCACCCGGGCCGAAGTGGCTTGAACCACCTGCGGGTCTACGCGCCGCAGATTGGCGTACCCGATTCGCGCTGTCGCGAAGTGCTCGAATTAGTGGGTCTGGCCGAAGCTGCCGGCCGTAAAGTCGGCGGCTACTCGATGGGTATGCGTCAGCGCCTCGGGTTAGCGTTCGCGCTGCTCGGCGACCCAGACGTGGTCATCTTGGACGAACCGGCCAACGGCCTCGACCCGCAAGGCATCGTGTGGATGCGACACCTGCTGCGTACTTTTGCGGCCGAAGGGCGCACCGTGTTGATCTCTAGTCACGTCCTAGGCGAAGTCCAACACACGGTCGACGACGTGGTGATCATTTCGCGCGGCGAACTCGTCCACGCCTCCAGCCTCGACGGACTGCGGGCGCTCGCGCAGCCGAAGGTGGTCGTCGCCGGCCCCGACCCGGCGGCACTTTCTGGCCTAGTCGCCCAACACGGTTGGACCGCCGCCGAGGTTTCGGGCGGACTCGAAGTTCACGCAGCTACCGCGGCCGAGATTGGCGCGGCAGCGTTCGCGGCCGGAGTTGAACTTCACCAGTTGGCCGATGCCGGTGTCGGGCTCGAAGAGGTGTTCTTGCAGTTGACTTCGGATCCCAGTGACGCGGTTTCTAGGGGAGGTGCGGCCGCATGAGTGCAGCTTTTCGCGCCGAACTGCGCAAACTATTGAGCACCAAACTGTGGTGGCTGCTGCTGCTGGTGATGGTCGCCTACCTGATCTTCATCGGCTCGTTCATGGCGCTGGCTTTGACCGTTGAAATCCCGGGGGCCGAGAGTCCAATGGCCCCAGGCGGAATAGACCAAGCCAAAATGATTTACTCGCTCACCAGCCCGATCGGCTACGTGTTCCCGCTGATCATCGGCAGCCTGTTGTTCACCGGCGAGTTCCGGCACAAGACCATCACCGCCTCGCTGCTGGTTGAACCAAGTCGCACCGTACTGATGCTGGCGAAACTGGCCGTGGCGGCAGTAGTCGGGCTGATCTATGGCGTCGTCGGCACGATCTCAACGGTCGCCGGGTCGGCGCCGCTGCTGCACTGGCGAGGAACCGGCACTTTCTTGCAGTCGCGTGAAGTGCTCGTATTGCTGGGCATGTCCGTGCTGGTGATGGTGCTGTGGGCGGTGCTCGGCACGGCCATTGGCAGCGTGCTGACGAACCAGGTTGCCGCGATCATCGTGATCTTGGCGTTCACCCAGTTCGTCGAGCCGATCGCCCGGTTCGCGTTCGCGGCCTGGGACGCAACTGCTTCGGTCGCCAAGTTCTTCCCGGGCGCGGCCGCCGACGCGATCGTCGGCACGAGTTTCTTTTCCCAAGGCGGCGCGGCAGACCTGTTGGGCCGGCCCGCCGGCGCGGCGGTGCTAATCGGCTATGTGCTGATTTTCGCGTTGATCGGGCGGTTCGTGACGCTTCGCCGCGACATTGGCTGACTAGGCCGAGGGCGTCAGTTGGCGAGCCGGAACCGCACTTCGCTGCCGCTGGCGTTCGCGTCCTTGGCCCAGCCGGGATCTTTCTGACCGGACTGCCAGCGTTTGCCGTCGAAGGTGACTTCGGTGACTGCGAATTCGGCGGAGTTCGCCACGATGAACTGCGCCAACGCCCAACCGCGGCTGCCCACGTCTTTGCCGGAGAGTTTGATGGACTGTGAGTCTTCGGCGGACTCGACCTTCACCGGACCCCAAGCCTCGTTCAGCCATTCGGTTAGGTCGGCGTCGCTCGGCTCGGTGGCATCGGACTGGCAAGCAAACGCCGCCTTGGAGTGACCCCGCAGAGCAGAAGCCAACGCGCGTGCGTCGGCCTCATGGTCGGCGTAGGCGTCGGGGAAAGCCGAACGTTGAACTGTCTGGGCGGCGACCGTGATTTCGAGGTTCTGGTAGTTGTCTACGCGGGCCAGGTCGTCGTAGAACTTTCCGGTCGAATAGATCGGGTCCATGATCTGCTCGACAGTGCCCCAACCCTGGGAGGGGCGTTGCTGGAACAGCCCGATCGAGTCGCGATCACCGTAGTCGATATTGCGAATTTTCGACTCTTGGTAGGCGGTGGCGATCGCAATCGACGTTGCCCGCGGCGGCAACCCTCGCTGGTGCGCCATTGCCGCCATCAGCGAAGCCCACTTGGCCTGTTCGAGGTCCACCTCGACCCTGGTTTCGCCAACTTTGGCAACGCAATAGCCGCTGGGGACGAAATCGTCCTCAACGACATTAAAAATTGCGATGACGACGACGATTGTCGCCGCGACCGACCCGAGAATCCAGCGCATCGTCAGTTCGCGTGCAAATCTTCATTCAGTTCGATGCCGGTGCGGCCGCCGCGCGGGCGGGCCTGCAGGGTGCCGGTCTGCGAATCGGTGAGGAACAAGATTCCGTCGGCTCCGGACAACTCTTGGGCCTTGACAACCGAACCGTCGGGCATGGTGACTTTCGAGCCAGCGGTGACGTAGGTCCCGGCGGCAACCACACAGTCGTTGCCCAGGCTGATGCCGATGCCGGCGTTCGCGCCGATGAGGCAGCCTTCGCCGACGCTGATGACTTCCTTGCCGCCGCCTGAGAGCGTGCCCATGATGGAGGCGCCGCCGCCGACGTCCGAACCGTTGCCGACGACTACGCCAGCTGAAATTCGACCTTCGACCATTGCGTTTCCGAGGGTGCCGGCGTTGAAGTTCACGAAGCCCTCGTGCATCACGGTGGTGCCTTCGGCCAAGTGCGCGCCGAGACGCACCCGGTCGGCGTCACCGATGCGAATGCCGCTGGGTACGACGTAGTCGGTCATCCGGGGGAACTTGTCGATGCTGGTCACTGAGACGGTCAGGCCGGCCGCGCGGGCGCGAGCACGCACGTCCTCAAAACCGGCGACCGCGCACGGGCCGATCGTCGTCCAAACCACGTTTGTCAGCAAGCCAAAAATGCCGTCGAGGTTCTGGCCGTGCGGCTTGACGAGGCGGTGCGACAGCAGGTGCAGGCGCAGGTACGCGTCGTACGCGTCGGTCGGCGCGGCCGACAGGTCGGCGATTTCGGTGAACACGGCGACTGTTTGTACGCCGCGGATTGCGTCTTTTCTGGTGGCGGCGACGATCGCCTCGGGTTCGACGTTGACGCTAGGCGCCTCGCCGAGGGTTGGGGTCGGGTACCAAACGTCCAGGACGGTGCCGTCCTCGGTGATGGTTGCAAGGCCCCATGCGTAGGCGCCGGTGGAACTGGTCTGGGTAGCCGCGTCACTCATGGGCCCAAGGTTATCGAGGACTCACACACCGCCGGCGAAGCCATGCTGACGCCACGCCTCATAGACCGCGATTGAGGCGCAGTTCGCGAGGTTCATCGAGCGCCGTGACGCGAGCATCGGCAGCCGCAACTGGTCGGTGATGCGCTCGTCGGTGAGGACCTCTTCGGGTAGGCCGGTCGGTTCTGGACCGAACATGAGCACGTCGCCGGGTTCGTAGGCGACGTCGGTGTAGCGGGTGGTGGCTGCGGTGGTGAACGCGAACACGCGCGCCGGCAGCAGCGCCGCGTACGCCTGCTCGAGAGTTTCGTGGACGGTGACTACCGCGAGGTCGTGATAGTCCAAGCCGGCTCGGCGAAGTTTCGTGTCTTCGAAGTCGAACAGCGGGTCGACGATGTGCAGTTCTGACCCGGTCGCGGCCGCGAGACGAATGGTGTTGCCGGTGTTGCCGGCGATGCGAGGCTCAAAGAACAGGATCCGGAACACGCACACAGCCTAAGGGGTTCGTTGCCCGGCTCAAATATTGAGACGTGCGCCGGTTGGCTCGAGAACGTGGCTGACTTGGGTCATGCCAGCAAGGCACCCGAGTGAAGTACGGAGGTAATCGTCATGACTGAACAGATCCGACGCCCAGTTTCGCAACTGCGGGCCGGCGACTTGATCGCACTAGCCGACGAAGGGCCCGTCTTCGCGGTGTGTGCCATTTCCACGCCGGTGGGCACTGGCCGCCGAGTTGAACTCGTCAATGCGCGTACCGGCGCCGACGCCCGAACCGTTCGACTGGGCCTTCGCGATGCGGTGATCACGGTCGCTGGCGAAGCCGGCTGGCATGTGGTCACCAATCATGCGAACGGCTCGACCGAAACCATTATCGCGGCGTCCGGTTTCGCGATCCCGGTTGATGGGCCGTGGACGCTGGCAACGTGGCCAACCGAGATCGACTCAGATGGCCGCCCCGGCTGGGAACAGCTGCGTCGAGGATTGCAAGTGCCGGCGGCGAAAGCAGCCTGATTCGGTACTTGGGCGGCGCGACTAGGCGACGAGTGGCCGGTATCTGGTGTTGCGTCTTGGCTGGCTGGCGCCGGGTGGGTAGAAGTCTGCTCTCTTGTCTCTGGGGTTGAGTTCGATTCGCCAACCCGAATGGTGAACTTGTCGGTGGTGGTGTCCGCAGAGTAGAACCCCGTTGTCCAGATCGGTTGGTCCGTCGTAGAGCCAGGATTTGATGTGGTGGGTTTCGGTCCAGCCCGGTGGCCGGTCACAATCTGGGAACGCGCAACCTAGATCGCGGTGGGCGAGGGCCCGGCGTTGGGCCGGGCTGTGGAGTCGTTGGGTCCGGCCAAGGTCTAAGACCTGCGATTCGCTACCGAGCACTGCCGGCAGGACGCCGGCGCCGCAGGCGAGTTGGCGCAGCTGGCCGGCCGAGACTCGCGTGCCATGTTCGGTAATGCCGGCTTGGTCGCAGCGACCACGTAGGGAGTCTTCGGAAATCGTGATCATGAGGGTCGCGGCGACGCCGCCGTGGTTGCCGAACTC
>DAONBX010000032.1:0-5296 GCA_035401705.1 Aeromicrobium sp.
AACCCGCCGTACTCGATCAAGTGGGAGGGCGACGCCAACCCGCTGATGATCAACGACCCGAGGTTCGCGCCCGCGGGCGTGCTCGCGCCCAAGGGCTACGCCGACCTGGCGTTCACGATGCATATGCTCAATTGGCTGGCTGTCAACGGCACTGCGGCCATCGTCGAGTTCCCCGGGGTGATGTACCGGGGCGGCGCCGAGCAGAAGATCCGCAAGTACCTGATCGACAACAACTACGTCGACACTGTTATCCAGCTTCCGCCGGATCTGTTCTTCGGCACTGGCATCCAGACCTGCATCCTCGTGCTCAAGAAGTCGCGCAAGGACAGCTCGGTGCTCTTTATCAACGCCTCCGCCGAGTTCAAGCGCGTCGGCAACAAGAACAAGCTCCTGCCTGAGCACCAGCAGAAGATCCTCGACGAGTACACCAAGCGCGAAACGATCGAGCACTTCAGCGCGGTCGTTCCGACCGAGAAGATCGCTGAGAACAACTACAACCTCTCCGTTACCTCCTGGGTTGAAGCCGAGGACACCCGCGAGGCCGTCGACATCACCGAGCTGAATGCGCGGATCGTCGGGATCGTGGTGCGTCAGGCCGAGCTGCGTACGCAGATCGACGCGATTGTTGCCGAGTTGGAGGGCGCGTCATGAGCCGCTTCGAAGAACTCATCGCAGAGATGTGCCCGGCTGGCGTCCCTTTCGTGGAGATCGGCTCGGTCGTGGAGCGCGGCACGAAGATGCGATGGAGCGAGGTCGCGGGACAACAGTTCCAGTACATCGACCTGACGTCCGTTGACCGCATCACGCGCTCCATCGTGGCCACCGAAACGATCACGAGCGAGAGCGCGCCGAGTCGCGCCCAGCAGTTGGTGCGGGAGGGCGATGTCCTGTTCGGCACGACCCGCCCAATGCTCAAGCGCTACGTGAAGGTCTCGCCAGAGTTCGACGGCCAGGTCGCCAGCACGGGGTATTGCGTTCTACGACCGAAGTTCGATCGAATCTTGACGAACTTCCTGTTCCACTTGCTCGGGACCGCCAGCTTCTACGCCTACGTCGAGGCGAATGAACGAGGCTCCGCGTACCCGGCGATTCCAGACGGAGTGGTGAAGCAGTTCAAGATCCCGATCCCGCCTCTCGATGTGCAGCGCGAGATCGTGAAAGTATTGGACGCATTCACCGAGCTAGAAGCGGAGCTAGAAGCGGAGCTAGAAGCGGAGCTAGAAGCGCGGCGACTGCAGTATGCCCACTACCGGGACACGCTCCTGACCTTCCCCGAAGCGGGGGGGGTACGGAGGATTCCGATGGGTGAGCTCGGGTCGATCTTCGGTGGTCTCACAGGCAAGTCGAAAGCGGACTTCGCGGACGGCAACGCTCGGTTCGTCTCCTACGTCAACATCTTCAAGAACGTGGCGGTTGACCTCGAGACGAACGACTTCGTCCGCGTCGGTGAAGGCGAGCGCCAACGACGCCTCGAGCGGGGCGACATCCTCTTCACCGGGTCGTCTGAGACAGCCGATGAGGTTGGCATGTCTTCGGTGATCACGCAGGACGTGAACGAGCCTGTCTATCTCAACAGCTTCAGCATCGGCTTCCGGCTCAACGAGCCTGACTTGCTAGAACCGGACTTCGCGAAGCACCTATTCCGGTCGCATGGCCTCCGAAAGCAGATCGTCAAGACCGCAAGCGGAGTGACTCGTTTCAACGTATCGAAGGCTCGACTGGCCAAGGTCGAGGTGCCGATTCCTGATGTGTCCGAACAGCGGCGAATCGCTGGCATCCTGGACAGGTTTGAGGCGCTCACCAACAGCTTGACGGACGGCCTGCCGGCTGAGCTGCAGGCCCGTCGTCAGCAGTACGAGTACTACCGGGACAAGCTGCTGACCTTCGGGGAGGTTGCAGCATGACGGAGCCGAAGGCGATGCGATACGAGACGATCGCAGTCTCGTCGGAGAGTACCGTTGTCGCTGAGTTCGTGCCCGACGCTGCATCCGCGACCTCGTACCAGTCTGAGGCTGGCCTGGAGCGCGAGCTGGTCAAGCTCCTGCAGGGACAGGCGTACGACTACCTCCCGATCACGACCGAGGCGCAGCTTGTCGGGAACCTCCGTTCCCAGTTGGAGGCACTGAACGGGATCACGTTCAGCGATTCCGAGTGGGAACGGTTCTTCAGCGAGAAGGTCGCCGGAGCCAACGACGGCATCGTGGAGAAGACGGTCCGCATTCAAGAGGACCACGTCCAGGTCCTGAAGCGCGACGACGGGACGACCAAGAACGTCCAGCTCATCGACAAGACCAACATCCACAACAACCGGCTGCAGGTCATCAATCAGTACGAGATCGGCCAAGGTGACGGCGGTGCGCGCCGCTCCAACCGCTACGACGTCACGATCCTCGTCAACGGGCTCCCGCTCGTCCACGTCGAACTCAAGCGCCGCGGCGTTGACATCCGCGAGGCGTTCAACCAGATCGACCGCTACCAGCGCGACAGCTTCTGGGCAGGCTCGGGGCTCTTCGAGTACGTGCAGTTGTTCGTGATCAGCAACGGCACGCTGACGAAGTACTACTCGAACACCACGCGCTTCCAGCACGTGAAGGAAGCGGCCGGCGCCAAGCGAGGCAAGAAGACCTCGAATTGGTTCGAGTTCACCTCTTGGTGGGCTGACGCGGCGAACCGCCCGATCCAAGACCTGACCGGTTTCACCAAGACCTTCTTCGCCAAGCACTCTCTGCTCAACGTCCTGACGAAGTACTGCGTGCTCACCGCTGACCGGCTCCTGCTGGTGATGCGCCCGTACCAGATCGTCGCGACCGAGCGGGTGATCCAGAAGATCGAGATCGCCACCAACTACAAGCAGCTCGGCACCGTCGGCGCGGGCGGCTACGTCTGGCACACCACCGGTTCGGGCAAGACTCTCACCTCATTCAAGACCGCCCAGCTGGCGTCGCGGATGGCGAGCGTCGACAAGGTCCTGTTCGTCGTGGACCGCAAGGACCTCGACTACCAGACCATGCGCGAGTATGACCGCTTCGAGAAGGGAGCGGCCAACTCCAACACCTCGACGTCGGTGCTGAAGAAGCAGCTCGAGGATCCGAGCGCGAAGATCATCATCACGACGATCCAGAAGCTTGCGACGTTCATCAACGCCAACAAGGGCCACGCGATCTACGACGGCCACATTGTCCTGATCTTCGACGAGTGCCACCGCTCGCAGTTCGGCGACATGCACACCGCGATCACCCGGTCGTTCAAGCGCTACAACATCTTCGGCTTCACCGGCACGCCGATCTTCGCGGTCAACTCATCGAGCGGAGGAGACCCGAACCTGCGCACCACGCCGCAGGCGTTCGGCTGCTACCTGCACGGCAACCCGACAGAATGCCCTGCAGCCGACCATCAGATGGCGATCCACACCTACACGATCGTGGACGCGATCAACGACAAGAACGTGCTGCCGTTTCGCATCGACTACGTCAACACCATCAAACTGCCCGAAGGGATGACCGACAAACAGGTCTCGGCGATCGACACCGAAAAAGCATTGCTAGCCGACGAGCGGATCGACCAAGTCGTGAAATACACGCTCGACCACTTCGACCAGAAGACCCGGCGAGCCAAAAGTTACGGCCACAAAGTCGTGACGAACGTTTCCGAAGTGATCGCCAGCAAACGCCGAGTCAGCGAATCGACCCAGCCTCGCCGCGTCCGAGGATTCAATGCGCTGTTTGCGACGGCCTCGATCGAAGCGGCCAAAAAGTACTACGCCTTCTTTGAGTTGCAGCAATGCCGACGAGAAGAAGCCGAGCCCGGCTATCAGCGGTTGAAGATCGGACTGATCTATTCGTTCTCGGCCAACGAAGCCGAAGCCGAAGACTACTTGGACGAAGAAGGCTTCGAAACCGACTCGTTAGACAAGATGTCCCGAGATTTCCTTGAGGACGCAATTCTGGACTACAACGACATGTTCGGCACCAGCTACGACACGTCTGCCGACAAGTTTCAAAACTTCTACAAAGACCTCTCGCTGCGATTGAAAAACCGCGAAATCGACCTGGTCATCGTCGTCAACATGTTCCTCACCGGCTTCGACGCCACCACCATGAACACGCTGTTCGTGGACAAGAACCTGCGCTCCCACGGGCTGATCCAGGCATACTCGCGCACCAACCGAATCCTCAACTCGGTCAAGACCTACGGCAACATCGTGTCCTTCCGAGACCTGGAAGAAGAAACAAACGACGCCATCGCCCTGTTCGGCAACAAAGACGCGCGCGGCATCGTGCTGCTCAAGCCGTTCGCCGAGTACTACAGCGAATACGCCGACAAAGCCTCCGAGTTGCTCGCCAAGTTCCCGCTTGATGAGCAAATCGTCGGCGAGTCGGCGCAGAAGGAATTCATCGCTCTGCTTGGTGCGATTCTGCGACTGCAAAACATCCTGACCTCGTTCGACGACTTCGCGGGCAACGAGATCATCACCGCCCGCCAGATGCAGGACTACCGCAGCATCTACCTGAACCTCTACGCCGAGTTCCGCTCAGAAAGCGACAGCGAAAAGGAAACGATCAACGACGACGTCGTCTTCGAGATCGAACTGATCAAACAAGTCGAGATCAACGTCGACTACATCCTCATGCTCGTCGCCAAATGGCGCGACGAACGAGGCAATGGAGACGACAAAGACTTGGCGGGGTTGAAGGACATTCAACGATCCGTGGACTCCAGCCCGACGCTGCGCAACAAGCGTGACCTCATCATGGACTTCGTCGACCGGGTTTCGGCCTCCGGCGAGATCGACGAAGAATGGCGCGCCTACGTCGCCGCCCAACGCACCGCCGAACTCGACGCCATTATCAGCGAAGAGAACCTCAAAGCCGACGAAACCAGGACGTTCGTCGAAGGGGCCTTCCGCGACGGATCCATCCAAACAACAGGCACGGCAATCACCAAGATCCTGCCCCCCACGTCCCGCTTCTCCGCTGGTGGCAGCCACGGCGAAAAGAAGGCACGAGTGCTCGACAGGCTCGGCAAGTTCTTCGATCGGTTCTTTGGGTTGGGCGCCGGAAGTAACGATCAATAGCCGGCAAGGACGACGCAAATCGTCAATCGACCATGCCGATTTCGTTGGAGAACGCGGCCAGTGCCTCGGCGGCCTTGTCGCGTCGCGACTGACGCGCCTGTTGAAATTCCAAAATCGCCTGCGCAGGTACTCGATGGTGGGTCCCGACCTTCACGTCCTCGGTTGAGTTATCCAAGGCAGCACGGAGCGCCTGAACATCGTCGATAAGTGGGTCTGTCACGC
>DAONBX010000032.1:5396-28093 GCA_035401705.1 Aeromicrobium sp.
GGGGGAAGGTCTTGCAGATCGAGTTTTAGTCCGGCGGGATCGGCCAGAGTCCAGCAAGAATCACTGGTTCGGGCCCGTCGGAATATCTCTGATCCCCTTGGTTTCCTTGCCTCCGGCTGTCCCGCGAAAGATCGTGGTGAAGGGTGCTGCGAGGCATGGGCAAAGCCGCTCGCCCTAGGTGATCTTCAGTCCGCCGACCCTTGTCGGTGGTGACAGTTAGCCTGAGCAAGCAGTAACCCCGGAGACATGCTCTCGCAGAGGCCTTCCGGGGTCTTCGATGTTCGGGTTACCTGCACGCCGAGCAGCGCGGCAGGCGGACGACTTGGTGTGGCCCCGACACAACCGGCCGGTTGGCTAACTCAGTGCCCGGCGCCCAACCCGCCCGACAGCCTCGCGTGGAATTCGGTGGTGAACTCGTTCATGCCGACGAACTCGACGGACTTTCCGTGCCGCTCGTATTTGGTTTCGATCGCATCAAGAGCAGCGACGGTCGACGCGTCCCAAATATGGGAGTTCGCTAGGTCGATGACGACCCGTTCTGGGTCTGTGGCGTACTCGAACATCGTCGTCAGGTCGTTGGACGAGGCGAACAAAAGTTGGCCCTCGACCGTGTAGTGCGCGGTGGCACCTTCGGGCGAATCGATGAGTTCGCGATCGACCGAAACCAAGTGGGCTACTCGGCGAACGAACATCACGCTCGCGACGAACACGCCAACGACGACACCGATCGCGAGGTTGTGGGTGGCGACGACCACGGCAACGGTCGTCACCATCACCGTCGTTTCGCTCTTCGGCATCCGCTTGAGCGTCGACGGCGTGATCGAGTGCCAGTCGAACGTGCCGACCGAAACCATGATCATCACCGCAACAAGCGCGGCCATCGGAATTATCGCCACGACGTCGCCGAGCACGACAATCAGGACCAGCAGGAAGACACCGGCCAGGAACGTCGAGATTCGGGTGCGGGCACCAGAGACCTTTACGTTGATCATCGTCTGGCCGATCATCGCGCACCCGCCCATCCCGCCGAACATGCCCGAAACGATGTTCGCGACACCCTGACCCCAACTCTCGCGGGTCTTGTTCGAGTGGGTGTCGGTGACGTCGTCGACGAGTTTGGCGGTCATCAGCGACTCCATCAACCCGACCAGCGCCATCCCGAGCGCAAACGGGGCAATGATCGTCAACGTCTCCCACGTCCACGGCACGTCCGGGATGAACAACTCCGGCAGGCTCTTGGGCAGTTCGCCCTGATCGCCGACCGTCGGCACCTGGAACGCGAAAACCACAACGATCGCCGTCACCAAGATGATCGACACCAGCGGCGCCGGCACGATGTTTGTGAGCCGCGGTAGCAAAACCATGACTATCAGTCCACCGGCAACGAGCGGAT
Source organism: Aeromicrobium sp. (assembly GCA_035401705.1). Classification (GTDB taxonomy): domain Bacteria; phylum Actinomycetota; class Actinomycetes; order Propionibacteriales; family Nocardioidaceae; genus Aeromicrobium. The sequence goes on from DAONBX010000032.1 coordinate 6,790, forward strand.
AGACCAGCCAAGGCACGTCGATCAGGTGCGGGAGTTGAGCAACAAAAATCAGGATCGCCAACGAGTTCACGAACCCGACCATCACGCTGCGGGGAATGAACCGCATCAGTTTTGCCACGCCAAGCACCGCCAGCAAGATCTGAAAAACGCCCGCCAGCAGCACGGTGGCGATGAAGTAGTCCATGCCGTAGTCGCGCGCCACCGGCGCGATCACCAGCGCAACCGCGCCAGTCGCGGCCGAGATCATCGCCGGGCGGCCGCCAACGAACGCGATCGTGATCGCCATGATGAACGAGGAGTACAGGCCCACCTTCGGGTCCACGCCTGCGATGATGGAGAACGAGATCGCCTCGGGAATCAGCGCCAGCGCCACGACCAGACCGGCGAGCGCTTCGCGAGTCAGCAGGCGAGGGGTCTTCAACGCAGTCATCACCGACGGTTCGGCGCGGTACCGGTTCGGGTCTTCGGCACTCTTCGTTGTTGTGGTCACTAATTGCCTTCGATTCAGGGCAGCGGACCGCCACCGAGCAAAACTTCGCCACTAACTGTCTCAGACGAGCCCACTCAACTACCGCGCTCGGTCAACACCAACAGCAGTTCGGCGCGGGCAACCGGGTCGTCCAACTCCTCGCCAAAAATTTCGCGAAGTTGGCGGACGCGATAGCTGACGGTTTGCGGGTGGATGAACAGTTCGCGCGCGACCTCGGGCCGCGACCCCCAATGCAGCAGCCAACTGTGCAGGGTCTCCAGCAGTCGTTCGCGTGAAGCGGCCGGCAAGTGATCAAGCCGACCGAGAAGTCGCTCGGCCAGCACCGCCAGCGCTTCGGCTTCGCCGCGAAGACTCAGCACCGCGAGGTGGTCGTCAACGAACGTAACCTCGTTGGTCGCACCCAAACCGAGCGTGGCGGTCAGTTCGGCCAAGCGAACCCCCTCAGGCACGCGCCGCCAACTCAACGCCGGCCCGACCACCGCCGACCGGCCGTCCAACGCGGCCGTCAACTGGTCGCGCTCGGTGCGCCGGCTTCGCCGAATCAACAAAACGGCATCGTCGGCGCGTTCGATCACCACCCCGTCGCCGCCATAACGAAAACGGGCGTCGCGGGCGTGCGCCAACGGCAACAGCACCGGAACGAGGTCGCCCAAGCCAGTCCAACCGATTTCGGCGGCCGCGTTCAAAACCGTCGCCTCGGCCGCACTGCCGCGCAGCAACAATTCACCCAACAGTCGCCGACGTCGATCGGTTTCGCCGGCCTGCTCACGCAACTGGCGCGCATAGCCGTCGGTCGCGGCCGCGACGAGCGCGTCAACATAGGCGGTCACCGCGTCGGCCAAGTCGAGCAGTTCGCCCGACTCGACCGACCGCACCTGAGTCAAAGCGTCGGCGGCCTCGCGCAACAACCCCCGGCCGGCAGTACGAAGGGCCGCCAGCAGCACTTCGGGGCTGCGCTCGTCGCGGGCTTCGGCCGCACCCAAGGCGGCGAACGTTTCACTCACCACCGTTGGCAATGCGGGCACGTCAGAGCCCACCAAATCAAGGAAGTGTTCCAGCGCCGACCGAACCGCCAAGTGGACGTCGCGTTCGAACTTCGCCTCGCCGGCCCGCGAAAAACCGGGCACCTCGTTGACGGCCAACGCGACCGCCTCGATCGTGCGATCCAGCCGCGAACCGAGGGCCGCAGAAAGGTCGCCCGACAGTCGCCGCCACGGCCGTTCAGGCACTAAAGACACAGACACCGGTCAATTCTGTCACAGCGTGATAAAAAGTGACCCGATTATTCGTCCTCGAAGGCCCAAGACGCGCGCGCCCGTTCGCGAGAGGATAGGAGAGTTACGACCTTTCTCTTTGAGGAGCCAAAAATGGAGTACACCTCCGCCCGTCAACACGTTCTCGACATGTGCAGCACGATGCTCGAGCGCGGCTATCTCAAAGCGACCGAAGGAAACGTGTCCACGCGCATCGCGGGCCGTGAGCTTTACGCCGTGACCCCGAGCAACTACGACTACGACAAGATGCGCCTCGAGGACATCTGCATCGTCGACTTCGACGGCAAGCACGTGCCTGACGAGTACTCCACCGACGGGATCGTGCCGTCGATCGAGTGCGGCATGCACGCCAACATTTACCGCGAACGTCCCGACGTGAACGCGATCGTGCACACCCATCAGCCGTACGCGTCCGCGCTGGCCTACCTGCGCAAAGAGATCCCGCCGTTGACCGACGAGCAGGTGCGCTTCCTCGGCAAGAAGGTCGCGATCATCGACTACGCCCCCTCGGGCACCGGGTTCTTGGCCAAGAACGTCCAAAAGAAGGTCACCTCGGGCGACAACGCCTTCATCATCGCCAACCACGGCATCGTGGCCGTCGGTACCGACCCGGACCGGGCGGTGTTCAACATGGCCCTGCTGGAGAAAGTGTCTATCGCCTACCTGTTGGCGCTGAGCACCGAAAGCGGAAAGGTTTACACGATTCCCGCGCCAATCCGTGAGGTCGCGTTCACGAAACTGCGCAAGGACCAGAAGCGAATCGCCGCGCAGATCACCAAGTCCGTCCCGCCGGTGCGGGTCGAGGTCGAAGAGACCCTGCCCAGCGCCGACGAGGTCGCCGCCAAAATCGCTGACGGCCCGAAGGTGGCCGCAGACGTGCGCACCAGCGAAGTCCCCGGCAGCGAGTCGGCCAAACTCGGCTACGCCATCAGCGAATACCTCGACGTCGACGATACGATGCGCCGACTCAAAGCACTGGTCGACCAGCCGATCCGCGGCCTGCGCCACGACGCCCAACTCGAAGTGCTCGACTGGTTCGAAACCAAATGCACCGCGAGCAAGGAAATCACCGAACGGGCGAAGAAGCGCATCCCCGGCGGCGTGCAACACAACCTCGCCTTCAACTACCCGTTCCCGCTGGCGATCGAAAAGGCCGAAGGCGCGCACCTGGTTGACCGCGACGGCAACACCTACATCGACTTCCTGCAAGCCGGCGGCCCGACGATCCTGGGCAGCAACTACGGCCCGGTCAACGAACAAGTCGCCGAAGTGGTGCGCAAGTCCGGTCCGGTGACTGGCCTGTTCCACGAGTACGAACTGAAGTTGGCCGAGTCGATCAACCGGTACATGCCGCACATCGAGATGTACCGCTCCTTGGGTTCTGGCACCGAGGGCGTGATGGCGGCCGTGCGCGGCGCCCGCGCGTTCACCGGCAAGAAGATGGTGATCAAGGTCGGCGGCGCGTACCACGGTTGGTCCGATTCGATGGTCTACGGACTGCGCGTACCCGGCACGTTCCGGATGAACGCCAAGGGCATCCCGTTCGCGGCCACCGCCAGCACGCGTGAGACGTTCCCGCACGATTTGGGTCAGCTACGCCGCAAACTCATGGAGAACCGTGCGCGAGGCGGAACCGCGGCGGTCATCGTCGAGCCGCTCGGCCCCGAGTCGGGCACCCGCCCGGTGCCGTTCGACTTCAACGCCGGCGTGCGCGCCCTATGCGACGAGTTCGGCGCCATGTTGATCTTTGACGAGGTCGTCACCGGTTTCCGCATCGGCATGGGCGGCGCGGCCGGCTACTTCGGCGTCACCCCCGACCTGACCGTGCTGGGCAAGGCAGTCTCCGGCGGCTACCCGATGGCCGGTGGCGTCGGCGGGCGCGAGGAAGTCATGGCCGCGTTCGGCTCTGGCCTAGACGGCAAGTCCGGCGCGCACATTCAAGTCGGCGGCACCCTGTCGGCGAACCCGCTCTCCAGCGCGGCCGGCCACTTCGCGATCGAGGAAATGGCGCGCACGAACGCCCCCGTCATCGCCGGTCGAGCCGGCGACCGCCTCGCCCGCGGACTGCAGCGACTGATCGACAAGCACGGCCTGCCGTACGTCGCCTACAACCAGGGGTCGATCGTCCACCTCGAGTGCAGCGGCGTGATGCTGCTCGACATGAAGAACCCGCTCAAACTCCTCAAGGAAAACAAGCCGCGCAAGCAGTTGATGGAGCATATGGGTGCGGCTTACGCTTCCCACGGCATCATTTCGCTGGCGGGCTCGCGGCTGTACACCTCGATGGCCGACACTGACGAGGTAATCGACGACGCTTTGACTCGCTTCGATCAGGTCTTCTCGCTGGTCGAAGGAGTTTGAGTAGATGCCGGGTGAAGCGACGCCAACCCCGGCCGAAGGAGGAGTGCCAGTGACGCGCTACGTGCTGGGCGTGGATTTGGGCACCAGCGGACCGAAGGTCGCGCTGGTGACCACCACCGGTGAGGTAGTCGATCACGACACCGAGAAGGTCGGCCTGACGCTGCTGCCCAAGGGTGGCGCCGAACAGGATCCGGACGACTGGTGGGCCGCGATCGTCGCGTCCACTCGCCGCCTCGTCGACCGGAACCCGGCCGCCGCCGAGCAGGTCACCGCGATCTGCATGAGCAGCCAGTGGGGCGGACTCGTGCCGGTGGACGCGGCCGGCAAGCACGTGCACAACGCGCTCATCTGGATGGACGCGCGCGGCGTCGAATACGCCGAAAAACTGACGGGCGGCGGCGTGACCGTGCCGAGCACCGGCTACAACGCCCGCGCCCTGCGCGAATGGATCAAACTCTCTGGCGGAGTCCCGTCACGCAGCGGCAAAGACCCGGTCGGCCAAGCGCAGTTCCTGCGCCACGACTTGCCCGAGGTCTACGCCAAGACCGCCTACCTGTTGGACGTTCCCGAATACCTGACGATGAAGGTGTGCGGGCGAGCAGTCGCCGCCTACGACACGTCCACCTTGCGGTGGGCGACCGACAACCGCGACCCCGGCGCCGTCCGGTGGGATCCGGGTTTGGTGAAGCGGTCAGGCCTGGACCTCGCCAAACTCCCCGAACTGGTTCCGCCAGGTAGTGTCGTTGGCACCCTCCTGCCGGAAGTGGCGGCCGAGTTGGGCCTGTCGACCGACGTGCAAGTGGTGGCCGGCACCGGCGACACGACTTCGGCCGCGGTGGGCGCTGGCGCGGTCGAGGACTACGCCGGTCACCTCTACATCGGCACATCGGCCTGGCTGACCGCCCACGTTCCCTACAAGCGCACCGACGTCCTGCACGGCGTCGCGTCGCTGCCGGCCGTCGTGCCCAACCGCTACTGGATCGCCACGGTTCAAGAAGTGGCCGGAAAAGCGATCGAGTGGCTGATCGACAACGTCGTCTACGCCCAGGACGGAATGCTGGAGGATCGGCCGCGACCGGACGACGCCCTGGAGCGACTCAACGCGCTTGCGGCAAGTGCCCCGGCGGGGGCAAACGGCGTGCTGTTCACGCCGTGGCTCAACGGCGAACGCACCCCGATCGACGACCCGTTCGTTCGCGGCGGCTGGCACCACGTCTCGCTCAGCACGACGCGCGCCGACCTTGCGCGCGCAGTGTTTGAAGGCATCGCGCTGAACGCGCGGTGGATGAAAGAGACCGTCGAACGATTCACCCGAAAGGAACGCCCCAACGGGTTCAGCGAACTGACCTTCGTTGGCGGCGGGGCCCGTTCGGCGTTGTGGTGCCAAACTTTGGCCGATGTCCTCGGTTGCGACATCAAACAGGCGAAGGACCCGGTGCTGGCGAACGCTCGCGGGGCCGCGCTGATCGCCTCGGTCGGTGCCGGTGAAATCTCTTGGAGCGACGTAAGTTCTCGGGTCGAGATCGATGCGGTCTACCGGCCGAACCCGGCCCAGACGGCACTTCACGATCGCCAGTTCCGAAAGTTCACCGCGCTGTATCGGCGGACCAAGAAACTCTCCAAAGGCGAGTAGATCGCCTGGGCGCAACGTCTCGACCGACCCCAACAAACGACAAACGCGCAGGCCCAAGAAAATCTTGGGCCTGCGCGTCAGGAAATGACGTCAGTTGCCTTTCGGCGGGGTCGGGCGACCGGCCGGGCGGTGGCCGCGCCGATTCTTCTTCGGGCCTGCGGGCGTGATTTCCGAAGCGAAGTCGGCGGCGGTCAACACTTCGGCCTCGTCCTCAGCCTCGACAGCACCAGCCTCGGCAACGGCTTCGGCCGCTTCTGCTGCTTCGGCTTCGGCGAACTCAGAAACTAGCGGAGGCTCGGCCACGGCAAGCATCTCTTCGACCGGTGCTGCCTCAGCGACCAAGTCTTCGACGGGTGCTGCTTCGACGGGTGCCTCCTCAGCCGGTGCGGCCTCGATGACGACCTCAGCTACCTCTTCGACAACAGTCTCAACCGGCGCCTCAGCGACCGGCTCTGGGTTCAACGGTACGACCACGGCTTCAGGAGCGGCTTGGGTAGCAGCCGGTTGAACCGGCTCGGGACGCCACGGTTGCGGTGCGGGCTGGGTGGGCACAGCCTGGCCCGAGTTTTGCTTGGCGCGCACGAATACACCAACACCGATAGCTGCGACGACGAGCAACAAAAACTTCTTCACGCGAAATCAACTCCTGATTGTCAGACTGTGTGTCCCATTCTTACCCCCCGGTAGTCAAACGTCAGCCCGCAGGCGAGATTGCCCACAAAATAGTTCCAAAAATCGCGAATTTAGTCGGGGACGCCTCAGGCAACAGCCGGTACTGCGACAACAGCACTCGCGGCATGTGTCAGGCAGTAGTGACTCACCGAGCCGAACAACACCCGGCTGATTCCAGTGTGAACCTGCGTGCCGACCACCAGCAGATCAGCGTCACGCGAAGCCTCCACGAGCACCGGACCCGGCGCGCCCTGAACGACCTCTACGGCTCGCGGATTGCCAGCAGCGTCGACCGAGCCGATCGTCTCTTCTAGAAGAGTCGCTGCGCTCGTGCGGGCGTCGTCCTCGTAGATCTTCCACGGGATCTCGGTGGCGGCCATCGCGATCGACATATCGATCTGCCAAACATGGAAGATTTTCAGTTCGGCGCCGCGCAACTCAGCTTCGGCCGCGGCCCAAGCCAACGCCGCTCGGCCAGCTGGTGAATCGTCGAGTCCGACAACGATGCGGTTTGTGCTCATTGGTTTCTCCTTGTAGTTCCTCACAGCAACTTCACCAAAAGGTTGAAGCCGGCGCAGCCTCCCTCCTCCAGACTACAAAACGATCAAGGTCACTTGTTGAGCCGAAATCTCTGGGGGCAAGAAGGCACCAGCGAACGCGGTTGGGCTTGACAGAAGCAGCCGCTGACAAGGGGGCGATTGCAGTAGAAACCGGGGCGATAACCTAGGGGTATGAGCCACGACCAGCACCTCGCCGAGTTCGACCCCGAGATTGCCTCGCTACTTGATGCCGAGCTGGTCCGCCAGCAGACCACCCTCGAGATGATCGCCTCGGAGAATTTCGCTCCGGTGGCCGCCCTTGAAGCCCAGGGCAGCGTGTTGACGAACAAGTACGCCGAGGGTTACCCGGGCAAGCGCTACTACGGCGGCTGCGAGTTCGTCGATCAGGTTGAGCAGTTGGCCATCGACCGGCTCAAGCTGCTTTTCGCCGCCGAATACGTCAACGTCCAGCCGCACTCGGGCGCGACCGCCAACGCTGCGGCGCTGCACGCGATCGCGACCGCCGGCGACACCATTTTGGGTCTGGATCTGGCCAACGGGGGCCACCTCACCCACGGCATGAAACTCAACTTCTCCGGCCGGCTCTACAACCCGATCGCCTACCACGTCGTCCCCGAGACCGGCCTGGTCAACATGGACGAGGTTCGCGCGCTCGCGATTGAGCACCAACCGAAGGTCATCATCGCCGGCTGGTCTGCCTACCCGCGTCAACTCGACTTCGCCGCGTTCCGCGCGATCGCCGATGAGGTCGGCGCGAAACTCTGGGTAGACATGGCCCACTTCGCCGGTCTCGTCGCTGCGGGCCTGCACCCGAACCCGCTGCCGTATGCCCACATCGTCACTACCACCACGCATAAGACGCTTGGCGGTCCGCGCGGTGGCGCAATCCTCACCAACGACGAAGAGGTGGCCAAGAAGGTTCGCTCGGCCGTGTTCCCCGGCCAGCAGGGCGGACCGCTCGAGCACGTTATTGCTGCGAAGGCCGTGGCGTTCAAGATGGCGCTCGAGCCAGAGTTCGCCGAGCGCCAGCAGCGCACGATCGAGGGCGCCAAAATCCTCGCCGACCGCCTACTGGCCGATGACGCGAAGGCCGCCGGCATTCAGGTGCTCAGCGGTGGAACTGACGTTCACCTCGTACTGGTGGACCTGCGCAACTCCGAACTAGACGGCCAGCAGGCCGAAGATCGTCTGCACGACGTCGGCATCACCGTCAACCGCAACGCGGTTCCGAACGACCCGCGCCCGCCGATGGTCACCTCCGGGCTGCGAGTGGGTACGCCCGCCCTGGCGACCCGTGGCTTCGGCGCCAAGGAGTTCACCGAAGTTGCCGAGATCATCGCTGCGGCGCTGCAACCTGGCGAGGTGGACATCGCCGGTCTTCGTCGTCGCGCAGTGGCCTTGGCTGAGCAGTTCCCGCTTTACCCCGATCTCAAGCCGTTCACCTCGTGACTGATCGGCCGAAACTTCGGGACTGGTTCAGTCCCCGGTTACTCGGCCTGCACGTTTTCGCGCTAGTCGCGATTGGCTTCTGCCTGTTTATGGCTACCTGGCAGTTGGGCGTTTACGACCAGCACCAAGTGGCCGAAGCGCCAAAGGAACCCGATAAAGCCGCGGTCGCGATCGAAAAAGTTTGGGGTCCAGGTGAGGTCTTCACCACCGACCACGATCAACTGCGCGTGAGCGTGACCGGCCAGTTCCGTCCGGCCGATGAACAGTTCTGGGTAACTAACGAAAAGGCCGACGGCACCGAGGGCGTGTGGCTCGTTGCCCCGGTCACCGTTGAGGGGGCCGAACTTATGGTGGTTCGCGGTTGGCTTGCTGAACCGGTGTCACCAATGCCGAGCGTGCCACAAGGTGAAACCACCTTCGATGCAGTTTTGCAGCCCGGCGCCGAACCAGGTGCCGGCTGGGATGAGGAAACCCGCACGATCGGCTCGCTTCGGATCCCGACCCTGCTCAATGAACTTGGTTACGACCAGTTGTGGTCTGGTTACGCCATCACTACCGATAAGCAGATCGCCGCGCCGGCGGAACTGGCTGAAGTTCCCGAAAATGAGGTGTCTTGGACTACTGGCGGGCGAAACCTTGGCTACGGTCTGCAATGGTGGGTTTTCGCCGGGTTCGCGGCCTTCATGTGGTGGCGGATAGCCCGCGAAATGGTCTTTGGGGACGATCGCTAACCTGAAGGACGTGAACGACCGACTTTTGCGGGCATATCAGGTGATGGCGACGATCGTTGGCCTCAACCTTCTAATCGTGATGGCAGGCTTTATCGGCAAGATCGCCACCGACGAATTCTCTTGGTGGAACCGTCACCAAGACATCTTTATGGTCATCGACCAACTCCACGGATTCTTGTTCATGGTGTTGATCGTGCTCATCGCCCGCCTTGGTCTACGCCAAAAGTGGTCGTGGGGGTTCATGCTCAGCGTGATCGTTCTCGCCTGTGTGCCGCTCGTTTCGTTCTGGTCCGAACGGCGCACCACGCATCGAGTTCACGCAGACCAAGCTGCCGCGCAGCCGGTTGGCTAACGCCCGTTGAACTGAGCATTCCCGGGACCGTTTGTTAGGAACGACTCCATCCCGTGTTGCAAGTCTTCGGTGTGAAATAGGCTCGCCGCGATCGAGGTTGTTTCTGCCAGTGAGGCGGCCAAACCGTCGTCTTCGAGCAATCTCAACAACTCTTTTGCCGCCCCGAACGCTTTGGTCGGTCCGGCAGCCAAATCTGCTGCGAACTCGGCAACACCTTCGGCCAGCGACTCCGGTGAGAAAATCCGATTGACCACATTCCAGCGTTCGAGAGTCGCAGCGTCGTAGAGCGCCCCGCTGAACACGAACTCTTTCGCCCGGGCGAGGCCGGCACGCTCGGCTAACCGTTGAGTCCCACCCATTGTTGGGGTTAGGCCGATCACTCGCTCAACCAGTCCAAAGCGTGCGTTTTGCGAGGCAAAAAGCAGATCGCAGGCCAGTGCAACCTCCAGCGCCCAGGTAAGAGTTAGCCCATGTGCGACAAAAATTGTCGGCATCTCCAAGTTGGCGAACCGGTTCGGCAGCTCCAGCATGCGGTCGTAGAGCGCTTTGGTCGCTGCCTCGGACTTTTGGGCATAAAACTGCGCAACATCAACGCCGCCGGAAACGATCTTTCCGTCGGCGTTCACAACTAAAACGCGAGGCTGATTCGCTTCGATCGAGTCCAACGCAGCATCGAACTCATCGTGCAGAGCTAAGGAGTAGAGGTTGACCTGCCCGGCAGAGAAGGTGAGGGTCGCAACGCCTGCCGCAAACTGCAGGTCAACACTCATCAGTTACTAGTCGGGTCGTACGAACCGCCCTTGTTTGCGGTGACCTTTCGGTACACGAAAACTCCGGCGACGGCCGCTGCGACAAGAATCACTATTTTCAACATGCCCATACGGTAACGCGACTTGGTTGGCGCGTCATGTAAAGATTGGGAAAACCTTTGAAAGGACCTTGAAGTGGCCACCACGGCGACCTTGCATACCAATCGCGGCGACATCGTTATTGAACTGTTCGAACACCAAGCACCTAAGACGGTGGCGAACTTCGTCGGATTGGCTGAGGGCACCAAGGAGTGGGTCGACCCCGCTACCGGCAAGGTCTCGACCGACCCGTTCTACAACGGGTTGACCTTTCATCGGATTATTTCGAACTTCATGATCCAAGGCGGCGACCCGCTCGGTGACGGCCGCGGCGGTCCCGGGTTCGAATTTGACGACGAGTTCCACCCAGAACTCAAGTTCGATCGCCCCTATTTGCTCGCAATGGCCAACGCTGGCCTGAAACCGGACGGCAGCGGCACGAACGGATCCCAGTTCTTCATCACCGTGGTGCCCACGGATTGGCTCAACCGCAAGCACTCGATCTTTGGTGAAGTGGTTTCACCCGACAGTCGCGCCGTTATCGACGCGATCGTTACGACTGCCACCGACCGCTTCGATCGCCCGGCCGAGCCGGTAGTGATCGAGTCGGTAACCATTCAGAAGTGAGCAACGCGGCCGGGCCGCAGGTCTGTTACCTGCACCCGGACCGGCCTGCTTTTATTCAGTGTCAGCGCTGTCACCGGTACATCTGTCCACAAGACATGAATGAAGCCAGTGTCGGCTTCCAGTGCGGCAACTGCGTAGCCGAAGGTCAAGCGGCAGTTCGCCAGCCCCGAACTATCGCCGGTGGCGCCATCTCCACGAACGTTGGTGCGATCACGATGGCGATCATTGCCATCAACGTTGCGGCCCAACTAGTTGTCATGTTCCAAGGTGGCCCCGGCCAAAGCGGCCTGTTCGAGTGGGGCGCGATGTGGGGGTGGGGTGTCGCCCAAGGTGATTGGTGGCGACTGCTGACGGCGGCGTTCCTGCACGGCAGCCTGATGCATATCGCGTTCAACATGTACGCGCTCTATCTTTTTGGCCCGCAGGCCGAACATGTCCTCGGGCGCTGGCGGTTTATCGCGTCTTATGTGACGGTCGCGGTCGGCTCCTCGGTCGTGGTCTACCTGTTCGAGGATCCCCAAGTCGCCACAGTCGGTGCCTCCGGCGCAGTGTTTGGCTTGTTCGGACTCTCACTGATTTACCTGCTTCGTACCAAGCAGTCACTAAACGCGATGTTGATTCTGTTGGTGATCAACGGCGTGATCAGCCTGCAAAGCGGAATTAGTTGGCAGGGCCACCTTGGTGGTTTTCTTACCGGTTTGGTTCTTGGCGTGGCGTTTGGGTACGCACCGAAAGAACGCCGAACACTCATCCACATCGGCACATTCGTCGCGTTGTGGGTGTTGTTCGCCGCGGCAATCCTTTGGCGAACTGACGTATTGATTGGCACTCTTGTGCCGGGGATGGCCTAAATAACAACCATGTAGTTATCCACACCTGTGTACACAGGTGTGGATAATGACAACGGTGTAATTCACTCCCACTTCATTGCGAAGCCGAACGCGGCCAAGATGAATCCCATCCCAATAGCCAGGTTCCATGGCCCCAAATCAGTGAAGAACGGGATTGTGTGGTCGGTATTTACCAGCGTGTAGAACGTAACGATCCACAACAAGCCGATGACGGCACACGCCACCATGGCCGGTGCGGCCCAACGGTTGCCGATGCGTACCGGCTTAGGTCCGTTGTCCTCGACTGAATTTCGTTTGAACTTGTTGAACACGATGGTCTCCCGCTCAAGTGGCCTCAGGTGAGGCCACGATGTGACGTACTCCGCTAGCGTAGTCGGCGTAACTTATTCGGACAGGTAGGAGGTGACGGTAATGACAGAGCAGGATTCCACCTCGCGTAAATGGAGTCTGCTTGCCGTCGGCGTCTCTTGCTTCTGTGGGGTTGCTTTTGTTGCCGCTGCTGTCACTTCCAACGGATCCGATTTGAGGCCGGCCGGAGGCAATATCGAATCAGTGCTGGCCGGACGCACCAAAGAGGTCGAAAGCAAGCGACAGTTATCGGTGACGCTCCAAACCGAAATAGACAAGTTGTCGAAGCGTGTCGATGACGCTGCCCTGAAAGCGCAAGTCGCTCGAGCCAAAGAAGCGGCCGGCCCAGCCGGAATGACCGCGGTCCGGGGTCCCGGAATACGAGTCACCCTCGACGACGCGCCAAGTTCAGTCAACGTGCCTGGGCTTGATCCGAATCTGTTGGTTGTTCACCAGCAGGATTTGCAGGCATTCGTGAACGCTCTTTGGGCCGGCGGCGCGGAGGCAGTGACCCTGCAAGGCCAACGTCTGACCACCATCGTCGGGATCAAATGCGTTGGAAATACCGTCGTGCTCGACGGTGTTCCCTACGCTCCGCCATATGTGATCGAAGCGATCGGCAACCAATCGATGATGGCCTCGGCTTTGGTCGAGTCACCAGAGGTTCAGATCTATACCGATTACGCGAATCGTTACGGGCTCGGCCTAGAACAGGAGAACCGAAGGTCGATCAAGGCACCGGCGAGCAGCGGCACTATCTCGTTGAACCATGCACGACCGTTCTCTGGCTGAGGCCGAAGCGCTCGAGCACCTAGGTGACCTGAGCTAGTCCCCAAACCCATCTGTTGGAGCGGTAGTTGGGTTCGCAGGTGTCGAGACGGTAATCGTTACGCTCGTTCCCGGGCTCACCATTGACCCGCCGGGCCTGCTCTGCGCAGTAACCTGGCCGGCTGGAGCAGTGCCAGCCGGGTCGTTGGAAACTGAAACCTTCAAGCCGGCGTCTGTCAGTGCTTTCGTGGCCGCGTCAGAAGTCATCCCGACTACGTTTGGAACCTCAACCTGGCCCTTTGAAACAATTAGGGTCACGGTCGAACCTCGTGCGACCGAAGCTCCTGGTAGTGGGTTGCTGTTGAGCACCCGATCTTTTGGTTCGCTGCTGTCGCGGTCTTCGCGCTTGACCTTAAGGCCGAACCTGTCGCCTTCGAGCAGGTTTTTCGCTTCGTCAAAGTCGAAACCGGTCAGGTCTGGAATCTGAACCTCCGCAGGGCCAGAACTGACGATCAGATCGACGGTCGTGCCCTCGTCGACGGTCGTGCCGATCGGCGGATCGGTCTCAATTACTTGGCCTTTGGGGATATCTGCGTTTGCCTGCTCAGTCGTATCGCCGACGACCAACTTCTTGGACTCGAGTCGGTTAGTGGCTGTTGGCACGTCCAACCCAGTTACCTGCGGAATGTCGACCTGCGGAGTTTTCACGTCCGGGTCGCCTTGATTGAGTAGCAGCGCGACTCCAACGGCGGCAGCCACCGCTAGCAATACCAAGGCAAGCGCCCACCATTTACCTGAACCAGACCCCTCCTCCTCATCAGCTGGAGGTGGAAGAACTGGGTCGGCAATCGTCGGGTTCAGCGCCGTAGCGCCAGGGACAGCGGCGACGGCTTGCGTCGGCAAGTCGACCGAGCCCCCAGCAATTACAAGTTCAATGTCTTTGCGCATGTCCCCGGCGCTGGAATACCGGTCGTCGACTCGCTTTGAAAGTGCTTTGGCCACAACGTTGTCGACGGCCAGCGAGACCTCCGGATTCAGCTGCGACGGCGGCCGAGCCTCTTCGCGGACATGCTGATACGCGACCGAAACCGGACTGTCGCCAACGAACGGCGGCCGCCCGGTGAGCAGTTCATAGAGCACACAGCCAGTGGAGTAGATGTCACTGCGCGCGTCGACAGTCTCGCCGCGAGCCTGCTCGGGCGACAAATACTGCGCAGTACCGATAACTGCTGCGGTTTGAGTCATGGCGCTGGAAGTGTCGGCAATCGCGCGAGCGATTCCGAAATCCATCACCTTGACCTTGCCCTCCGGCGTGAGCATCACGTTCGCGGGCTTGATGTCGCGGTGAATGATGCCAGCGCGGTGGCTGTAATCGAGCGCACTGAGGATATCTGCGGTGATCGACAGTGCCCGCTCGGGCAAAATTTTGCGGCCGTCACGCAGCACGTCGCGAAGAGTGCGACCCTCTACCAACTCCATCACGATGTAGGGGACGTGGCCGCCGTTTTTGTCCGTCGTCTCGCCGGTGTCATAAACGGCAACGATCGACGGATGGTTCAGCGATGCGGCCGACTGCGCCTCCCGGCGGAACCGCTCTTGGAACGTCTCATCTGCGGCAAGGTCAGGGCGCAGCATCTTGATTGCGACCGCTCGACCCAAGCGGGTATCGCGTCCGGCACGGACGTCAGCCATCCCGCCGCGGCCGATCATCTCGCCCACTTCGTAACGCCCGCCAAGGGGGCTCATGCTGGTGTCGATCTCGGTCATAGTGTCCAGTCTCCCAAAGGGTGAATAAAAATCATCGGAGGACGGCCTCCATTACTGAACGGGCAATTGGCCCGCCCAGTCGGCCGCCGGCAATGTCTGAGGTGTTCGCAGCCGATTCGACCAGTACCGCGACGGCTACTTGTGGGTCTTTGGCTGGAGCGAAGCCGATGTACCAGGCGTACGGCGGTCGATCGGGCGAAGACTCGGCAGTGCCAGTCTTGCCGCCGACCTTCACTCCGGGGATTGCCGCCGGTCGGCCAGTCCCGTTCGTGACCACCGAAACCATTAGGTCGTTTAGTTCACGGGCGTCTGCCACCGACATGGCACGCTCGACTTCCTCGGGCTCATGCTGTTCGAGCACCGAAAGATTTGGTGCTCGCACGGTCCGAACGAGGTGAGGCTTCATTAGTACGCCATCGTTGGCTACGGTGGCGGCAACCATTGCCATCTGAAGTGGGGTCGCGGCCACCTCGAACTGGCCGATACCGGTTTGAGCCAACTGCGGCGGTTCCAATTGCGCGGCTGGGTCAGAATTCACTCGGCTGGCGTTGGAAGGCAGATCACTCATCGGCCGCGCCCCGAAACCGAACTTCTCGGCCTGGTCGAAAAGTTTTTCTTGGCCCACCTCGCCGGCGATCCAGCCGAATGAAACGTTGCAGGAGACGGCCATGGCGCGTTCAAGGCTGATGGGATTGCCGCCGCAGTTGCCACCGCCCTGATTAGTCAATTTGTAGGAGATGCCGGGGAAACTCAAGGTTGCGCCGCCGCGAACCTTCGAGTCGGCGTCAAGGCCCAAGTCCTCAATGCCGGCGGCTGCCGTGACCGGCTTGAAGGTAGACCCGGGCGGAAGTGTCAACAGTGTCGCCCGATTCAACATTGGCTGAGTCGGGTCGGCGGTTAGGTTCTGCCATGCCTCGGTGACTGCAGTTAGGTCGTGACTGGCCAGTTCGTTCGGGTCGTACGTTGGCTGATTGACCATCGCCAAGATCTCGCCAGTCTGGGGGTTCAACGCCACCACTGACCCGCGAGTCTTGGAGCCGAGGTCACGCAGTCCGTCGTATGCCGCCTGCTGCGCGGCATGGTTGAGCGTTAACTCGATGCTGCCGCCCTGGGGTTGATTGTTGGTGACTAGGTCGACGATCCGGTTTACAAAAAGCCTGTTGTCGCTGCCCGAAAGTACGCTGTTGTAAGTCTGTTCGATGCCTGCTCGGCCATAAATGTAAGAGAAGTAACCAGTAACCGACGCGAATAGTTTTGGCTCGTTGTACTTGCGTTGGAACTGCCACTTCGAATCAATCGGAACCGATTCGGCGATCCGCTTGCCTTCCACGATGATCGCGCCGCGCTCGCGGCTGAACTCTTCATCGATGACTCTGCGGTTGCCGGGCTTTGCATTGAGTTCGTCCGCTTCGATGAATTGGACATAGTTGACGTTCAGCAACAGCGCCGCGAACAGCACTAGGCAGAACACTGCCATCGCTCGAATCGGCTTGTTCACGACAGTTTCACCACCTGGGTGTCCTCGTCGCGAGACATCGCCGAGATTTCGGGAGCGGGGCGACGAGTTTGATCACTGATTCGCAGCAGGATCGCGATGATCACCCAGTTCATGATGATTGACGAGCCGCCGGCGGCCAAGAATGGTGAGGTCAGACCGGTCAGCGGAATCAGCCCGGTGACGCCGCCGGCCACAACAAATACCTGTAGGGCGAACGAAAGGCTCAGGCCGACTGCCAAGAGTTTGCCGAAGGCGTCTCGGCAGGTGAGCGCGATTCGTAGGCCACGTTCAACCACCAGGCCGTAAATGACCAAGATCGCCATCAAACCAGCGAGGCCTAACTCTTCGCCCAGGGAGGACAAGATGAAGTCACTGAACCCGAACGGCGTGCTTTCGGGGCTGCCTAGCCCCCACCCGCGACCCAGCAGACCACCATGTCCCAAACCGTAGAGGGCGTTGATCAGTTGGTAGTTCTTATCGGGGTCAGCCCACGGGTCAGCCCACGCGCTGAAGCGGTCTTGGACGTGGCCAAACGCCAGGTAACCCAAATATGTTCCGAGTGCGAAGAGGATCCCGCCAACGACCAGCCAGCCGGGTCGTTCGGTTGCGACATAAAGCATTACGACGAAAATGCCGAAGAACAACAGTGACGACCCGAGGTCGCGCTGCAGTACCAAAATGCCGACGCTGATGAGCCAGGCAACCAAGATCGGGCCGAGGTCGCGGCCGCGAGGCAGGTCGATCCCAAGTACTCGCCGCCCGGCTAGGGCCAACGCGTCACGTTTGACCACTAGGTAGCCGGCGAAGAAGATCACTAGGGCGATCTTTGCTGCCTCGCCGGGCTGGAAACTGAACGGGCCAACCTGGATCCAGATCGCCGCGCCACGTTTTGCACTTCCAATGATCGGCAGCATCGGCAGCACCAATAGGACAATGGCGAACAGGCCAAATGAGTAGGTGTAGTCCTGTAGCCGGCGATGGTCACGGATGATGATCAGGACCGCAATAAAAAGCAGAATCCCTAAGATCGTCCAACGCAGTTGGCCTTGGGCGAACGGCCCGTAGGGCGAGTTTCCGGCCTCGAGTCCAAGGTCGATCCGGTAGATCATGGTCAAGCCGATGCCGTTCAGGCAGACGACGAGCGGCAACAAGATCGGGTCGGCGTAGCCAGCAAACTTGCGAACCGCCAGATGGGCGGCCAACGCAACGAGCGCGTAAACAAAGCCGACGGTGTAGATCCCGGGCGGGACGGTTCCGTCGATGCCAAGGCCGACCGCCGCATACGAGCCGACGCCGATCAGGACTGCCAGCAGCAACAAGCCCAGTTCGGCACCACGCCGCTTGCGCGGCACCCAGGTCGTCCCCGGGGTTGAGTCACTCATGGTGTCTCAACAGTCGTGGGTTTCGTTGTCGGCTTGGTATTTAGCGAGGCTTGCGGGGTGGGCGTCGGAGTCGGGTCGGTCACTTGGACGCTGAGGTTACTGACAATTCGCCTGGCCTCGGCTTTGTTTGCCGCGGAGATGCCGGCCTCAATCCGTTGGCTCTGGTAGTCGGGCAGGCTTTCGAGTTTGATGTCGGTGACTTCTTCGACTTGGGACAGGGCCAAAACCGGGACATTAACATCGACACCGCGAAAAATCACCACTTGTCCGTTGTCGGCGGCCACGTAGTACTGCCGCTGCGACCAGTCGTAAGCGTAGGCGCCGATCCCGAAAATCAGGCCAACTGCAATGACGGTCGACACCAACCACCAGATCCAATGGCGGCGCTTGGTGGGACGCGGAGCATAGCGAAGTTCCTCGGGGTCTTGGCTTTCGGCAAAACCTTCCGGGTTGGTTGAGTCACTTGGCGGCGAGGCGGTGATCGTGCCGGTTCGGTCTTGAGGTGAGGAAGTTGCCGCACCAACTAGTTGGATACGACCGTCCGCGCTCGATCCGGTGTCTTCGGTGGCGGTGGTTTGGTCGACGAACTCGGCCAATACGACGGTCACGTTGTCGCTGCCACCGGCTTCGAGCGCCAGTCGCACAAGTTCGGTGGCGGCAAAATCGATGGTCTCTGCTCGCAGGGCTTGCTCGATCGCATCGTCATGGACCATGTCGCTAAGTCCGTCACTGCAAAGCAGATAACGATCACCGGCGGCGGGCTGAATCCAACTGAACTCCGGTTCGAAGTCATCGCGACCGAGGATGGCGCGCAATAGCAGTGAACGGTGCGGGTGAACGCGCGCTTCGTCGGCGGTGATGCGACCTTCGTCGACCAAGCTTTGGACGAACGTGTGGTCGGTGCTCAGTTGGGTGAGGCGGCCTTCGCGGAACCGGTAGGCGCGCGAGTCACCGATGTGGGCGAAAGCGAGTTTGGTGCCGTCCCACAGCAAGGCGTCCAACGTGGTGCCCATGCCTTCGACGGCCGGGTCGGCGTCGATCAACTCGGCGAGTCGATGGTTTGCGGCAAAGACGACCTTTTCTAGGGCCGTCAAGGCATCACCATCGGTCGACGGGTCCAGGTCGCGGTCGACTTTTCGGATTTCTGCCAGAGTCGCCGAGGATGCTAGATCGCCGGCGGCCGCCCCGCCCATGCCGTCGGCAATAACCAATAGGCGACCGCTGGCATAGCCTGAGTCTTGGTTGTTTTGGCGGCGCAGGCCGACATCGGTCAACGCCGCATAGCTGAAGGTGAGCGTTGCCATCTACTTACGCAGTTCCACGATCGTTTTGCCCAACCGCACTGAGGTGCCGATCTGGACGGGCAAGGGGGAGGTGACCCGCTGCTTTCCGATGAAAGTGCCGTTCGTGGAGCCGAGGTCTTCAACGAACCACTGTTGTCCGTTCGTGGCGAAGCGCGCGTGCCGAGTTGAGACGTAGTCGTCGTCGAGGCGAATTGCCGCGTCGGTGCCACGGCCCAGCAGTATCGGTTCGGTGCCGACTGGGACGCTCTGGCCGGCGTTCGGCCCATCAACGATGACCAGTTTCGACGGAGCGCCGCGTACCTTTTTGGTTCGCTTTTCTTTGGTTGACTTGGCGGCCTTCTGGCCTTTGGCCGGTTTTGGCGTGGCGACTTTGGTGCCGAAGATGTCGGTCCGGATCACCGACACTGCAGAAAGGACGAACAGCCACAGGACGGCTAAAAAGCCGAGCTTGATCAGGGTCAGCGTCAGTTCACTCACGCATTCTCCTGACTTAGGTGGACAGTGATTGTCGTGTTGCCCAAGCGGACTTGGGAGCCATCTTGGAGCGTTGCGGACTTAACGTTGCGGCCGTCGACGATGACGCCGTTGGTGGAGCCTAAGTCCCGCACTTCGACGCCGCCACCGAGGAAAACAATTTCGGCGTGGTTGCGGCTAATGCCAGGGTCGTCGATTTTCAGGTCGGCGGTCGAGCCGCGACCAATGGTCAAGCCTGGTGGGTTGACTGGGTGGCGCAGGCCGCCGATGTCGAGCACGACTTTGGCTCGCCGCACGGCCGTTTCGCTGATCGGCTCGCCGCGAACTGGGGTAACCGAAGCGTTTGAGGAACTGACGACCGTGAATCGGCCGGTGCGAAGTTCTTCATCGAGCGCGAACTCGATGTGGATCGGTCCGGCAGCGGTGTAGCGCTGTTCGGTGATGTGGTCGTTGACTAGCGCGGACAACTCAGTGGCGAGGGTGGCGCCATAGGGTGCGAGGCGTTCGTGGTCCGCGGGCGAGAGTTCGATGGTGAAGTCGTTTGGCACAAGGGTTCGTTCGCGACTGAGCACCGAAGCGTTCGCGTCGATCTCGCGCTGCAGAGCGGCAGCAATCTCGACGGGTTGAACGGCGCTTCGGAACGCTCGGGCGAACGCACCGGTCACGGCGCCCTCGAGCCGCTTCTCAAATCGCTGCAGCACTCCAGCCATAGGGCTCACCTCCTTGGGCACACAAACGTGATCGACGACGGTCGTCTCCATTGATCGTATCGGCCACGACCCGCATTGCCTTGCTCTGGACGCGTGGTGTTTCGCAAAGAGGTCACAGATTTAGCAGTATTGGTTGCTGTTAGACTTTCTCGTCGGCCCGATTTTCGGGCCACTGCGCGAGTGGCGGAATGGTAGACGCGCTGGCTTCAGGTGCCAGTGTCCGCAAGGGCGTGGGGGTTCAAATCCCCCCTCGCGCACGCGAATGAAATGGCCCCTGACCTGGGATTTTATCTCTCGGGTTGGGGGTCTTTCGCGTCGGAAGTGCTAGAAAAAGTGCTAAGCCTTGCCCAGATGGGCGGCGAAGCGGGTCACGGCCGACCTCTGCATGGTCGGGGTGACGTGGGAGTAGATATTCATCGTCGTCGTGATCGTTGAGTGACCCAACCGCTCCTGAACGACCTTGGGATGCTCGCCGAGTTCGAGCAGCAGGGTCGCGTGCGTGTGACGCAGCCCCTTGATCGTGACCCGGTGCATGGTGTCGTACTTCTTGGTGAGCCAGTTCATGCGGCGATCCCAACGGCTGGTCATCGCGTCGGGTGAGCGCAGCTTCCCGTCGTCGTCACCGAAGATGTAGGCGTCGGCCTTGGCGAGCGTGAACGAGAGTTCCGCGCGGGCTACCTTGTAGGAGGCGAGCACTTTCAGGGTGTCCTCGTCCACGTCAATCACGCGCGCGTTGCCGGTCTTCGGAGGCTTGGTCTTCGTCCAGTCGTCGGTATCGACCGCGCGGCGGATGCTGACCGTCATCCGCTTGGTGTTGAGGTCGCTCCACTTCAAGGCGAGAGCTTCGCTGCGGCGCATCCCCGTGTAGGCGATGAGCCGCCACAGCGGGAACAGCTCGTCTTCCAGTTCGTCGCGGTTCCAGGTGAGGAAGGTCTGCAACTGCTCGGCCGTCCAGGTGACGATTTCGGGTTTCTGCGCTCGCACCTCGCTCGTGGTCGGGGGCTTGACGGTGCGCTTCTTCTTCGTCGGGTTCATGGTCAGGTGCCCGTCGTCTATCGCTGCGTCGAGGACCGCGCCGAGCACGACATGCACCTTGTGAACGCTGTTGGCCGAGAGCGGTTTGCCCTTGCCGTAGGTGTCCTTGCGGCCCGACTTCTCCAAGTCGCGGTAGTGGCGGGCGATCCTGGTGGCGGTGAGCTTGTCGA
>DAONBX010000033.1:0-25144 GCA_035401705.1 Aeromicrobium sp.
CGTACTCCATCACCAGATAGGTGGTTTCGCCGTCGGTGCCTTGGTCGTAAACCGAAACGATGCCGCGATGATTCAACTTGGCCGAAGATTTTGCTTCGCGGGCAAAGTGCCCGGGCGAGGCGTCAACCGGAGCGTTGGGGTGCATTACCTTTACTGCCACCGTGCGATCAAGTCGCAAGTCCGTGGCGCGGTAGACGGTAGCCATTCCGCCTCTAGCGATGCGTTCATGGATCACATAACGCTGGTCGAGCGTTCGCCCGACCAGTGCATCGTGGTCCGTGACCGTCACGTAGTCGCCTCCTTCGGACAAGACGATCTTAGTCGGCCGTACCCCAGCTTCACGGGAACGACGGGTCAGCGGACCCGTCGAATTGCCGCAGCAGCGAGTGGGCCAAGGATCGACTTGGCCACTGGACCCATTTCGTCTATCGCTTCCTGCGTCCGTTCAGTCAGCAAATCGATGTCTTTTTCCACCGCTGCCAACGCCCCCGTCGAGACGATTAGGTCGCGCAGCTCCTCGACCCCGGCTTCGGTGCCTAGGAGCGCTAGTACCTGTTCGTCCCCGCAGGATTCGGCAGTCCGGGCAATCAACGTGGTGCGTTTTCCTTCGCGCAGGTCATCGCCTGCGGGCTTACCGGTGTCGGCTGGATCGCCAAATACCCCGAGCACGTCGTCGCGCAACTGGAAAGCTTCGCCTAGTGGCAATGCCACCTTCGACAGCGCGATCAACGTCGAGTCGGGTGCCCCGGCCAATGCGGCGCCAACGTGCAGGGGCCGTTCGACCGTGTATTTGGTTGTCTTGAACCGAACGACATGACGGGCGGACTCGGTGCTCAAATTGGCTTTGGTTTGAGCAAGCACATCAAGGAACTGGCCGCTGGCCACCTCCGACTTACAGGCGTCCCAGAGTTTCGCAGTTCGGGCGTCTGGTTCGGCGCTGCGGAACTGCTCATCTGCCCATGAAAGCAGCAGGTCGCCAAGCACGATCGCTACTCGTGAACCGAAAAGGACTGGATCGCCGCTGCTGCCGGCGGCACGGTGACGAGCCTCAAAGTCGCGGTGGACGCTTGGGCGACCGCGCCTAGTGTCCGAACCGTCCATTAGGTCGTCATGGACTAACGCGCTGGCTTGTAGCCATTCGAAGGCGGCGCCAGCGGCAGCAATTGGGGCAGCCGCGTTCTCGCCGCCAGCAATCAACCAGCCGGCGTGGCAGAAAGTGGGCCGGAGCATTTTTCCGCCCGCAGTAAACCGAACTGCCGCATCAATTAGGTCCGAGACCGCTGGGTCAACCTCGATGAGCAAGGCGCGCGAATTTGCGACCAGCGAAGCAAGCTGGTTCGTTACGGCTGTCCGATATGCGGGATCGGATGCAGGGCTGGTCACCATGGTGACGATACCGTTGGCCCCATGCCCGGGACTGACGACGCCATTCGTGATGCGCTGACTGCTGCTAAACCAGCGGTCTCGTTTGAGTTCTTTCCACCTAAGGACGACGAGGGCGAAGAGCAGCTTTGGCGCGCGATTGACCAGCTGAGAGACCTTGAGCCGACATTCGTTTCGGTCACCTACGGCGCGGGCGGCACGAGCCAGGACCGCACTATTCGGATCACTGAGCGGATCGCCCGTGAGTCCGCAGTGTTGCCGGTGGGCCACCTCACGTTGGTTGGTCAGAGCACCGGTGAGATTGAAACGGTGCTAAAGCAATATGTGGCCAGCGGCGTGAACCATGTGCTCGCCTTACGAGGCGATCCGGCCGGCGGGCCTCGTGAACCGTGGGTGACGCACCCCGACGGCATGGTACATGCGATCGAACTGGTTGAACTTGCACAGCGCATTGGTGGATTGGAAGTCGGCGTGGCGGCGTTCCCCGAAGGGCATCCTGATGCCGATGATCTGGAACACGATGCAGACGTTTTGGTGGCCAAAGCGAACGCGGGCGCATCGTTTGCAATCACCCAACTCTTCTTTCGCGCCAGCGACTACTTCGACCTAGTCGATAGGGTGCGGGCCCGCGGCAGTGATTTGCCGATCATCCCAGGGATAATGCCGATTTTGAATTTCGGCCAAGTGGCTCGAATGGCCGAGCTTTCGGGTGCCCAACTGCCGACCGAAGTCCTAAACGTGATTGAGCCGATCGCCCACGACCGTCCGGCAGTGCGAAGCGCCGGGATCGAGTTGGCGACCCAGCTTTGCCGGGACCTGATCGCCGGTGGTGCGCCCGGACTGCATTTCATGACGCTGAACCGGTCAACGGCGACTCGCGAAATCTTTGAGCGGCTACGCGCTGACGATCTCGTCTGAGGCAACTTAGCGCGGCGCCGACCCGATCGCGCCGGCCAGAGCGGCCGTGCCCATACCGGTCCATTCCAGTCCGGCCCCGGTAACGGCGGCCCCGCCAATGAGCCACAAGCCGGGCGTAGTTTCGATCGCCATCGAAGACCAGCGATCTGCTGGTGCGCCGGTGCGAAGTTGCGGGTTTCGTGGCTGCGTACTGTGCGGGAGCCGGTTGATGGTGGCGGTTGAAAGTTCCAGACCGGCGCGAGTAGCAAGCGCGACTGGGTCTGTGCCCAGTGGGGAGGAGAGCAGCCAGCGAGACGGCCCGCTTCGCCAGAGGTGAACCGCAGGTTTTAGGTGAGCCACTAGGTCGGTGGTCAGTGACAGATCAGGCGACTCGATCGCGGCCAGTTCAGCGGTCTCAGTTCGGTCCCCGGTGGCCCAGATGACGATGTCTGCTGCGCGAGTAGTCCCGTCTGTGGTCCTCACCCCGTGAGCTCGGCCTTGGCGGACCAGCACTTCGGCGACGTGGACACCGGTCTCGATTTGTACTCGTCGCTCGGTTAGGCGGTTAAGGAGGGCGGCGGCGAGTCCGGGCAGTCCGCCAGCAAATTCCCAGCGGCCAAAGTTTCGCTCGACGTAATGGATAACGGTGGCCACTGATTGGTCCTGCGGTCCAACACCGGGTAGGTCGGCGGCTACGGGCGCCAGACGGCGCCCTAAACGTTTGGTCTGTTCCTTGACCGTCCTGGTTCCGCCGAGGGCGGCTTTGGTGGCGGGGCTTAGTTCTGACTGGACGGGCTCGAGTACGGCTCGGCGGAGCGTGTTCCATTCGTCTGCCAGCCCGTCGACCCAGTCCGACCAGTGATCCTTGCCGAACGCTCCAACCACGGCATCATGTTGGGCCCCGCGGGTGCCGAACGGCAGGTCAAACTCGATCGGTGAGCGGCCAAAACGACCCGGGAGTAGGTGCCGTCGAGGCGGTGCGGTCGAGATGGAAATCAGGGCGTCCATCGGTCGGCCGGATTTGCGAAATAGATCGCGAAAGACTCCCGGTAGCGTCACGCTTTGTGGTCCGGTCGTCCAACGCTGACCGGCAAATTCGCGGCCTAAAAGCAGTCCGCCTGGTTCTGCGGATGCTTCTAGGACGGTCACCCGGTGGCGCAGTTTCGCTAGGCGTGCGGCGGCGGACAGGCCAGCGAACCCACTGCCGATGACTAGAACTTCAGCCACTTTGCCGTCCTCGATTCCATTTGGTGACCGTATCGTGTCGCAAGTTCGAGGCCGGGCACCGAACCTGTGGGAAGGTTGGGTCATGGGTCCGATCCGTGGAGTGTTGGCGTGGCAATCGGTAACTGATGCGCTGCTGGTGGCAGGTGCCGATCGAGATGGCCGCGGTGAACTTGCGGTGTTGGATCTTGGCGGTGGGACCGGCGCAGATGCGGTTCGGTTGGCTGGGCTCGGCCACCGGGTCGTGGTGGTCGATCCAAGTCCAGATGCGTTGGCTGCTTCGGCCCGACGGGCCACTGAGTCAGGCGTACAGATTCAGGGGATTCTTGGCGACGCCACTGATTTGGCCGAACACGTTGCCCCTGCAAGTTTTGATCTAGTTATCTGCCATGGGGTCCTT
This sequence comes from Aeromicrobium sp., assembly GCA_035401705.1. Lineage (GTDB taxonomy): Bacteria > Actinomycetota > Actinomycetes > Propionibacteriales > Nocardioidaceae > Aeromicrobium. The sequence goes on from DAONBX010000033.1 coordinate 3,905, forward strand.
GAATTCGTGGCCGACCCCGCGCAAGCACTCGAGTCGGCGCGAACAGTTTTGCGCCCTGGCGGCTGGTTGAGCATCATGGTGGCCAGCAGGGTGGCCGCCGTGGCCGCGAGAGTTGCGGCTGGCGATATCGCAGGTGCGCGGGCCCTAGTGGACGCGATGCCGGACGCCACTTGGGACTCAGCGAGTCTGGGACCGAGGCGTTGGTTGCAGGTTGAACTCGATCGCCTCGTTGCCGGGCATGGCTTTTCGCCTGTGGTTAGCCAAGGGGTTCGCGTATTCGCCGATTCGGTGCCCAGCGCAATCGCCGAGGGAACGCCCAGCGAACGAGCCGAACTAGTAGAACTCGAGTTGCAGGTGCGCCGGAATAAGGAGTTCGCTGGACATTCGGCTGGATTGCAGACCATCGCACGTCTAGAATCGGTAGCAACCACCTGAACTAGGAGTCCCAAAGTGCCACTATCGGACGAAGAGGCCCGCCTGCTTGCGCAGCTTGAGGCGTCGTTGGCTGCCGAGGACCCAGAATTTGCCTCCACCTTGCGTGGCTCGAAAATGTTTGCCAAGAATCGGCGCATCGCCGGAATCTGTGTTTTGGTTTTCCTAGTCGGTATCGGATTGCTGCTCGGTGGCGTAGTTGCCAAGGCCACTTGGCTTGGCGCATTTGGTTTTGTTGCCATGGTTGCCGCTTCGTACTTTTTCGTTCGAGCTTGGCGCCAAGGAATTTCTGGAGCCGAAGAGATGATTGCCTCACCGTCGGGCCCGGCCAGTAATTCGAACTCGTTCGTTGATCGAATGGAAGAGCGTTGGCAGCGTCGTCAGGATGAAGGCTTCTAAGTAGCGCTAGCTCCAAACTCGAAACTTTTCGCAAACCCCGCCTAACGGCGGGGTTTTTGCGTTTCACCCCACTTCGCTCCACCAGGGTCTTTGCCCTGCAACCGCAGGGGCTCTGGCCAGTCCAGAAATTCAGACACGCCTAAATCTTGACGAAAAGTGGGTTCATAGTGGAGCGTTGTGGGTTAGGGTGGGGCAAAGTGGTGGAGACGCCAGCGAATCGGCCCCAAGGAGACGACGTGAGGCAGGAGGTGCGAGATGACTGCAGCAACATCGGCGTACTTCTTTGGCACCTTCACGCCGCGCCTGGACGAGAAGGGCCGGTTGTTCCTACCGGCGAAGTTTCGGCCGATGCTCAGCCAGGGAGTCGTCTTGACCAGGGGTCAGGATCACTGCGTGTACGGCTGGACGCCCGAGGCGTTCGAGGAGTTCTCCACCCGAGCCAGGCAGGCCTCATTTTCAAACAAGCAAGCTCGCAACTTCATTCGGATGCTCTTCGGCGGTGCGGCGCACGAAACCCCGGACAAGCAGGGGCGCGTGCCAGTGTCGGCATTGCTTCGCGATTGGGCTGCACTGGATCGCGACTGCACGGTCGTGGGAACCGGCGAGCGGTTCGAGATTTGGGATTCGGCCAAGTGGCACGAATTCTCCGAGCAGAACGAGGAGGGCTTCGCGGACCTGTCCGAGGAGATCTATCCAGGAATCTTCTGAGCGGGCAGTACGAGTTCACGGTGCGGTGCGACACCCGCCTGATGGGATCTGACATCACTTCCCCGATGTCAGAGTCCGACGGGCGGGCATCGGACCTCATCGCGACAAAGGGGTTGGCATGAGCGCCGCGCACGTGCCAGTGATGCTCGACCGCGTCGTTGATGAGTTTGCTGCGGTAGTTGAGAAGAACTCCTCCGCGGTGCTTTTGGATGCCACCTTGGGACTTGGCGGGCACAGTGAAGCGTTGCTCACCCGTTACGAATCGGCCACCGTCATTGGTGTCGACCGAGACCCCGAAGCGCTCCGGCGGGCCAGCGAGCGTCTAGCGCCGTTCGGTGACCGCTTTCGCGCCGCCCATGCGGTTTACGACGAACTGCCTGAAGTGCTCGACGAACTCGGCTTTGCCGGTCTTGATGGGGTGCTATTTGATCTCGGTGTTTCGTCGATGCAACTGGACTTGGCCGAACGTGGTTTCGCTTACGCCCAAGACGCTCCGCTCGATATGCGGATGAACACCCAGGATCGGCTCACTGCAGCTGGCGTACTTAACACCTACGAGGAACGCGATCTCGCGAGAATCTTGCGCGAGTACGGCGAAGAAAAGTTTGCTCGCCGGATTGCGGCCGAAATCGTCCGCGAACGTCAGACTCGGCCATTTGAGCGCAGCGACCAGTTGGTTGAGCTAATCCGTCGTTGCATTCCGGCCCCCGCGCGCCGCACCGGGGGAAACCCGGCGAAGCGCACTTTCCAAGCGCTGAGGATTGAAGTCAACGACGAGCTGGCCGTTTACCGCCGAGCCTTGCCGGCGGCGATGGACCTGTTGAACCTCGGTGGTCGAGTAGTGGTGCTGTCGTATCACTCGCTCGAAGATCGAATTACCAAACGGGTCATTTCGGGTGCCACGGCTTCGACTGCGCCGCGCGACTTGCCAGTCGTGCCCGAGTCGATGCTGCCGAAGTTCCGTTCGCTCACCCGCGGAGCGATCCAAGCAACTGCCGAGGAAATTTCCACCAACCCCAGAGCCCGCTCCGTGCGGATGAGGGCCGTCGAACGGATTGCAGCATGAGCATGTCATCAGCCTCGCGGTCTACGAGTCGGGCACTCACGAGCCGATCGGCCGCATTCGGTTCGGGCTTGGCGGCCCGGGGGCGTGGGGCCAAGGACGTCGGACTTCGGCTCGTTGGCCCAGTGCGTGTTCGCGCCCGGCGAGCCCCGTTCGTGGTCGTGATGCTCAGCATCTTGGCGACGGGCCTAGTGGGACTGATCCTGTTGAGCACCGCGATGCAGGCCCAAGCATTCAAGATCAACGACCTACAGCGAGAAGCCGCCTTGTTGCAGGCGCACCAAGATCAATTGGTTGGTGAGGTTTCTCAACTTGCAAGTCCTGCGGGTCTGGCGGATCGGGCGCTGAACGAGGGTATGGTGCCAAACGCGAATCCGGTCTTCTTGCGGCTCGCTGACGGCGCCGTGATTGGCCAACCTGTTCCGGCCGAACCGGGAACAAACGTCAGAAAGGCGGACCAATGAGCCAAGCTGTCATCACCAATCGCATTCGGCTGATGGTGATCTTCGTGGTCTGCCTGTTCGTCTTGTTTGCTGGTCGACTGTTCCAAATCCAAGGCGTTGACTCAAAGGCGTTCGCCGCGATGGCGGTCGAGAACGGCACCAAAAAAGTTTCGGTGCCGGCGCCGCGGGGTGCGATCGTCGATCGCAACGGTGCCGAACTGGTCGGCAGTCAAGATGGACTCACGATCACTGCCGATCCCTCGATGACGGCCGAGAATGCGCCCGAAATCGCCCGGATTTTGCATAGCTCACTCGGCGACAAGATCGACTACTTTGACACGATTCAGAAGCTGCGTACCCCTAAGTCAAAGTTTGTCTATTTGGCCAAAGACTTGCCCACCTATGAGGCCCAGCGCGCGATCAAAGCCGTTGCCAAGGCCGGCTACCCGGGTGTGTTCAGCGAGACCGAGTCGCTGCGCAAATACCCCGGTGGCTCCCTGGCGGCGAGCGTCCTGGGAATCACTGAGGCCGGCGGCAAAGGCATAGCGGGACTCGAACTGCAATACGACAAGGCGCTAACCGGTAAGGGCGGATCGTCAACTTACGAAATTTCAGCGACTGGACAGCGCATCCCAATGGCCGACTCGACCGTTGCGGAAATGATTCCTGGCGGCGAGGTGCGAACTACGCTCGACCGAGATCTGCAGTGGTACGCCGATCAGCGACTGCGCGACGTGGTCAGTTCGGCCGGCGCCGACTACGGCCTGGCGATCACGATGGATGTGCGCACCTGCCAGATAGTTCAGATGTCCCAAGCGCCGACGTTCAACCCCGAGACGCGCGAAGGACTGGAAGGCTCGGCGCTAGTCAATCGAGCGGTTTCGAACGTGTTTGAACCCGGCTCGGTGATGAAGACGATCACGATGGCGGCCCTTGCCGATCAGGGGAAGATTTCCTCTGACAGCAAGCTCACCGTGCCGTCGGCAATGGTGATCGATAAGTTCCCGATTGGCGACTACTGGCAGCACGGCACGCTGAAGTTGACGGCGGCCGGAGTGATCGCGAAGTCGTCCAACCTCGGCACGATTGTGGCCGCAAATAAGATGTCTGATTCGACGTTCTACCGCTACTTGCGGGCGTTTGGCTTTGGCGCCAAGTCCGGGATTGATCTGCCGGAGGAGACGGTCGGTTTGGTTGCGCCCGCGCGCGACTGGACGAAAGCCAAACACGCGACGACCTCGTTTGGGCAGGGCGTATCTGTGAACGCAATCCAGATGGTTCGGGCTGTTGGCGCGATCGCAAACGGCGGCGTGATGTGCACCCCGAAGATCGTCGATTCGGTCCGGTCCGGTGATGGCGCTAAGCACACTGTCAGTCCGGGCGCGACCAAGCGAGTTGTCTCCAAGCAGGCGGCGGCCGAGGTCACCCGAATGATGGAAGCAGTAACCGCAGATGATGGCACCGCCCCGACTGCACAGATTGATGGCTACCGGGTAGCGGGCAAAACCGGTACTGCGTGGCGGGTGAATCCCCAGACCGGCCGCTATGTGCGTGGGCAGAACACCATCAGCTTTATGGGCTTCGCGCCGGCCGATAATCCCCGGTTCATCACCTATGTCGTGATCGATAAGCCACCACGTAATGCCGGTGGTGGCTCCATGGCAGGTCCAGTATTCAAAGACATCATGTCGATGGCGTTGGAGCGGTTCGCGGTTGCTCCGACTGGTTCGAAGTCGCCGAAGATTGCTCAAGAGTGGTGAATCGCCCCGTTAAGTTAGTGGGGTGAGTCGAATGAGGGTTAGGCCAAACGAACGTCCGCGCTGGACGCTAGGACAGGTTGCGCAAGAGTTTGTCGGCGCCACTCAAACAGGTGACGCCTCGGTCACCGGTATTAGTTTGGCCACCGCCGATGTTCAAGACGGCGATCTTTTTGCGGCTTTGCCTGGCGCCACCACCCACGGCGTCCGCTTCGTCGACCAGGCACTAGCAGCCGGCGCGGTCGCGGTACTGACCGATCCGGTCGGTGCCGAGAGTCTGCCGGCGGCAGTACCCCGGGTAGTAGTTGGCGAACCTCGGGCCGAATTGGCAGCCTTTGCTGCCGAGTTCTACGGGCACAGGAGTCGCGAGTTCGTGACCGTCGGCATCACGGGCACTCAAGGTAAGACCACCACGAGCTATCTGGCCCAAGCCGCACTAGGCAGCGCTGATTCTGCCGTTATCGGCACAATCGGCACGCAGATCAAGGGCGTGCCTGCACAAAGCGCGTTGACTACTCCAGAGGCCCCGGCGCTGCAAGCACTTTTCGCGGTGATGGCTGAGGAGCAGGTCAAAGCTTGCGTGATGGAAGTTTCCAGCCATGCAATCGTCCAAGGCCGAATCAACGGGTTCACGTTCGACTCCGCGGTGTTCTTGAACCTCGGCCGCGATCATTTGGACTTCCATCACGATCTGGAGTCCTATTTCGCGGCGAAGGCCGAACTTTTCACCCGCGAACATGCCCGGCACGCGGTGATCAACATTGACGACCCCCACGGCGTGCGACTGGCAGCGGACACTGAGTTGGCCACTACTACCTTTTCGACCCAAGGCAACCCCGCTGATTGGCGGGCGGTGAACTTGCGACCCGATCGACTCGGAAGTGGCGTGACTTTAGTTGGGCCTGACGGCGTCGAGACCGAGATGACTGTGCCACTGCCGGGGGCCTTCAACGTCTCTAACGCGGTTGCCGCAGTGGTCGCGTTGGTCTCCCAAGGCTTTGACCTGCCAGAACTAGTGGCCGGCATTGCGACTTCACCGGGTGTGCCCGGTCGAATGCAGAGAGTTCATGGCGGCCAACCGTTCACCGCCGTGGTCGACTATGCCCATAAACCCGAGGCGATCGAAGCGGTCTTGACTGCGCTTCGGCCGGTTACTGCCGGACGGCTGATCGTGGTGCTCGGGGCCGGGGGAGACCGGGACAGGGGCAAGCGACCGATCATGGGCCAAGTGGCGTCGAGTCTCGCCGATGTGCTCATTGTGACTGACGACAACCCGCGAAATGAGGATCCGGCAACCATTAGGGCGGCGGTCCTCGCCGGCGCGCAAAACTCAGTTGCCCAGACGACGGAGATAGCTGATCGCCGTGAAGCGATCAGCGCGGCGGTAGCGCAGGCGCGGCCCGGCGACACTGTAGTTATTGCGGGTAAGGGGCATGAACAGGGCCAACAGGTGGGCGACACTTTGTACCCATTTGACGATCGTGAAGTACTGCTTGAACTGCTAGGGGAGTTGCCGTGATCGCGACCACCTTGGCCGAACTTGCCCGAATTACCGGCGGAACGGCCCACGGCGATGAATCCGTCGTCGTCGACGGTCCGGCAGTTGTAGATTCACGAAAAGTCGTCCCGGGTTCACTTTTTGTGGCGATCGCTGGCGAACACGTCGACGGTCGGAACTTCGTTCCGGTCGCGCTTGAGGCTGGCGCGGTCGCAACCCTGGCCGCCACCTCGGTGCCGGGCCCACATGTTCTAGTCGATGACCCGGTTAAGGCGTTGGGTTTGTTGGCCGCTGATCGACTACGAGTCCTCCGCGAGCGAACTGAACTTGACGTGGTGGCAATTACCGGCTCCCAAGGCAAGACCAGCGTTAAAGATTTGGTCGCCCAGATTCTTTCGGCTGACGGGCCAACCGTGGCCCCGGAAGGGTCCTTCAACAACGAACTTGGGGTGCCATTGACGGTCCTTCAGGCCGATGAGTCAACTCGTCACCTGGTACTCGAAATGGGCGCACGGGGGATTGGCCATATTGCGTACCTTTGTCAGCTTGCACCACCGGACGTGGCAGTGGTGCTCAACGTTGGTTCGGCGCACGCTGGTGAGTTCGGCTCGATTGATCAGACCGCTCTAGCAAAGGGCGAAATCATCGAGGCGTTGGCCGATTCGGGCACCGCGATCTTGAACGCCGACGACCCAAGAGTGGCAGATATGGCGCAACGTACTGTGGCCACCGTATTGACCTTCGGCCGCACCGGAAGTGTCACGCTGCTTGGGGAAATTGACCTCGATCCAGCAGGGCAGCCAACCTTCGAGCTTCAAGTTGGTGAAGAGAAATTTGCGGCGACGGTTCCGCAAGTCGGGGCTCACCATGCGCTGAACGGTGCTGCAGCTGTGGCCGCAACGACGGCCTTGGGCATTTCGCCAGCACAGGCAGTTGCGGCGTTGGCCTCAGCCGGTGCGCTCTCGCCGATGCGGATGCAGCGCCAGGAGCGCGCCGATGGGTTAGTGATTCTCAACGACGCGTATAACGCCAATCCAGAGTCGATGGCCGCCGCTTTGCGGACGTTGGCCTCGGTTGCACCCGGCGTGGGAGTTGCCGTTTTGGGTGAGATGCTTGAACTAGGCGAGGATTCGCAACAGGCGCATCGCCAGATCGGTGAACTCGCAGCCGAACTCAACCTTGAGTTGGTAGTCGCGGTCGGACCGGGCGCTGTCGCGATCGCTGACGGTGCTGGCCGAATCGGGGTGCCGGTCGCGGACATTGCTGCGGCAATCGAACTCTTGCGTGCGCGCCTTAGTGCCGCAGATGTGGTCCTTGTGAAAGCATCTAGAGGCGTTCGTCTTGAACGAGTTGCAACCGCACTTTTGGCTGCCGAATGAGGGCAGTTTGACCCAGTCGGGCCCTTTGGGTTCGCAGGAAGGACAATTGACCAATGCTGGCTGTGCTGATTGCGGGAGTCGTCGGACTTGTTGGGACCCTAGTGGGCACCCGATTCGCGATCGCTGTTTTGGTCAAGAAGGGGTACGGGCAACTCATCCGAGATGACGGCCCGACCTCACATCATGTGAAGCGCGGCACGCCCACAATGGGTGGGCTCGTGATCATCCTTTCGACAGTTGCGGGCTATGTGATCGCAAAGTTGGCCACCGGCTATCCGCCAACAGCCTCGGCATTGCTCCTGCTTTTCCTGTTCGTTGGGCTGGGAGTAATTGGCTTCCTCGATGACTGGATCAAGGTCGCTAAGCAGCGAAGTCTCGGCCTGCGAAGTAAAGCCAAGATGATCGGTCAGGTAGTAATCGGCCTGATCTTCGCCGTGCTGGCGATTGGCTGGGAAGACAAGAACGGGCAGACGCCAATCACCCATTCCATTTCGTTTACCCGAGATCTGCCGTGGACGATTCCGACAGTGCTGCTGATTCTTTGGGTGCTGCTGATGATCGCCGGCGCGAGCAATGGCGTGAACCTCACGGACGGCCTCGACGGCCTAGCGACCGGTGCGTCGGTGATGGTCTTTGGTGCTTACGTATTGATCAATGTCTGGCAGAGCAATCAGAACTGCTTCCTACCCGATGCCGGACCAAAGTGTTACGAAGTCAGAGACCCATTGGATTTGGCGGTGGTGGCCGCTGCGGTTACCGGCGCGTGTTTCGGATTCTTGTGGTGGAATGCGTCCCCAGCGAAGATCTTCATGGGCGATACCGGTTCGTTGTCTCTTGGTGGCCTGATGGCCGGATTCGCGCTAATGACCCGAACCGAGCTCTTGCTGGCGATCATCGGTGGTCTCTTCGTGATCATCACCCTGTCGGTCATCTTGCAGGTCGGCTACTTCAAAATTAGCGGCGGTAAACGAATCTTCCGGATGGCGCCGCTGCAACACCATTTCGAACTCTTGGGCTGGGCCGAGATCACCATCGTCGTCCGCTTCTGGATCATTAGCGGGATCTTCGTGATTTCAGGCATCGGGATCTTCTACTGGGAGTGGGTCGTCGGTGCCTTCTAGTCCCGACCTGTCCACCTTGGGGCGAGATACGTCCTGGGAAGGCGTGCGTGCAATAGTTGCCGGTTTTGGCGTTAGCGGTTTTGCTGCTGCAGACACCCTCAACCACCTCGGCGCTCAAGTAACTGTCCTTGACGAGTCGCTTCCTGATTCCAAACGAAGTGAACAGGCCCAACTACTTGAAGTGCTCGGCGTGGACTTTCGGTTGGGTCCGGGTTCGACCGCCAAACTGCCTGCGGACCTTGACCTTGTCGTGACCTCGCCAGGCTGGCGCCCAAGTGCTCCGCTGCTGGTTGCCGCGTCGGCGGCGGGCGTGCCGATCTGGTCAGAGGTGGAACTTGCTTGGCGACTTCGCGGCGAGAACCCTGCGCCGTGGCTGGCCGTGACCGGCACGAACGGTAAGACCACCACCGTTCAGATGCTCGAGTCGATTCTGCTCGCGGCGGGGCTTCGGGCTCAGGCTGTCGGCAATGTCGGCACGCCCATCCTCGAAGCTGTGATGGATCCGGCCGGTCGCGATGTTCTTGCTGTAGAACTATCCAGTTTTCAACTCCATTGGACGTCGTCGATGGCGGCCCAGTCGGCTGCGGTACTGAACATCGCGGCGGATCATTATGACTGGCATGGCGGTGCCGAAGCTTACGCTGCGGCAAAGGGCCGCATCTACGAAGGTGTTCAGACCGCATGCATCTACAACGTGGCCGATGAGGCCACTCGCAAGCTGGTCGAACACGCTGAGGTGGCCGACGGCGCTCGGGCTATCGGATTCACTTTGGGGGTGCCAGAACCTTCCATGCTGGGAGTGGTCGACGACCTATTGGTTGACCGTGCCTTTGTGTCCGAACGGGCAACCAGCGCGGCGGAATTGGCATCGCTATCTGACCTAGCCGATACGTCTGCCCACAATGTCCAAAATGCGCTTGCCGCTGCCGCATTGGCCAGGTCAATTGGAGTCGAGGCACGAGCAGTGCGAGACGGCTTGCGCAACTACAAGTTGGGCCCGCACCGAATCAGCACGGTGTTAGAAGCTGATCAGATCCGGTGGGTCGATGACTCCAAAGCCACCAACGCCCACGCGGCTAAGGCGAGCATCCTTAGTTTCGACCGGGTTGTTTGGGTCGCCGGCGGGCTTGCTAAGGGCGCCGAGTACAAAGACCTGATCCAAGACGTTCGCGATCATCTTGGCGCAGCAGTGTTGATCGGCGCCGACAAAGAGTTGATCGCCGATGCGCTAGCAACCTACGCGCCCGAGGTGCCGGTTGCTTTGATCGACGGCCCGACTGCTGCCGACGAAATTATGGATGAAGCGGTGCAGGCAGCGGTCCAGTTTGCGCGACCTGGCGAGACGGTGTTGCTTGCGCCGGCGGCCGCGTCGATGGACCAGTTTCGCGACTACGCCCACCGCGGTGAGGCGTTTGCCGAGGCAGTGCGTCGTCACCACAATCTCAACAGTTGACAGGACACGCGGCCAAGTTCCGTTGCCTTGCTATTCCCACGGGTAACACTTGGGGAGTCTCTTCACCTTCCCCGAAGGAACGCCATGAGTGTTACCGCTTCTCGGCGGGCATCGAGCAGTCCGCTCGATTCCGTGCGGGCCCTGCTTGACCGACCGTTAGCTTCGTACCAGTTGGTGCTTGGCATCACTGGGCTGCTCTTAGGCCTCGGTTTGATGATGGTGCTTAGCGCCAGTTCAGTTGTCGCGCTGATGGCAGGAAACTCCTATTCGATCTTCATCCGCCAGGCGATCTTCGCCTGTGTGGGCATTGCCGGATTCGTCGTAGCGAACCGAATATCGCTGGCCACAGTGCAGAAGTGGGCCTCACTGCCGCTGATTGCGGTTATCGGCGCGATCTTGCTGACCTTTACCCCGTTGGGCATCGACATAAACGGCAACCGAAATTGGCTCCCGCTTTTCGCCGGCTTCAACCTGCAGCCGTCAGAGTTCGCCAAGCTGGCGCTGGCAATCTGGATCGCCGCCCTATACACGCGCCGACACAAATACCTAAAGACAACTCGTGGCGTCCTTTTCCCAATGACCCTGGTCGCTATTCCAGTGGCGATGCTGGTTGTTGGCCAGCACGACCTAGGCACCGCGTTGATTCTGTTCGCGATGATCGCCGGGATGCTTTGGGTTGGTGGACTTGGGCTCAAACCGATGTTGGCCTTTGCCCTTGGCTTAGGTGTGCTGCTGACTGTATTCGTCGCCACCGCACCGCACCGGGTCGTTCGGTTCATGTCATTCCTAAACCCGATGGCAGATCCGGAGGTGTCGGGCTATCAGGCGGTAAAGGCAATGATGGGGTTCGCCAGTGGCGGCTTCTGGGGACTTGGTCTTGGGCAGAGTCGACAAAAGTGGGGTGCGTTGCCGGAGGCACACACCGACTTCATTTTGGCGGTAATCGGTGAAGAGCTCGGACTCGCCGGGAGCCTAGTGGTGATGGCGTTGTTTGCTGCCTTGGCCTACACGGGTTTTCGGATCGCCCAACGAAGCCAAGACCGCTTCGCCCGCTATCTAGCTGCCGGCATCACCATTTGGATAGCAGTCCAAGCAATCATCAACATCGCCATGGTGCTCGGCCTGATGCCGGTCATCGGCGTGCCGTTGCCGCTGATTTCCTACGGCGGTTCGAGTCTGGTGGCGACGTTGATCGGGTTGGGCCTGTTGGCGAACTGCGCTAAAACTGAGAAGGGCGCAGCCAGCGCACTACGGTCGGCAAAACGTTCTAAGACGCGAACGAGCACAGCCAAGAAGGTCACCGTAAACTCAGGGTCTAAACGAGGGCGGTAAAAGTGCGGGTTTTGTTGGCCGGGGGTGGAACAGCCGGACATACGTCTCCGCTGTTGGCAACCGCCGCAGTGTTGGCAGCAGGCGGCGACGAGATTTGCTGTCTGGGGACTCCAAAAGGCCTAGAGGTCGAACTGATCCCGGCGGCGGGCTTCAAGCTCGAACTCGTGCCACCGGTGCCGTTGCCTAGGCGCCCGAATGCCGACTTGGCGAGGCTGCCCAAAAATCTGCGGGCATCGGTGAAGGCGACTCTGGCAGTAATAGATCGGTTCGACCCTGACGTTGTGGTCGGCTTTGGCGGTTACGTCTCGGTGCCTGCTTACCTGGCTGCTCGTCGGCGTCGACTGCCGCTGGTGGTTCACGAGGGCAACGCTTTGCCAGGGATCGCCAACAAGCTCGGCGCCCGACTCACGAGTTTTGTGGCGACTAGTTTTCCCGATACCAACCTGCGGGGAGCGACCTATTTGGGGCTCCCTATTCGTCGGCAAATCGCCGACCTTGACCGGGCCGCGGTTAAAGCACAGGCCCGCAACCACTTCGGTCTCGATCCGGACGCGCCGACGATTTTGGTCACCGGCGGCTCCCAAGGTGCGAGACGAATAAACCAGACGATGGCAGCCGCCCAGCCGGAGCTAGCCGAACTCGGCATTCAGGTACTTCATGCCGCTGGGCGGCCCGACGAGGTTGAGGTGAATCGCCGACCTGAGGATCCGCCATACATCGTGGAACAGTTCATCGATCGAATCGATTTGGCCTATGCCGCGGCCGACTTGGCGATTTGTCGCTCGGGCGCGAACTCGGTGACCGAGGTCGCCGCCGTTGGGTTGCCGGCGGTCTTTGTGCCATTGCCGATCGGCAATGGCGAACAAGCGCTGAACGCCAATCCGGTGGTCGCTGCCGGTGGCGGGTTGCTAATCGACGATGCGGCCTTCACTCCCGCTTGGGTGGCCCAAGCGGTTGTTTCGTTGGTGACTTCACCGCAGCGACTCGAACTCATGTCCAATGCGGCCGCCAACTTGGTGCGCCGTGACGCCGCCGAGAAACTCGCCGAGATGATCCATCAAGCAGGAGGCCAAGCCAAGTGAGGATCGATGTTCCCGAGCAGATCCTTGCTCCCGCCGAACTCGGGCGCGTTCATTTCGTCGGTGTCGGCGGTGCGGGACTATCGGCAATCGCCTTACTGATGCACGAGGACGGCGTCGACGTCAGCGGCAGTGATGCCCGCGATTCGGACGTCTTGGCCGGACTGCGGGCCGCTGGCATCAACTGTCAGGTAGGCCACCGGGCTGCGAATGTAGCCAATTGCGACACTGTCATTGCGTCGACCGCAGTGCCGGCGGACAACCCCGAGATCGTTGAGGCGACCAGACTCGGTCTGCGCCTGTGGCCTAGGTCGGCTGGGCTGATGTCCGCGATGCTGGCCGACCAACGAATTGCGGTTGCCGGGACGCATGGCAAGACCACCACGACGGCGATGCTGACCTTTGCCTTACGCGGCGCCGGAGCTGACCCGTCCTTTGCTATTGGCGCACAGGTCGCTGGCCTTGACGCTGCTTCCCACCGCGGGTCCGACGCCCAGTTCGTGGTCGAGGCGGACGAAAGCGACGGTGCTTTTTTGCACTATCGCCCAAGCGGCGCAGTGGTGACGAACGTCGACGCCGATCATCTCGACACTTGGGGGTCGGTTGAGGCATATGAAGCCGCATTTGCCGAGTTCGCCGACACTGTGTCCGAATTCATTGTGGTGTCGGCAGATGATCTGGGCTGCGGGCGACTGATTGACCAAGTTGCTGGACCAAAGGTTATTTCTGCCGGTTTTGCTGAGTCGGCAACCGTTCGTGCCGTTGACGTAGAGGTAGCCGGGTCGAGCACGAGATTTACCGTGTTGGCGCCTGGCTTTGAGCCGACCGCGGTGACCTTGGCGGTGCCAGGGAGGCACTATGCAGCTGACGCGGTGTTGGCGTTGGCGGCAGGACTGGAACTCGGCCACGACCTCGCGGGGCTGGTTGCCGGTCTGGCTCAGTTTGCCGGCGCGGCGCGACGGATGGAGCCCAAGGGCGAGGCCGCCGGGGTACGGGTTGTCGATTCTTATGCCCACCATCCCACCGAGATCGCCGCTGACTTGGCTGCTGCCCGCTCGATCGCCGCCAGTAGGCGTTTGGTCGTGGCGTTCCAGCCCCACCTAGTCAGTCGCACGCGGCTCTTTGGTGCCCAAATGGGAGCTGAGCTCGCCGCCGCCGATGTGGTTGTGGTGGCCGACCTCTATGTCGCGCGCGAAACGCCTGACCCGGCCGTGACTGCCGAGCTGGTTCGCTCCGCGGCCGGCCCGCACGCGATTTCGGGCGGCCCGGTTTCCACGTTGGCTGCGTTCCTTGGTTCCGTGGTTCAGCCAGGTGACCTCGTTTTGACGCTAGGGGCCGGCGACATCACCGAGGTCGGCCCGGCACTGCTGAAACTTTTGGAGTCGGGCGCCAATGAGTGATCGGTTTACCCAAAAACTTGAGCAGCAGCGCCGAAAAACTAGGTGGCGAATTACCGGGGTCGTTGCTGCTCTTCTGGTGGTGGCATTCGGATTTTGGCTCGTGTTTTTCTCGAGTGTTTTCGCGATCAGTGAGGTTAAGGTTTCTGGAACTGACCACCTGACCCCCGAGCAGGTAATTCAAGCCGCTGAGGTGCCCATCGGCGAGCCGCTGGTGCGGCTCGACACCGACGAAGTCGTAAAAAAAGTTGAGCAACTCCTGATCGTCGAGTCCGCGAAGGTGGACCGCGAACTTCCGCACACGGTGCTGATTTCAGTGAAGGAGCGGTCTGCGGTCGCCTGGTTGGAGAAGGGCGGCAGCGCATGGGCAGTTGACGGTACCGGGGTTATTTATCGTCAGCTTGCCAGCAAGCCGAGCCATATTCCGCAGTTGAAGGTCGATGCCCAGGACCGCCGCACGGTGGCCGCAGCGGCACGTGTTGCCGCCGATATTTCTGGCGCGGGCTCCGTGTTGGCCAAGCAGGTTCAAGCCATCAGTGCCCAAAGTCGTGACTCGATCGAATTGGATCTAACTAAAGATCGGACCGTGTTTTGGGGTAGTGCCCAGGACTCGGCCACGAAGTTGACTGTGCTCGAGGCGCTGCTGAATACCAAGGCGCGAACCTATGACGTGAGCGCACCTGAGAGCCCGACCACCGCCGAGTCGTGAGTCGAGTTTTAAACAACCAATGAAGTAGTCGGCGTGTCAGCGCCGAACTGCGTGAACTGCCACCTAATGTCAGTGACATCAGCGAGGTTGACATAACTATAAGCCTCCAGTAGAGGGTTAAGGTTAGAAGGGAAAGACATGGCGGTCCAGAACTACCTTGCAGTAATCAAGGTTGTCGGCATTGGCGGCGGTGGCGTAAACGCCGTGAACCGCATGATCGAGGCCGGACTCAAGGGCGTGGAGTTCATCGCGATTAACACCGATGCGCAGGCGCTACTTATGACGGATGCGGACGTAAAGCTCGACGTCGGCCGCGAGTCAACTCGTGGGCTTGGTGCTGGCGCTGATCCGGAGATTGGCAAGAAGGCCGCCGAAGACCACGCTGAAGAAATCGAAGCGGCCATCAAGGGCGCGGACATGGTGTTCGTTACCGCCGGCGAGGGCGGCGGCACCGGTACCGGTGGTGCTCCCGTTGTCGCGCGAATCGCTCGCTCCTTGGGTGCGTTGACCATTGGCGTCGTCACTCGACCGTTCAAGTTCGAGGGTCGCAACCGGGCCGCGCAAGCCGATATCGGTGTGCAGCGACTTCGCGAAGAAGTCGACACCCTGATCGTGATCCCGAACGATCGACTGCTGTCGATTAGCGACCAGAACATCAGCTTGTTGGATGCCTTCCGCCAGGCAGACCAGGTGCTCTACCAAGGCGTTTCGGGCATCTCAGAACTCATCACCACGCCGGGCATGATCAACGTCGACTTCGCTGACGTTAAGTCGATCATGAGCGACGCTGGTTCGGCGCTAATGGGCATCGGTTCGGCCCGCGGCGAGAACCGCGCCGCAGTAGCAGCTGAACTGGCCGTTTCCAGTCCGCTGCTTGAGGCTTCGATCGAAGGCGCCCGCGGTGTCCTGCTATCGATCGCTGGTGGTTCCGACCTCGGTTTGTTCGAGATCAACGAAGCGGCCGAACTCATTCAGAAGTCGGTTCACGACGACGCCAAGATCATCTTCGGTACAGTCATCGACGATTCCCTTGGCGACGAAGTGCGAATCACCGTCATCGCGGCGGGATTTGATGGTGGCGAGCCAAAGCAGCGTGATACGGCGAAGCCGGCACTGATGCGCGAATCCGGCCAAGCCCAGCCCACGACGACTTCGTCTGCGCCGGTTTCGGTCGAGCAGTCGGTTGTTGGCGAGCCAGTTCCGGCGCAACCAAACGGTGCCGATTTTGGCGACGGCCTCGATATCCCTGACTTCTTGCGCTGATCGTGGCAAGCGCGCCTGATCCGTTTTGGTTTCGCCAAACGGTTGGTCCGATCAGTTTCGGTTTCACCGATGCAAGGACGAACTTGAAACCCGGAACCTGCGGGCGTGCTCCGGGCGAAAGCGACATTGCACTGATCGCCAACGAACTTGGCGGTGTCGCTGTGACGATGAACCAGATGCATTCGGCAACGGTGGCGATCGCCGATCCGGCCGCTTCAGCCGCCGAGGCAGATGCGCTAATCGTGGATCGCCCGGGGGCAGTGGCGATCGTGCGGGTTGCTGACTGCGTCCCAGTGGTGATCGTTGATGAGAGCGTCCCAATAGCAGCGGTCGTTCACGCCGGGCGAGCCGGCATGCTCTCCCAAATAGTCCAGGCAACCGTTGATCGACTGCACGAGCGCGGCGCAAGCAAACTGCAGGCGTGGGTCGGCCCCCGGGCATGTGGTCGCTGCTACGAAGTCCCGAGCGACATGGCCCAGGCCGCTGCCGCGATCGAGCCGACCGCGCAGTCAGTCACTTCTTGGGGTACGCCGGCGATCGACGTTGGCGCCGCAGTGGTGCAACAACTCGATCGGGCGGGCGTTTCGGTCACTGACCTTGGCGGCTGCACCATCGAAGACGATCAGTTCTGGTCCTTCCGCCGCCAAGGTGATAATTCGGGCCGGTTCGGTGCCGCCGTCGTGATTGGACAAGGGGGCAACCAGTGAGTAGAAGACAAGAGTTGGCTCGCAACCTCGAGTCGGTCCAGGCCCAGATTGCGGCCGCCTGCCACCGAGCAGGACGTTCGGTTGACGAGGTCACGCTGGTTGTCGTCACCAAGACCTATCCGGCCGCCGACGTCGAGACGCTTTTTGAGCTCGGCGTTCGTGACGTCGGGGAGAACAGGCACCAAGAAGCGGTTGCCAAATTCGAAGAAGTACATCTTGGTAGCACCGAACTTCGCTGGCATTTTCTTGGCGGGCTCCAGACAAACAAGGCCGCAGCAGTCGTGAAATACGCCGACCTCGTTCATAGTCTCGACCGGCTCAAACTGGCCCAGTCACTAAGCCGAGCCGCCGAAGCGGCCGAGCGGACGATCGACTGCCTGATTCAAGTCGACTTCGATACCGCGAATCCAGCCCGGGCCGGAGTGCCCGCAGGAGAGGTGCTGCCGCTAGCCGAGCAGGTGCTGGCGCAGGCGCCAAACGTGCAGATCGCGGGCTTGATGACCGTGGCACCACTTGGCGCAGAACCCGCACCCTCATTTGAGGCCCTGCAACTTCTAGGAGCCGATCTTGTCCGGTTGGTGCCAACGGCGAAGATCCTCTCGGCGGGGATGAGCGGCGACTTCGAAACGGCCATCGAGTATGGCGCGACACACCTACGCGTGGGTCGTTTGGTGCTCGGACAGCGCCTGTGACTGCAGTAATCTCAACATTGTCAAGACCGATGGATACGGAGTGAGAGTATGGCTAGCGCAATGCGCAGGATGGGCGAGTTCCTCGGGCTTGTCGAGGAAGCCGACTACGACGAAGAGTTCGACGTGGAGCCTGAACAGGCTCGATCGCAACCAGCAGTGCGCGCAGTTTCGTCGCGCCCGGTAGCTGCGGTTTCGACCTTGGAAGGACGCCGCTCAGTTGAGGCTGGCGACTCTTCGGTTTCACGGATCGACAAAGTAATTCCGCATACGTATAACGACGCGCGCAGAATCGGCGAGTCTTTCCGTTCCGGTACCCCGGTGATCATGAATTTGGAGGAGATCACCGATGACGATGCAAAGCGGCTCGTCGACTTTGCTGCCGGTTTGGTTTTCGCCGGTTTCGGCACGATGACTCGCGTCACGGCGAAAGTTTTTTTGCTCTCGCCCGAAGGCGTCGAAGTCTCCGATGAGGACCAAGCCGCGATTGTTGCTGGTGGATTCTTCAACCAGAACTGATTGAACGTGACCACCGTTGGGGTGATCCTGCGCGAACTTCTCGGCCTGGCAATCATCATTGTCATTGCCCGGTTCGTGATCGACTGGATCCAGGTTTTAGCCCGTCGTTGGCGGCCAAAAGGGCTGATCGCGGTTCTTTGCGAAGTGATTTTCAGCATCACCGATCCACCGCTTCGCGCACTTCGGCGGGTAATCCCAGCAGTACGAATCGGCAACATCATGTTGGACCTGTCATCGATCTTGTTACTGCTGGGCCTGATCCTGCTGCAGGCCGCGGTAATTTTGATTTTCAAGGTCTAGATTGCGACTCGCCCACCCATCTACGTGGCGCATGCGTAAGATGGAGCGGTACCGTTAACAGCGGTTCACATACTTCCCTAGTGACACACGACTCAACGCAGAGGTGACCAGATGGCGCTCACGCCCCAGGACATTCGCGACAAGCAGTTCACAGCCGTCCGGCTGCGCGACGGCTACGACATGGGCGAGGTCGAGCAATTCCTTGACGAAGTCGAGGTTGAATTCGAACGCCTCGTCAGCGAAAACGCTGAACTCAAAGCCAAGGTTGCCGAACTCGAATCGGCACTCAGTGCCGCCCAGAAGGCACCCAAGCCGGCCGCGCCGGTTGAAGCCAAGCCTGAGCCCGTCAGGGCCCCCGAGCCGGTCAAGCCAGAGCCGGTCAAGGTTGAGCCGGCTCAGCCGACCGAACTCAAGGTCACTTCGACCGCCGAGGCATCCACCGCGGCAGCACGTCTGCTGGAGATTGCCTCGTCCAACGCCGACCAGCTAATGGACGCGGCCAAGGGCGAAGCCGATGGCATCCTCGCTGATGCTCGGGTCGCCGCCGAGAAGGTTTCGGCCGATGCTCGTCGCGACGCGGACACCTTGCAGTACGAATCGCGCAAGCGTGCAGAACAGCTCGACATCGAAACCGAATCGCGCCGCAAGGAGGCCATCTCCGGCCTCGAACGTGAGCGCACCGAACTCCAGGCCGAGATCGATCACCTGCGGGCATACGAGCGCGAGTACCGTGCTCGCCTAAAGGCCTACTTCCAAGATCAGTTGGCTCAGCTCGATGGCAGTTCTCCGGTCGAGCCGAAGTCCGGCACCGCTCTTGATGGTGGCGACAAGAAGCACTGAGCACTAGCGCACTAAGCAATAGCGCACGAACGTAAACGGCGCCCCACCAAATTTGGTGGGGCGCCGTTTAGCTTCCGATGGCGCTACTTGCGGCTGATCATTACCCGAAGGCCGAGGTCGGGATCGCCAATGTCGCCAGTGACCTCGCCTTCGGTGAACTCGAGGGCGAGAACCTCATCGGCAATCGTTTCGGCATGCTCGCGCAGCGCCTCGGCCGTCTCGCCAGCGGCAGACCAGGTAAGCGAAATCCGGTCGGTGATGTCCAGGCCGACGGTCTTTCGGCCTTCCTGAATCACGCGGACAGCTTCGCGGGCCAACCCGGCGCGGCGCAGTTCGTCATCGATCTCAAGATCGAGTGCGACAGTCTCGCCCTGCTCATTGACGACCGACCAGCCCTCACGCGGGCGCTCAGTCAAGATCACGTCGTCGACCCCCACTGTCCAGCTCTGGCCGTCTTCGCCAGAAACTGTCGCGCTAGCGGTGGCCTCCAACTGCGCGGCCAACTCGGCTGCCGGTGCCGCGGCGATGGCGGCAGCAACCGTGGGCGTGGCCTTGCCGTGGACCTTGCCGAGGTTGCGGAAGTTGCCCTTGGCGCTGAACTCCACCAAATCGGCCCCGGCATCGCCGAGTGAACCGATCTGGGCGATGTTCAGCTCTTCGCAGATCTCGGCGCGCAGGTCCTCGCCCAACTGATCGTGATGTGCCGAACCTATCAACGCCCGCCGCAGCGGCTGGCGGGTGCGAACTTTGGCTTCGGCGCGTGCGGCTCGGCCGAGTTCGGTGACCCGTCGAGCCAACTTCACCCGATCGTCCAACCCGGCGATGAGCAGCGACTCGTCAACTGTTGGCCAGTTGGCGAGGTGGACCGAGGTTGCTGCTCCGGGGGTGACTGGCACGATGACGTCTTGCCAGACTTGTTCGGTGATAAACGGCACCAGCGGTGCCATTAGGCGAGTGACTACGTCCAAAACCTCGTGCAAGGTCGCGAAAGCGGCCTCGTCGCCGCGCCAGAAGCGTTTGCGTGAGCGGCGGACGTACCAGTTGGAGAGATCGTCCACGAAGCTGCTCAAGGCGATTCCGGCGCGCTGCGTGTCGAAACTCTCGAGGGCGTCGGTGACCTCTTCGATCAATTGTTGGGTGTTCGACAGCAGCCAGCGGTCCAGCACGCTGCGCTGCGCAGCTGGCGGGAAGTCGCCGGCGGCGGGCGTCCAGTTATCTGCCCGGGCATAGAGAACGTGGAATGCGACCGTGTTCCAGTAGGTCAGCAGGACCTTTCGGACGATCTCAGTCAGCGCCGTGTTGCCGATCCGGCGGGCCGACCACGGCGATCCCGAACTGGCCATGAACCAGCGAAGCGCGTCGGCGCCGTGCTCGTCCATCAGTGGCATCGGTAGCAAGATATTGCCTAGGTGCTTGCTCATTTTTCGGCCATCTTCGGCCAGGATGTGCCCAAGGCAGACGACGTTCTCATAGCTTGAACGGTCGAAAACTAGCGTGCCAACGGCCATCAGCGAATAGAACCAGCCACGGGTCTGATCTATCGCTTCAGCGATGTACTGGGCAGGGTAGGCGCGTTCGAACTTCTCTTTGGATCCCTCAACGTGCGGGTAGCCCCACTGCGCGAACGGCATTGAACCTGAATCGAACCAGGCGTCGATGACTTCGGCGACGCGGCGGTAGGTGCCGGCCTCGCCGTCGATCGTGAAGGTCACGTCGTCGATGTAGGGCCGGTGCGGATCCAACTGCGACTGGTCGGTGCCGGTCAGTTCAGACAAATGCTTGAGCGATTCGACACAGACGAGCTTCGTCGGGTCCAGATCGTTGCGCCAAATCGGCAGGGGAGTACCCCAATAGCGATTGCGCGACAGCGACCAGTCGATGTTGTTGTTTAGCCAATCGCCATAGCGGCCGTGCTTGATCGTCTCGGGGAACCAGTTCGTCAGCTCGTTTTGAGCGATTAGTTCGTCCTTGCGGGCCGTGGTTCGGATGTACCAAGCAGGCAAGGCGAAGTACATCAACGGCGTATGGCAGCGCCAGCAGTGTGGGTAACTGTGTTCGTAGTCGACTTTGCGGAACAACAAGTCGCGGGCGGCCAAATCCTCGACCAAGGTCGCGTCCGCGTCCTTGAAGAACAGCGAGCCAACGAGTGGCA
>DAONBX010000034.1:0-24306 GCA_035401705.1 Aeromicrobium sp.
CCATGCACGCCAAGGAAACGAAGGAAGTCGAACGCCGCGGCGTCGACCTAGTCCTGGCTCGCGAACGCGAACTCGGCCGCAAGCCCGTCGAGCAGGCCTTCACCAACCCCGGGTTCGACATCCTCTCGACCGACACCAACGGTGACACGTATCGCATCGAGGTCAAGGCCCGTATCGAAGGCGCGACCGACTTCTTCATCACCCACAACGAAGTCATGACCGGCAAGAACGCCGTCCCGCGCTACCGCCTCGCGCTCGTCAAGGTCGATCCGCGCGGGGCCCAGTACGACGAGGTGCGCTACCTCGACGACCCCTTCGCGACTACTGATCTCGGTGACTTCGATGCAACGGGCGTACGGGGCGACTGGGCCAAGCAGTGGGTGAAGGGCGCACAGCCGTTCTGAGGGTAGGTCGGGCCGCGTTCTGCTGAATCTGTCGGGGCTCAACGTTAGGGTTTGAAGCGGAAGATCACCGTGAACGCGGTGGCAGTTACGCCCGCTCGCCGCGGGCACGGAGGGTCGAGCACAAGTGCACAAGCGCAAGCTGATCGAGGTGGCGTTGCCGCTGGAGGCGATCAACCGCGAGTCGGCGCGAGAGAACTACATCTATCGGGGTAATCCGAGCGCTATTCACAAGTGGTGGTCGCAGAAACCACTTGCCACTGCGAGGGCTGTGCTCTTCGCTCAGTTGGTTGACGATCCCTCCGCGCATCCTGATCGGTTCCCTACCGAAGAACTACAACGCGCGGAGCGCGATCGGCTGCACAGCCTGATCGAGCGACTCGTCATCTGGGAGAACATGCGCGATGAGGCGCTGTTCGCGGAGGCTCTTCGTGAAATCACCGATTCCGCAGAGGGCGAAGTCCCCGTCGTTTTCGATCCGTTTGCGGGAGGTGGGACGATTCCCCTCGAAGCCCAGCGGCTTGGAGTCGTCGGCCATGGGTCGGATCTGAATCCGGTCGCGGTTCTGATCGGCAAGGCGTTGGTAGAGCTGCCGCCCCAATTTTCTGGTCGTTCGCCGGTCTTCCCGGGCGCCGCCGATAGGCAGATCCGTACTTGGCGTGGCGCAGAGGGCTTGGCGGAGGACGTCAGTTCATATGGGACGTGGATTCGCGACGAAGCTGCGCGTCGGCTAGCGAACCTGTATCCGCCAATCGATGGTGACGATCCGCTCGCGTGGATCTGGTTTCGAACCGTGGAATGCCCGAATCCCGCTTGCGGCATCGAGATGCCACTCACCACGAAGTGGTGGCTCAGTCGACGGAAGGGACGAGTCGTCTATGCAGTCCCCGAGGTGCACCCTGATTCAGCGGCATCTGCCGGCAGATCAATTCGGTACGCGATCCGGTCGGATCCGCAGGGGGCGCCCGGAAAGGACGACAAAGGAACGGTCGGCAGAACGGGTGCCACCTGCATTGCGTGTAAGTCTCAAGTTGATCTCAAGTATGTCCGAGCTGAAGGAGTGGCCGGTCGCATCGGTCACCACCTCGTGGCGGCCGTAAAACCGGGTTCACGCTTGCGTGAATACGTGGTGCCGTCCGATGAACAGGTTCGCGCTGCGCAGGCGTCGCGTCCTATGAACGTACCGACACAAGATATTCCTTCGCAAGCCCTAGGGTTTCGGGTGCACGCATACGGGTTGACGACCTGGGCAGATCTTTTCACTGACCGGCAACTGACCGCGCTCGACACCTTCTGCGACCTGATTTTGGAGGCCCGCGAACGAGTCATCGCAGATGGCGGGGAGCCCGAATATGCAGACGCTGTAGCCACCTATCTGGCGTTCGTTGTGAGCAAGATTGCCGACTATGTCAACTCGCTATCTGCTTGGTATCCACAGGAAGACCGCCCAACTCACCTCTTCACGAGCCAGGCCGTTCCGATGATCTGGGACTATGCCGAGTTGAACCCGCTTTCAGACATCGGTGGCGCTTGGCAGCGGTCCGTGAAGATCGTGAGTGATTCACTCGCCGGCATTCCTGCAACAGGTGTCGGCCAGTCCGTGCAGTCAGATGCGAACGCGGTGAATGGTAGGGGGAGGGTTATATCGACGGATCCGCCGTACTACAACAGCATTGGCTACTCCGACCTTTCTGATTTCTTTTATGTCTGGCTCAGGCGAACTCTCCGCGACATCTACCCGGAGGAGCTCGGAACCTTACTTGTTCCGAAGGCGGAGGAATTGGTTGCGAACCAGTTCCGGCACGGCGGGTCCCAGGGCGCCAAGCAGTTCTTTGAAGATGGATTCCGCGAGGTATTCTCGCGACTCCGAAGTGGTGCCCGAACCGATTATCCAATCACTGTCTATTATGCGTACAAGCAATCTGAGAAGGATCTGGCTGGAAGTGCATCGTCTGGATGGGAGACGCTTCTTGAAGGAATGATTCGGTCCGGATGGGAGATCACCTCGACGTGGCCGATGCGGAGCGAGCGAAGCGGCCGAATCATCAGCGTAGGCACCAACGCGCTCGCATCCTCGATTGTTCTGTCGCTTCGCCCACGCCCCGATGGCGCGCCAACTACTGATCGTCGCGGCTTCATCGCAATGCTTGAAGCGGAGCTGCCCGGCGCGTTGCGCAAGCTTCAGCAGGGCCAGGTCGCTCCCGTGGATCTTCCACAAGCGGCCATTGGCCCAGGCATGGCGGTGTTTAGTCGGTTCGGTGCGGTCCTTGAGCCTGATGGTTCGAAGATGTCAGTGCGCTCTGCGCTCGCGCGGATCAACGAGATTCTCGATCAGGTTCTCAACGAGCAGGAGGGTGACTTTGACTCAACGTCTCGTTTTGCTCTCGCTTGGTATCGACAGCACGGTTATGGGGTCGGAAAGTTCGGTGATGCTGACAGTCTCGCCCGTGCGCGAAACACCAGTGTGGACAGCATGGATCGTGACAAGATCTTGACTAGTCGTGCAGGAGTCGTGCAGCTCATCAAACCGGGAGACTTGTCCTGGGACTACGACGTTCTCAGGGACCCGCACACCAGCAACTGGGAGGCACTCCACCACCTGATCAAGGTGCTGGAGCGGGATGGAATTGCCCCAGCTGGCGACTTCCTTCAGGCTGCGCTGAGTAGAACCGACGGCGCCGTCGATGCCGACTTGGTGAAGGAGTTGGCGCACTTGCTCTTCCGTATTGCAGAGGGCAACGGGTGGACCAAGGATGCACTGTCGTTCAACAGCATGGTGACGAGCTGGCCCGAGATCCTTGAGGTGGCTCGCTCAGCAAAGAAGCCTTCTCCCTCGCAAGGGGCTTTCGACTTCGACGAGGACGAGTGACATGGCACTGAGCAATCGCGATCGCATCGGGAAGATGTTCGAGCTACTGGCTCCGGTACTCGATGACTACATCGCGTCGGTGATTGGTGCGGTCGACCAGGCCGCTGGCGCGCAGTGGATCAAGCTGATCGAGGCGCGCGACGGCGACACCGGGCGTGTCTATGACCCGCTCGATCCGGCAGCGCAGTTGCGGATGTTGACAGACACGTCGATCACGACGCGGTTCCAGCCGCGCTGGTATCCGTTCTCGGACACGCTCGGCCGCATCGGCGAAGCGTTTGCGACGGAGTTGAAGAACGCACGCAACACCTGGGCCCACAACGGTTCGTTCACCGATGACGATGCCTACCGGATCCTCGACACGGCTGAGCGCTTGGTCGGTTTGATCAACGCCGGCGGCACTGTGGCTGATGACTTGAAGGCAATCCGCCTTGATCTGCGGCGGGTGACGGCCGACAAGGCTGACAAGAAGGTCTTGAAGGCTGCGGTCGACAACCCCGAAGCGACGGGGCTCCGACCGTGGCGTGAGGTCTTGCAGCCGCACGATGACGTCGCGACGGGCAACTTCCATGCCTCCGAGTTCGCTGCCGACCTGTATAAGGTGGCGACTGGCGGCGAGGTCGACGCTGACTATGCCGACCCGGTCGAGTTCTTCAAACGCACCTACCTGACGGAGGGACTCAGCGACCTGATCGGTCGCGCAGTGCGGCGGTTCTCCGGTGATGACAACGTGTCGCCGGTCATCAACCTGCAGACTAACTTCGGTGGCGGCAAGACACACTCGATGCTGTCGCTGTGGCACGTCGCCGCCGGACTCCCGGTGGGGGACTACCCGCAGGAGACCCAGGAACTGCTGCTCGCCAACGGCTACACCGGCGAGAAGATCAACCGCGTCGCCATCGTCGGCAACCACTTCAGCCCCTCGGGTGTGACCAAGGCCGATGGCACTCAGGTCAACACGATCTGGGGCGAGCTCGCCTGGCAACTCGGCGGTCCCGAGGCCTACGCCTTGGTGGCGAAATCTGACGGCGACCGCACCCACCCAGGCGACGCTCTGCACGAACTGTTGAAGACCTACGCGCCTGCGGTGATCCTGATCGATGAGTGGGTGGCCTATGCCCGCTCGCTGGTCGGCCGTGACGACCTGGCCGGCGGAACGTTCGACGATCAGTTCACTTTCGCCCAGTCGCTGACCGAGGCCGCGAAAGGCACCTCCGGGGTGCTGCTGGCGATCTCGATTCCGGCGTCCGAGACCGGTGACGCTGGCGACACGATTGTCGCCGGCAACGCCGAGGAGGTCGGTGGCGCTAACGGTTTGGAGGCCCTGAAGCGGCTGCAGAACGTGGTGCGTCGGGTGGCGGACCAGTGGCGCCCGGCGTCGTCGGACGAGGCGTACCACATCGTGAAGCAGCGCCTCTTCAAGCAAGCTGACGCCACAGCGCTGGCGTCGATCGGTGCGACGGCGAAGTCGTATGTCGAGATGTACCGCAAGTACACCGACGACTTCCCCCGCGAGGCGCGCGAATCGGCCTACGAGGACCGCATCAAGCGGACCTACCCGATCCACCCCGAGCTGTTTGACACCCTCTATGAGGAGTGGTCGTCGCTGGAGCGGTTCCAGCGCACCCGTGGTGTGCTGCGGCTGATGAGCACGGTGATCCACGCCTTGTGGACCGGTGAGGACTCCTCGCCGTTGATCATGCCGGGCTCGATCCCGCTGGCGACCTCGAACGTGAACTCCGAGCTGACGCAATATCTGCAGGACTCGTGGAAGACGATCATCGACGCCGACGTGGACGGTGCGAACTCGCTGCCGGCGCGCATTGACGTGGAGAAGCCGCTGTTCGGCCAGCGGGCACTGACCAAACGCCTGGCCCGCACGGTGTTCTTCGGCGCTGCCCCCACAGTGGCTCCAGGAGCGGTCAACAAGGGCATCGCCACCCAGCGTGTTTTCCTCGGCACAGCCGTGCCAGGTGACGTGCCAGGAAACTTCCACGCTGCGCTGACGCAGCTCGGAGACCGGGCCACATACTTCTACTCCGGCTCGGGCCGCTACTGGTATGACCTGCAGGCCAACATCACCCGCACGGCCAAGGACCAGGCTGAGCGTCTTCACAAGGAAGACGTGTGGGCCGAGATCGTCAAGCGACTCCAGAGCCAGGCGAAGTCGCGTGGTGACTTTGCTGGTGTTCACGTGTGTCCGGAGAACAACGCTGACATCCCTGACACCGATGAAGCGCGGCTGGTGATCCTGCACCCGAAGGTGGCGCACAAGCGTAAGCAGGCAAGCACGGCTGCGATGGAGTTCGCGCAAAAGGCGACAGAGCAGCGGGGGACCGCGAACCGGACCCACCGTAACGCGGTCGTCTACCTCGCCGCGGACGAGGACCGGCTCGCCGAACTCGACGCCGCCACCCGGGACTACTTGGGCTGGACTCACGTCTTGGCCAATGAAGCTGACCTGGACCTGACCCAGAACCAGAAGAACCAGGCCACCCAGCGGCAGGCGCAGGCTGACTCGACCGTCAACGACCGACTCCTGCTGACCTTCACCTGGGCGCTGGTCCCTGCCCAACCCGATCCCGGTGCTCCGTTCGTGATCCGCGAGACGAAGGTCGAAGGCCAGTCCGCCGCTCTGGCCGAGCGTGTGTCGCGACGCCTGGGGAACGACGGCGACCTGTCGACCCGTCAGGCCGCAGCCACGATCCGGTTGGCGATCGGGAAGGTCCCGCAGATCTGGAAGGACGGCCACGTCTCCCTCGGCGACCTGTGGGGGCTGTACAGCCAGTACCCCTACATGCCGCGCCTGCGTGACCGCCGCGTCCTCGACGAGGGCATCGTCGACCTGCCGATGATCTGGCAGACCGACGCGTTCGCCCTTGCGACGGGCTACGACCAGAGCGCCGATCGCTACATCGGCCTGTGGACACCGCAAGACACCACCTCCGCACCGATGGCCACTGATTCGCTCTTGCTGGTGCAGCCGTCGGTCGCGCTCAAGCAGATCGAAGCGGAGTCCGCCCCTGCGCCGTCTGTGGAGGAACACCTCGCTGATCTGATGGAGCAGACCGGCAGTAGCGGCGTTACTCACGACCCGTCCGCGCCAAAGGTCGACACGTTCTTCCCCAAGCCCAAGACGCGCTTCTACGGAGTCAAGACCCTTAACTCCGACAAGATTGCGCTGGACTTCAAGAACATCGCCGACGAGGTCATCGCCAACCTCCGTGCCGACGACGGCGCCGAGTTGACCGTTCGCATCGAAATCGAAGCCACCAAGACCGCCGGCTTCGAGGAAGGCAAGGTTCGCACGGTCTCGGAGAACGCCAAGACCCTCAAGTTCGACCAGTCGGGCTTCGAGGAGAGCTGAGGCGCGCCAGCCCAGCGGAGGTACATCATGCGTCTCACCGGAATCAGGATCACGAACCACAGCCGTCTCGCCGACCTCGATCTGGAGGTTCGCGAGCACTTGGTGCTGGTTGGTCCAAACGATGTCGGGAAGTCCTCTGTGCTCCGATGCCTTGACCTCTTGCTCGGGGCGAGCATCGCCGCCCTCTACCAACGGATCGAGCCTGCCGATTTCCGCAAGAAAGGCGACCCACTCGTCATCGAAGGCGATCTCGCAGACTTCACCCCGGACGACGAAGCCCTGTTTCCCGACGAGATCACCGTCGATGTCGCCACCGGAGCTAAGAAGCTGACGATCCGTCTCGAAGGCACTCTCGACCTCACCGACACCCTGCACGTGGAGCGCACAGCACCCGACGGCAGGACCGGGCGCCAAATCTCTAGGGACCAGACCGCCGCGCTTCGCTGGGCACTCCTTGGCGCCAGCAGCATGGCGCGAGACCTTCGAGACGACCGTAAGAACGTGGTCGATGAGATCCTCCAAGCAATCGACCTCGGCGCGGAGAAGGCCGATTTCGATGCGCTGACGACCCAGCTTGAGCAGACGCTCGCCGACTCGACCGTCCTGACAGCCTTGCGAGCCGACCTAGCGGTTCAACTCACCAAGGCGCTCCCGGAAGAGATCGATCAGGACAGCCTTACGTTTGTTCCTGGGTCCGCAGCTGACGCTGATGCCTTGAGTGGTGTCCGGCTTCAGATCACGAAGGATGGAGCCAACCGCCCACTCTCGGAACAGTCCGACGGGACGCGAGCGCTCTACGCCATCGCGCTCTACGACCTCGTCAGTGCTGCCGCCAACATCGTCGCAATCGACGAGCCCGAGATTCACCTGCACCCCACGAGCCAACGAAGCCTCGCCCTTCTACTTCAGGCAAGCAGCAACCAGAAGATTCTGGCAACGCACTCCGCCGACGTCGTCGGCGCCTTCCCGCCCGAGTGCATTGCGTCAGTCCGAGTTGGAGGCAAGGTCGTGCAGCCCTCTGCCAACTTCTTGTCGAACGACGAGCGTATGGTCGTCAGGTGGTGGGTGCGGGACAAGTTGGAACCCCTGACTGCTCGACGAGTGCTCGCGGTAGAAGGTATCTCTGACCGCATCATCGTCGAAAGGGCCGGCGATCAGACCGGCCGCAACCTTGATCGCCTTGGGATCTCCTTGATTGAGACCGGTGGCGCAGGTGACATGGGTGCGATCATCAAACTCTTTGGGAGTTCGGGGTTCGACGTCCCGATGTCCATGCTGATCGACGAGGACGCAACATCGGCGACAGCCAGCATGCTCGGGATCGCCGAAGCAGGTCTGGAAGCAAACGCCGTTAAGATATCCGCCCCCGATCTCGAAGCTGAGTACGTCGCTGCGCTTGGTGCCGACGTCGTGTGGCCAGCGATTCAGGCATCGACCTTGTTCAGCGACAACGAGCGACGAAATTGCGCAACATCAGGGACGGGAGGCACCCGGACCGCCGAGGATGTCGCTGCCTTCTGCCGATTCAAGAGCACATACAAGGTTCGAGCCGCGATGGTGGTAGCACCCCTGATCACCGAGGCGACGGCCCGCAAGATCGCCAGCGTCGAACGCCTCCTGACAGAGATCACGGCGCCATAGATGGTCACGCCAACCGCAGCCCAGCAGCGCGTCCGCGACCATGAAGGGCTGGGCCTCCTGGTCGTTGCCCCCGCCGGTTGCGGCAAGACCGAGGCGCTCGGCTTCCGGGTGGCTGGTCTTCTTGAGCGGGGCCAGGTGGTCCAACCCCGGAGGGTGCTTGTCATTACATTCTCGAACCGAGCGCGCGACAACATTCGAGATCGGTTGAAGGACTACGTCTCTGCGAATGTGATGCGGGACAGTGTCTCTGTCGCGAATTTCCACGGGCTGTCCGCTCGACTCATCCGGGCACACGGTCAAGTCGTTGGCATCGACCCCAACCTGATCCTTCCGGAGTCAGACTGGGTCGGAGAGGAGTGCCAACGTCGTGGTTTGGACTGGAACCCTCGCCGAGCCGTTGAAGACCTACTTCGCCGAACCAAGCAGGAGGCGGCGGATGACGCCACCGTGGAGCAGGCACTGATCGCCGACGGCAACCCTGATGCTCTGGACATCGAGCATCAACGGATTGCCGAAGGCCGCCTAACGTACGACGACCTTCCTCGCCTCGCCGAGCTCATACTCGCCAACGACACAGTCGCAGACCTGTACCGCAACCACTTCAGCGCCGTGGTGGTCGACGAGTTCCAAGACCTCACACCCCAGCAGCTTCGCATCGTCAACCGCATTGGATTCGGCAAGACCACTTTCGCAGGCGACCTCGCGCAGGGCATCTACGGCTTCGCTGGCGCAGTCCCCGCTGAAGTTGACCGGCAGGTGCGCGCGGAGTGCGCCGACGTGATCGAGTTCGCAGAGTCGCACAGGTCGTCCCCGGCGGTGCTCTCGATGGTGAACGCGTTGAGTGGACTCACCGGCGGCAAGGACCTGACATCGGCCGTGCCCGACTCTTGGCCGGGTGGTGGACTCGCGGCCGGGATCAAGTTCAACTCTGCGGAGGCCGAGGCTGACTTCGCAATCAAGTTCGCACAGACCATCCTCGGAAAGATCTCAAGCCAACGAATCGGTGTCATCTCCAGAACCGCCAACCGGCGACGCTTTGTCGACGCTGCCGCATCGTCGAGCGGGTTGCCTGTTCATCGGTGGGACGACGGGGTGCTGGATACGGACACCGCTCGCATCGTCAAGTCGATGCTCACCCGATTGAGGCCAGCCGATCTGTTGGCGGCTCCGGATCCGGTCCAGTTCCTGCGTGACCTCGCGGACTTCGACTCGATCATCGAGCCAGACATCCGCAAAAACGTCGTCGACGCCTTGGGCTGGTGCCTGGACAGGGTGCGAGAGGGGCTCGACGCCAAGCGGATCCGTGCTCGCATCAAGATCGGCGACGAGACAACTCTGCTCAGCGCACCCGGTCTGCACCTACTCAGCGGCCACGTCGGTAAGGGCCAGCAGTTCGATTGGGTAGTGGTCGTTGGCGCCGAAGACGGAGTTATCCCAGACTTCCGCGCTACCACGCCGGAAACGAAGCTTGAGGAGGCTCGAGTCTTGTCGGTGATGATCTCGCGAGCGCGGCACGGAGTCGTGGTCACCTGTTCGCGTCAGGTCCCCACCCTCGCAGGCCGCGTACGGAGCCAGGAACACTCCCCGTTCTTCAAGGAGTTGAAGGCTGCCAGTTTCACCAACCTCGCCGGGGTCGAGTCATTCTTCGATTCACTCAATTGGGGTGCGGTGGAGGCACGATGACCGAGTCAGTTGAAGAACCTGAGCCTCTCGACAGGCGGATGAAGCTCCGGTACGCGGGAGTGTGCCGACTCTGCCGGACCAACTTGCCCGCCCAGCAGGAAGCGATCTACGAATCCTCTACAAAGTCAGTCCGGTGCGTGGAGTGTCCGGCTGTGATAGTCGGCGACGAGCCCGCGCCTGTCGATCTGTTGGATCACGGCGGCGTCGCCGGTTCGTCGGCTCGCCGTGAGTACGAACGTCGCAAGGCCAAGGACGAGGAACGACTGCGCCAGAAATGGGGAAAGCTCGGCGGCATCGCCGTCGCACTATCTGACGAGAAGCAGAGCACTAGAGCGTGGGCGACGGGCGCCGTTGGCGAAGAGCGTCTCGGCGCTCGACTCGACTCGTTGGTGTCAGAATCGGTCGTAGTGCTACACGACCGCCGCATCCCAGGCTCAAGGGCCAACATCGACCACATCGCCGTCACGACCGCCGGCATCTGGGTGATCGACGCGAAGCGGTACAAGGGACGGCCCGAGCTGAAGATCGAAGGTGGCATCCTGCGCCCGAAGGTCGAGAAGGTGCTCGTGGGTCGACGCGACTGCACGAAGCTGGTCGACGGTGTGCTCAAGCAGGTCGAGTTGGTCCGTGATGTTGTCGGTGACGTTCCCGTGAAGGGTGTGCTCTGCTTCGTCGAGGCGGACTGGCCGCTCATTGGGGGAGCGTTCTCGACGGGCGGCATAGACATCCTCTGGCCGAGGCGTCTCGTCAGGTTGCTCTCCGAGGCTGAAAGCTCCATCGACGTCTCGGCGATGCGGGACGTGCTCCTTGCGCACTTCAAGTCTGCGTGAAGCACCTGTGCAGGATTCGAGCGTGGGCCACTCGTGGGCCAGTGACGGTCGCGCAGCAGTGGGCACCAGTGGGTTACAGTGAGAAGCGTCAGAGTGCCGTTCCTCGGCCGTCACCAGCAGAGATGCGCTGTAACGGGCACTGACGAATATCAGCGGGCAAGTGGTCGATCTTATCCAGAGGGTCCAGGTTCAAGTTCGCTGCTACTCCCGCACCGGAGCTGTGACGTCGCGGATGGCTGATGGCGATGGCCTGACGGGTGCAGCTCACGGGTGCGGATCCGTGACCTCCACATCACTGAACACGAAGTCGATTCTTGCGAAGACGAGCCGGCTCGGTAGTGGCGGAAGAAGGCTGGTGAGGGCTCGTTCGAGCGGACTTCCCGATCGACGACTCTGGTAGGTGCTGTTCATGGGGCTCTTCTTCACGTCAAGTGCCAGGTGCGGGACGGGTGGAGTTGAGCGGCGTTGTGCGGGACGGGAGTAGCTCGGGGACCTGGGCAGCGCCACTTGCCGGGATGGCGTTCCCGGCCGCCCACTCTCGCGGGTGCATCCCGCTTTCGATAGCGGCAGCGACGAGGTTCGCGAGGGCGTAGGGCTTCCCCTCGGGCACCTGGTCGAGTGCGCACCAGGCCATCGCGCCGTCGCCGCTGAGCCAGCTTCCGAAGGCCAACAGCGATGCTGGGGCGGTGCGGACCTCATCGGGTGCCCGTTTGGTCATGTCGGTCCACAGAGCGGCGTGGGAGACGGCGTTGCTTCGGTTCATGCCGAGCCACAGCTGGTCCCGAACGGGGATGGCTTCGACGGCCACGAGGAGCCTGGCCGCGTCCGGGTTGTCCAGGCGCACACCGTCGCGTTGGAACTGCTGCACACGGCCCACCGCCCAGTGGCACTCGGCGTGGACGGTGCTCGCAGTGGTGTTAGTTCGGGTCTCGGTCAGCAACGTCGCCACGGGCTCTCGGTCGCCGACGAGGGACTGGGCGAGTGAGTCGCGGGTGGCAGCAGGCTGGGGTCGACCGGCGAGCGGTCATGGTGGCCACGCGATCCCGGGCGTCGTCGGTCTGGAGGCCCATGTCGCCGGTGGCGAGGTCGGCCCAGCAGGTGTCGTCGGCCCACAACAGGAGGTGGGTGTCAATGCCGATGGTGTCGAGTCGTTCGGCGAACTCGCGGCCGACCACGTCGGCCCGCTGCCGGTCGGTTGTGAAGCAGACGATGCCGACGGCAGCGCCGGGCCGGGCGTAGCGAGACATCCCCTCGCGGATGGCGCGCCACGCCAGCTCCTGGGCTCTGGGCGTGGTCGGGAGGTCGATGCGGGCGGTGGGGAGGTCGGAGCGGATCGGGATGAGGACGATCGACTCTTGTGGCTTGAATCCGAGCATGTGCGGGATGGCCGCGATCAGCTCGTCGGGGGAGTGGACGGAGAGGCTCATGCTCCCTAGGTACGCAGCACGAGCCGGCCACAGAGGAAAGACGCTGGGGCCGCGGTGGGGCCGCAGAACAACGAAAAACAACCCCTGACGCTGACAGACGCCGAAAGACGTTTGTGCAGGTCAGGGGCCGTTCTTGACCACTACTGACAGAGGGTGAAAACCCTCAAATCAGATGTCGTAGTAGAGCTCGAACTCGTGCGGGTGCGGCCGCAGCGCGATCGGGAGGATCTCCTCTTGGCGCTTGTAGTCGATCCACGTTTCGATCAGGTCCGGGGTGAACACGTCGCCCTGGGTGAGGAACTCGTGGTCGGCCTCGAGGCTGTCGAGCACGGCGCCGAGCGAGGTCGGGACCATGTCGATCTCCGCGTACTCCTCTGGCGGGAGTTCGTAGATGTTCTTGTCGATCGGGGCGGCCGGCTCGATCTTGTTCTTGATGCCGTCCAAACCAGCGAGCAGCAGCGCCGAGAACGCCAAGTACGGGTTGCTCGACGGGTCGGGGCAACGGAACTCGATGCGCTTGGCCTTCGCGTTCGACCCGGTGATCGGAATACGAACACAAGCCGACCGGTTACGCGCGGAGTAAACCAGCGCGATCGGCGCTTCGAAGCCCGGCACGAGACGACGGTAGGAGTTCACCGACGGGTTCGTGAACGCGAGCAGGCTCGGCGCGTGCTTCAAGATGCCGCCGATGTACCAGCGGGCGACGTCCGACAGTCCGCCGTAGCCTTCTTCGTCATAGAACAGCGGTTCGCCGTTGTTCCAGATCGACTGGTGCACGTGCATGCCCGAGCCGTTGTCACCGAAGATCGGCTTCGGCATGAACGTCACGGTCTTGTCGTTGGCCCAAGCGGTGTTGCGCACCAAGTACTTGAACTTCATCGTGTCGTCGGCGGCCTTGAGCAGCGTGTCGAAGCGGTAGTTGATTTCGGCCTGGCCGGCAGTGCCGACCTCGTGGTGACCGCGCTCAAGAATCAGACCCGCGTTCGACAGGTTCGTCATCATTTCGTTGCGCAGGTTGCCCTGGCTGTCGGTCGGCGCGACCGGGAAGTAGCCGCCCTTGTAACGAACCTTGTATCCGCGGTTGTCGTCGATGCCGTCACCGGTCGACCAAGCCGACTCGGCCGACTTGATCTCGTAGAAGCTCTTGTTGGCGCTCGTGCCGTAGGAGACCCGGTCGAAGACGTAGAACTCGGCCTCGGGCGCGAAGTAGGCGGTGTCGCCGATGCCGGTGGTCTTCAGGTATGCCTCGGCCTTGCGGGCAATGTTGCGCGGATCACGTGAGTACGCCTCACCAGTGATCGGGTCGTGGACGAAGAAGTCCATCGCGATCGTCTTGGGGGTACGGAACGGATCGATGTAGGCGGTGCCGAAGTCAGGCAGCAACTTCATGTCCGACTGGTCGATGCTCTGGAAACCGCGGATCGACGAGCCGTCAAACGCGACTCCCTCTGCGGCGGCGTCCTCGTCGAATGCCGAAATCGGCATCGTCACCTGCTGCTGGATACCCGGCAGATCGGTGAACCGGATGTCGACGTACTGGACACCCTCGTCCCGGACGTACTTGAAGAATTCGTCGGCATTGCCGAACATGTGGCCTCCTCGACCGCGACGCGGCGGATAGATCGAACTGAGCACAAGTTCCTGCGCTCAACTACGACGCTAGGCGTGGGCAGTTTCTGACCCATCACCGAATTGTTACATCCACGTTACGGGGTTTCGAGATCGTGATCGGACACCGGGTCAAAGCCCGGCCGCCGGGTCGCAGAACCGGTGCGCGCCCGGCTTGGCCACCTGAATAGGCTGAGGCAGTGACCTCCACAGTTGATGACCCGTCCATTGGCCGGCGCCTCGTGGCATTGATGATCGACTGGGTTATTGCCGGATTTTCGGCCAGGGCCATGTTCGGTTTCACCGGACTTGAGTTCCCGCCAAATGGAATCGGCGATCAACTGATCATCAACGCGGTCTTCGTCGCCGAAGTTTCGATCCTGCTGGGTCTGCTCGGCTTTTCGATCGGCAAACGGGTCATGGGTCTTCGGGTAATCAACTCCGATGGCAACCCGATCGGGCTGTGGCGCGCAGGTCTGCGCACCGCCTTGTTGACCCTGGTTTTGCCGGCGCTGGTGATGACCGAAGACAAGCGCGGACTGCACGACCTCGCCGCAGGCAGCAAGGTCGTTTACGCCAAGTGAGTCAGCCGCGCATCGCTTTGCGGGCGCCCTTCATGCTCGTCGGCACCGGGCCACGAGGCATCGGAGCGGCCGGCCGCATCGCGTCAAGCGCCTTCAACTTGTAGAGCACTTCGGTCTGCTGGGCCGGCTTGATCGCCTTGGGCAGTTTTCGGACGTGCTTGACCAGTTTGGGCAGCGGAACTTCGTCCTCGCCGCGGCCAACGATGATCGACGTCACCGGCACGTCATCGCCAACGATGCGCTGATGTTTGGTGACTTCGGCGCTCAACAGGTTCTTCACCCGCGAGTAGGTTCCTTCGCCAACGAGCACGATCCCCGGCCGACCAACGACCCGGTGAACTACGTCCTGCTGCTTGGTGAAACCGACGGCAGGCTTTACGTCCCAGCCGCGTTTGAGCATCTGTAGGGCGCCAGCGCCAGCGCCGAGTTGGCCTTCGGCCTGGGCGTACATCGACTTCTCGGCGCGACGGCCAAAGACGATCATCGTGACCAAAAGCGCGGTCGTCAACGCGAGCAAAACCGTCAAAATGATGAAGTACCAGCGGGTGCCGAACACGAAGTACCCGAACGCACCAGTTGCCGCCGCAGTGAGCACGAAGACCCCAAGCAGCAGCAGGCCAATCTTCGGCTGAGTCTGCTTGGTCATCCGGTACGCCTGGCGCAATTGCGCGATGCGTCCGGCCGGTACTTGGGCGGCGGGGGTTGACATAGGTTCGATTCTACGTCAGGCCCGAGCGGCCATCGCCTGCTGGTAGAGCCGCCCAGCACGGTACGAGGAACGAACCAGCGGACCAGACATCACCCCGGAGAAGCCGATCTCGTCGGCCTCGTCCTTCAACTCGACGAACTCTTCGGGCTTGACCCAACGCTCCACCGGGTGGTGGCGGGTCGACGGCCGCAAATACTGGGTGATGGTGATCAGTTCGCAGCCGGCCTCGAACAGGTCGCGCAGCGCCTGGCTGACTTCCTCGCGAGTTTCGCCCATCCCCAAGATCAGGTTCGACTTGGTGACGAGGCCGTAGGCGCGCGCCTGCGTCAAGACGTCAAGCGAACGCTCGTAGGTGAACGCGGGCCGGATCCGTTTGAAGATCCGCGGCACGGTCTCTAGGTTGTGGGCCAGCACTTCGGGCCGCGAGGAGAAGACCTCCTCAAGTAGTTCGGGCTTGCCGTTGAAGTCGGGGATCAGATTCTCGACGCCGGTCTGCGGATTCAGTTCGTGGATCTTGCGCACGGTCTCGGCGTAAAGCCATGCGCCGCCATCTGGTAGGTCGTCGCGGGCGACGCCGGTGATGGTCGCGTACTTCAACTCCATCGTGCGAACGCTCTCGGCCACGCGGCGCGGCTCGTCACGATCGAGCGGATCAGGTTTGCCGGTGTCGATCTGGCAGAAGTCACACCTGCGGGTGCACTGTTCGCCACCGATCAGGAAGGTCGCCTCGCGGTCTTCCCAGCACTCGAAAATGTTGGGGCAGCCGGCCTCCTGACAGACGGTGTGCAAGCCCTCGCTCTTGACCAGGCTCATCAGTTCGCTGTACTCGGGCCCCATCTTGGCGCGGGTCTTGATCCAAGACGGCTTTTTTTCGATGGGGGTTTCGGCGTTGCGTGCCTCGATGCGAAGCAGTTTGCGACCTTCAGGAGCAATCGTCACGCCCCCCAGCCTACGCCGCTAACCGGAGCAGCCAAGTCGCGGACGCTGGCCGAACAGTTAGCGCAGTTGAACGCCGACGTGTTCGACGCGTTCGATATCGGATGTTGGCTCGTAGGGCTGCCACGAAAGCAGGTCGATCAGCTGGCGCTGAACCGCCGGGAGCACCTCGTCGGTGGTGACGTCGCGGCCGAGTTCGGCGGTCATCGAAGTTACTCCCGCGTCGGCGATTCCGCACGGCACGAACCGGTCATACCAGCTCAAATTCACATCGCAGTTCAGGCTGAAACCGTGCATGGTGATTCCGCGAGATACCCGAATCCCGATCGCTGCAATTTTGCGTTCAACACGGCCATTGCCGCCTGCCAACCAGACACCTGAACGGCCCGCCACTCGGCCGGTCGTCAGCCCGAACTCGGCCAGCGCGCGGATCAATGCCTCTTCGACGCGGCGAACATAATCCACCACGAGCACATGCGAGGGCAGTTTGGTGATCGGATAGCCAACGAGTTGACCCGGCCCGTGGAAGGTGATTTTTCCGCCGCGGTCCACATCGATCACGGCCGTGCCGTCGGTCGGTCGTTCGTGTGGCTCGGTGCGTTTGCCGGCCGTGTACGTGGGCGGATGCTCCAGCAGCAAGGTGGTGTCTTCAACCTGATCGGCAGCGCGTTTGGTCAAAAGTTCACGCTGCATCGCCCACGCGGCCTCATAGTCGACCGGGGATTGAAAGACTTCGAACTGCACGAGATCAGCCTACGCCTGTGGACATCGTCGGCGCGGTGGGCGCAAAGGCGACACCCTGACGGTCATGGACTGGGTGATTCAGCTTGTCGCGTTGCTTGCCCTACTCGACCCGAGCACGAAACCGTGTGCGGCACTTACCGCCGCCGACCAACTGCGCGAATCGGCTTGGGCAAACGCAGATTCGGTGCTGCTCTCGTCGCTGTATCTGGCCGAATCGGCTGACGTGACCGCGTTGGCGAGATACGAAGCTAGGGGACTGGTCGTTCGCGGCGTACGACAGATCCGAGCCGAGTGCCGCGATGCCGGCAACTCGGCGGTAGTCGTCGAACGGCTAGGTAGGTCTGTGGCCGTTGACGTTCAGGGTCGGGAACGAAAACTGCCGGCCGGCGGGTGGACTAGGCGAAAAGTCACTTGGCAGTTCGATGGGCGATACAAAATCGCGGAGATCGCCGAGTTGGGCCCGCCGAAGGCATAGCTCGAAGGCCTCAGTTTTGGCCAAAGATGGACTTGAGTGACCGGTTTAGCCCCAAGAGTTGGCCCGGGGCCTTTCGGTAGACCTCGGTGCGTAACCGGTCATAAATCTTGGTGGCCGGCTCGTCTGGTTCGAAGACGCGCCCGAACCTCGTCATTTGCGCGGCCGCGCTCTCGATGCTGTCGTGTAGTCCGACGCCCGCAGCGGCCAAGATGGCAGCGCCGACCGCTGAAGTTTCGGCCGTGTGGGCGCGATAGGTGGGCAGGTCGAACACGTCGGCGGTGATCTGCATCAGCACGTCGCTCAGCGACCCGCCGCCAGAGGCACGCACCTGAGTCAAATCCTGCTTCGTCTTCTTCGTCGTCACCTCGGCGCCCTCGCGCATCGCGAGCGCTAGGCCTTCCAGGATCGAGCGATACAAATGGGCGCGAGTGTGGACGTCGCTAAAGCCGATCACCGCGCCGCGCATCGCCGGATCAGCCTGTGGGTTCGGCGTCCAGCTCGGCAACGTCACTAGACCTGCCGAGCCGGGTGAGGTGGAGGCCACCAACTCGTCGAGAAGTTCCTCGGGAGTTCGATGCTGATCGGCCGCCAACTCGCGTTCGCGCAGGCCGAACTCCTCGGTGAACCAAGACACCAGCCACAGTCCGCGCATCACCTGAACTTCGGTGTGGAAGGCGCCACCGATCGCGGCCGGATATGGCGGCAACTGCGGCTGGATTTCGACATATTTGCGGGTGAAAACGTTGAACGTGGCGGTTGTGCCGTAACTGATGAAGCCGGTGTCCGGTTCGAGCGCGCCCGCACCGAGCAGGTCGCAGGATTTGTCGCTCGCCCCAGAAATGAACGCCAAACCGGCGGGCAGTCCAGTCTGTTCGGCGGCCGTCTTCGTGATCTGGCCACACGGTTTGCCCGGCTCAATTAGGTCAGGCAGTTTGGCCCGTTCGATCCCGAACGCGAACGACCGCAGATTCTTCGGGCCGGCCCAGTCGGTCTTTCGCACGTCAAACGGCCACGGCCCAAACACGTTCGCGGTCGACTCGACGAACTCGCCCGTGAGCCGGTGGGTGAAGAAGCCCGACAGGAACAAGAACTTGTGGGTCCGGTCCCAAATTTCGGGTTCGTGCTGGCGCAGCCAGTTCGCCCGCGAATACTCGATCGCGAACTTGAGCACGTCGTGCGCGCCGCTGAGCCGGCTGGCCCCAAGCAGCAGACCCGTGCCGGTCTTGGCCGCGTCGGCTCGTCGCTCATCCATCCAAACGATCGCCGGGCGAAGTGGGATGCCGTCGGTGTCGACTGGCAGCACCGTCTGGCGCTGAGTCGACAAACTCACCGCGCCCAACCTGGCCGGATCTACGCCGGCGAGCACGCGGTTGGTCGCCTCGCAGAGTTTGTCCCAGTAGTACTGCCCGTCCTGCTCTGCCCAGCCTTGCTTGGGCGAAACGTATGGGGTGATGGTGACTTTCTCCAGCGCGACGATTTGGCCGGAAAGGTCGACTAGGGCGGCGCGAATCGACTGGGTCCCCGCATCGATCGCAACGACTAAGTCGCTCACTTACGAACCTTGGTGTCAAAGCCCAACGTCCAGCCCGGGTTCATGATGTGGTGCGGGTCGAAGTGTTCTTTCAGCGCGCGCAGCACGTTCATCTGCGTGGTGCCCAAATGCTCTTCCATGAGCGGCCCGGTCAGTTCGCCGGTGCCGTGGTGGTGGCTGGGCGAGCCGCCGTTTTCGATGATCGAGGCCAAGATCTTGGACCGGAACTCGAAGTATTCCTCGGGGCTCTGCGGTTTCAGGATGAGGATGAAATACAGGTTCGTGCCAGCCGAGTAGAAGTGCGAAGCGTGCGTCATGCACACCGTGCCGGGTCGAGCCTTGATCAGTTTTCGGACGTTGCTGTGGACGTCGTGCAGGTTGTCCCAAGTCACCGAGGTCTCGAAGGTGTCGATGATCATCGAGAAGTCCACGATGTCGTTTCGCACGTGCACATCCGAATAACGGCCGCGTTCCCAGGCTTTGGTGGCCATCGCGGTCAGGTTGATGCCGCCGTGGGCTCGGCCTACGGCCAGCGCAGATTTGGCGACGTGGGCGGCGAACTTCTTTTCGCCCTCGGCGTTGCCGAGCAGTAAACAGCGACCGCCGGGCAGCATCTTTCGGCTGGTCAAATACTTCTGGGCCAGTCCGCCGTCGAAGCCCTTGAGGGCCAGGGCGCGCTCGGTTTCCTCGGGGTCAGAGATCCGCAGGACGGCCGGTTTGCCGAACTCGCCCTGAGTGATCTCGCGGGCGGCGTCGACCGCGGCCTCCCAAGTGGGCATCATCAGCGCGAACCGGGCGGTGTTCTCAGGCTGGTGGCGGTAGATCTTCAAGGTCAGTTCGGTCAGCACTCCGAACGTGCCCTCGCTGCCTTTGAGGATGTCGTTCACTTTCGGTCCGCTGGCTGTTGCGGGGAAGTGCTTGGTCGAGATCACTCCTACCGGGGTGACGTACTCCTGAGCGAGCACCAGATCGTAGGCGTCGCCGTAGTAGGTGGACGCTTGGCCCGAGCCCAGCGCGGCGATCCAACCGCCGACGGTCGCCAAATGGAACGACTGCGGGAAGTGCCCGCCGGTGTAGTTGTGGGCGCTGCCGTGCAGGTTCTTCGCGTCGTTGAGTTCGGCTTCGTAGGCGGGGCCGAGCATGCCGGCCTGAACGGTGACCGTCTGGTTCAGTTCGTTGACTTCGACGATCTGGTTCATATGCGTGGTTAGGACCAGGACGACGCCGCCCTCGTTGGCTTTCGTGCCCAAGACGACACTCGAACCGCCGCCAAAGGGCACGATCGGGATCCGGTTTTCGTGGCAGTAGGCCACCACTTCGGCGACATCTTGTTTGTGGCGCGGGTGGATTACCAGGTCCGGCAGCAGGGGAGTGTGGCCGCGACGCAGGTCGATGTCCTCGTCGAGGCTCTTGCCGAGTCCGTAGCGAACGCGGCTGACGTCGTCGTCGACCGCATTTTCGACACCGACGATCGCGGCAAGGGCAGCGCGGTGGGTTTCGGCCAAGGCCGGACGCTGCTGAACCGAGATCGGTTGGTCGCCGTCTGGGAAGTCGGGCCGGAAATCTTCTGGCTTGATTTCGAACTCTTCGAGGAACATTTTGACCCAGCCGGCGCTGGGGTGAGAGGTCGACTTCGGGTCGAACATCAGCACTTCGCGGTAGGTGCCTTCGGCCGGGGGAGTGCTGCGCCATTTCGGTTCGAACTGTTCGGTCATGACCAGAGTCTAACGCCAATGTGACAACTCTGGTCAATGTGTAACACTAGATTCGTGAGTACCCCGCCCCAGAGCCCGCCAGTGATCGGCGACGCGATCTTGTCGGCTGCTTACGACTTGCTATGCCAAGTGGGGGCCAGCAAACTCACCATCCAGCGGCTCGCCGATCAGGCAAACGTCTCCCGCATGACCGTGTACCGCCGCTTCGGCGACCTTGACACGGTGCTGCGCAAAGTGATGACTGCCGAGATCGTCCACGCCGTCGCCGAGGCCGAAGCCGCCTCAACCGACGCCGAAACCGCCCGCCAACGAATCGGCACCGCCGGCGCCCAAGTCGTGTCCGAACTGGCCACCCACCCAGTCTTTCGGTCAATCCTGAGCAACGATGCGCAAGCAGTGCTGCCGCTGCTGACCGAACGCTTCGGCTCGGGCCAATCGGTTTTGCGCGATCACGTCGCCGCCCACTTGGCCACCGGGATGGCCAGCCTGGGCGGAGACGGTTCGGTCCGAGAGGCAGACCCCACCGAACTTGCCTTCATGCTCGTTTTGGCCTGCCAGTCGTTCGTCCTTTCGGCCCAACTTGTTAGCGAAAACGTCGCGGACCCGACCGCTCACATTCAGGCCCTAATCGAAGGCTGGCTGAAACCATGAACCCTGACCTGAACGCGGCCAGGCGAAGCGCCGACCTCGGCGAACTGGCCGCCGGCGAACTAGTCGATGTGCTCGTTATCGGTGGCGGTGTCACCGGTGCGGGCGTGGCCCTGGACGCGGCCAGTCGAGGGCTGAAAGTCGCCCTAGTCGAACGAGACGATTTGGCGTCGGGCACCTCGAGATGGTCGAGCAAACTAATTCACGGCGGCCTGCGCTATCTGGCGACCGGCCAAGTTCAGGTCGCCTATGAGAGTGCGCAAGAACGCGCCCACCTGATGAACAAAATCGCGCCGCACCTGGTGCATCGACTCGCCCAAGTCATGCCGATTTACGACTGGACGAAAAAAAGCGACGTTGCACTCAACGGGGCCGGACTTGGCGCCGGGCATGTGCTGAAGATGTTCGCTCGCACCGGAAAAGCGCTGCGCCCGCCGCACTGGGTCGGCGCCGAAGCCGCGCTCGAACTGGCGCCGGGGCTAAAGCGCGAGGGGCTACGTGGCGCGTTGGTTTCCTATGACGGCCAAGTCGAAGACGACGCCCGCCTAGTGATCGCGATCGCTCGGACCGCGGCAGCCTACGGCGCCCGCATCGTCACCAGATGCGAAGTCGACCGGGTCACCGCCGGCGGCGCCGAAGTCACCGACCGGCTCACCGGCGCCAGTTTTCAGATCCGAGCAAAAAACATCATCAACGCGACCGGCGTCTGGGCCGACGAGTTGGATACAACAATCAAACTTGTGCCTTCGCGTGGCACCCACGTCGTAGTCCCGTCGGCGGTGCTGGGGGAGCCGAAGGCAGCGATTTTGGCGGCAGTGCCCGGGGAGTTGGGACGTTATGTTTTCGCGCTGCCCCAACCAGACGGGGTCAGCTACGTCGGCATCACCGACGTCGAAGAGACTGCCCGGCCGGTGCCGCGAGTGCCGGAACCGACCGCCGAGGAAATCGCCTGGATCCTGTCGGTGCTCTCGCGGGTAGTTGATCGCGAAGTCCTGCCCAGCGATGCGGTGGGCGCCTTCGCTGGCCTTCGGCCGTTGGTGGCACCGGCCGCGGCCGGGGACTCAACCGCAGACATTTCGCGCGGGCATTTGGTGAAACGAACTGGCAACCTCATTACGGTCACTGGCGGCAAAATGACCACCTATCGCCGGATGGCCGAAGAAGCTGTCGATCACGTCACCGGCTTGGCCTGCATCACCGGCGAGCTGCCGTTGATTGGAGTCGGTCCAGTAGCGGCCACTGCGCCAGAACGACTGCGGCGCCGATACGGCGTCGAAGCGCACCGAATCATGCAGTTGGCCCAGGGCGACAAAACGTTGCTGGCGCCAATCGCCGACGGAATACCGGTGCTAGGCGTCGAGGTAGTTCATGCGGTTTTGCACGAGGGCGCTTTGGGCGTCGATGACGTGTTGGAGCGGCGTACTCGCTTGTCACTGGTGCCGAGTCAGGCAGAAAAGGCAAAGCCTCGGGTAGCAGAGATAATCTCTGCCACCCGAGGCTAGTTAGCTCAGTTCGTCAGCCGAGTTCGCCGTCGAACGCGCCAGCCTCGAGCCGTTCCTTGATCGCGGTCAAGAAGCGGCCAGCGTCGGCACCATCGATGATCCGGTGGTCGTAGGTCAACGCGAGGTAGGCCATCGAGCGGATCGCGATCGATTCGGAGCCGTTGTCGTCGGTGACGACCACGGGCCGGCGCACGATCGAACCGACACCCAAAATCGCTACCTGCGGCTGGTTGATGATCGGCGTATCGAACAGGGCGCCGTTGCTGCCGAGGTTGGTGATGGTGAACGTTGCCCCACTCAACTCATCGGGCGCGATCCGGTTCGTGCGCGTACGATCGGCGATGTCGGCAATCTTGCGCGCCAAGCCGGTCACGTTCAGGTCGCCGGCATCCTTGACCGTCGGCACCAGCAAACCGCGCTCGGTGTCAACGGCGATCCCCAAATGCTCACCGGCCGGGTAGGTGACCGTGCCGGCTTCGACGTCAAGCGCCGCGTTCACTTGCGGGTAGTGCTTGAGCGCTTCGATCGCGGCCTTGGCGAAGAACGGCAAGAAGGTCAACTTCGTGCCTTCGCGCTTCGCGAATGCGTCTTTGTGCTCGTTGCGCAGACGGACAACTTCAGTCACGTCGACTTCGTGCACCTGGGTTAGCTGGGCACTCATTTGCAGCGACCCGACCATCCGTTCG
The DNA here is from genome assembly GCA_035401705.1 of Aeromicrobium sp. GTDB lineage: Bacteria > Actinomycetota > Actinomycetes > Propionibacteriales > Nocardioidaceae > Aeromicrobium. The sequence goes on from DAONBX010000034.1 coordinate 23,357, forward strand.
GCGATGATCTTGCGCAGTCGTGACAAGTTCTCGGTGCGACCACGAAGCGGCGACGGTGCTGACGGGGCGGCTGTGGCCGGTGCCGCTTCGGCGGCCGGCTGAGCACTTGCGGCGGCGTCCAAGATGTCTTGTTTGCGGATCCGGCCACCAACGCCAGAGCCGGTGACAGTTGCCAGATCGACGCCATGCTGTTTGGCCAGTTTGCGCACGATCGGAGTTACGTAGCCTTCGCCTGAAACCTCTGCAGCAGCGGCCGGAGCAGCAGGAGCCGCAGGTGCAGCCGGGGCAACAGGAGCAGGCGCTGGCGGCGGAGTCGGTTCTGGTGCCGGTGCCGGCGGTGCCGGAACTTCAGCAGCAGCGGCCGGGGCGGCAGGAGCCGGAGCAGCTGGTGCCGGGGCAGCACCTTCAGCGCCGATGATGGCCAATTCGGCACCAACCTCGACGGTCTCGTCCTCAGCAACCTTGATCTCAAGTACGACACCCGCAATCGGCGACGGAATCTCGGTGTCGACCTTGTCGGTGGAGATTTCCAGTAGCGGCTCATCAACCTCGACCCGGTCGCCAACGGCCTTGAGCCACTGAGTGACCGTGCCTTCGGTGACGCTCTCGCCCAACGCCGGCAGAGTTACCGCTTCGCCGGTGGCGCTACCAGCAGGTGCGGCCGGGGCCGGTTCGGCAGCAATTTTGCCAGCAGTAGGCGGTTCGGGTGCTGGCTCGGGCGCTGGGACAGGTTCGGGCGCTGGTGCTGGCTCTGGGGCCGCAGCAACAGGCTCGGGCTCAGCCGCAGCGGGGGCCGCCGCACCTGCACTCTCTCCAGCCTCACCAATGATCGCGAGCACCGCACCAACTTCGACGGTGTCGTCTTCCTCGGCGCGGATTTCCAAGATGGTGCCGGCAACCGGCGACGGGATCTCGGTGTCGACCTTGTCGGTAGAGATCTCCAGCAGCGG
>DAONBX010000035.1:0-24270 GCA_035401705.1 Aeromicrobium sp.
CTTAGAACCAGAACGATATTACCCGGTCGGTGACCGTTCACCCAAACCGGGTCGCTGGAATCGATCAGCGCTCACGAAGAAATCTTGAAAAAGTGGGCACTCACTATTTACTTCGAACATTTGTTCGACTAGGGTGGGGTTATGAATTCCGATCCGCGGCTCGCCGAATCGTGGCTTAGTGGCGCCCCCGAGTCGCTTGACGCGGTGCGGGCCGCGGATCTGGATTCCCTTTCTGCCGACGAGTTGGTTCGGTTTGCCGCTCACGGTCAGGCGATCGTTCGAGCGGCTCAAGCGATGTGCCTCGCGTTGACTTCGGCGGGAGCTCGTAAGGATGCCCACAAGGCTGCCGGGGCGGGGTCGATGGCGTCGCTGGTTGCCGCGGAGGCTGGGCTTTCTCGTCGGGGCGCGGCGAAGCATCTGAAGCTTGCTGCGCAACTCGATGAGGCGCCAGTGTTGGCCGAGCAACTGTCGAAGCCGGGGATGAGTACCGACAAGGCTGCCGTCGTTGCGAAGGCACTCGACGACCTGCCGATTGATTTGACTGCCGCTGAGCGATCCGCGATTGAGACTGATTTGGCTGAGGCCGCACCACAGATGCTGCTCGAGCAGCTCCAGCACAAGGCCCGCCGTGCTGTTGAGGTCGTGGACCGTGACCGGGCCGACCGGATCGAAAACCAAGAACTGGTTCGCCAAGAAGAGTCCGCAGTCCAGGCGGCCGAGTTCTGGATGACCCGCCCTGACGAGGCCGGTATGGTCAAAGGCGGGTTCACATTGGACGCGTTGACCGCCGACATGCTCCGGTCTGCGTTAGAAGCGAAAACCAGTCCACGGCGACGCAACTCAGTGCTCGATACCGATACTGGTGAACTGACTTTCGAAGACGCGACCCTCGACGATCGTCCGTCTTATAAAGAGCGGGCCGGGAACGCGTTCGCTGACCTGCTGCGTCACCTGCCTACCGGCGAGTTCGGCAACCACGGCGGCGTAGCAGCCACCCTCATGATCACGGTTTCCGAAGACTCCCTACGTGGTCGCTGCGACCAAGCCGGAATTACTGAACACGGCACGAGAGTTTCAGCCGGGCAACTACGCCAACTCGCTTGTGGCGCGGGCGTCCTGCCCGCAGTGCTCGGCACCGAATCGCAAGTCCTAGACCTTGGGCGCACCCAGCGACTCCACTCACCAGCCCAACGACGAGCCTTGGCACATAGAGACCTAGGGTGCGCGTTCCCCGACTGTGACCGACCACCCGGCTGGACCGAAACCCACCACATCAGATCCTGGCTCCACCACGGCCCAACTGATTTGGACAACGGGGTCCTGCTCTGCGGCCACCACCACCGGCAGGTTCATCATTCGGGTTGGCGGATCGAACTCAACCAGCGGGACAAGAGACCAGACTTCTACCCACCCGGGAAACAGGCGCCAATCAGAAACACCAGATATCGACCGCTAGTCGCCTAACGCAGACGGCTGAAGCGCTCAGTCGCCCTCGGGCGGGGCCTCGTCGTCGGAAAGTACCGGTTCGGGCAGCGAACCAGAGTTCCACTCTGCGAGTCGCCACTGGGACCAATCTTCGTAGCGGGACTCCTCCAGCACCGACCAGTGACAGTTTGCCAAGCCACCGAACTGCTGCCACGACGATTCCGCGACACCTAAGAACGTCAACGCGCCGGTACGCAGGACCGCGCCATGGGCGACCACCACCAGCGTCGACTCGACCGGCGCCTCAGCCAAATATCCGCGCAGCGCCGCGGCAAACCGAGCCCCGGCCTGAGCATTGGACTCAGCGCCCTCAATCTGGCTCTGATCACCGTTCGCCCAAGCCTGCATCTGGGTCGGAAACCGCTCCCACGATTCGCGCCACGTCAGACCCTCACGAGCACCGAACGCCAACTCGCGAAAACGCTGATCGAACTCGACCTCAATACCCGTTCGCAGACCAAGAGCCCGCGCAGTGTCGGCCGCCCGAGAGAGATCAGAACTGACAATCCGGGCAGGTGCCAGCGAAGCCAGTCGCGCCGCCGCGTCGGCGGCCTGCTGGCGGCCGACCTCGTCAAGCGGAACATCGGTTTGCCCCTGCACCCGGCCGGCCACATTCCACTCAGTGCGACCGTGGCGCCACAAAATCACTCGCCGCCCAGGAAGCGCGCCCGGCTTCATGACAACTTCAAGTCAATTGCGGGGCAGTCGCTCCACAACCGCTCGAGTGCATAGAACGCCCGCTCCTCAGTGTGCTGAATGTGGACCACGATGTCGCCGTAATCCATCAGGATCCAACGCGAATCGCGCTCACCCTCACGCCGCAGCGTCTTCGCGCCCAACTTCAGCAAGGCGTCCTCGATCTCTTCCTTGACCGCCTTCATCTGCGGCTGAGAATTGGCCGAACACAACAAGAAAACGTCAGTGATCGCCAACTGGTCAGACACGTCGAACGCGATCAGATCGCTCGCCTGCTTCTCGGCGGCGGCAGCCGCAGCAGCCCGGACAAGTTCGAGTGCTCGATCGGTAGCAGTCACGCGGGATTCTCCTTTAGACGGTAAAGACCATGTTTGCCGATGTACTGGACGACCCCGTCAGGTACCAAATACCAGACCGGTTCGCCCGAAGCGACTCGCGATCGACAATCGGTAGAACTAATAGCAAGCGCCGGAATCTCCACCACCGTGATGCGGTCAGAGGGCAAACCGGCCAACAATTTTTCGTCCAGTTCGTGACCAGGACGGGTACAACTCACGAAATGGGCCAACTCAAAAAGTTCATCGTGGTCGCGCCACGAAAGGATCTGCGCCATCGCATCGGCGCCAGTGATGAAGTAAAGATCTGCGGCTGGGTTCTTGGCCGACAACTCACGCAGCGTGTCGATCGTGTACGTGAACCCCTCACGATCAATGTCGACTCGGCTCACGTTGAATCGCGGGTTCGCGGCCGTCGCGATAACCGACATCAAATAGCGGTCCTCAGCCGGCGAAACCTGTCGGTCTGCCTTCTGCCACGGCTGACCCGTGGGAACGAACAGCACCTCATCAAGGTCGAACCAAGACTGAACCTCGCTAGCAGCGACGAGGTGGCCATGGTGGATCGGGTCGAACGTCCCGCCCATCACGCCGATCCGACGACGGGTGCCAGTCATGCTCAGGTGTGCTCGCGACCCAATCCGAATAGCACGGTGATCAGCAGCAGCACCAACAGCACGCCAAGAGCGATACCGCCGATGACGAAGGGGTTGATGGCGGCTTCGCCAGTTTCGGCCACTTCTTCGGCGGCCAGCAGGAGATCAAGCATGGGCACAGGCTATCAGCGGCCGCTCAGCGAATTTGACCGGTTCCGGTGACTAAGTATGTAGTCGTCGTCATTTCAGTCAGCCCCATCGGCCCGCGGGCGTGAAGTTTCTGGGTGGAAATGCCGATCTCGGCACCGAAGCCGAACTCGCCACCATCAGTGAACCTCGTCGACGCGTTCACCATCACCGCCGCCGAATCGACGCCCATCGTGAACCTGCGAGCCGCCTCGATCGAGCCAGTCACAATCGCTTCGGTATGTCCCGAAGTGAACCGGCGAACGTGATCGATTGCCTCGTCGATCGAGTCGACCACCCTCGCCGAAATCTCGGCCGCCAAAAATTCGGTCGCGTAGTCGACTTCGGTAGCCGGCACGACTGCGTCGAACGCCGCGAACCTCTCGTCGCCGTGAATCAACACGCCCGCGTCGGAAAGGGCAGCCACCACCTGCGGCAAGAACTCATCGGCAATCGCCTGATGAACCAACAAAGACTCGGCCGCGTTGCAGACGCTGTTTCGTTGCGTCTTCGAGTTCATCACGATCGACAACGCCATCTGCAGGTCGGCGTCCTTATCGACATAAACGTGCACATTGCCGGTGCCGGTTTCGATCACCGGAACCGTCGACTGTTCCACGACCGTCTTGATCAGGCCCGCTCCCCCACGCGGAATCACCAAGTCAACCAGACCACGAGCCGTCATCAGATCAGTGGAGGTTGACCGATCGTCGGCGCTGATCGCCTGAATTACGTCCGCGGGCAAACCCACCGACTCGACCGCGGCGCGCATGATTTGGACGATCACCGCGTTCGACCGCCTGGCCGACCGCGAGCCACGCAACAGCGAAGAACTGCCCGCCTTCAAACAAATTGCCGCCGCATCGGCAGTGACATTCGGACGACCTTCATAAATCATTCCGATGACACCCATCGGCACTCGAATCTGCTGCAGTTGCAGCCCGTTCGGCAAAGTCGAACCGCGAACCACTTCACCGATCGGGTCGGGTAAGGCGGCGACGTCACGAACACCCTGGGCGAAGGCGGCCACCCGGTCGGCGTCCAGCGAAAGCCGATCGATCACGTTCTCGGGGGTGCCTTCGGCGCGCGCCTCGGCTACGTCCTCGGCGTTGGCGGCCACGATCTCGTCGGTGCCGGCAACGAGTGCCAGCGCCATCGCCTCCAGCGCGGCGTCCTTCTGCTTTCGGGTGGCCAAAGCCAACACGCGGGCGGCATCGCGGGCGCGCAGCGCCGCATCATGAACTTCAGTTCCCATGCCAGCGATTCTAGGAGGCGAAGCATCAGCGCCTGATCAGGCCTTCTTCACGACACTGGACTTGAGTTGCATCGGCCCGAACCCATCGACCTTGCAGTCGATGTCGTGGTCGCCCACCCCGTCGACCAAGCGAATGTTCTTGACCTTCGTACCGGACTTGATCGGCTTCGGCGCGCCCTTGACCGGCAGGTCCTTGACCACCACGACCGTGTCGCCGTCGGCGAGCAAATTGCCGACCGCGTCCTTGATCACCCGCGCGGTTTCGAAGTCGCCTCCTGCGTCGAACTCCTCAGCCGGTGACCACTCGTGCGCGCACTCAGGGCAGACCAGCAGCGTGCCCATCTCGTACACGTATTCGCTTTGGCATTTCGGGCACGGCGGCAATGAGTCAGTCATAGCTCGACCCTAAAGGCAACGGTCTGGGTTCGGCATCAGAATTCAGTCGGTGACCAAAACCACCAGATCGTCGCGGCCGATTACGGCGCGGCCGTGATCGTCGTCGAACTTTTCAACCAAGTCAGGAGTAGACAAACCCAGCATCCCTGGAAGTTCAGCACTGTCGAAGTTTGAAAGTCCACGCGCCACGATCTCGCCAGCCGGACCCACCACATCTACCGGGTCGCCGGCGACGAAATCGCCCTCGACTCCGGTGATGCCAGCAGCCAACAGAGAGGCTCCCCGATCAACCAAAGCGCGACGCGCGCCCGCATCGAGCACCAACCGGCCGCGAGTCTGGCTAGCGTGCGCCAACCACAACAACCGCGTCGCGCGGCGACGGCCCGTCGGCAGGAAAGTAGTGCCGACTGGTTTTTGCTCAGCCGCCTCGACCGCATGATCAGTCGAGGTTAGTCGAACTTTGATGCCGGCGGCAGTCGCGATTTTGGCGGCATCGATCTTCGTGACCATTCCGCCGGTACCAACTGCCGAACCGACCCGATCCACGTCGATGCCTTCAAGGTCTTTGGCCGACTCGACTAATTCGATAAGCCGCGAACCGGGCACGTCGGGGTGGCCGGTGTAAAGACCGTCAACATCTGACAACAGAATCAGTTCATCGGCGTGAACCAGATGCGCCACCAAGGCCGCCAGTCGGTCGTTGTCGCCGAAGCGAATCTCCGAGGTGGCGACCGTGTCGTTCTCGTTCACGACCGGGATCACGCCAAGTTCGAGCAACTTCGCAAACGTCTGATAGGCGTTGCGATAGTGGCCACGGCGAGTCACGTCATCGACAGTGAGCAGCACCTGCCCAACGATCAGTCCAGCCGCGGCGAATGCCTCCGAATAGTGCGCAATCAGAGCACGTTGGCCAACTGCTGCGGCCGCCTGCTGGGTTCGCAAGTCGTCCGGCCGCTGCGGCAGGCCCAAGGGGCCGAGCCCAGCGGCAATTGCGCCAGAACTAACCAGCACAACTTCGTCGCCGCGGGCCCGAATCGCGACCACTGCATCAACGACAGTTCCGATGCGGCCTGGATCTAGGTGGCCATCAGCAGTGGTGAGCGAGGACGAACCAACCTTGACTACGATCCGGCTCACTCGTCGACCTCGCCGTCGAACACCTCGTCCACACTCCAGGCGTCGGGGTCATCGGGCAGGATCTCGACACCACCGAAGATGAACGGTTCGGGAACTTCACCGCGGGCCCGCGTCTCGGCCGCAGCCAACTCCCACGCCCGACGCGCTGCAAGTAATTCTCGGCGCTCCTTGTTTGTCCGCCGGTCACTCTGGTCGATTCGCAGATCCTCGCCACGACGACCAAGCACTTCGGCGCCGGCGGTAATGGTCGGATCGAAGTCGAACATGACCGAATCTGCGGGGTCACCGATGACGACGTCGTCGCCAGCCTTAGCGCCCAACTTGAGCAGTTCGTCCTCGACGCCCAGCCGGTTGAGCCGGTCAGCCAAGAAGCCAACGGCCTCGTCGTTACTGAAGTCGGTCTGGCGAACCCATCGTGCTGGCTTTTCGCCGCGCACCTGCCATTGGCCGTCATGCTTAGTGATCGAGAACTCTTTGCCCGTTCCGGCCGGCGCCGGCGGGCGGAGCACGATTCGAGTGGTTTCACGATCTGGTTCAGCGGCCCGGCGCGCGGCCACAATTTCGGCCATCGCGAACGAGAGCTCCTTCAGACCAGCGTGACTGGCTGCCGAAACCTCAAACACTTTGTAGCCGCGCTCGGTGAGTTCGTCACGCACGAACTCGGCAATCTGGGCCGCGTCGGGCACGTCCGTTTTGTTCAGCGCCACCAGCCGGGGCCGGTCCGTCAGATCCGTACCGGTCAGTTCGCCGTAGCGGGCCAACTCGTTCTCGATCACGTCCAGATCTGAGATCGGATCGCGGCCAGGCTCGACCGTCGCACAGTCGATAACCTGAACGAGCGCTGCACACCGTTCGATGTGGCGCAGGAAGTCGTGACCGAGGCCTTTGCCTTCGCTGGCGCCCTCGATCAACCCGGGCACGTCGGCGACGGTGAAAGTGATGTCACCGGCGCGCACCACGCCCAAGTTCGGCACGAGCGTCGTGAACGGATAGTCCGCGATCTTGGGCCGGGCGCGCGAAAGCGCCGCGATCAGACTCGATTTGCCCGCCGACGGGAAACCGATCAGGCCAATATCGGCCACAACCTTCAGTTCAAGGGTGACCGTCAGGTCCTCGCCGGGTTCGCCCTTTAGGGCGAAACCGGGGGCCTTGCGCTTGCTCGACGCCAGCGCTGCGTTGCCTAGACCGCCGCGTCCGCCAGCGGCGATAACAAGTTCGAGTCCCGGGCCGACCAGGTCGGCCAAGACTTCGCCGTCTTCGCCGCGGACGACAGTTCCGTCAGGCACTCGCAGTACTAGGTCTTCGCCGTTCGCGCCGTTCCTATTGGAACCGGCGCCAGGCGCACCATTGGTCGCTTTGCGGTGTGGCTCGTGGTGAAAGTCGATCAGCGTGGTCACGTCGGCGGCAACGCGCAAAATGACGTCTCCGCCGTGCCCGCCGTTGCCACCGTCGGGGCCACCGAGTGGTTTGAACTTTTCGCGGTGCACCGAGGCGACTCCGTGCCCGCCGTTGCCGCCGGTGACGTGCAAAGTCACTTGATCGACAAAGCTGGGGATCGCCATTGCTGCTCCTTGTTCAAAAGCCCTGATAGAAAAGACAAAGGGCAGTCCGCATATTGCGGACCGCCCTTGTCAGGAAGTTTTACGCGTCACTGACCAGCCGGAACGATGTTCACGACACGACGACCACGCTTGGAGCCGAACTCAACTGCACCAGCAGCGAGCGCGAACAGCGTGTCGTCGCCGCCACGGCCAACGTTGGTTCCGGGGTGGAAGTGCGTGCCACGCTGGCGGACGATGATCTCGCCGGCGTTGACTTCTTGGCCACCAAAACGCTTCACGCCGAGGCGCTGGGAATTGGAATCGCGACCGTTCTTAGTAGAGGCTGCGCCCTTTTTATGTGCCATGTCTGGTGTCCCTTACTTCGAGATTCCGGTGATCTTGACCTGGGTGTACTTCTGACGGTGACCCTGGCGCTTCTTGTAGCCGGTCTTGTTCTTGTACTTCTGAATGATGATCTTGGGGCCCTTGGAAGCGCCGACGACCTCAGCCTCGACCTTGACCTTGGCTGCGTCAGCGCCAGCGGTGACCGCTTCGCCATCAACAAGCATCACGGCGGGGAGCTGGACGGTTTCGCCCTCGGCCGCCTGGAGTTGGTCGATGGTGATGACGTCGCCAACGGCCACCTTGGCCTGGCCGCCACCATTGCGCACGATTGCGTAAACCACGAGATTCCTCACTTCGAACTGCATTGCGTCAGACTCTGTTGAGTCAAAGAGATTCAGGGGCGCGCAGCGAAGGCGCACCGAGGGTCAATACTACTCGGCAGCACCTTCGTCGGTCAAAACGGGTGCCGGTTCGGCCGCCGAGTCGGCCACGGGTGCCGCCTCGGAGACTGACTCGGCCGGTGATTCTGGCTGCGATTGGGCAACTTCAACGGCGTCGGCCTCGGCAACGTCCGGTGTCGCTTGAGCTTCACCAAACGGCAGTTCGGCCGCGACCGGTGCGGGCGCTGGCGCCTCGACCTTGACCTCGTCCGTCTTGACGTCCTCGGCCTGATTCTGTCGCTGGCGTCCTTGGTTGCTGTTTGCGCCAGACTTCTGTTCGGCGTTGCCGCCCTTGCCTGCTCGACCGCCGCGACGTCCCCGACGTGGGCCTTCATCCTTCTTCGGCTCAACCGGCGCATCTTGGATCACCACGCCGCGGCCACTGCAAGCGTCACACTCGTGGCTGAACGACTCCAGCAGGCCAGTGCCGATCCGCTTGCGGGTCATCTGGACCAGGCCCAACGACGTCACTTCAGCCACCTGGTGGCGGGTGCGGTCACGGCCGAGGCACTCGACGAGTCGCCGCAAGACCAAATCTCGGTTGCTCTCCAGAACCATGTCGATGAAGTCGATGACGATGATTCCGCCGAGGTCGCGCAACCGAAGTTGACGAACGATCTCTTCAGCCGCCTCAAGGTTGTTCTTCGTGACCGTCTCTTCGAGGTTGCCACCGTTGCCGGTAAACCGACCAGTGTTGACGTCCACGACAACCATCGCCTCGGTGCGGTCTATCACCAGCGAGCCACCAGATGGCAGGTGAACCTTGCGGTCCAGCGCCTTGTGAATCTGCTCGTCGAGTCGGCGTGCGGCGAAGATATCGCCCTCGCCTTCCCAACGCTTGACCCGCTCAGCAAGATCTGGTGCCACGTGAGCGATGTAGCCCGAGACCATGTCCCAAACTTCGTCGCCTTGAACCGTCAACGAAGCGAAATCTTCGTTGAACAGGTCGCGAATGACCTTGATCATCACGTCTGGCTCGGCGTACAGCAGTTGCGGAGCCTTGCCACCGGTGACTTTGCTTTCGATGTCTTCCCAACGCGCGGTCAGCGCGGTGATGTCGCGCTGCAGTTGATCTTCGGTGGCACCCTCGGCTGCGGTACGAACGATCACGCCCGCGCTCTCTGGCAACGCATCCTTGAGTAGGCCCTTCAGCCGCGCCCGCTCGTTCTCGGGCAACTTACGACTGATGCCGTTGCTGCCGCCGCTTGGTACGTAAACCAAAAAGCGACCCGGCAGGCTGATCTGACTGGTGAGCCGTGCGCCCTTCTGGCCGATCGGGTCCTTCGAAACCTGAACCAGAATCGACTGGCCCGGGGTGAGCGCCTCTTCGATCTTTCGCTGCTTGCCGTTCTGGTAGTTGGACCAGTCGACTTCACCGGCGTAGATCACGGCGTTGCGACCAGCGCCAATATCAACGAATGCCGCTTCCATGCTCGGCAACACGTTCTGGACCTTGCCCAAATAGACGTTGCCGATCAGCGAGGTTTGCGATTCGCGGGCCACGTAGTGCTCAACCAAGACGCCGTCTTCGAGGACTGCGATCTGGGTGTAGTCGCCGTCGCTGTCGGAGCGCTGACGCACGACCATTTCGCGTTCGACCGATTCGCGACGCGCCAAGAATTCGGCTTCGCTGACGATCGGCGCACGACGACGGCCGGCCTCGCGACCTTCACGGCGACGCTGCTTCTTAGCTTCAAGGCGAGTCGAACCCGAAACACCGGTGATCTCGTCTTCGGCGGTGCGACCTTCGCGGACCTTGATAACAGTGTTGTCCGGGTCGTCTGGCGAACCTTCGGCGCCTTCACCCGCGCGAGCACGACGGCGCCGACGACGGGTGGAACCGCCGGCGGCCTGTTCGCCGTCTTCGTCTTCGGACTCTGCGTCGTTTTCGTCTGCAGAATCCTCGGCCTGCTCACCATCTTCGCCTTGGTCTTGGTCGCCTTTACGACGACGCCGTCCGCCACGGCGACGGCGACGACGCGGCTCCCCTGCTTCGCCACCTTCCTCGTCCGAAGCGGCCTCGTCAGCGGCGGCCTCATCGTCTTGACCTTCGACCGCCACTTCGGGTTCGGGCGCAACCTTCACCGGCTTGGGCAAGGCAGGCGCCAACTCTGCTGGAGGCGCCTGGAACATCGCGCCAACCGGCGGCAACTTCACCACGGCCTCAACTGCGGTGACGGTTTCCTCTTGATCTTCAGCTTCGGTCGGTTCAACAACCGGAGCTGAGAACAGAGCCGTCGCAGTCGGCGGCCCGGCCGGTCGACCCGCTGCTCGCCGCCGAGTACGCACGACCGTAGTGGACTTCGTCGTGGGTTCGACCTCAGTATCGGCAGTCGCTTCGATGCCTGTAGCCGGCGTAGCCGCTTCAGGGGTTTCTGGCGTTTCTTCGGTCGGCTCGGTCGTAGCGTCGTTCTGGTCGAGCATGTGCTCTCCTCGTGCCCGATGACGGCGAACCGACCATCGGACTGGTCAACGGTCCCGCAGGACCTCAAGTCTGTCTTCAGGACGCCGACTCGGCCTGTCACGCGGCGAAACTCCTGTCCCGCCGCGGTCAGCACCTGTCAGGGCGCGTCGCGGTCGGAGGCGAGAGGATCGCCGACCGATCCGGTCTGTTCATCCAGCGGCCCTTGGTTCGAGCGAGTCGCCAATGGCGCCTTCTCGATCGGCAGGCCGCACAAGTTTCGCAGTCCGGTAATCACGTCGTCCGGTCGTACCGACGGGGTGTCGTGGCGTACAACCAAGTCCAGTATCGCATACCCGTCTTCATCGGTCTCTTCTTCGACAGCGAGTCGGATAACTGCAGCTCGCGTATTGATGCTGCGAAGACCTCGCTTCATCATCCGCTCAACGATGACTTCTTCAAGGTCAAGGAACTTAGACACTGCCGACTTCGCGTCCTCAACTTGAACGTCTGGCAGTTGAATTCTCCAGTTGCTGGCTTGGAGCAGGTCCGCCAACGGTCCGCCGGGCGAAACCACCACGTCGATAACGTCCAAGCCTTCAGGAAGTGCATCGTTTAGTGCCTGCTGAACTTCAACTGGGTCCAAGGCCCGAGTCAAGCCGATCTCCAGAAACTCGGCTTCGCTGGCTGCGCCAGTAGGCGAGGCTCCCGCGTAGGAGATCTTCGGGTGCGGGGTGTAACCGGAGGAAAAACCGATCGGCAGGCCTGAACGCCTGATTGCTCGCTCGAATGCGCGTCCGAAGTCGCGATGGCTGGTGAACCGCATCCGGCCGCGCTTGGCATAGCGAATCCGCAGCTTCTGCACGATCGGCAACTGGGGATTTGGCGCCTCCGGGTTCGGCGTGCCTTCAAGCGTGGTGCTGCCGTCGTTCGTCACGACCTCAGCCTACGTTCTCGACCCGATGTCACGATCACACCACCGACAGCGGGATAAGTTCACGACCGGTCGGGCCAATCTGGATATCGAGGTCCATTTGGGGGCAGACGCCGCAGTCAAAGCACGGCGTCCAGCGGCAGTCCTCGACTTCGATCGCGCCGTCCGGGTCGATCGCTTCCTGCCAGTCTTGCCACAGCCATTCACGGTCTAGGCCAGAATCTAGGTGGTCCCACGGCAGCACCTCGTCTTCGAACCGCTCACGTGTGGTGAACCAGTCCAGGTCAACGCCCATCGGTTCGAGCACTTCGGCGGCCTTGGTGGCCCAACGGTCGTAGCTGAAATGCTCACTCCAGCCGTCGAAGCGGCCGCCGTCTCGCCAAACCGCTTCGATGACCGAACCGACTCGGCGGTCACCACGCGACAGCAAGCCTTCGACGATTCCGGGCTTGCCGTCGTGATACCTGAACCCGATTGCTCGGCCGTAGCGTTTATCGGCCTGGACCGATTCGCGAAGCTTGCGCAGCCGCGAGTCAGTCGTTTCGTGGTCAAGTTGGGCAGCCCACTGGAAGGGGGTGTGCGCCTTGGGCACAAAGCCGCCGATTGACACCGTGCAGCGGATATCGCGCTGGCCAGACACTTCGCGGCCCGTGTCAATTACTCGTTTAGCCAACTCACCGATCTGCAGCACGTCCTCATCAGTTTCGGTGGGCAGACCGCACATGAAATAAAGCTTCACTTGGCGCCAGCCGTGCGAGAACGCGGTGGCGACGGTACGGATCAGATCGTCTTCGCTGACCATCTTGTTGATCACCTTGCGCATCCGATCGCTGCCTCCCTCGGGCGCGAACGTGAGCCCCGAGCGGCGGCCGTTTCGGCTGAACTCGTTTGCCAAGGTGATGTTGAAGGCGTCCACTCGAGTCGACGGCAGCGACAGTGAAGTGTTCGTGCCTTCGTAACGGTCGCCGAGTTGTTTGGCGACTTCACCGATCTCTGAGTGGTCGGCGCTGGAGAGGCTGAGTAGCCCAACTTCGCTAAAGCCCGAGGCCCGCAGTCCGTTGTCGACCATCATCCCGATGGTGTCGATTGACCGTTCGCGCACGGGCCGGGTGATCATGCCGGCTTGGCAGAACCGGCAGCCACGCGTGCACCCTCGGAAAATTTCGACGCTGAACCGTTCGTGGACGGTTTCAGCCAGCGGCACGAGTGGCTTTTTCGGGTATGGCCACTTGTCCAGGTCCATCAGGGTGTGTTTGGCGACTGTCTCGGGAACTCCGGGGCGATTAGGCGTGATCGCTTCGATTTGGCCGTTCGCTAGGTAGGTGACGTCGTAGAACTTCGGCACGTAGACCCCACCGGAGGCGGCCAACCGAGCCAGCACCTCATCGCGGCCACCGGGTTTGCCTTCGGCCTTCCATTCACGCACGACTTCGCTGATTGCCAACACGACCTCTTCGCCGTCGCCGGCGACAGCCGCGTCGACAAAGTCGGCAATTGGTTCGGGATTGAAAGCACTGTGCCCGCCAGCGACGACAATCGGATCGTCTTCGGTGCGGTCTTTGGCATGCAGCGCAATCCCGGCAAGGTCTAGCGCCGTGAGCATGTTGGTGTAACCCAGTTCGGTCGAAAAGCTCAGCCCGAACAGGTCAAAGGAACGCACCGGCCGATGGCCGTCGACGGTGAACTGGGCGATGCCGTGCTCGCGCATGACCGCTTCCATATCGGCCATCACCGCGTAAGTGCGCTCGGCGAGGAACCCGTCGCGCTCGTTGAGCACTTCGTAGAGGATCTGGACGCCTTGGTTCGGCAGCCCAACTTCGTAGGCGTCCGGGTACATCAGGGCCCAACGCACGTCGGCGCTGTCCCAGTCTTTGACCGAGGAGTTCAGTTCGCCGCCGATGTACTGGATCGGTTTAGAAACCCCCGACAGCAACGGTTCAAGCCGGGGATAAAGAGAGTCAACGGGCATGGGGCAAGCCTACGCGGCAAGCCGCTGCCTGCCGAATTTCCGCATCTCTAAGCGGCTATTTGCTCACCGTCAGCAGGTGGGTTTTGCTCGTGGATGGCTCTAGAAGCTCGGTGCCGACGAACAACGCGGAAAGCTGGTGGGCCCCGCTTGCAAGGACTGGCAGCGAGACTACGATCTTCCCGCCGACCGCCTTGGCCAGGTTCACAGTCGTGATCGGTTTGGCCCCATCAAAGATCTGAACATCGCCCGTGGCCACGCCAACGCCTTGTGGCCCTAGGACCTGAATGGTCAGGCTCGCTTTCGCACCTTTGGCGACCGTTGCGGCCCCGGCGATCGCGGTGGTGGTCGCACCAGTGACTACCAATTTTTGGCTTGGCGCCGTCGACGACAATTGATAACGCGCGCCGACAAAACTCACCGACACCTGATGACTGCCTGGTGAGATTCCCGCGATATTGAGCGCCAGCGTTCCGTTCGTGGCGTTGGCCGCGGGCTGCGAAGCAACTACGACACCGTTGATCGTGGCCTTGATTTCTCCCGCTACTGGCGCCACCCCCCGCTTTGTCGCAACGTTGACCTTCACCACTGCGGCCTGCCCGGCGCGAACAGTTGGGGCCACCAAGGAAGCGGTCGTCAAAGTCGGCTCAACTGCGGCGATGGTTTGCACGGCCGCGTATGACCTCTTGACCGACTTGGATCCCCAATAGGTCGCGCTAATCCGATTGGCCCCTGGCGTTAGTGCGGGCAAAACTACGGTCACTTTTCCGCGATGTGCCTTCTTCAAGACTGGTGCCGCTACCCGTTTTCCGTTCACATAGACCGAAATTGCGTTTGTCGAGACTCTGCCATCTTGAGAAGCAACCGATAGGGAAATTCGCGGTCGCGACTCAGAGTCAACGTCGCCGGACGGTACGGCAATCGTTGTGATCGACGAGACTTTTTTGGGCGGCTTGGTGACCTTTAACTTCGCCGATTTGCTTGTTGCGGGCAGGACGGCGCTGCCACCGTCAAATACCGCCGAAATCCATTGCGTCCCACGCTTCATCTTGGGAATGGAGACGGTTGCGGACCCATTTGAGGCCTCGGTTAGGGCAACTCGCGCGACCGTGACCCCACCTCGGCGTATCCGCAAGGTGCCAACGGGAATGGCGGCCGAAGTCGTGGTGACCTTTGCGGTCACGGTGGCGTTCATTGCACTGCTGACAGATTTGGGTACGCCAATGGAGACCGCGGACTGTGCCAGCGGCGTGGGCGGGTCAACCGATTCGCCTAGATCCTTGAAATGGATGAAGCTCTCTGGATACCACTTGTCCGTCGAGAGCACTTTGTATCGACGGTAGGTCTTTGAGGTGTAACTGTCTTCGGACAAAACCATGTAGCCATCGCCGACTTCTTCTACGTAGGCGACGTGACTGGCGGCCTTGGACCACTGGGCAATCGACCCCTTCGCCGGACGTTGGTCAACGACGTACCCGAGTTTCGTGGCATTGGCTGCCCAGTCGCGCGCGTTGCCCATCAGGATTTTCGGTTCGGGGACTCCGGCGGCCTTCATTCGGTAGGCGGCGTAGTTGGTGCAGTTGTGCCCCGCGTACATCCGCCAATGCATGTTGTCCATCACTTTGGCGTAACCGGAGGTGTCGCAGGCGGCCACTTCGGTCTTGGTTTTCGCCGTGCAGATTAGGGTAAATGCACTCGCAGAGGTGGAGATGGGGACCAAAGCGGCCAGCACGAGAAAGCTCAGTAGTCCCATCAGTCCCAAACGACGCATGTCCGACAGCCTAGAGGAACGACACGCCGATGTGAACCTAAAGTCGAAGATTAAGGTTTGCTCATGCTAATGACACCCGTGTAACTTTCCTCGCCTTCAGGTGGCACTTCCAGCTCCGTCTTGAGCGCTAGGTTGCCCACCAGGTTGCGAGGACTGACCCCCTTGCGCAGTTCCATCTCCAGGCGACTGGCCCTGTTGGCCGGGCATAGCTGGCGGCTGGCCCTGCTGACCCTGCTGACCCTGCTGACCCTGCTGACCCTGCTGACCCTGCTGACCCTGCATCGACGGCGGCTGACCCTGTCGGCCTGGACCTTGGCCATATCCGCCAGATCGACTCGACGAATCATTTGAGTTTCCAATGGCCGCCAACGCAGCAGCGGAGCCAACCCCGAGTGCCGAGGCGGCCAACGCGGCCACAACTAGGAGTCGCGGCGAAAGTGTCGTTTTGTTCATGCGACAGAACTTCGCAGCCGAGGCTGTGTCCCACCTGTGTAACAGGAAGGTAGAACCTTGGAATCGGTTCACAGGCCTTACACAGCGTTTACTCAGAAAGCTTTGGCAAAAGAAGGTCATGCTAGGTCTATGAGCCTGGACCCAGCAATGACCCGTGTAGATGGCACTGCCCTTCGTGTCCTAGTCGTCGATGATGAGCCAAATATCGCCGAACTACTCCAAATGACACTTAGATATGAGGGATTCGAGGTTCAAACCGCTGGAACCGGCCGAAAGGCTGTCGCCGCCGCAAAGGAGTTTTCCCCCGACGCGATGATTCTCGATTGGATGCTGCCGGACTACAACGGACTCGAGGTCCTAGCAAAAGTGCGCGACTTTGCTCCCGAAGTGCCGGTGATTTTCCTTACCGCTCGCGACAGTGTCGAGGATCGAGTAGCCGGGCTGACCGCCGGCGGCGACGACTACGTGACCAAACCGTTTAGCCTCGAAGAAGTAGTGGCCCGACTACGTGGACTCCTTCGACGTACCGTCGGGCTGAAGGCGGCGAGCGCCTCGACTCTTACCGTCGGCGACCTCGAACTAGATGAGGACAGCCGAGACGTCACTCGCGGTGGCGAATTGATCGAACTGACCGCGACCGAGTTCGAGTTGCTTCGCTTCTTGATGCGAAACGAAAAGCGTGTGCTTTCTAAATCTCAAATCCTCGATCGGGTTTGGGACTACGACTTCGGCGGAAACGAAAACATCGTCGAGTTGTATATCTCCTACTTGCGCAAGAAGATCGATTCCGACCGACCCGCGATGATCCACACGAAACGCGGCGCTGGCTATGTAATCAAAGCCGCAGCATCGCAGGACCAGGCGTGAAGCCCAAGACCCTTTCGGGGCGACTAATCGGGTCAACCGTTGCCCTGGTCGTCGTGGTGATTGCGCTTGTTGGAATCACCACGACGCTCCTGCTTCGCGCCTCCCTCATGCAGCAACTCGACGAAGATTTGCATCAGGCCGTCGAACGCTCCCAGCGATTCGACGGGTTCGGACCTGGCGGCGGAAATTTCAGCTCGTGCGCGAACATCGACGCGCTCCCGCCAGGACAAAATGCCGGCAGCGTCACCGCCGTTTTTGGAGACGATTGCAGCGACGGCGCCCAAATAACAAATTCGGGGCAACTAAGTCGCCTCCAGTCAGACGCACTTGCGAAACTGGATTCAATTCAGGCCGGCGAGGACCCGCAGACCTTGAAACTGACCGACGTTGGCACCTTCCGGGTAGCCGCCGCAGTCAACCCCCAAGGCGCGCGCGTGGTCTTCGGCCTGCCAACTGATTCAGTCGACGACACGATCACGAGTCTGATCCGAGTAGAAGTTCTGCTCGCCATGCTTGCGGTCGCGGTCGCGATGTTGGTTGTGCGCCGAATCGTCACGCACCAACTTCAACCACTGACCGAGGTTGCCGCCACCGCACACGACGTCACCGCCACTCCCCTGTCAACCGGCGAAGTCCTAGTCACACCTCGGGTACGACCAGAACTAACTGACCCGAGCAACGAAGTCGGGCAAGTCGGGTTGGCGTTGAATCAACTTCTCGAGCACATCGAAGCTGCCTTGAGAGACCGTCATGAGAGTGAACAGAATGTTCGTCAATTCCTCGCCGACGCCTCCCACGAGCTGCGAACCCCGTTAACGACGATCAAGGGCTACGCCGAACTGAGTCGTCGCACCGGACTTGACCCGACTGACGCGCTGGCAAAAGTCGAATCCGAAGTTGGCCGAATCTCAACCCTGGTTGAAGACATGCTCCTTTTGGCGCGTCTTGATTCTGGTCGGCCGTTGGGACACCAGGAAGTCGATCTAACTCAACTGGTGGTGGAGGCCGTCGCCGACGCGAAAGTCGTTGGCCCGTCACACCGTTGGCGACTTGAAGTTCCGTCCGAACCAGTAACCACGATCGGGGACGAACTGCGGCTTCACCAAGCAGTGACCAACCTGCTCAATAATGCCCGCCGGCACACCCCGGCCGGCACGACGGTAACCGCGCGGGTACTGGCCAACCCAACTCGGATCGAAATCCATGACGATGGGCCGGGGATTCCGTCGGACCTTATGCCGGTCCTTTGGGAGAGGTTCACTCGAGGCGATTCCTCACGAACTAGGTCGTCCGGCGGCGCTGGCCTCGGCACGGCCTTAGTCAAGGCGATCATGTTGGCGCACGACGGAACAGTCGAGGTCCAAAGCAGCCCTGGCGACACGGCGTTCACGTTGATCTTCAGCAGCTGACTGCGAAGCCGAGCGAAGCTCACAGCAAACCCACAGCGACATCGAAGAGTCACCACAACTGCGCCAGCGAGATTTGGTTCATGACAGCGCTACTTGAACCAACTGCCGAGTCGCATCGAAAAGAACCAGAAGCTCCGGCGCCTAAAATCACCAAGCCCACCGTTGAACGTCTCGCATTAGCAGCGCTGCTTGTCGGCACTGCAGTTTTGTACCTGTGGGGCCTTGGCCAGTCAGGCTGGGCCAATTCGTTCTACGCGGCCGCAGCCCAAGCCGGTTCGGAGTCCTGGAAAGCTTTCTTCTTTGGCTCCTCGGACGCGGCGAACTCGATCACCGTCGACAAGACGCCGCTATCAATCTGGCCGATGGCGATCAGCATTCGCCTTTTCGGACTTTCCTCGTGGAGCATGCTGATTCCCCAGGCGCTCATCGGGGTCGGTTCGGTCGCGCTGCTGTATGCGACCGTCAAACGAACGACTGCGAACGCGTGGGCGGGCCTGTCCGCCGGTCTGGTCCTTGCCCTCACACCCGTGGCCGTTCTTATGTTCAGGTTCAACAACCCTGACGCACTTTTGGTGCTGTTCTTGATCGGCTCCGTGTACGCAACATTGCGGGCCATCGAGAATCCCCGCCGAGCCGTTGCCTGGTTGGCCTTCGGCGGTGCGCTAGTTGGCCTAGCGTTCCTGACCAAAATGATGCAAGCCTTCCTCGTACTTCCGGCGCTCATGACCGGATACCTGATTTGCGCCAAGGTTCAATGGCCTAAGCGGCTCGTACATCTGCTGATTGCGTTTGGGTCGATGATCCTTGCGGCCGGCTGGTGGGTGGCCCTAGTGGAGTTGTGGCCAACGGAATCACGTCCATACATTGGCGGCTCGCAAAACAACTCGATCCTCGAGCTGACCTTGGGCTACAACGGTTTTGGTCGACTCAGCGGAAACGAAACCGGGTCCGTGGGTGGCGGTGGCGGCTGGGGAACGCCGGGCCTTGGCCGACTTTTCAATGCTGAGATCGGCGGTCAGATCGCCTGGTTCGCCCCGGCGGCGATGACTCTGCTGGTCGTTGGCTTTTGGCTCTGTCGAGGTCGCGGCCGAACCGACCGAGCACGTGCGGCCCTCGTAATCTGGGGAGGCTGGCTACTCGTTACCGCAGCCACCTTCAGTTTCATGGGCGGCATTTTTCACGCCTACTACACCGTCGCCCTGGCCCCAGCGATTGCGGCAGTCATCGGCGTTGGCGGCTGGCTCATGTACGAGAACTGGGATCGTCAAATCGTGCACCTAGTGGCCGGCTTCACTGTCAGCATCACTTCGGCCACAGCTTTCATCCTGCTCAACCGCTCGGCCGGATTCCTGCCTTGGCTTTCCTGGCTGATCCTGATCGTCGGCATCGTCAGCGCAACCTTCATTTCGCTTTCCGCAGTGCTTTCAAAGCGCGCCCAGATCGCCGTCGCAATTGCCGCGGCCATCACCGTGCTCGCCGGCCCCGCTGCCTTCGCGCTCGCAACAGCATCGACCCCACACACCGGGTCGATCCCAACCGCTGGCCCCAGTTCAGGCTCAGGCCCTGGCGGTGGCCGGACCATGGGAGCGCCTCCCGGCCGCGCGGGTAACGGCACGGGCACGGGCACGGATAACGGCACAGGTGCTGGGGCGGGTGGGCTGCTGTCCGGTTCGCAGTCGTCTAGCCAAATCGACGAACTCCTGTTGACTGACGCCGAGTCTTTCACTTGGGTGGCGGCCGCAATCGGGTCGAACACGGCCGCAGGCTTCCAGCTTTCAACCGAAAAACCGGTGATGGCAATCGGCGGCTTCAACGGCTCTGACCCAAGTCCCACGCTCGCCCAGTTCCAAGAATTAGTCAACGACGAGCAGATCCACTGGTTCATCGGCTCCAGCGGCCGAGGAGGGCCAAGCCCGTCAGGCTCCACCAGCACCGAGATCGCCGAATGGGTTAGCGCGAACTTCGAGTCCAAGACCGTGGACGGCGTGACGCTCTACGACCTGACGGAACAGGTGCAGAAATGACCTACCTTGAGAATCAACTCCAACGACCGGCCAGCTCAACACGTGTCCTTGACATCGATGTGGTGATCCCAGTCAAGAACGAAGAAAAAACCATCGTTCAGACGGTCGAAACCGTACTTGCTCACTTGGCCGAGCTTCCATATCGAAGTCAAGTGACGATCGCCGACAACGCGAGCACGGATGACACTGCCATGTTGGGCCGACTGCTTGCTGAGCGGTTCACGAAAGTGCGCTACGAGCACTTGCCGCAAGCTGGCCGCGGACTGGCTCTAAAACATGCTTGGTCGACCTCTCAGGCATCCGTCCTCGTCTATATGGATGTTGATCTATCGACTGACCTTTCGGCGCTGTTGCCGTTGGTTGCACCCCTGTTGTCAGGTCACAGCGACATCGCGATCGGAACTCGGCTGAGCCCCGATTCGCGAACGGTCCGCGGCACCAAACGCGAACTCATTTCACGCACCTACAACTTCTTGCTGCAACGAACGCTAAGGGCACGGTTCAGTGACGCCCAATGCGGCTTCAAAGCAATTCGGGCCGAGGTGGCTCGAGACCTGATCCCACTTATCGAAGACGACTCGTGGTTCTTCGACACCGAAATGCTCGTCTTGGCAGAACACGCCGGCCTGCGCATCCACGAAGTGCCCGTCGACTGGGTCGACGACCCCCAAAGCACGGTCGACGTGGCAAAAACGGTCCGAGACGATCTTTCTGGGATGTGGCGAGTTGGCGCCGGCTTGGCCTCGGGACGGATCTCGCTTGATTCAGTCCGAAAGCAGGCAAGGTGGGCTGGCCACGCAACCGAGAACAGTCCAGACCTGCCTGCGGACTCGGGCGGCGGACTGCCAGTGCAGGTAGTGATTTTCGCGATCGTGGGTGTTTGCTCAACCATCGCTTACGCACTACTTTTTGTACTTTTTCAGCCGCTGCTCGGAGCACAGTGGGCGAACTTTGTTTCGCTGGTCTTGACTGCTCTCGCAAACACGGCCGCAAATCGACGATTCACTTTCGGAATCACTGACCCTACGAGCCGAGGCAGACATCACCTTCAGGGACTTCTCGTGTTCGCCGCCGGGCTATCGATTACCAGCGCTTCACTGTTTTTGCTGCACTCAAGCCAACCGAATGCGAGCCCACTTACTGAAATGGTTGTGCTCACCTTGGCGAACCTTTTCGTTACCGCCGTTAGGTTCGCAGCCATGCGCTGGTGGATTTTCAAATCCTCCTAACCGTTGCCGAGTCACGGTGTGGTTGCATGTCAACTCAAAGTTGCATCATGATCACCGAGTGGGAAACGGCCAACTGGGCCAACCCTCCGTGGCCGGACCGGCCACAACCTGAACGAAGGAGAACTCGTGAAACTCACCGAAAGCTTCAACTACCCCGCAACGACCGAGCAAGTCTTTGGCCTGGTCACCAGCCAGGAGTTCCGCGAGGAGTCCTGCGCGCGCCAAGGGGCCACTGAGTACACCGTTACGGTTACCGAAGAAGGCAGCACCACCACGGTAAAGATCGTGCGGACCATGCCCTCGGACATGCCCGAGTTCATCCGCAAACTCACCGGCGAGAACGTCACAATCACCCAGATTGAAAAATGGGGCGCGGCAGACGCTTCGGGCACCCACACGGCTGAAGTTTCGGTTGATATTCACGGTCAGCCCGCCGGCATGAAGGGCACCTCAGTTATCCGCGCTGAAGGCGAAGGCGCGGTCATGGCAGTAGACGGAAACGTCAAGGTCTCGCTCCCGTTTATCGGGCGCAAGATCGAACCGGAAGTCGCCAAGGCCATTTCGGCTTCGCTGCGTGACGAAGTCGAATTCGGCAAGACGAAGATCTAATCTGCCGACTTGGTTCCCTCCAGGATCGCGATCACCTGATCGAGTTCCTGGGGGGCGTACCACGCAAGGTCGCCACTATCGTCGGCATCTAGGTGGAATGACTGAACGTCCTCGGGCCTAATCGACACGTCGATCGCCGCGACTTCGGCCGTGACCACAACCGGCCCAAGCTCTGCCGCCTCAACCAACGCATCGTATTCGTCCTGTTCGTCCTCGGACGTCGGGACCACCACCGCGAGTTCCACCGCGTGACCGGCCAACAACGACCTCAGCGCCGACAAGTCAGCCGGGCCATAAACCCGCTGGCTGACCATCAGGGACGCTTTCGCCCGCGCGGCGCTCGAGCCCGCTTCGCGCCCACCGTGTCGATCAGTTCCTCAAGGGACTCGACGATGCACTGAGCCAAAACGTCGGCGTCCGGAACCGCCTCACGATCGGCGACTATCCCGAAATACACCTGTCCGTTGTAGGAAGTGACTCCAATCGCGATTGCCCGGCCGCCTGACAGCGGCAACGCTGGATAGGTCTCAAGTAACTGCTGTCCGGCCATATAGACCGGTTCTTGCGGTCCTGGCACGTTGGTGATCGTTAGGTGATAACCACGGTTCGCCTCGGCCTCCGCGACTCTGGCGCCAACGGCATGGAACGTGGACGTGGCAAAACCAGGCAACGTCGCGAGCTTGTTTGCCGCTACCGCCGATCCGGTTTCGCGGTGGCCGCGCAGCGAATACGAAACCTGGTGAAGTCGCACGACTGCGTTCGCCTCCCCCACCGGCAGTGTCAGCATCAGCCCTTGGACGAGCGGGCCGAGCGAGGTCGGCAGCCCACCACCGGCACCCTGGTCTCGAGTCACCGACATCGGCACCATGGCTCTGAAACTGGTTTTGGCGGTCACCGGTTCGGCCCGGGTAAGCATCCACCCGCGCAGGCCACCGGCGATCGCCGCCAAGATGACGTCGTTAACGGTTCCGCCGTGCTCGTCGCGGACGCGGCGGAAATCAGCCAACGGTGCGCTCACGCTGGTGAAACGCCGATGCCGCGACAGAGTTACCGAAAGCGGCCCGTGGGAGGGGCTCTCAGCGTTCAGGCCCGGAATATGGGAGACGACTCGGTTCAGTTGGTACTCACTTGTCCAAAGCAGTTCAGCCGGATGGCGAAGTTGGGACTTGACCGAGTCGCTAACCAGTTCAACTACTCCCGGTGTCGGCTTCGGGGACCAGTCGTCGTGCGGGATCTGCCGGTCTGCCTGGGTTTCTTCCAGCAGCACCTGCGCCAAGTCGACAGTGTGCGAGCCATCAACGAGAGCCTGGTGCGACTTAAACAGCAGGGCGATCTCGCCGTTCTCAAGTCCCTCAATCAGGTACAACTCCCACAGCGGACGTTCGTGATCGAGGCGCCGCGCAACCAGCCGGCCAATCAGTTCGTGCAGGGCATCGCGACCGCCTGGCCGTGGCAGCGCGGAACGGCGAACGTGCAGCGATAGATCGAAGTGGTCGTCGTCGACCCAAACCGGCATCCCGATGCCGCCTGGGATGCGCTTCGGCACTTGCCGATATCGAGGCACCAGATCGATTCGATCGTTGATTACTTGGATTAGCCGGTCGTAGGTAAGCGGCCGATCGCCCGGTTTGAGAATCGCCAAGGACGCCACCTGGCGGGGCGTTTCTGGATGGTCGCGATGAATGAACATCGCGTCAAGCGGGCTGAGTCGCTGCATACTTACCTCTTCTAAAAGTTTGGCCCAAAACTCACATTTACCCAAGAGGCCAAGTAGGCAGAAACTACCACCTTGCCCGCCAGCAAACTGGCACGGCTAGAAATCGCGTCACCGACTGGTTGCCCGGGCGACGTGGCGACCGAACCCCAAGTCGGCGACGAGGCGTTCAACGCGAGCGGCATACCCCGAGGCCGGAGCAACCTGGCGCAGCGGCTGGCCTCGCATAAGCGCTAAGTCATGGCTGGGTCCGTCGAACGGCAGGAAGGCCCAAGGCGCGATCCCGGTCAGTTCAGCGATCGTTGCGCAAACCTCTGCCTCGGTCCAGCCAAGCGATGCCCGAAACGCGTTCAGCACAATTCGCGGCGGACGCGACCAAGGGCCCCCATCTTGAATACTGCGTACGAGGCGCGCCAAGCCGATCGGATCAACTCGACCGACCACCACGACCTCGTCGGCCATCTCCAAAACCCGGCGGGTG
>DAONBX010000036.1:0-24235 GCA_035401705.1 Aeromicrobium sp.
GTGATGCTCATTTGTGCTTCCTTCTGAAAATGGCCCTTCCGGGGCGGACCTGAACAGGTCCGCCCCGGAAGGGAATTGGTGGTGCAAAGGTCACTTGGTGACCTTGAGCTTGACGACCTTGGCCGTCGAGCCGGTGATGTTGGAGTTACCGGCAAAGCTGGCAACGAGGTTGTAGTTGCCCTTCTTCAGCTTCGCCAAGGTGACCCGAGCGACACCGTTCTTGACCGTGCCGACACCGACGACCTTCTTGCCGGACTTGACGGTCACAACGCCATTTACCGCAGCGCCGGAGGCGACCTTGACCGTAACGACGCCACGCTGCTTCGCCTTGATCTTCGCCTTGAGCAGTTTCGCGCTCGTGGCGGAGTTGATCTTGGCGATCGATAGCGTCACCGAGCCCGTCGCCTCATCGGCTTCAGCCGTAGCCGGCAAGGTTGCCGAGACTGTGAGGGTACCGGCGTTGGCGGTCGCAGGAATGACAACCTGAGCGGTGCCATCAGCTGCTAGCTCCACTTGGGTGGGAGCAGCCGCACCGATCTTGACCTGTACTGACCCGGTGGCCGCGCTATCGTCAACGACCGCCTTGATGGTGACCGTCTTTGCCTTGCCGTACGGGGCGGTAACTCCAGTTACCGTTACCGCGGTCGGCTGCTTGACGACGAGCGACTGCGTGATCGAAGCCGACGGCGCGAAAGCATTCGCGTCCAGCGGAACGAATTGAGCCGTGTATTCGTGGGCGCCGACTGCTACGTCGGTGAGGTTAAGCGTCGCAACGCCGCCAGCGGCGAACGCGGTGCCGACCTTTGACTCACCTTCAAAGAAGTTGACCTTGCCCGGCACGGTAACGGCACCTGCAGCCACGTTCGCTTTGAGTACGACCTTGCGGGCGCCGGGTGCGGTGGCGGTTAGCGCGGTCGTAGTAGCAACGGCCTCAGTCTGACCCGCGTCCTTCGCGGTCTTCAGGTTTGAGACGGTGTCGGTGACCCATTCGCCACAGGACCCACCCTTCTCAGTTGAGGCGAGTTGTTCAAAGCCCGCCGACTCGATGACGGTACGGCCCGCAGGGCTGCAAATGAAGCCAGCATCGCCGAAAATCGAGGTGATCGCCGTGGAGCCGACGTCCTTGGAACGTACAACGTTGTAGACGGCGCGCGACGCCTTCCAGCCGCCGACGAACTTCACGTTCGCGGTCTCGCGAGCCGTCGAGAACGGTGCAATCGCGTTCGGGTCGTTCTTAAGATCAACGTCGCTGTGCTCTTGGGTCTCGGTAGCAACCAGCACCACCGGGTTGCCGGAGTTGGCTGCCTTCAGCTGACCTTCGAAGAAGCTGCGCGTGCCCGAACCAGCTTGGGGAATCAGCGCCTTGATGACGCCCGACTTTCCACCCACCTCGCTCCAGTTCGTGACCTTTCCTTCGTAAATCTTGACCAGATCGGCAACCGTCAAGTCGTCCGGCGCGTTCGACCCGGTCGACTTGATCGCCATCTTCAGGCTGTCGACCGCAAACGCGGCCTGCTTGAGGCCAGCTGCGATCTCGGCCGAGCTCAAGGTGGAAGACGAGCGCGCGAAAGTGACGTTCGCGTCGTCAGAAACCCCGTAGAGCAACTTTTTACCCGCACCCGAACCATTTGGCCGCGTCACTGCGGTCGCGCCAGCACGAAGGATCACCGAGGCCGGTGAGCCATCGGCGGCGAAGGAAGCAATCCTGCCCGACGTCCGATCAACGTTGTACGCATTCGCCAAGTCCCTGGTCACGATCTGGGTCGTATCGGAACCGACGCCAACCAGATCATCGGTGATGTTTGGCACGAAGGTTGGATCGTAGGGGTTGGTTGCGGCCGCAGTTGCCGGCGACGCGAGAGTCACCGTAGTGCCAACGACCATTGCTGCGCCGGCCACCAAGGCTGACACGCGATTTCGGGTCATGAATATGCCTTCCATTGAAGTGAATCGCCGGCTCCTGTGCCGGACCTGACTCGGACGCTACGGGCCCGAGGTCGTCATCTGGCGGCAATTGAGTGAACGCAAAATGAACCTGTGCGGTACTTTCGGTGCCGCTAAAGAAGGTTCGGCAGCAGTGCCATTCCCAAGTCTGTCGCCATCCAAGAAAGCGCCATTACCGGCGCCACGAGGATCACCCAAGTGCGGGCCGTACCCAGCCTTGGTCGCGACACCGCGGCAATTGCAACCAGTACCGCCAGTCCAGCCAAGGCCAGGCTCAAAAGTGGCAAAACTCCAACGTCTCGGCCCATCGGCTGTTCGGCGACGCTTACCGCCGAGACTCGCGAGGCCCCCGGCTCAAAGGACTTCGACACGAGTTCAGCGTCGACGTATTGAACGGTCGACGGCGATAGCCCAGCTAGCGTCCCTGTGCCTTCGGCACCCACCAAGGTGAGTCGCCCTTCACCCTGACCCAGTGGCTGCGGTTGCGGGTCGCCCGCTCGCCGAACGTCAGTGACTTTGAAGGTGGCTTTGCCCTGCCCAGTAACCGTCGTAATTTTGTCGCCGGGCAAAAAAGAATCCAGACTGGCGAACGGCGCACCATAAGTACTTGCCCGACCAAACAGCACTGCGGTTCCGGGCTGCCCTGGCAAAACCGTGTCGCGTCGATGCCCCGGGCCAGCGAGCATTTGAGTCGGCGCTGTTCCTTCGAATACAACCTGGGAGTCCCCCAGCCGGTTGCTCGACATGATCGCTACTGGCGCGCCGACCTCGATTGCACCGCCTACCGGTGCGGTTGCAGCCGCGAGTTCGCCGCGGAACTGGTCGTAGCCAATCGATTGTGCTCGGTCATAGGACAAGCCGCCCAAAACGAGCAACTGGAGCAAGAGCCAGCCGCAGACAATCGAAACAACCACCATCGCGTCTGTTAGCACCGCAACTTCCGTTTGCAGCGGAGCCGCTTGCACTTTCGACTTGGTCCGTGCTCTGCCGCCGGCAAGAGTATTGCTAATTGTCGTCATCAGTGAGCCGCTCGCAGCCTGGCAAATCGTCGTAACAAGGGCGCTGCTGCGGCAGTGGTGAAACAAAGCACCAAGAGCATCGGCAACGTCAACCGACCAATGCGCGAGGTATTAGCCGCGGTAGGTTGAGTCGCCACCATCGTCACTCCCGGCTTTGCACCCGCCTGAATTTGTGAATCAGGGTCGGCCGGGGTGATTACCTGCATCGACGGCGTACTTGTGTCGCCTGAGCCAGGCAGAGCACTCTGCGCGGGCACGCCTTTTTGCGCGGCTATCAGAACTGCGCTTTTTTGAGCAGCCGCGTAGAGCGGCTTGGTAGCTCCGCTGTTCACAATCGGCAGAAAACCGTCAGGCAAAGTGCCGTTGCTGCTACCGCGACGTTGACCCTCGGAGGTAGAGATTTTGATGAACTGGGCGACTTTGGCTGCCGTCGCCGGCTCAACGCCGGATGTGCGCGCAGCGGTCGAAATGATCATCGTGCCGGGGTAAGCAGCAGGCGACTTTGCCAAACCCTTAGCTGTCATTTCGAAAAGGCCTGGCACCGATGCGGACGGCTTGGAGGTCGAGATTGCTGCCGCCATCGACTTTTCGGTCGGCACAACCCAGGTGTTTGAACTCGTACGAAGGCCAGCGGTTTTCAGTCCAAGCCGCTCGGCATCACCCAAGCTCGCTATGCCGATCAGGAAACGAGCGCCAACGCCTTGGCGATCAGTTCGACCGAAGCGATACGGATCGCTGCTCGATGCACGGTCACACTTGGTCTGAACATTCGGCCAGCCGTCCAGCACGGCTTCGGCAATAGTCCGAAGACTGGAAACCGGTGCCGCCAACTGGGTGAAGTATGGGGTCTTTATTTGTTGCTGGCATTCGAGTTCGTATTTGGGAACGAAAGTGTCTAGAAGTGGCCACTCAGCTACCGGGAGCTTCAGCTTCGCGTAACTGGGGTTCACCACCATCCCCCACTTGTCCGCCTTGCCAGCAATAAATGCTGACGCTTCAGCGTCGTTGGCGATATAGGAAGTCAGCGAAGTAATTACATCCGACGACTCCGACAGGCTCAGCAAAGACGCTGCGGCCTCACGATCAATCGTGTCCAACCCCGGATTCAGCGCCCGGAACTCCGGGTCCTGGTTGATTGACCTTGGGTTGTCGCCCATTCCGGGGTGCTGGGCACCGTATGACGAACCGGTGTACGACTGGGTCAACAGTTTCGCCAGCAGTCGAGGCGTAAGGCGAAGTCCCTCGTACTCGCCAGCATTTTCTGGACGATCAATGACGTAAGTAACCGCAAAGCTAGTTATGGCCGTTGGCGCGAAAGCCACCGGTTGTGCAAGATCCTGTTCGCGACGCCCAGAAACTAGGGCCGCTGGCGCCTCACCCTTCTCCATCAAGGTGAATGCCGCTTCATCGGACATGCGATTGTGCTGGAATTTGAACCGCTTCTTGTTCAGGCAGTACGCGGGGGCCCACTGTAGCGCCGCTTGGCTAATGAGTTCGGACCCATAGAACGCGGTCGGCGCACGCGAATCGAGCACATCACAAACGTTCGGTGCCGTACCAAAAGACACCGGGATACTGATTCGGTTGCGCCAGTTCGATTCAGTCCACCAATACACCGGGGAGACCGCTGCATCGACGCCCTCGCTGGCAAAGTTGCTCGAACCTGGTGCGAAACGGCCTGACTGCTGGCAGACACTGTCGCCCTCGCTGCAGCTAACACCCTCAATCGGAATGACAACGATCGAACAGGCGACTTGGTCGCTGCAGCCGAGTGAACCGTTCTCGGTCGCAGTTCGGACTTCGAAACTTGTGGAGCCAGTTCCGTCCGTGCCGGTGAATGCGGCCTGTTCGGCCGGTGGAAGCGCCGCGTCTACGGCAGCCTCAGGGGCCATCGAGTCAGAACTGCACGAGTTGAATACTTTCCCGCTGGCCGCGATGAATCCAATAGCGCGGGCCGAGAAGCTAGGTGCGTCGTCACAGCCACTGGTCGGGAACGGGTCAATTCCGCTCTTTTGGGTACGTTCGGCCGCCGCCGCGTACGGGTCTCGGCGCCAAATTGCCAATCGTTCGCTGCTGGACCGGAAACGCTGCTGTGAAGTCGAAGTCCAACACGTCTGCTGGCTCAGCCGCTCAGCGGCCGGCAACGACTCATCATCGACGCCGCGGCATTGCAAAATTACAACCGGATATTCCTGAGCCATCGCTCGTTCGCCAAACGGGCTCGATGCCCGCCCGCCACTGGGTCGTGCTCCTGACCAATTGATTTGGACCCGCTCACGGCCACGCAAGTTCTTCGTGTGATCGACGGTCACCTTCACGGTGTTTTCGCTCACGGTCACCCGTTCACCGTCGATTTCGAAGGTTCGCGAAACCTTCTTAGTACGAGTCACTGAACTGTCTTCGCTAGCGTCGGCAGAAAGCGGAACGACGTTAACTAGCGCCAAGGTCAAAAGCCCGGCGAACAAGAATCGCACAATTCTAGTCATCACTTCACGACCTTTGATCGCCGGCGAAGAAACGCCGCCACCGCACCTGGGATCAGGATGATCGCCAAGAGTTCAACTGCCGCGACAGTGCCAAAGATGCGGGTTTCGCCCGGTCTGGCTGCGGCGAGTTCCACCGGAATCGCTTGGGCATTTCCGGTGAGTTCGCCGCCAGCAACAGTCGAATCGGGCGAAACCGTCCCGGCATCGACGCCCGCGGCCGGGTCCGGACCTGCGCCGCTAGTGGAACCCGCAGAGGTACCCGTAGATTTCGCGTCACCAACTGTCGTTGGCGCCTCCCCCGTTCCGCCGGTACATGGGCCAGCGCCGACCTTGTCGCAGGAGGCGGGTTGGGGAGCGATCTGGGCGAGTTTGTTTTTCGACAAGTCCCCCGAGACGAAGGTCGGATTGTTGCACTTCTTGACGTCACGGCCGTCAATCTGAACCTGCGAATCCGCGGTCTTAAGTAACTTAAGTTGGTCGAATCCGGCCTTCACTAGGTTCAACGGCAACGGCGAGTACCCATACGCGCCGGCTTTGGATTGCCCTTCGCAAAGCGAATAGAACATGAAGTCAGCAAGCGTCTGCCGCTTTTGGGTCGTCATCCGACGATCTGCCGAGCCGGTAGGCAGCAACATGTAGGAATACGAGGACAGCGGGTAAGTCCTCGGATCAGTGGCCGAATAGACGCCGTCAAGAATCTGCGTCAGGTACTTATCAGAGCCCTTGTCTTGGTTGATCCGGGCTTTCGTCAACGCAACGGCGACGTTGTATTGCGTCGGTTCAACAAAGTAGCCGGCCTTGTTGAGCATCTTCACGACCGGGAACTTCTTGTTTACCGGGAAGGAGTACTCGACGTATCCGATCGTCCCATTACCGGCCGCGCCGGCAATCGTATTCATTACCTGGTCAGATCCGGCTGCCGCAATCATGTTGCCTTTTCGCGGGTAGTAGGACGTGAGCCCGGACTTGCCAAAGTAGCCGCGCCAAGTCGCCGAATGCTGAGCATCCATCCACCTGGTGAACTGTGCCGTCGTGCCCGAGCCGTCTGAGCGAACGACCGGGATGATTTTCAGCGAGGGGAATTTGCGGCCGTTGTTGTCTTTGGCGATCGCCGGATCGTTCCAGTTGGTGATCTTGTTGGTGAAGATTTTCGCCAACGTATCGCCCGACAGCCTCAGATTCTTGACCAGCTTTCCGCCAATGCGAATCTGGTAGGAGAACGCGGTGCCGCCGGCGATGATCGGCATGTAGGCGAACTCGCGGTTGCCCGCGGTGTCGGCGTTTCCGTACTCGTCCTTGCCCTGATACGGGATCTCAGTGATGCCAAAGTCCGTCACGTTCTGCGCGAACGCTTTGCGCCCTTGAGACGAACCACCGCCGTTATAGGTGACCTTCATGCCGTTGGCATTCACGTCAGCGATCCACTGCTGGACAATCACCTCAGACCAGGTTGAACCCGAACCCTCGATTTGGGCATATGCAGCCTCGGCCGGACGACTAAAAGAAAGCGTGAGGAGTGCGACGATCGCGGCGGCAAATCCAAGCCGCGAGATTCGTCCTCGGCGAAGATTGAAAATCATCTGGAACCCTTTCGTGGGCGAGCTAGATACCGAGTCATCACGAACAGGATCAGCACGATAAACAACAAGACAGTCGCGGCCGCAAACGCACGAGCGATATACATCGGCTCGCCGCTTCGCACGGTCGTGTAGATAAATAGCGGCAGTGAGTTCATCACGCCGTCGGTCGGATTAAGTACGAGGAATCCGGCCGCGCCCGAAGTGAGCAGCACAGGCGAGGTTTCGCCGATTCCACGAGCAACACCCAAAATCTGCGCGGTCGCAAGGCCGGGCCGCGCGGTCGGCAGCACCACATGCCAGACGGTTCGCCATCTGGAGGCGCCCAACGCCAAACTGGCTTCACGCAGACCGCCTGGCACCACCGACAGGACGACGTCTGAGGCGCGAGCAATAATCGGCAGCATCATCACCGCCAGCGCCAACGAAGCCGCCAAACCGGATCGCGAAAGACCAAGAGTGACGATCATGACCGTGTAGATGAACAGTCCGGCGACGATTGAGGGCAAAGCAGTCATCGCTTCAACCACCGTGCGCACGATCCTGGCGTATTTTCCGCCGACTTCGGTCATGAATACGGCTGTGCCGATACCCAGCGGAACCGTGATCACGATGGCAATGCCAACTTGAATCAGCGAACCGACGATCGCATGCAGAATGCCCCCACGATTGAAATCGTCCCTGGGTCCGACGCCGGACATGTCTTGAGTAAGCAGCGCCACGTGAGGCAGTGCGGCAAATCCACGCACCAAGATGAAAACGATCGTCGACAGCAACGCCAGCCCAACGATTAGTGCCCCAACGTGGATCAATGCGGCTACGACGCGATCAACGACCACCGGCCGCGGCTCGGTAATCGAGGTGGCAACGGCCAGTACTACCAGTCCGGCCACGATTGTGGTCAGCGCCAACGCCAAGCCGCCCGACCATGGCAATAGTTTCGTGTTCAGGAGCCAGGCGAGGGCAAATCCACCCACCCACGAACCGAGCTCGACGAAACGATCTTCAGCGGTGACAGTTGCCAGTGCCCGGGTTTTCGTCGGCGGCTGGGCGATGGCCGGTTCAGGTCGAACAACTGAGGTGCTCATGCGTCCGTCCCAGCGCCAGAGCGACTCCTAGCGACGACGATCGCGGCCAAGGTATTGATGATCAGCGTGATGACGAACAGCACGAACCCTGCGGTCAACAGTGCCGAGAGTTGCCCGCCGTTGGCCTCGCCAAAACGTCCAGCGATAAGCGCCGAGACCGTGTTTGTGCCGATCTCCAACATGCGGAATTTGAGCACAAACGCCGGCGAAATAATCAACAGCACCGCGATCGTTTCACCCAGCGCGCGGCCGAGGCCGAGCATCGTGCCGCCGATGATTCCGCCGCGACCGAACGGCAAGACGACCGATTTGATGACGCCCCACTTCGTCGCGCCAAGGGCGTAGGCCGCTTCGCGCTCGCCGAGTGGGGCTTGGCTAAATACTTGTCGCATCACGGCGCACGCCATTGGAATCACCATCATCGCGACGGCAAGTCCGGCGATAAAGGCCGAAGCGGTATATCTGCTCTGTTCCCAAACCGCAGCGTTCGGGTCGGCATGGACGCGAAAGAACGGCAGAAACCCCAAGTGCTGATGCAGCCACAGGGCAACTGCGCTCGCATGCGGCTGCATCAGGAAGAAACCCCAAAGGCCGTAGATGATGCTCGGTACCGCAGCCATCAGATCGACTAGCGAAACCAACATTCCACTAAACCGAGCCGGCGCGTACTCGTTGATATATAGCGCAGTAGCCAGGGCCAGCGGGAAGGCCACGACCAGCGCAACCAGGGCCACCGAAAATGTGCCCACTAGAACTGAACCGATGCCAACTACGTCGGCATCAGGCTCCCACTGAGTCTCGGTGAAGAAGGAGAAACCGTAGCGGCGCAGCGTCGGCACGGCCTGCCACGCTAGAAACAGACCAATCCCGCCGGTGATCAGCAGAACAGTGGTGGCGGTCGCTCGCATAGCGACCACAAACACCCGATCTGCGCCCGCATGTCCCCCGGCGATGCTGCGTGGGGTTGCCGCGGGCGCGCCAGGGGCGCGGGTCGGTACAACGGTTGACACAAATCCTCCACGAGACTCATCTGTTGATGACAACGAAGAGAATCTAGAGTGCCCAACTGGGTAGAAAAGGTGTCTTAGATGAACGGACCGTGAATCCTAGGCGGACATCTAGGTCTACCTGAGCCGATCAGGACACAGCAGCCGATGCGGTGGCTGCGGTGGAGGCGGTGGCCAGTGCCGAACCTTGGAGCCAGTCGTCCCACGACCGGTTCCAGTCCGTCCAGCCGTTCCCCGGCTCTAGTTTGCGGCCGCTGCCAACGAACTTGATTACGTCACCGCGCTTTGATTGCCGGTAAAGCCACGCGGCGTTCTCGGTGCTCATCCCGACACAACCGTGACTGACGTTCGCCCGGCCGTGGAAGGAGGCAGACCAGGGAGCGGCATGGATGAACTCGCCCGTGTTGGTCACCCGCATAGCCCACTTCACGCCCGAGAGGTTGTAGTAGCCGGGGTCAGTTGAGTCCACCCCGGTAGATGCCGCATCCATGTTCACCGAAGCGAACTTCTCCATGACGACCTTGATGCCTTCGCGGGTCTTGTTCTTGGCATCTCCAGTCGAAACCGGAATGGTCTTCGCCGCAGTGCCGTCGATAGCTACGGCCATGGTGTGCCGCTTGATATCGACTACCGAAACCACCGATCGGCCAATCTTGAAGCTCAGGTGTTGATCTTGCTGACCGTAGACACCGTCGCCTGCGGGCACGCTGTTCAGGGCCAGGTCAACTGAAACTTGGGTGCCGGGCTGCCAAAAATCCTTCGGCCGCCAATGTGCTTTGTGGTCGCTCAACCAATACCAACCGCCCTCGGTAGCAGGAGTGGCCGTTACCGTCATGTTCTTCTCGAACGCTGCTCGGTCTTTAACCGCAACATCGAAGCTCACGATCACCGGCATGCCGACTCCAACGGTCTCCCCCGCCAGCGGCGCAATCGAAGGATAGGTCTGTTTATCTAGCGGCAAAGCTTGAGTGGTGAATGAAGTTTGCTTCGTCACAATCTTTCCGTCGTCACCGGTACCGCTGGCGGTTACAACGTATTTGACGCCTGGCTCCAGCAGTTCGTCTGCTGTCCAACGAACACCGTGGATAGTTCCGGGGATGGGTTCTTGGCCAGCGGTCTCCAACTTCACAGATTCCAATTGGCCATCAAACCCATCGACGAAAACTCGTTCGTCAACAGGTACGGCGCTGGCGCCGTCTGCCACGCTCACTGAGATCGTCAAAGGATCTTTTTGCGCGAGGGCAGTTAGCGGGCTCTTGCCGGTGCCGTCGCCCGCAGTACACGAGGCCAGCACGAGCGCCGCAAAAAACGCGACTACGAGTCGAAAATCCGAGAACTTCACCATGCGAGTCTAGGCAAGGGAAATAAAGAAACCGGCGTGCGCCACGGTGTGGCGCACGCCGGTCCTAACCCGAAGGGTCGCTCAGTGAGCGTGAATTCCTCGGTAATACTCAAATACCCAGCCGATGACACAGATCGCACCGATCGGCAGTGCCAAGATGAACAACCACCAGCCGATCACCACGCCCAAGACGAGCAGCGCGAACGAAAGGGCAGTGAACAACGGCCACCAACTGAACGGCGGGAAGAAGCCAAGTTCACCGGCCCCCTCGATGATTTCGCCATCAAGGCGATCTTCTGGCCGCAGCGGAATCGCCTTTGCGACGAAGTAAAGATAGAAGCTGATCATCAGGAACAGCAGCATCGCCATCACGAGCGCTACCGTTCCGGTCACCTCATGAGAGAGGGCCCAGTAAACGGGAGCGACGATCATAAAGAAGACGCCACAGCCCAGGAAAGTCCAGAACTCCTTGCGCATCGGTCACTCACCAGCCTTGGGGTTGTGGGTTACTTGATCGCGCGCCGCTTCGGCCTGAGCCAATTCCAACTCGGCAGCCTCAGGGTGATGCAGGTCGAAAGCAGGGCTTTCAGAGCGGATCCTAGGCAACGAAATGAAGTTGTGACGCGGCGGCGGGCAGGAAGTTGCCCACTCGAGAGTGCGTCCCCAGCCCCACGGGTCGTCTTGGTTGACCATCGGCGACTTGCGGGTCTTCCACACGTTGTAGAGGAACGGCAGCGTCGAAGCACCAAGCAAGAACGCGCCCACGGTCGAAATCTCGTTCAACCGGGTGAAACCGTCACCTGGCAGGTAGTCGGCGTAACGACGCGGGAAGCCTTCAACACCGAGCCAGTGCTGGATCAGGAAGGTCAGGTGGAAGCCGATGAACAAGAGCCAGAAGTGGATCTTTCCTAGCTTCTCGTCGAGCATCCGCCCGGTCATTTTTGGCCACCAGTAGTAGAAGCCGGCGAACATCGCGAACACGACGGTGCCGAATACGACGTAGTGGAAGTGCGCGACCACGAAGTAGGTGTCTGAGACGTGGAAGTCCAACGCCGGGGAGGCCAAGACGATGCCGGTAAGACCACCGAATAGGAACGTGGTCAAGAAGCCGAGGGCAAAGATCATCGGAGTGTCAAAGGACACAGATCCGCCCCACATCGTGCCAATCCAGTTGAAGAATTTCACTCCGGTTGGCACACCGATTAACAACGTCATGAAACTGAAGAAGGCCAGATTCACCGCGCCGGTGACGAACATGTGGTGGGCCCAAACAGCGACCGAGAGAACCGCGATTGCCAAGGTCGCGCCAACTAGTCCGACGTAGCCGAAGACCGGCTTGCGGCTGAATACCGAGAGCACTTCGGTGATGATGCCGAAGAACGGCAACGCGATGATATAGACCTCAGGGTGGCCGAAGAACCAGAACAAATGCTGGTACATGATCGGACCGCCAGTAGAGGGGTCGAATATGTGGGCGCCGATCATTCGGTCGGCGGCCAGCGCCAACAGCGCGGCGGCAAATACCGGGAAGACCACAATGATCAGCATGCTGGTCACGAGCGTGTTCCAGACGAAGATTGGCATCCGGAACATTGTCATGCCCGGGGCACGCATCGTGAAGATGGTCGTGATGAAGTTGACCGCGCCCAAGATCGTGCCGAGGCCCGACATGTACAGACCCATTACCCAAAGATCGCCACCGACTCCGGGGCTATTGATTGAGTCCGAAAGCGGCAAGTACGCAAACCAGCCGAAACTAGCGGCGCCACCAGGCACGACGAATCCAGATACCGCGATCAGCGAGCCGAACAGGTACAGCCAATAGCTGAACATGTTCAATCGCGGGAAGGCGACATCGGGCGCACCGATCTGAATCGGCATGATCATGTTGCCGAAAGCAAAGAACAGTGGCGTCGCGAACATCAGCAACATGATCGTGCCGTGCATCGTGAACAGCTGGTTGTAGGTCTCGTCGCCGACGAACTGGGTTCCCGGCCGGGCAAGCTCGGCGCGGATGATCAGCGCGAGGATGCCGCCAAGGACGAAGAAGCAAAACGCCGTAACGGCATACATCTGACCGATGACCTTGTGGTCAGTGGTCGTCAACAAGGTGTACGCCTTCGAACCGAAGGTGCTTTCCTTTGGTTTGCTGGCGCTAGGCGCGTCGAACGTCGCGGTTGCCATCAGTGCTCCGATCCGCTCTCGTTGTTTGATTCAACACCGGCGACGGTGTTGGCCGAAATAGCGCCCTGCGGGCGACCAATTTGGCCCTTTTCTTCAAGCTCAGCCAGGTGAGCCTTGAACTCCTTCGCGGACACCACATGGAGTTTGAACAGCATTCGGGTGTGGTAGACACCGCACAGCTCAGCGCAGCGGCCAGTGAATACCCCTTCGCGGTTTGGCGTCATGGTGAAGGAGTTACTTCCGTCCTTGCCGGGGATCTTGCCCGGAACGACGTCCATCTTGAAATAGAACTCTGGGACCCAGAACGAGTGGATTACGTCAGGCGAAACGAGTTCGAACTTCACGCTCTCGTTTACCGGCAGCCACAGTTCGGGCAGGTTTGCCGTGTCGCCCTCGTCGAATACGGTCTCTCCGCTGGGGCCGCCGTCAAGATAGTTGAAAGTCCACTGCCACTTGCTGCCGACGACCTCGACAGTGTGATCGGGGTTCGCGACTTCACGCAACTGAGCATTTTGAGACTCAACCGTGTGGAAGAAGAACGTGGCGACCAAAATCACCGGGGCGATCGTGTAAAGCGCTTCGAGCGGCAGGTTGTAACGAACCTGCGACGGCGCCGGCGCCTCGTCGTTCTTGCGGCGGTAACGGATCGGGGCGTAGAGAATCATGCCGAAAACCAGCACGAACACTACGAGCACAGCGATCCACGTGCCAAGCCAGAGGTTCCACATGTAAATGGAACGGTCCGAACCGGCAATTGGCAAGGCGAGTCGGTTTAGATCCGACTCGTCCAAGGGCGAACAGCCGCCGAGTGTCACGGCTGCCAGGGCGGTCAATACCGCCAGTTTCATTCGACCCACGGAGTACCTTTCTCAGAACTTCTTCGACCACGTAGCGCCCGATCTGACAGGGCTGTCATGAACACTAACGCAGCAGGACGGTTTAGCGAGGGGTTAGGTCAGCCTGACTTGGCCGCCGTGTCGTGCCCGAACGGCAGTGCCGAATCAATGTCTGCCCTAGCCTGCGGACCGTATGCCGCTTCGATCCGGTCAAGGAACACGATTCGATCAAGAGAATACTCCTGAGTGCCGATGGTCTCCACCACACTCGCGGCGATTGCACAGCCAACTTGCGCTGCACGCTCCAAATCCAAGCCAGCAGACACTGCGGCTAGGAAACCCCCACGGAAACTGTCGCCAACGCCGGTCGGGTCGACTGCGTCAATGCCAGCCAACGCGGCCACCTCGTAGACCTGGCCGTCAGGGCCGTAAACCACGACACCTCGCTTGCCGTGGGTGACGACGCGAACCCCAACTCGCTTGTCGATGTCCTCGTCGCTCCAGCCGGTCTTCTTGGCGATCAGCGCGGCCTCGTAGTCGTTGCTGAACAGGTAGTCGGCGCCGTCGATCAAGTCCGCGATCAGTTCGCCGTCGGCCCAGGCCAATTGCTGCGAGGGGTCGGCCGCGAACGGGATCTGCAGTTCACGGGCCTTATGCGTGTGTCGGACCATCGCTTCGGGATCGTCCGGGCCGATCAACAACAAGTCAATTGGCTCGCGCGAGTGCAACTCGGCAATGTCGATCTGCCGGGCTTGGGACATCGCGCCGGGGTAAAAGGTGACGATTTGGGCATGAGCTTCGTCGGTAGTAATCGTGCACAAAGCCGTATGTAACGTCGACGAGACCAGGACGCGCGAGCAGTCAACACCGGCGTTCTCCAGCCAAGCCTTGTAGCCCTGATCCACGAAGTCGCGACCGACGGCGGCGACCAAGGTGGGGTGCAAGCCAAGACTCGCCAACCCGAAGGTGATGTTCGCCGCGCACCCACCACGGCGAATATCGAGGTCGTCTACTAGGAACGAAACAGCCAACTTGTCCAGCTGATCGGGAACGAGCGAGTCGCTGAACTTGCCAGCGAAGGTCTGAAGGTGGTCGGTTGCAACCGAACCAGCTATTGCAAGATGCACGCCCGCCACAATAGGCGATCGGGGCGGCCCCACCGAAAGCCGGTGGGGCCGCCCCGATCAAAAGACAGTGCTACTGGTAACTCAGTGGAACGAGTCGCCACAGGCGCACGAGCCGGTGGCCATCGGGTTGTCAATCGTGAAGCCCTGCTTCTCGATCGTGTCGACGAAATCGATGGTGGCGCCGTGCAAGTACGGCAGGCTCATCCGGTCAACGACAACATTCACGCCATCAAAGTCACGAATTTCATCACCGTCGAGCGAACGCTCGTCGAAGAAAAGCTGGTAGCGAAGGCCCGAGCAGCCGCCTGGCTGAACGGCGATGCGAAGCGCAAGGTCATCGCGGCCCTCTTGAGCCAGCAGGTTCTTGACCTTCGTGGCGGCTCCGTCGGTCATGGTCACGCCGTCGGCGGTCGCTGCGGTTTCAGTCGCGGTTTCGGTCGAGGTCTGGTCCGTTGCGGTCATCGGTGCTCCTTGGGCAACAAATATGTCGGCGGGTTCATGGATTACAACAACCGTCGACCTGGTTCGATTCCCTATCTTACGCCGCGATGGTGGCGAGACCGACCCTGCGGCCAATTACCTGCTATTTGGCGACCAGGTGCGCGCGACTCTCGCGGCCAGTTCTTGGAGGTGCCGGGCCGGTTCGGCCATTGCCACAGCCTCATCAACTCGGTCAGTCACCCCGTATGCCGACTCGATGCCAAGTGCCCGGATTTCTCTGGCGCCGACGTCGACTCGACCGGCAATCACGATGCAAGGACGCGCTGCGGCACTGGCCGCTTGGGCGACCCCGTGAACTACTTTTCCGGCGCGCGAGGAGTAGTCGAAGGCGCCTTCGCCAGTTATCACCAGATCAGCGCCTTGGGCCAGTTCACGAAGACCGGTCGCTTCGGCCACCAGACCGATGCCCGAAGTGATCTTGGCTCCTAAAAGCAGCAGCGCGAAGCCGAGGCCACCGGCGGCGCCGGCGCCCTTCTCATCGGCCACGCGACGTTCGGCCGGGGTGGACCCGCAGACCGCCTCAACGTAGCGGTCCAGCAGATGGTCGACCGACAGGATCTGTTCGTCGGTCAAACCCTTTTGTGGGCCGAAAGTCTTGGTCGCGCCGAACATCCCCAACAGTTGGGTTTCGACATCAGCCGCGACCAGCAGTTCAATTCCGGCCAAGGTGGCGTTGACCGCAGCCAAGTCGACCGTTTCGATTCCGGCCAGCGCTGCCGGACCTTGATCGAGTGGGACGTTCGCGGTGGCACCGAGGGCCGCGAGCAGGCCTGCTCCCCCGTCGTTGGTGGCACTGCCGCCGAGCCCAACAACAATCCGCCGAGCGCCGGTGGCTATCGCGGCCAAGATCGCTTGACCAACGCCGAACGTCGACGCGGTCATTGGCTCAGGCTTATCAACCAAATGCAGTCCGCAAGCTTGAGCCGATTCGAGGTAGACCGTGTCCGCGACCACGAGCAACGAGACTGGCACCGAGGCGCCGTTCGGGCCAAGTACCGAGACCAACTCAAGTCGCGCCTCTTGGCCGAAACTCTGACTTAGAACGTCAACGAATCCCGGCCCACCGTCAGCAATCGGCACCAGCACCAACTCGTCGTCAGGTGCGGTCCGCCGCCAGCCCGCCGCGATCGCGTCGGCGGCCTCAGGCGCGCTGAGAGTGCCGGCGAACTTGTCAGGCGCGACGATGATCCTCACGTCAGTTGGCTAATGCCTTCTCGGCGGCCGCGAGCAGCACGCAGGTGGCTAGGCCTTCCATCGCTTGGGCGAGTTCATCTAGTGGCGGGAAGGACGGCGCGATCCGGATATTGCGGTCGCGTGGGTCTTTGCCGTACGGGAAGGATGCACCCGCCGGAGTCAGCGCGATCCCGGCCTCCTTGGCCAACTGAACGACCCGCGTGGCAGTGCCGTCGACGACGTCGAGGCTGACGAAGTAACCGCCCTTTGGCTCGGTCCACGTGGCAACCCCGTGCGGGCCGAGTCGGTTGGTCAAGATCTCCAACACGGTGGCGAACTTGGGCGCCAAAATTTCGCGGTGCTGAGCCATCAGCTCAAGCACACCGTCTGCGTCACCGAGGAAGTTCACGTGGCGGGCCTGGTTGACTTTGTCGGGGCCAATCGTCCTAAAGGCGATATGGGACAGGTACCAGGCCACGTTTTCGGCCGAGCCGCCGAGGAAACTCACGCCGGCACCGGCGTGGGTGACTTTGGAAGTCGACCCGAAAACCAACGGCCGGTTCGGGTTCCCAGCCACCGAGCACAGGCCGAGGATGTCGGCGGTCTTGACGTGCTCGTCGGTCAGATCGTGAACGGCGTAGGCGTTGTCCCAGTAGATGCGAAAATCGTCGGCGGCCGTCTGCAGCGAAGCCAACTCGGCGGCCACTTCGGCACTGACGATCGCACCGGTCGGGTTCGAGTAGGTGGGCACGAGCCAGATCCCTTTGACTGCCGGGTCGCTGACGTGTTCGCGAACCGCGGCCATGTCTGGGCCGTCGTCGAGCATGTCGATGGTGATCATCTCGATACCGAGGTGGGCGCAGATCGCGAAGTGGCGGTCATAGCCGGGCGACGGGCACAAGAACTTGATCTTGGATTTGCCCCACGGCTCGGCCGAATCGACCGTGCCATGCAGCAACGCGAACACGATTGAGTCGTGCATCATCGACAAACTGGCGTTGGTTCCGGCGACCAACTGATCCACTGGCACGTTCAGCAGATCGGCGAAGATCGCGCGCAGCGAAGCCAGTCCGGTCGTGCCGCCGTAGTTGCGCACGTCAACCCCATCGACGACATGGTCGGCAAGCGGCGCCGAAAGCAACTCATTTGACAGGTCGAGTTGGGCCGCCGAGGGCTTGCCCCGGGTGATGTCCAACTTCAAACCAGCAGCCTTCAAGTCGGCGTAAGCCTGCTGCTGCTCGGTCAAGAATGCGTCAAGTTGCTCGCGAGAAAGTGCGTCAATGGTCACGGTCTAAAACTACCGCCGAACAGGTCTGCGACCGAGAGCACCCCGACCACGCAACGTTCAGGCTCGGCCGTCGAGCTCGGCCCTGATCTTGGCCAACTGATCAAGTCGAGTTTGCAGCGGCGGATGAGTAGACATCAGGTCGGCCATCGAAAACGAGTTGATCGCCGGGGCGATGAAGAACGCATTCATCGATTGCGCCGCTTTCAACTCCTCTTCTGGGACTTGATCCATTCCCCCAGAAATTTTCACCAAGGCCGAGGCGAGCTTCTCTGGTCGACCGATCAAATACGCGCCGGTTCGATCGGCGCTTAGCTCGCGATAGCGCGACAGCGCCCTAGTCAACAGCGAACTTACGAAAGTGACCGCGACGCTCACCAAGATCACGACGAGGATGCTGGGCCCGTTGTTGTTGCGGCGCCCGCCGCCAAAGAACATCCCCCACCGGGTCAAGAAGCCGGCGAGCAGGCCGACCGAGGAGGCCACCGTCATCACCGAAACGTCGCGGTTTGCCACGTGGGCCAACTCGTGCGCCAAGACCGCTTCGAGTTCGTCGGCGTCGATCCGTTGCATGATCCCGGTGGTTACGCACACGGCCGAGTGGCTCGGGGACCGGCCGGTGGCAAACGCGTTCGGGATATTAGTTTGAGCTACCGCGACTTTCGGTTTTGGCATTTCGGCCAGCGCGACCAGCCGATCGATCATCGCGTGCAGTTCTGGGGCTTGTTCGGGCGTTACGACTTGCGCGCGCATCGATTTGAGCGCCAAGGAGTCGGAGAAGAACCACTGCCCCCACGCCATCGACAAGGTGATCGCCAACGCGACCCA
This sequence comes from Aeromicrobium sp., assembly GCA_035401705.1. Taxonomy (GTDB): domain Bacteria; phylum Actinomycetota; class Actinomycetes; order Propionibacteriales; family Nocardioidaceae; genus Aeromicrobium. The sequence goes on from DAONBX010000036.1 coordinate 18,398, forward strand.
GATGCTGCCGACCAGCGAAATCAGCAGCGCCCCGAACGCAACGTAAAGCAGCGTCAGCCCCAAACTGACGCCGCCCATCCGGCGCTTCAACCCAGGGTCGCTGCGGTACTTCGTATGAGACATTTTCGCTTCCTTGTCAGGCTCTTGTCGCGATGGCCCAACCCTAGCGATCTGGCCAAGCCTTGTAGTCTCACTGTCGTGACTGACGCTGAAAATGAAAACTTGGCAGGCAAGGGCGGCCCGACGCGAAGCCGAAAGGAAGCCGAGGCCGAACGCAAGAAGCAGATGAAGCGTCCGGTTACTCGCAAGGAGCAGGCCGAACGCGAACGTAAGCGGCGCACTGCCAGCCGAGACAAGCAGCGCGAGGCGCTAATGGGCGCCGGTTCGAATGCCGATTTGCCTGCCCGCGACCGCGGCGCCAGCCGTGCCTTGGCCCGCGATGTCGTTGACCGCCGGCGCACGGTCGCCGAGTTCATGCTGCCGATTTTGGTAGCGATCTTGCTGCTGAGTTTCTTCAAGAGTGCCTCAGCGATCGTGTTCAGCCTGTGGACCGTGACGATCCTCGCCACGGTGATCGACGAACTGGCTCTCGTGTTCATCCTCAATCGAGAGCTGAAGAAACGATTCACCAAGGCCGAAAGTCGCGGCGCGATCCTTTACACCGTGTTGCGCAGCACCCAAATGCGACGCCTGCGGTTGCCGAAACCGGCGATCGCAGTCGGTCAGCCGCTCAAGGACAAATACTGAGCCGTCCCGCCCGGGGGTAAAACTATTCGGCCCGCAACGACATCGGCCCGTAGACCAAGTCGGCATCGTCGAACAGGTTCACCCGTTCGATGCCACTTTCGAGCAGTTCGTCAAAAGCGGTGCCGATCCAGCCCTCGGCCTCAACCCGGTCCTCAAAGTTCTCCGACTGGCCGATCGATTCGCCGGACTCGTTTTCGTACTGCCAGAAAAATGCCACTTCAGGACTCCTTGGTCGACGGTTCAACAAATGGCGGCTTGGTCACGGTGAACTCTTGGACTCGCCCACGAACGTCTACCGCGACCGTCGCCCCGTCCAAAATCTGCGGATCCAGCAACGCTAGACCGATCCCTTGGCGAAGGGTCGGCGAGAACGTGCCAGAAGTGATTTCGCCAATCTCGCTGCCGTTTTCATCAAGCACCGTCATCTGAGCGCGCGGGATTCCGCGGCCCTTAGCGAGCAGGCCGCGAAGAGTTCGGACGGTCTTTTCGGCCCGCTGCTGTTCTAGCGCTTCCTTGCCCCAGAACTTCGGCTTGCTCCAGCCGACCGCCCAACCGGTCCTGGCCATAACCGGGGAAATGTCTACAGACAACTCATGTCCGTGCAGCGGATAACCCATCTCGGTGCGCAGCGTGTCGCGAGCGCCCAGTCCACACGCGCGAATGCCGAACGCTTGCCCCGCAGCCATCACCGCATCCCAGACGACGGGCGCATCAGCAGCCTTCACGACCAGTTCGTAGCCGCGTTCGCCGGTGTAACCGGTGCGGCAGACGGTCAGTTCGATTCCGTCGACCTCACCGGCCGCAAATGACATGTACTCGTGATCGATCGGCAGCCCAACTTCGGTCAGCACTTCGTCACTTAGCGGGCCTTGAACCGCAAGCACGGCGTAGTCGCGGTGCTGGTCTTCGATTTCGATTCCCGCAGGTGCGGCCGCGCGCAAAAGGCGCACGACTTCGGCAGTATTTGCCGCGTTCGGGATCAAAAAAACTTCATCGTCGCCGCGCAGGTAGGCGATCAGGTCATCGACCGTGCCGCCGTCGGGCTGGCAGCACAGCGTGTACTGGGCTTTGCCGGGTGCAATCCGGCCAAGATCGTTGGTGAAGCATTCGTTGACGAACTCGGCCGCGCCGGTGCCGCTCACGAGCGCTTTGCCCAGATGGCTGACGTCGAAAAGTCCGACGGCCTCTCGAACCGCTTTGTGCTCGGCCAAAACTCCGCCGTCGGCGTACTCAAGTGGCATCGACCAGCCACCGAATTCGGAGAACTTCGCGCCAAGCGCCTCATGACGACTGTGTAGTGGTGACTCAAGCAGGCCCATGCAAGCCAAACTACCGCTGACTACAGTGGCGTCATGCCTACGGTCCAGTTGCGTTCGTCCTTGCCCGCCGTCGACGGTGTCGTCGCCCTAATCGCCAAAGGCGGCGAACTGCCTGCGGGTGTCCCGTGGGCGACTCTTGGGGTAACTGGCGAACCGGGTCAAAGTGCCGTCCTACCCAGCGGCGAAAAACAAGTCACCGCGTGGGTGGTTACCGCCGCTGAACCCACCGCCGAGCAGCAACGCCGGGCCGTTGCCCAGGGGCTACGCGCGTTAGCCAAATCGACCAAAGTCGGCATCGATCCTTCCGGGCTGCCGAACCCTGATTTGGCCGCGATCGCCGAAGCGGCCGTGCTGACGACGTACTCGTATTTGACTTACAAGTCGGCCGAGTCGCAAAAGTCAGCAACGACGGTCAGCACGATCACCATCTTGAGCGCCGACGCTCGAAAAGCTGCCGCCAAAACGGCCGTCGCCGACGCAGTCGTCGTTGCCGAAGCCACCTGCCTGGCCCGCGACTGGGTCAACACTCCCCCGGCGGACTTGCGGCCGCCAGCATTCGCCGAGGCGATCAAGGACACCGCCGCCAAGGGCGTGCGGGTAACCATCTGGGACGAGAAGCGACTCGCGAAGGAAAACTGTGGCGGCATCCTCGGCGTTGGTGCCGGTTCTGAGGCGCCGCCGCGACTGGTGAAACTTAGCTACAACCCGGCCGGAGCAAAAACACACCTTGCCCTAGTCGGCAAGGGCATCACGTTTGACTCGGGCGGCCTATCGCTAAAGCCCGGCAGTTCGATGATGACGATGAAATGCGATATGGGTGGCGCGGCCGCCATCGTGGCCGCGATCAACGCGATCGCGAACCTCGGCCTCAAAATTCGGGTGACTGGTTTTGCTTGCATCGCCGAGAACCTGCCCAGCGGAACTGCCACGCGGCCCGGCGACGTGCTGAAGATGCGTTCTGGCGCGACCGTTGAAGTTCACAACACTGACGCCGAAGGCCGCCTCGTGCTCGCTGACGGCCTGGCCTTGGCCGTCGAAGCAAAGCCGGACCACATCATCGATGCGGCGACCTTGACCGGCGCGGCGATGGTCGCGCTCGGCACCCGCACCAGCGCTGTTCTAGGCAACAACGAAGAACTGCAAGAACAGGTGTTGGCTGCGGCGAAGGTTGCCGGTGAGTCGATGTGGCGCCTGCCGATCACCGAAGAAATCACCAAAGCAGTCACGTCTTCACCGATTGCGGATCTTCGCCAGCACAACCCCAAGCCCTACGGCGGCACCATGTACGCCGCGGCTTTCCTACAGGCGTTCGTCGCAGACAACTCGTGGGCGCATCTGGACATTGCCGGCCCGGCATTCAACGACGCAGGCGCTTTCGACTACACCCCAGTCGGCGGCACTGGTGCTGGCGTTCGCACTCTCGTTCAGTTGGCGCGCGACCTGGCTTGAGTGTCAAGAATCACAGGCCGAGAGTTCTCGCGGCCTGCTCGACTTGATCCCACTTCGAACGGTCACCGCCTCGACGGTCAGGGTGGGCGGCCGCGCGGGCCGCTCTTAGCACCCGCTGCAGGTCGGACTTCTCCGGATCGCGCCCCAACGGTTCGACCCCGGCAACCGATTCAAGCGTCATGATCGCCGCGAACTGAGCCGAGGTGTATTTGCCGCGGCTGGCCTGGAGCGACGACCTCTGCGCAGCCGTGTTCAGGTTGTACTCGCGCATCCGTTTTGGGTAGCCAACCTTGTGGGCGTCATAGATCGGAATCTTCAGCCCGCGCGCCAGATCACTGGCGGCCTTGGCAGTGCCCACTCGACGTCGAATCGACTCGCCGTCTGCTGCCACCAACACGATCGACAACTGACTCACTGACGTCTGCGGCTCAACAAACGCTTCAACTCCGGCACGCGATTTTGCAAACTCGCGCAGCTCGGCCAGATCGGAGCGATTGGCGTCCCGGTCGGAAATTATCGCCCCAGATTCGGTCCGGCGCCGCTTTTTGAAAAGTCCCACGGACCAAGTTTGCCTGACCGTCGATAAGCAACAGGTGAACTGGTCACGGTCAGTTGCCCCTACCCGGTGGCATGGTTGACCAACCAAGTGACAAGATGGCGTTAGACCACCTACCCGGAGGACACCGTGCCCGACGACGCACCCCATTCGTTCGACATCGTCATTCTTGGCGCCGGCAGCGGAGGCTACGCGTGCGCGTTGCGCGCCGTTCAACTCGGCAAGACTGTCGCCTTGATTGAGAAGGCCAAGGTTGGCGGCACTTGCCTGCACCAAGGCTGCATCCCAACTAAAGCGTTGCTGCACGCGGCCGAGGTCGCGACCACGGCGCGCGAAGGCGCCAGTATCGGCGTGAACACCACGTTCGACAGCGTCGACATGGTCAAGGTCAACTCCTACAAGCAGGGCGTTATCGACCGGCTTTACAAGGGCCTGACCGGGCTGGTGAATCAAGACGGCATCACCGTTGTCGAAGGCGATGGCTCGGTTGTTGATCCGCGCACCGTTGAAGTGAACGGCCAGCGCTACACCGGCAAGAACCTCGTTTTGGCTACCGGCTCGGAACCGCGCACGCTCGGCATCGAGATCGGCGGCCGGGTTATGACCAGCGACCAGGCACTCGCCCTCGACGAAGTGCCCAAGCGCGCCGTCATCATCGGCGGTTCGGTCATCGGTGTTGAGTTCGCGTCGGTTTGGAACTCGTTCGGCGCTGAAGTCACCATCATTGAGGCTCTGCCCTCGCTCGTCCCGCTTGAGGATCCGGTGTTGTCAAAGGGTCTGGAGCGCGCCTTCCGCAAGCGCAAGATCGCCTTCAAGACCGGTGTGAAGTTCACCGGTGTTGAACAAAACGCCAACGGCGCGACCGTCACCTTGGAGAACGGCGACACGATCGAGACCGATGTGGTTTTGGTGGCCGTTGGCCGCGGACCGCGCTCGGCCGGTCTCGGTTTCGAAGGCGCGGGCGTGAACGTCGATCGCGGCTGGGTCCCCACCGACGAGCGACTTCGCACGAACATTGACGGCGTGTTCGCGGTCGGCGACTTGGTGCCCGGCCTGCAGTTGGCTCACCGCGGCTTCGCCCACGGCATCTTCGTGGCCGAGCAGATCGCGGGCCTGAACCCGGCACCGGTTGTCGACTCGTCGATCCCGCGAGTCACCTACTGCGAGCCCGAGATTGCTTCCGTCGGTTTGACCGAAGCTCAAGCCAAGGAACAGTACGGCGAAGTCGAGGCCCTCGAGTACAACCTGGGTGGCAACGGCAAGAGCCAGATTCTGCAGACTGCCGGGGTCGTGAAGGTCGTTCGCCAAAAGGACGGCCCGATCGTCGGCGTCCACATGCTCGGCGCCCGGATGGGTGAACAGATCGGCGAGGCAATGCTTTGGGTTGGCTGGGAGGCCTACCCCGAAGACGTCGCGCAGTTCATTCACGCGCACCCGACTCAAAACGAATCCCTCGGCGAGGCTGCGCTCGCACTTGCCGGTAAACCGCTGCATACCCACGCCTGAGACTGGACAGAGGACACTATGGCCACCGAAGTCACCCTTCCCGCACTCGGCGAGTCAGTCACCGAAGGCACCGTCACCCAATGGCTCAAGGCCGTCGGCGACACGATCGAGGTAGACGAGCCACTACTGGAAATCTCCACCGACAAAGTCGACACCGAGATCCCCTCGCCAGTGGCGGGCACGATCTTGGAGATTCGTGTCGAAGAAGACGACACGGTCGAAGTTGGCGCCGTGCTGGCGATCATCGGTGAGGCCGGTCAG
>DAONBX010000037.1:0-23556 GCA_035401705.1 Aeromicrobium sp.
CGCGTGGCTTGAAGAAGTTGACGCGATCCGCGCGCAGTACGCCGACCCGTCGCAGTGGCAGATCGATCTGTCCGGCAACGGCCCGTCGACGCCCACCACGACCGGTCGAATGACGTTGGACACCGTCGTTGAGAAGACGGCAATCACCCTGGGTCTCGTCGTACTTGGCGCTGCAGTTTCTTGGTTCCTCATCGGCGACATCGCCACCCAGTCCGCGTTGTCAACCGCTTGGGCGTTCTCTATGGGCGGCGCGATCATCGGCTTCGTGCTGGCGATGGTCAACTCCTTCAAAAAGGTCATCAGTCCAGCGCTCGTTATGGCTTATGCACTAGTCGAAGGCGTCTTCGTCGGCGCTTTCTCCAAGATCGTCGCAACCTGGGTTGGCGACGCCGGGATCGTTTTCCAAGCCGTAATCGCCACCTTCGTGGCAGCTGGCGCCACCTTGGCCGCCTACAAGTTCTTCAACATTCGCGTCACCGCGAAGTTCCGCAAAGTCGTCATGATCTCGCTGTTCGCCTTCATGGGCGTGATGATCATCAACCTCATCCTCAGTCTGCTGAACGTCGTGCCTAACGGCGGCCTGCGCAACATGGACAACGTGCCACTGGCGCTGCTGGTTTCGGGCATCGCCATCGTTCTGGGTGTGCTCTGCCTGATTATGGACTTCGACTTCGTCGAGCAGGGTGTGCGAGCTGGCTTGCCCGAGCGCGAGGCTTGGCGAGCAGCGTTCGGCCTGACCGTCACCCTCGTTTGGCTCTACCTCGAGATCCTGCGTCTGCTGGCGATCTTGCGCGGAGACAACTAACTCCACCAGTGCCAAAGTCATGAACCCGCCGACCAGTGATGGTCGGCGGGTTCATTAGTTTGGGCCGTGCGTCAGCGGCGACGGCGAAGTACGTTCGCCCAGCGCCTGCCCCCAGCGGCGGGGGCAACTTGCGTGCCGCCGTGCTCAGAAGCCCATTCGGCGGCGTCGTCGAGCGTCATCCGCTCTTCGGTGTCCAACTCGAGGCTTGCGAGTACGTCGCGGGCGCGCCATTGGGCAACGCCGGCGGCAATCAAGAATCCCGACATTCGGGCATAGCCGTCGGCGCTGGGATGGAACCGATCCTCACCAAAAAGTGCGTCACCCTTAAGCAGGAACAGCGGTTCAAGCAGGTCCGCCATCGAAACCACGCGTGCGCCGGCGGTCACTGAAGCCACCGTCTGGCGGCGGGCCAAGTGGCGACTCCAATACCGGCAGACCGTCCGCAGCGGCATCGGAAGTGGTTTCACGGTGCCAAAGTCTGGAACCGAACCGACGACCACTTCAGCGCCCATGCCGCGAAGTCTGGCCACGGCGGCAGCGAGTTGGCGCGCGGCCTTCTTAGCCGGAACCTGGTGGGTGATGTCGTTAGCACCGACCAGAATCATCGCCAATTGGGGCCGGTGATCCATTGCGTTGTCGATCTGAGCGTTGAGGTCGCGAGAAAGCGCGCCGACTGCGGCTTCGTTCCGAATATCAATCGGCGCATCCAAAATGTGGGAAAGGCCGAGGCCGATTTGCGACGAGGGAGTGTCGTCTGCGATCGGCATGCCATAACCGACCATGGTCGAGTCGCCCAACAGCAGGCACCGGATTGGCTCGCCGGGATGGTCGTCGCCGTAGATGCCGTTGCCCGACGGGGGCCGATCGGTCGTGGTGCCGATTCGCTTGCGGGCCAGCAACGCCTCGCCGATCAACAGTCCGTAGGTGCCAAAACCGACCGCTGCCGTTCCGGCAGCGGCCTTCGCGGTTGTCCTAACTGGGCGGGGCACTGAACCAGTGTAGGAAAGCGAACCTAGTCTTGGGCAAACTCCCTAAGATGAGCAGGTGAACGAGTACGTCCCGAACCTGCGCGACCTTGGCGGGATTTCTGTTGCTGGCGGCGCAATCCGCCACGACCGGCTCCTGCGAAGCGCGCTGCCACTTAGCGACGACCGTGCCCCGGACGAAATTGTGTGGCCGCCCAAGGTGGTCATCGATCTGCGTTCAGAACACGAGGTCGAACCGGTCCATCCGCTCAGCGGAAACGACGTGTCGATCCACAACTTCCCGCTGCTGACGGCACTTCGGCCGGGCGTGGCGCCGCCGGAGAATCTAGCCGAGTTGTACCTGCTGATGCTGCAGACGACCTCGGCAACGTTGATCGAGGTGGTTGCGGCCGTGGCCGAATCGCAAACCACGACACTCGTGCACTGTTCGGCTGGAAAAGACCGCACCGGCGTTTCGGTGGCGATGGTGCTGGCCCTGTTGGGCGCAAGCCGAGATGACATCGTCGACGACTACCTCGCTACCGCCGCCAACGAGGCGGCGATCGAGGCGAGGTTCCAGCGGGTATTTGGCGCCAACCGCGCGGTGCTGCCGGCGCAATACCTAGCCACGCCAGTTGAGGCCATCTTGGGTGTGCTCGACACTTGGGACGCTACCGAGGCAGGGGCCAAAGGTTGGTTCCTCAATGCGGGTGGCACGCCCGAAACAATCGAGAAGTTGCAAGCAAACCTGGTTGGCTAATCCGCATTCGCTATCGCCAACCTGACCCCTGGCACCTATCTGACATTGCCGGTGTAGAGATTTTGGCGAGTCCGATAGCCAAGAGTTGCCGCGGCAGATACCCTCGGTATCTGGAGGTGGGTATGACGTACTTCACAAACAAGGTTGCCGTCGTCACTGGAGCCGGATCTGGCATTGGGCGTTCACTCGCGATTGAACTGGCCGGCCGCGGTGCCGCAGTGGCAATTAGCGACGTCGATTCGACCGGCTTGGCCGAGACTGAACGGCTACTACTCGCTGGTGGGGCGAACGTAGCGTCACATCATTTGGACGTGACCGAACGCGAACAGGTGACGGCATATGCGGCCGAAATTGCCGACGGTTTCGGGTTCATCAATCAGGTCTACAACAACGCTGGCATCGCGTTTACCGGCGACATTCAAGACATGGATTACAAGCACCTCGAAAAGGTGATGGACGTTGACTATTGGGGCGTCGTCAACGGCACGAAGGCCTTCCTGCCGTACCTGATCGACTCCGGTGACGGACACGTGGTCAACATTTCTAGCGTGTTCGGCATCATTTCGGTGCCGACTCAAGGCGCCTATAACGCGGCGAAATTCGCCACTCGCGGATTCACTGAAGCGCTGCGGATGGAGATGCTGTCGCGCCAACGACCAGTGAAGGTCACCTGCGTTCATCCCGGTGGGATCAAAACAAACGTGGCTCGAAATGCCGGTCAGGTTGATGGTCTCGACCACGACGACCTCGCGAAGAATTTTGACAAGATCGCGCGCACCACGCCGGATAAGGCCGCCAAGGTGATCCTTAAGGGCGTTGAAAAGGGCAAGCCGCGAGTCCTTATTGGTGCCGACGCCTATGCGATAGACCTGCTCGCCCGCTTCAGCGGCGCGAGGTACCAGGGACTGGTTGCCAAGTTCGCCGGCCAGGCCGGCTTGTGAGCATTTTCAAGGTCAAGAACGATTGGGGCGGGCAGAAGTTTCCGCACCCGCCGGGGCGCCGGCCAATCGCCTACGACGCGCTCAACCTGCGAACCGGAACGCCGCTAGCGAACGTGATGCGCATGGGCGCAGACCTCGGGCCAATTTTCGAGATCCGGGTGTTCGCCCAAAAGTTTGTTTTCGTTACCGATGCTGCGCTTGCCGCCGAACTCTGTGACGAGCAGCGTTTCTTCAAGAGCCTGCCGCCAGCAGTTGAGGCCTTGCGAGAATTCGTCGGCGACGCTCTGTTCACCGCTTTTGACGGTGAACAGAACTGGCATACCGCGCACGGCATTTTGATGCCCGCGTTCTCCAAGAATGCGATGCGTGGCTATCACGACACGATGCTCGAGACCGCCGCCGAGATGTTTGCGGTCTGGGACGAGTTGGACGAGCCGATCGACGTCACCGCCGATACGACAAAACTGACGATGGAGACGATCAGTCGCTGCGCCTTCAGTCGAGACTTTGGCTCGTTCACCTCGCGTGAACGTCACCCATTCGTCGATGCGATGGTCGCGGCACTGATGACCGGAATGCAGAAGGCGTCGGTCGACTCGATCCCTGGCGGCAAGCGAATAGCGCGCAAAATCGACGAGGAAAACCGGCCTTATCGCGAATATGTGGACGACCTCGTCGACACGATGGTTAGCGAACGTTGACTGACCGGCGAGCGCCACGATGACCTACTCGACCGGATGCTTTATGAGGCCCACCCCGAGACCGGGCTGACACTCGACGACACCAACATCCGCCAGCAGGTGTTGACCTTCTTGGTGGCCGGCCACGAGACGACCTCAGGTGCCTTGAGTTTCTTGCTGTACTACCTGTCGCGAAACCCTGAGGTGCTCGCCAAAGCCCAAGCCGAAACCGACGAACTACTCGGTGACGATCCAGACGCCGAACCAACCTTCGAGCAGGTGCCGCACTTCAGATATCTGCGCCGCTGCCTAGAGGAAACACTTCGGCTGTGGCCGACCGCGCCGGCGTTCGCTAGGTCCCCGCGTGAGACGACCACGATCGCCGCCGGGACCGAATATGAGGCGGTAATGCGCCCCGAAGACTGGGCGTTGGTGATCTTGCCGATGATGCACCGGGACCCCAAAGCGTGGGGCCCGACGGCCAACAAGTTCGATCCGGACCGGTTCTTGCCCGAAAACTCTCGCGGGCGGATGAAGAACATCTATAAGCCGTTCGGCACGGGGGAGCGCTCCTGTATCGGTCGCCAGTTCGCGATCCACGAAGCGATCTTGGTGCTGGCCCGACTGCTGCACCGTTACGACATCACCGGCGATCCGGCCTATGAACTAACAATCGACGAACGACTTACGATCGTGCCCAAGGGGCTGCAGTTGAAGTTGACTAGGCGTGATCGTCAGGCGGTTCACTCACACTGAGTCATCCATTGGCCTGGGCTGCCAGGGCAACGGCGAGCGAAAGGTCACCGCATGCTTGGTTGATGATCGCACCGAGGTGTTGACTGGGCCCGCGTGGCTTGCAACTGGGCTCGACGCACTGTCGGCGTCCTCGGCAATGGCGAGGCGAAGTGCGACCACTGCGATGCCGGCGAGGGTCATTGCACCCCAGGCGACTACCAACCCGGTCGCTATCGCGGTCGGTTTCGCCAGCGCGAACCCAGCGCCAACTGGCAGGGAGTAGAGCAGCGCGACCGGTGGGACGAGGGCCATCGCGACTAGGTGGATCGCCCATTCTTCGGCCGGCCAACTGCGCTCATCGGCAACCGCCTTTCGCCAACGTTGCGCCATGATCGCAAAGCAGATGAGGAACGGGACGGTGAAGGCCCAGTAAAGGCGGCCGAATTCGGGGCCTGCGTTGAGCATCACGTCGCCTGCGGACCACAGGGCAACGGCGCCGCCGACAACTGCCGGAACTGCGACGAACCACGGCACCCAAGTGCCCCTCATGCCGCGGATCTTGCGCCGCGGATCGAGGCCACGAGAGACGAATACGCCAACCCACGCGACGAAGCCACCCAGGGTCATCGAACCGATCGCATTGATTTCGGCCATCGACAGTCCGGGGTAAAACTCGGGCAGGAACCCCCATTCGAGGCGAAGCAGGGGAGCAGTCATCAAGAAGGCGAAACTTAGTACCATCCAACGCTGGTGGGACTGAGGGCGCCCGGCCCGAATCTCCACGATTCCGGCGGTGACGGCGGTGACGGTGCCGAGCAGGATCGACGTGAGTGCGACCTGGAACAGGGCGCCGGCGAACACCTCCTGGGTTGGGGTGCGGAACAGGTAGATTCCGGCGCCGATCATCGAGCCGAGAGTCACTAGGGCATAGACGACGCCGGCGGTTCGGTGGACGCCTCGCTTGCGCTTGATCGCTGAGAAAAGTTGAACTGGCCCGAGCAGCATGAGCAGGCCGCCGAGCACCGAATGGACGATCATCGGCCAGAAACTGCGCTGATAGGGCACGACTCGAGTTTCGCGAGCCTCGTTGACGTACTCGGGTGAGACTGAGCTACTCAGGAGCTTTTGGCCGAACTCAGGAGCGTTGGCGTAGCCGTAGGCCCAAACGTCCGTCATGGCGAACGGGGCGTAAAGCACTGCGAGTATCGCGACGGTCCAAATGGTTCCACGAAGCCAACGGCTCGACATAGTGCCTCCTGAATGATTCAAACTGAACTATTGAGTTCAGTTTCTATCATCCTCCATTCGTTCTGTCCAGAACTTCACCATCCAGCGCTCGTATTCCAGCCCAAATTGCAGAGTTCCGAGGACCCCGGCGGACATTCCTTCGGGCATGTCACGTTCCATTTGCTCGTACTTGGCCAAGGTTTTCTGGTGCTCAAGGATTTGAACGGGACCCAAAACCTGAGGGTCGGCACCGAAGAACAGCTTCAAGATTCCAAGGTCTCGAGACTCGATCGGCACATAGCTCGAATCGCCCAGCCAGCCATCGAGCGCTTCGAGGCCAGAATCGGTGATGGTCAGCGTTCGTCGGCGGCGACCCTCGGTTTGGCGGTCCTCGGTGAGCATCCCGAGTTCAACGAGCTTGTCGCATTGGGTGTAAATCTGCGTGTGCGGAAGAGCCCAGAAAGGATCAACGGTCGACTCCGCCATCGCTTTCAATTCGTATGGCGTGGTGGTGCCAGAAAATCGGATCATCCCGAGAATTAGGTAGGCCGCAGTGGTCAGTTCGGACGACACCTCAGGAGTGTAGCCGCAGATTCGAGTCGCAAACGGGTAAGGACTGAACCTAGTCCGCGAACTTCACGCCCGTCGCATGCAGCGGGCAGTAGCCGCCCGGGTTCTTCACGAGGTACTGCTGGTGGAAGCCTTCGGCGTACCAGTAGTCAGATAGTTCGGCTATTTCGGTGGTGATTTCACCGTAACCCAGTGACGTGAGTTGTTGCTGGAAAGCCGCCTTAGATGCTGCGGCAGCGGCCAGTTGCTCAGCTGAGGTGGTCAGCAGGATTGACCGGTATTGGCTGCCGCGATCGTTGCCTTGCCGCATGCCTTGGGTCGGATCGTGGTTCTCCCAAAAGACTCTCAGCAGGTCTTGGTACGAGGTCACGGCCGGGTCAAAAACGACCCGGACGACCTCGGCATGACCGGTTCGACCGGTGCACACTTCTTCGTAGGTTGGATTGGGGGTAAACCCACCGGCGTAGCCGACCGAGGTCGACCAGACGCCGGGCACTTGCCAGAAGGTCTGCTCCTCGCCCCAGAAACAACCCAAACCAAACACGGCCGTTTCGAAGCCAGCCGGGCCAGAGGTTTCGATAGGGTTTGCGGTGACTAGGTGTCTGGCCGGCAGCGCAAAAGGGCGGTCTGACCGGCCTGGCAGCGCAGTGTCGGCGGTGGGGAAAGCGGTGCGGTTTAGTCCAAAGGTCATTTGAATTTCCTTCCTGAACTGATTCAACGCCAGTTTGCCCACAGGTGTTCCCGTAGCCTCAAGTGGTGAGCGCTCTTGAGCCAGAAGGACACCGGCGATATCAAGTCCCTGTCGGAGTAGAAATAGCCGCATCGTGGGCTTGGCGAATCGTCGTGATCGGCGCGGCGGCGTTCGGGGTGATTTGGCTCCTTGGGTTCTTCTCTGAAGTGACGGTGCCGATCGCGATCGCCCTACTGCTGACGGCGCTAACGATCGGCGCGGTCGATTGGCTCCAGCGCCACCGAGTGCCCAGGATTTTGGCCACCATCATGGTCGTTATTGGGCTCCTGCTCATCGTGGGGGCGATGGCTGGGCTGATTGGTCAGCAATTGTCGACCCAATTCGAAGATCTGCGTGACAGCGTCGTCGAAGGAATCGCCCAACTTCAGCATTGGGTACGCACCGGCCCGATTGGCCTCTCGGATGCCCAGTTAGGCGAATGGGTGGACCGGCTAAAGAAGGCGATTTCCACTAGCGACAGTTCGGTGATTACGCAGGCGACCCACCTTGGCACTCAGCTCAGCCACTTCATTACCGGCTTCTTTATCGCCCTGTTCTCCACGTTCTTCTTTCTTTACGAGGGCGAACGGATCTGGAGTTGGGTCGTGGCGTTGTTCCCTTCAGGCTCGCAGCTAAAAGTTGCTTCGTCCGGGGTCGCCGCCTGGGGTTCACTCACCGCGTTTGTGCGCGCAACGGTGTTGGTCGCGTTCGTCGATGCGGTCGGCATCGCGGGCGTGGCCCTGATCCTTAACGTCCCGTTGGCTGCGGCCATCGGCGTGCTCGTGTTCTTGGGCGCGTTCATCCCGATCGTCGGTGCCTTCCTGTCGGGCATGGTCGCGGTTTTGGTGGCGTTGGTGGCCCAAGGCCCGGTCACGGCGCTGCTGATGTTGGCCGGAGTGATTGCCGTTCAGCAACTCGAGTCGCACGTGCTGCAGCCGTTCATCATGGGTCATCTGGTGGCGGTGCACCCGTTGGCGATCATTTTGGCGATCGCTGCCGGAATTGTTACTGCCGGAATCGTGGGGGCGTTGCTTGCGGTCCCGTTTGCGGCCTGTTTGAACAGTGTGGTGCGTCATTTAGTTTCATCGGCCGAGCCGCCCGGGCCGGAGCCTGCCGACGGTACTGCTATTGGTGAGCCAACGACTTAGGCTGGGCTGGTGGACCTAAACGATGCGCGCGCGGCTCAAGCCCTGCTAACTGGCGTCAGCGAAGTAACCCAACTGGCTCATTCGCGTTGGCTGCATGAGCGGATCGGTCAGGACGTTTACCTAAAGTGCGAGAACTTGCAGCGCACAGGTTCGTTCAAGATTCGTGGCGCCTACACCCGAATCGCTCGACTCGACGACGCGCAGCGAGCCAACGGTGTGGTGGCGGCCAGTGCCGGCAACCACGCTCAGGGAGTGGCGCTGGCGGCGTCGATGTTGGGCACGACGGCAACCATTTTCATGCCGCACGGGGCGGCCCTGCCGAAGGTCCAGGCGACGCGCGGCTACGGTGCCGAGGTGCGTTTTGCCGGCGTCGGGGTGACCGATGCGCTGGTTTCAGCCCAGGAGTACGCAGACGAAACTGGCGCGATCTTGATCCACCCGTTCGACCATTCGGACATCGTTGCCGGTCAGGCCACGGTCGGGCTGGAAATCATCGAGCAACTGCCGAGCGTTTCGACGATTTTGGTTCCGCTTGGCGGCGGCGGCCTGGCTGCGGGCGTGGCGCTGTTGAAGTCTGAGCACCCCTACATCAAGGTGATTGGGGTCCAAGCCGAGTCGGCTGCGGCTTACCCGGACTCGTTGGCCGAAGGGATGCCGATCGAGGCGAACCTCGGCTCGACGATGGCCGACGGGATTGCGGTGGCCAAGCCCGGCGATGTCCCGTTCGAACTGATCACCAAGTACCTCGACGACGTAATCATGGTGTCGGAAGAGTCAATGAGCCAGGCGCTGATCGGTTTGCTGGAACGCGGCAAACTCCTAGTCGAACCGGCCGGCGCGGTCGCGGTGGCCGCCTTGTTGGCGCACCCTGATCGGTTCACCGGCCCGATTGTCCCGATACTTTCGGGCGGCAACATCGATGCTTTGTTGTTGCTTGAGGTGATCCGGCATGGTTTGGCTTCGGCGGGTCGTTTCCTGATGTTCCACGTGCGGATCACTGACCGTCCCGGCGAGTTGATGCGGTTGCTGACTGCGTTGGCCGAAATGGACGTGAACATTCTCAACGTCCATCACGACCGCGGCTCTGAGGCGCTGGGCGTGCGCGAAGTCGATGTTGCATTGCAGGTGGCGACCCGAGGATCGGCCCACCGCGAAGAGGTTCGCGAACGGCTCGCCGATTTGGGGTACGTGCTCTACTGAGTGATTCTCCTGAGTCAGGCTGGGGCACCCTTCGTCTCAGGCGACGAGTGGTCGGTATCTGGTGTTGCGTCTTGGTTGGCTGGCGCCGGGTGGGTAGAAGTCGGGTCTCTTGTCTCTGGGGTTGAGTTCGATTCGCCAACCGCTGTGATGAACCTGCCGATGATGGTGCCCGCAGAGCAGAACCCCGTTGTCCAAATCTGTCGGTCCGTCGTGGAGCCAGGATTTGATGTGGTGGGTTTCGGTCCAGCCGGGCGGCCGGTCACAGTCTGGGAACGCGCAGCCTAGGTCGCGATGCGCGAGTGCGCGGCGTTGCGCCGGCGAGTGGAGTCGCTGGTCGCGACCCAAATCCAGCACCTGCGACTTGCTCCCCAAAACTGCCGGCAGGACCCCGGCGCCACACGCCAACTGTCGTAGTTGTCCGGCTGAGACTCGCGTGCCGTGCTCGGTGACCCCGGATTGGTCGCAGCGACCCCGCAGCGAGTCTTCACTGATCGTGATCATCAGAGTGGCGGCGACGCCGCCGTGGTTGCCGAACTCACCGGTCGGCAAATGCCGCAGCAGGTCAGCGAACGCATTCCCGGCACGTTCTTTATAGGACGGCGGCGAATCTAGGGTCGCGTCCTCGAAAGTCAGTTCACCAGTATCGGTATCGAGTACTGAGTTGCGTCGCCGTGGACTGGTTTTCGCTTCGAGAGCAGACCGCAGCATGTCGGCGGTCAACGCGTCCAACGTGAAGCCACCTTTGACCATCCCAGCCTCATCGGGACGAGTCATCCAAAACTCTGCCGCCTGGACCGCTACTTCTTCCTGGCGAACCAGCTCTTGGTTTTCGATCCGGTCGGCGCGTTCGCGGTCAACGACCTCAACGGCACGACGGGCCTTGTGTTGGAGTTGTTCCAGCAGCATGCCTGGCGCGGCCTCAGCTAGATCAGTCTCAACCGCGGAACGCTCAGCAGCAGTCAGGTCAATCGGCAGATCAGCCAACGCTTTGGCAACTACGGTGGCCTTGTCGGTACTCATCCCCGGCTTCGACAACTGCTCAGCCAGCACCGGCGCTTCATCGAGTTGCGCAGCGAGTTTCAGATGCCGCGCCGCGCCCCGACGCGAAAGCCCAGCCTCCGCCGCCACCAGCGACGCCATCGACCCGGCCCCAGCCGCCTTATGTGCCTCTTTGCGCGCACCAGCAGAAGTCAACGCCAAACACATTGCTTGAGCCGCTCGAACGATCGCCTGACCGTGAGCGGCGAACCGAACTAGCTCTTCGGCGGTAAGTGAATCCAGATCCGCGGCCCGCACCGCGTCGAGCGACTCGGGGGCGCCGCTAAGCCACGGTTCGGCGAGCCGCGGATCGGAATTCATAACTCGAGTCTAATCGAACAAGTGTTCGAAGTAAATAGAAAAAGGCGAACTTTTTCGTGGCGACGCGGCCGTGGGCGCGGTGGCGCCGGCTAGCTCAGAAGGGTTTGGCCTCGACGATTTCGACCTCGACCATTTTGCCGTTCGGGGTCGCATAGCTGGCGCTTTCGCCGGCGTACTTGCCCATGATTGCAACGCCAAGCGGCGAGGTCGGCGAGTAGATGTCGAGGTCGACGCTTGAGTCCAAGCTCAGCAGTTCGCGCGCGCCCAACAGGAAGGTCTCGGTATCGGTGTCACCGACGAAGCGGATCGTCACCTTCATGCCGGCTTCGACCATTCCGTCGTCGGCCGGCGCGTCACCAACTTCAGCGCGACGCAACTTGTCTTCGAGTGCCTCGATGCGGGCGACCGTCTTGCCCTGCTCTTCGCGGGCCGCGTGGTAGCCGCCGTTTTCCTTTAGGTCGCCTTCGTCGCGGGCGGCCGCGATCTTGTTGACGACGTCGGGCAGCACCACGTTCTTGAGCGAATCAAGTTCGGCGGCGAGTCGGTCGTAAGCCTCCTGGGTTACCCAGATGGTCTCAGTCTCAGTCGACATGGTGTGCTCCTGTCCTACGTACGACACCCCGGGATCGCCCGGGGTGAAATTCCAAGTTTACCAGCATCAACTCGGTTTACAGGACTCTAAGCGACCAGTGACGGCCCGGCGTTCAGTTTTTACGTCAACTTTGACCCGGGTGTGTTCCTTGTTTTCGGCAGGAATGGCAACGCCTTTTTGGCCAACGATCATCTTGTCGTGGGCTTGGGCGTAGACCGTGCAGGTCAGGGCGATTGCCTCGTCGCGGTAGACATCAAGTGAAATGGCGATGTTTTGGTCATCGATCACGTCGTAGGCGAAAACTTCGGCCTGAAAAACCGGAGTTTCGGACCAGGCGGCCCAAGCCGCCCAAGCGATCCCGGCCGAGATCCCCACCGTGGCGATTGCTGGCCAAAGCCAGCGCGGCTTGGAGTTGGGTTTGCGGCCGTAACGATCATCGAGGTCCCTCACGCCTTCCAGTGTCTCAGGCACGTGGGAGGATGTCGGACGTGGTCGAAGACAACGGTTTGCGGTTGATGCATGTGCACGCCCACCCAGACGACG
Source organism: Aeromicrobium sp. (assembly GCA_035401705.1). Lineage (GTDB taxonomy): Bacteria > Actinomycetota > Actinomycetes > Propionibacteriales > Nocardioidaceae > Aeromicrobium. Next base: position 12,256 of record DAONBX010000037.1, read on the forward strand.
AGTCGAGCAAAGGCGCGGCCTCGACCGCGCGCTATGTGACCGAGGGCGTCGACGTTCACGTGGCAACGTGCACCGGCGGCGAGCGCGGCTCAATCCTGAATCCTGGATTCGAGCACCCGGGAATTTCGCAGAACCCAGAATTGATCGCGCAGATTCGCCGCGAAGAGATGGATCGCGCGCGTGAAATCTTGGGCATCAAACAAGACTGGCTCGGCTTCGTGGATTCGGGTTGGCCTGAAGGCGACCCGAAGCCGCCGCTTCCCGAGGGCTGTTTCGCCTTGGTGCCATTGGAAGAGGCCGCGGCCCCGCTAGTAAAACTGATTCGGTCGTTTCGCCCGCACGTGCTGACTACTTATGACGAGAACGGCGGCTATCCGCACCCGGATCACATCAAATGCCACGAGATCAGCATGTTCGCGTTCGAGGCGGCAGCCGACCCGGACCAGTTTCCCGAACTTGGCGAGCCGTGGCAGGTGCAAAAGGTCTACTACCACCACGGCTGGTCCTACGAACGGATCGTCGCGATCGACGCGGCGATGACCCGCCACGGCCTGGAATCGCCATATAAGGAACGACTGGCGAACTGGCAGGTCGACCCGGCGCACGACCAGCGAGTGACCACGCGCGTTCCGTGCTCGGAGTTTTTCGAAGTGCGCGACCAAGCGCTGTTGGCGCACGCCACGCAAATCGATCCGAACGGTTTCTGGTTCGCAGTTCCACGCGAGGTCCAAGCCGAAGCCTGGCCTACTGAGGACTATGAACTGGTCAAGTCCATCGTCCAGACCTCAGTGCCAGAGGACGACTTGTTCGCTGGCCTTCGCTGACCCGAAGTCAGCCGGCACGCGTGCCCGGCTGCCGCGCGTGCTCAGCCGACTAGGGCCGGTGCGGCCTTCGACGACTGGCCGGCGCGCCAGGTGCGCATCCCGCCGTCGAGGTTGACCACCTTGATGCCGTGCTGGCTCAGCAGGCGAGCGGCGAGGTAGCCGCGCAATCCGACCTGGCAGTAGACGACTGCGCCAGCTGGAATCTGATCAAGGTGCTCGCGCAGGCCGTCCAGTTCGACGTTGATCGCGCCCGGGATTGAGTCGCGCGCATTTTCTGCCGGGGTGCGAACGTCGACGATCGGGCGGCTGTCGTCGAGTTCGTGCCATTGGATCGTCTCTACGAGCCCCTCGGTCAGGTTCGAGTCCAAGTAGCCGAGCATGTTCACCGGGTCCTTGGCTGAGCCGAACTGCGGGGCGTACGCCAAATCCAGGTCGACTAGTTCGCTGGCTTTGAGCCCGCCACGCATCGCGGTCGCGATCACGTCGATCCGCTTGTCTGCGCCTTCGGCGCCGACTGCTTGAGCCCCGAGAATCTCATCAGTTGCCGGATCGACGATCAGTTTGAGCGACAGTTGCTCGGCGCCGGGGTAGTAGCCCGCATGGTTCGCCGGGTGCGTGTGGATGATCCTCATCGGCACTCCGGCGGCCCGAAGGGTGCGTTCGTTGCTGCCGGTGGTCGCTACCTGCAGGCCGAACACGCCCAAGATCGCGGTTCCTTGGACCGGTCGTTCGCTGATCTTGCGACCGGCGATCACGTCGGCAACTAGGCGGCCCTGGCGGTTCGCCGGTCCGGCCAACGGGACGAGGCGACTGGCGCCAGCGGGATCTGACTTTTCGACCGCGTCGCCGACTGCGTAGATCGACTCGTCGCTAGTGGCGAGGTTTTCGTTGATCGCGATGCCGCCATTGGGGCCAAGTTCCAGACCGGCCGATACAGCTAGGGAAACGTCGGGGCGTACGCCGATTGCGGCCACCACGATGTCGGCCGGAATCGTCGAACCGTCGGCGAGTGTTACCTGATCGGATTCGATTGAGGCGACCGAGGTGCCTAGGCGCAGGTCGACGCCGTGCTCGCGCAGCACGTCTTGGACTGGGGCGATCATTTCGGCGTCCAGGGGGGTCATCACTTGAGGTGCGGCCTCGACGACGGTGACCGCTAGGTCGCGGTGGCGCAGGTTCTCGGCCAGTTCGATGCCGATGAAGCCGCCACCGATCACTACGGCGGTTTTCGCGTTCGCGACCGCGGCGATCATCTTGTCGGTGTCTTCGATGTCGCGCAGGGTCAGGGCGCGTTCGATGCCCGGGATTGGCGGCACGACGGGGCGGGCACCGGGGGAGAGGATGAGGACGTCGTAGTCGAGCGCGACTACTTCATCTTGGGCTAGGTCGCGCACGACTAGCTGCTTGTTCTCGCGGTCGATCTTGATCGCTTCGTGACGGGTCAGCACCTTGAGGCCGAAGCGCGCGCCGAGCGATTCGCTGGTGTTGAGCAGGAGGCTTTCGCGGTCCTCGATTACGCCGCCGACGTGGTAGGGCAGGCCACAGTTTGCGAACGAGACGTGTCCGCTGCGTTCGATCACGGTGATCTCGGCGTGCTCGAGGAGTCGTCGCAACCGAGTGGCCGCCGACATGCCGCCGGCCACGCCGCCGACGATGAGGATGCGAGGGTTTTGCGGTAGTGAATTAGCCATGCCCCGACTATACCCCCTGGGGTATGATGAGATACCATCGGGGGTACCGTTTAGAAACCTAACCGAAGGGAAATGCAAATGTGCTCTCCAGTGCTGTGCATCGTATGTGGCAAGACGACCTGGAGCGGCTGCGGACAGCACGTCGACTCGGTCAAGGCGCATGTTCCGGCCGACCAGTGGTGCAACGGTCACGGCGATGACCAGGGTGACTCGTGGACCTACTCAGAGGCGATTGGCTGATGACCACCATCGAGCCAGCGAACCTAGAGTCCGTCGTCAAGCGACTCAAGCGCGCCCAAGGGCAAATCGGCGGCGTCATCTCGATGATTGAGGATGGCCGCGACTGCAAAGACATCGTCACCCAGGTTGCCGCAGTTTCTAAAGCGCTCGATCGCGCCGGCTTTGCGATTATTTCGACCGGACTGCAGCAGTGCCTGTCGGAGCCGAACAGCGCCGACGGTGTTGCCGATCTTGAAAAGCTGTTCCTGTCGCTTGCCTGACGCTGAACAAGGGCCGTCAGGGCGTCGGGCTAGGCTGAAGTCGTGAGTACCTTGCAGTTTGCGGTTTTGGCCGCCGAGGAAATCGACCCCGACGGCAACCAGTCGATTGGCTGGCTGGCCGGTATTTATACGCTCGGCCTTTTCATCGTCGTGGGACTACTGCTTTGGTCGTTTGTTTTGGTTTCGCGCCGCGCCCGGCAGCCGTGGGACGGCGAAGACGAAAATGGCGCCGTCGAGATCGACCCCAAGAAGTCGAACGAACCGCCCACCTCCTGAACTTCTCCTGGGGAACAACCAGTGGAGATAGTCACCGAGCGACTGCTGCTCCGACCTTGGCAGGCGAAAGACCGTAGTCCATTCGCGAAGATGAACGCTGACCCTGAGGTCATGCGATATTTCCCTGAAGTATTGGGCGTTGAGCAAAGCGACGCACTCGCTGATCGACTCGAATCTGAGTTTTCTGCACGAGGCTGGGGATGGTGGGTCGTCGTTGGACGCCAGACGACGAAATTCGCCGGTGTTATTGCACTCCAGCCAGTGCCCGATGCGGTTGTTTTGGCCGCCGATCTACCCGCTGGTGCGCTCGAGGTTGGTTGGCGGTTTTCCCGCCCTTGGTGGGGGAAAGGTCTTGCGACCGAGGCCGCGCGTGCGGTTCTGGGTTTCGGGCTTGAACACCTCGAAGCGGTCGAGGTGTTCTCGTTTACCGCCGAGTCGAATACGCGCTCTCGAGCAGTGATGGAGCGCCTTGGAATGTCGTGGGTCGCAGACTTTGAACATCCGGCTCTTGAACCGGGACATCGTCTGCGCAAACACGCGCTTTATCGACTTCGTGCCCACTAGATTTGGGCCATGCCCACGCTGATTCCGCAAGAGCCCAATTTCGTTACCAGCTCCGAGCGGGATGTTTGGGAAAATTTGCGCGACAACTTGGGGCCCGACGATGTCATTTTTGCCAACGTCCGATTGACCGACGAGACCAAAGACCACGAGGCCGATCTGATTGTCGTCCTGCACGGAGTGGGCATCGTGGTGGTCGAGGTCAAAGGCGGGCTGGTTTGGTTTGACGACGGCTGGAAGATCAAACGCAAAGGCCAAGCGCATGAAATCGACCCAGTTACGCAGGTACGCGAAGCCAAATACGCTTTACGCACCTATGTGAGCAAGCGGTCCTCGCAGCCCACCGCTGTCTGGGCCCACGCGGTCGTTACCCCGTACTCGACGTTTCCTGACGACTTTGATCTGCCCGATTTGCCGCGCTGGTCGCTGCACGATAAAGGCGACATGGAAAACTTGGCCGACCGGCTGGTGGAGAATGCCAGCCGAGTAGAGCGCGGCTTCGAAGTGCCGGGCGACGCGCAGATTGAGTCGCTGATTCAGGTGCTCAGCGGCAAGCCGACCGAGCCGACAGTGCACGACATCGCCGGGCTGGTCGAGGACACGGCTGTTCGACTGACCAAAGATCAAGCAACGATCTTGCAAGTGACCCGGTTGCTGCCGCGGATGGAGATTCGTGGCGGGGCCGGATCGGGGAAAACGGCACTAGCGCTGGCTCAGGCCAGGCAACTGACGCGCGGGCGTCAGGGTCGCCCGGCCGAACGGGTGGCGCTGCTTTGCTATTCGCTCGGTTTGGCCTCGTACCTAAAGCGTGAAGTCGCGACTTGGCCGTACAAGGATCGACCGGCCTTCGTGGGCACCTTCCACGACTTCGGTGTGCAGTGGGGCGCGCCGGCCGAAGGGGCCCGCGACGACCACGATTTTTGGGAGAAGAACCTGCCGACGCAGATGTCTGAGCTGGCCGACGGCTTGGACGAGAACCACAAGTACGACTCGATCATCGTCGACGAGGCTCAAGACTTCGCCGACCTGTGGTGGCAACCGGTGATCAAGGCGTTGCGGGACCAAGACCACGGCGGGCTATACCTGTATTCGGACGAGAACCAGCGAATTTTCGCGAGGTTCGGCAAGCCGCCAGTTCAGCTGGTGCCGCTCATGCTCGATCACAATGTGCGAAACACTCGGCAGATCCACGAGGTTTTCGGGCCGCTCGCACCGAGTCGGATGTACGCCATGGGCGACGACGGGCCTGGAGTGACCTTCGTGGACGTACCGGCCGAAAAGGCGCTGGAAGTAGCAGACGATCAAGTCGAACTGCTGATGGACGAGGGCTGGGAGCCCGGCGACATCATGCTGCTCACTACCGGTTCTCGCCATCCCGAACAGATTTCGCGCCAGGAGTTGAAGGGTCAGGAGGAGTACTGGGAGTCGTTCTGGGACGGCGACGACGCCTTCTACGGCCACGTGCTCGGCGCGAAAGGGTTGGAGCGTCGTGCGGTGGTTCTGTGCGTGAACGACTCGCAGACCCATGAGCGCGCCAAAGAGCGCCTCTATGTCGGAATGTCGCGCGCGACCGTCCGCTTGGTAGTCGTCGGCGACGCCGACTACATCCGCGAAGTCGGCGGCACCGAAGTCGCCAAGCGCCTCGGGATTAGTTGAACCGTTTCAACAATGTCCGGTTCAGTCGCGGCGGGCCTTTTGCGAGTAGTTCTCCAAGCGCGTGCCGGCGACGGCGAAGCGGGCGAGTTTGGTGGGTCCTTCGACTAGCCACGCCCGCATCATCTTGTTGAACATGGCGTACTTCTTAGCCGTGTACGGGTACCAGTTCGGTTCGAGTTTCGTGCCGTCCGAATCGATGATTATCGACTGGGCGTTCGTGAACGCGCGCAGACCGTGAACGCCCTTGTAGCGGCCCATTCCCGATTCGCCGACTCCGCCGAACGGCAGTGCCGGGGTGGCCTCGGTGGCCATCACGTTGTTGATCGACACCCCGCCGCAGGTTAGTTGGCGCGCGACCCGTTCGGCGCGGGCCGAATCGGCGCTCCACACACTCGCGGTCAGCCCGAAGATCGAGTCGTTGGCGCGGGCGACGGCTTCGCCTTCGGTACTAAATTTCAGCACCGGGACGACCGGCCCGAACGTTTCCTCGGTGACGATCAGCGCGTCGTCTGGCAGGTCGGTGATCACCAGTGGCGGCACGAGTCGATACGGGCGACCGGCCAACCCGGGACGGCCGTCGAGGGCGGCTTGGGCGTCCCAGTCGTTACCGGTGAGCACGGTCGCACCACGATCAACCGCGTCCAGCACGTGCGCGGCCACCGTCTTGACCTGGAAGTCCGTCGTCATGGTGCCGATATCGCCGTCGCCGCCGTCAGCGGCAGGCGAATCAACGAGCTTCAACTTCGAGACTAGGTTGACCAGTTCTTTGGTGAACTGGTCGTGAATCGACTCGTGAACATAAAGTCGCTCGACCGACGTGCAGGACTGGCCGGCCGCAGTCAGTGCGCCAAAGGCCGCACCGGCGACAGTTCGGTCTAGGTTCACGTCTTCGAACACGATCATCGGATCCTTGCCGCCGAGTTCCAGTTCGACTGGGATCAGCAGATCGGCGGCTTGGTGCATGATCGCGCGGCCAGTGCGGGCCGAGCCGGTGAACATGACCTGATCTGGGCGTTGGGCGATCACGTCGCTGCCGGCCTGTCCGTCGCCGTAAACGACTTGGACCCAGTTCGGCGCGATCGCCGCCTGCTCGACGAGGGACTCGACGAGGCCTTCGAGCGGGGTGTGTTCGCTCGGCTTGTGGACCACGGCGTTGCCGGCGACCAGCGCCTGAGCGATCGGCACGATCGCTTGGAAGAACGGGTAGTTCCACGGCGCGATGATCAAGATGACGCCGCGCGGCTGATACCAAATCCGGGACTTCTTGCCCATCATCGTCATCGGGGTCGCGATCTTCTCATCGGCCAGCGCGGCCTCGGCGTTTGCTTCAAGCCAGGCAATCGAATCTAAGGTGCCAAAGATTTCCGACATCAAAATGTCCGAGCGAGACTTGCCAGTTTCGGCCTGAACTAGGTCGATGATTTCCTCGCTGCGTGCAGTGATCGCATGGCGCAGCAGACGAAGGTGGCCGAGTCGTTCGGCCACGGTTAGTGCCCCGAGCGATTTTTGGCCGGCCCGGGCTCGCTCGACAACTCCGGCGGGTGGCTGGGTGCTCACTTTTCCTCCTGCTGGTTTGCGGTTTTGAGGCTCGCCTCGTAGGCGGCTTCGTTGATGGTGGCGTTGTAGCCGATCGCGGGGTGGATGCCGCCGTGGTGCAGGTCCGACCAGTACAGCGAATGGACGACGCCCTTGATGCCGATGTTCGCCATCCGCAGTACCCCGGCGACCGGTTCGGGAGCGCGGCGCCAACCGGCAGCCAGCGCAACCAGCGCCCGGATCGCGAAGGTGGGCAAGAAAGCACACGCCGTCATCAGCAGCAGCAGGCTCGACCGGTCGGCTTCGTTCATATAGGGCAACATCCGACTCATGTCGCCGGTCAGGTTCGCTTGGGAGAACGACGGCAGGTCTTCGTCGCCGGGGATCAAGATGTCGCCGAGGCGGTCAAGGCCGCGAGCCTGTGTGGGGGTCAAGTTTTTGGGGCTGGGTGCAGTTTCCATGTCAGTCACTTTCGGCTCGCGGCGGCGATGGCTTCGGCGGCTCGCAGGGAAATTGCGGCGATCGTCAAGGCCGGGTTGATGCCAGGGGCTAGGGGGAACACGCTCGAGTCGGCCGAGTGGATTCGCCGACTGCCGTGCAGGGTGAAGTCCGGGTCGATCACCGAAGTCTTCTTGTCTTTGCCGATCGCGCAGCCGCCCATCAGGTGCAGACCAATGCCGGCGTCGCCTTCGATCAGTTGCTTGGCGCCAGTGGACAAAAAGATATTGCGGATCGCGGCGGCGCCGGCCTCGCGCCGGGAGACGTCTTCGCGGTTCAGTTTCTTTTCGATGATCGTTTGGCCCTTGCGGTTCACCTTGATCCGACCCGGGTTGGTGTCGCGGACGCACACTTCGACGCAGGCGAGGTGTGCGTACTTTTTCATCATCTGCTGGTGTTCGAGCCCGAACCCGGGGATCAGCAGGGCGATCGAACTTGGGCCGGCGAAAACGTTCTCCAGCTTGAAACCTTGGCGCCTAAAGCCCGGGTCGGCCGACTTGTAGTTCTGCAGCGGGCCGAGGTGGGCGTTGACTGGTTCGTCGTAGACACCGAAGTTCATGTACTGCGGGTGGACGTAGAACTCGCACCCGAGCGCCGGGCGTCCTTGGCCAAAACCCGACCGCAGCAGCAGTGATGAGTTTCCGATCGCGCCGGCGGCCAGCACGAGGCGACTTGCGACCCAAGTTTGCGGCTTGCGCGCGGTGCCAGGTTTTCCGACTAGGCCGGTGACTCGCACCTTGTCGGGTAGTTCCTCAACCAAGGTCACTTCGACGTCGGCAATCATGGTCGCGCCGTCGGCTTCGGCCTTGGGCAGCGCGGTGATTGCGGTGGACTGTTTGGAGTCGATCCGACAACCGAACAGGCACTCGATGCAGGAGTTGCCGTCCTCGAACCGGCAGTCGGCTTGAGCGCGGCGAAGGGGAGCGTTCTGGTAGCCGTTGTGGTCGAACCCGGCATCGAAGATTTCGGCGTTTCGGTTGCGGTGCTGTTCTGAAACGGTCTGCAGACAGATGTTGTGTTCGGCGCGGTCGTAGTAGGGGGCCATCGCCTCGGTGCTGAAGAAGTCGACGCCGCTTGAGTTGCGGAAGTCGTCTAGGGCAATGTCGTCGAACCGGTCCATCAGGGCTTGGTTGACGATTGAGCCGCCGCCGACGACCTTGGGGCGCAAGATGGCTAGGGAGGCGTCGGTGTTGAGTTCGACGCCGCCGCCCCAAAACAGTTGGGCCGAGCCGTCGATTTCGGCGCGCGGATAGGTGTGCCGGTCGTAGCGGCCGCCGGCTTCAAGGATGAGGCAGTCAAGGCCGCTGGCGGCCAGTTCCCTCGCAATGTTGAGGCCAGATGTTCCGGCGCCGACCACGATCACATCGGGCAGGGAGTTGGCGGTCATGAGTCCTCCAGGTGGGCAAGTAGGGCATCTGTGGTCAAGGTGATGAGGCGTGCCGCGGCTTCGTCGTCGCGACTGGTGAGCCAGGCCAAAGTCAGGCCGTCGGTCATCGCGATCACTAGTCGAGCCAGGTCGGCTGTGGGAACCGACCAAGTCACCTCGAAGCGCTTGGCGACGTGGTCGAGCAGTTCGGCGGCGGCCGCGTGGTACTTGGCGTATTGGTCGGCGGCCAGTGCCGTCATGGTAGGCCGGCGAAGCGCGTGTTGGGTCAGTTCGAACATGCCTTGCTCACGGCCCGGGTCGGCGCGCACCAGCTCCAGGTAGGAGGTAAGGGCGCCGTGGATCGCTTCGCGCGGAGTGCGGGCTGCTGCGTCACCTAGGCCCGCCAAACCGGCGCTGAGTTCGCCGTCGATGGTGGCGGCGATGATCTCGACGAGGAGTTGTTCGTGGGTTTCGTAGGCATAGTGAAAACTCGCCAACGACATTTCGGCTTCGGCGACGATTGCTCGCGTGGACAGCGCGGCGAGCCCGTCACGTTCGAGCACACGAACCGCGGCCGCGAACAACAGTTCGCGACGCTCGGTGACGCTCATTCTCGGCATGGCGGGCTTTCGAGTTCTATGAAGTGGGTCGGTCGTCCCACTTCGTGCTTGCGAGGACTCTTTCACCGCGTGGGAGCAGTGTCAAGCAGAACTGGCGAATCGGCAATTACCAAAGTCGGCGCATTGCCACCGGCTCGTTTCTTCAAATTTGGTGGAGAGCAACCGGGTCGCCGCCGAAGAAAGCCTGGTTCTCCCTCCAGTCCTGGCGCCAAGAGAGATTACTTCCTTCGCACCTGGGAATATCGCCTTGTTATAGGAGCAATCTACGGCGGGCCACCGACAGAATTTGACCTGAAATTGCAGTTAGAAATCCAAGCCAGGGTGGTCGTCGTCATCGACGGATTTGTCTAGCATCGTCGGGCGTCGGTCAAGGAAATCTCACGCGGGCATACGTAACCAGTTCGGCTCGCACAGGACTAGCCCGGTCCAGCACGGGCCGCGTTCTGCTACTGTGCGAGCGCCGGACGGGGTCTCCATCGGTTAGAGAGATAATCTCTGGCCCACTTTTTGGGGCAGGGGTTTACGAGGACGGGGGTCTTCAATAATGCGGTTCGTTTCAGTTTCTTCTTGCTTCAATTTTCGTGAGGGTTCCGGGGCGCACCACACAGAGGCGATCACGTCGACGCCCAATTCTGTTCAGTCCAACCGGGTAGGTCGCTGCTAAAGCTAAGGCGCCACGTCTGGCCCACCCGCCGCAAAACGGGTGGGCCAGATTAGCCACTTTTACGGAGGTTGTTGGTGGTCGATTCATTGCGCTTTGCAGATGTTTCGGTTTCTTATCGGTCGAAACTTGTCCTAGATGAGCTGTCTTGGGAGATCGGTCCAGGGATCACAGGGCTTTTGGGTCCCAATGGTGCAGGAAAGTCAACCTTGCTGCATGTCGCGTTAGGTATGGTGCGGCCTCGTGCTGGACGGGTCGAGATGCAGGTCGCTGGGCGGCAAGCACGAGTTGGGTTTTTGCCGCAACGGTTCAGTTTGGCCGCAGAGATGACGGTGCGTGACACCGTTGCATACACGGCGTGGGTTAACGGTGTCGGATCTAAAGAATGTGGCAAGGCCGCCGACGCGGCGATTGACCTTGTTGATCTGGGAGATCACCGCGCCAGTCGGGTGCGGAGCCTGTCAGGCGGGCAACGACAACGAGTCGGAATTGCAGCCGCGCTGGCTCATAATCCGGAGATCTTGATTTTGGACGAACCCACTGTGGGGCTTGACCCTGGTCAACGACTCAGGGTTAGAGAACTTATCGCCAATGTCGCCGGAGGCCGAGTCGTGTTGTTGTCGACGCACCTGGTAGAAGACATCGTGCACCTATGCGATCAAGTCGCAGTGATAACCCAAGGAAAGATCCGGTTCACCGGAACCCCGCAAAGCCTTGAAGCAATGATCGACGAGGACGAAACCACGCAAACTGTCTTCGGGTCACCTTTCGAGCGGGCCTACAACGGGTTGATCACGAGCCTTGGGGTAGTGAGTGACTGAGCGATATGTCGGACCTAGTTTCGGTGGCCAACGCCGATTCTGGCCGTTAGGGCCGTGGCCACTTGTGCTGCTGGGGATTGCGATCATTGGCTCGATCGCAATGTCGGCCTATGCCCCGTTTGATTGGCCCTTCGTCACCTGGACGGCAGTCAACGATCTGCTCATGCAGCAGCTCGCCTTTAGCGCGCCTGTGGCCGCGGCGTTTGCCACCTTCTACGCGGGCCGCATGGCCCCCAAAAATCGGCTGTTTGCTGCCCGACCTCAGTCGCGACAGCCTGGCCAGATCATCAA
>DAONBX010000038.1:0-22911 GCA_035401705.1 Aeromicrobium sp.
GAAGGCGACACCGCCGTGGTCGCGGCGGCGAGCCACCCAACCGGCGAGGGTCACGGACTGACCGATGTTCTCGGCGGTCAGGGTTCCGGCGTCATGAGTGCGGATCACTTGGGTGTCTCCTTGTAGCTGACCTGCGGTCGCAAGTCGTTCTTGGGCGGTGTCCAAGAGTCGGGATCTGCCGAAACTTGATCACCAGTTCTGATGTCTTTAACTTGGTCGCCTTCATCGGTGACGAACCAAACAAACGGGATACCTCGACGCTCGGCAAACCGAATCTGCTTGCCGAACTTTTGTGCCGATGGTGCCACCTCGCACGCTATAGCGCGAGAGCGCAACTGTTGAGCGATCGTATCGCTGGCGGCGCGCGAGGCCTCATCGGTCACTGCCACTAAGACTGCCGAGGGCACCGACCTGGATGCGGTGACGCCACTGGCCGACAGCGTCGAAAGCAGTCGCGAGACGCCGATCGACAATCCGACGCCGGGATAGGTGCGCTTGCCGTCGCTGGCGAGTTGGTCGTAGCGACCGCCCGAACAGATCGAACCGAGCAGGGGGTACTCAGCCACTCGGGTTTCGAAAACGGTTCCGGTGTAGTAGTCCAGCCCGCGCGCGATCCGCAGGTCGGCAGTGACCGCCACGCCTTCGACACCGGCGCACCCATCGATCACGGCCGCCAGCTCGGTCAAGCCCTCGTCAAGAAGTTCATGCTCAACCCCGAGCGCGCGCACCTGATCGACAAACGACGTGTCGGACGTGACGATCTCGGCGAGCGCCAGGCAAGCCGCGGCCTGCTCGGCGCTTAGGCCTTGCTCGGTCAACAAGCTGGCGATCTTCTCGGCAGGTAACTTGTCGAGTTTGTCGATCACCTGCATCACTGCGGTTGGCTCGCCGATCCCAAGACCGAGGTAGAAACCTTCAAGGACTTTGCGGTTGCTGACTTGTAGCGTGATCGACAAGCCCGGCACCGGTAGTTTCGCCAGCGCTTCGGCCATCACGCGGGCAACTTCGACGTCAAAGTGGAACGCCAGCTCGCCGTCGCCGACGATGTCGATGTCGGCTTGGGTGAACTCGCGGAAGCGGCCGGCCTGCGGGCGTTCACCGCGCCAAACCTTTTGAATTTGATAGCGCCGGAACGGGAACTGCAGGTGGCCGGCGTTCTCCACGACGTAACGCGCGAACGGCACGGTCAGGTCAAAGTGCAGCGCCAGTTCTGCTGGCTCGGAAGGATCGGCGTGCAGGCGCCTGACCGCATAGACCTCTTTGTCGATCTCACCTTTTCGCAACAGCGTCGTTAGTGGTTCGACCGCGCGAGTTTCGACGTTGGCGAACCCGTGGAGTTCGAAAACCGAACGCAAGTGGTCTAGGACCGCCAGTTCGACGTTGCGCTCAGCAGGTAAGAACTCGGGAAATCCAGAAAGTTTGCTCACGAACTCAACTCCGACAGGTACGGATTGGTCTGCTTCTCTCGGCCAATGGAGGTCTGCTGGCCGTGACCTGGCAATACGACCACGTCGTCGGGAAGTGAGAGCACCTTTTCGCGCAGGCTGGTCAGCATTTCGCCGTGGTCGCCGCCGGTGAGGTCGGTTCGACCGATTGAGCCAAAGAACAAAAAGTCACCAGAGAACATGATTTGCGAGACCGGTTCGGGACCGGTGTAGTCGACGCGATAGGCCACCGTCCCTGGCGTGTGGCCGGGGCAATGATCGACCGAGATCGTCAACTCCCCCACCTTGATCTGCGCGCCCTCGACGGCATCTTCGACTTGACTAGGCTCGGCGAACTGGCTCTGGTCGATCTCGCCGATTTGTTGGCGAAGCATCGCGGCAGACTCCCCCGAAATCGCGGCCATCGGGTCGGCCAGCAGGTGGCGGTCAGCCGGGTGGATCCACAACGGGCAACCAAACTCGTCAGCAACTCTTGCCGCATCCCACATGTGATCGAAGTGACCGTGAGTGACGAGCACTGCAACCGGTTTCAAATCATGCTCTGCGACTACGGCCTTTACCCCATCAAAGGAATCCATCCCGGGGTCGACTATTGCGCATTCAGCACCCGCATCAGCGGCGACGAAATAGCAGTTCGCTTGCAGAGGTCCAGCGGCAAAGGCAGTGAGCAGCACGCCCATCAGGGTACGCGAGGAAGACTCCCAGGCGCGAACCTCCTAGACTTACCGCCATGAGTGATTGGGGCCGTGTCGACGCCGACGGGAACGTTTACGTCAAGGAGGGCGACGCAGAGCGCCTGATCGGGCAGTGGGTAGCCGGGGGTGACGCCGAAGAAGCCCTAGCTTTTTACGTGCGCCGCTTCGACAATCTGCAGACCGAAGTTGACCTATTAGAGAAGCGACTGGAGTCGGGCAAACTTTCGGCCGAAGATGCCGAAAAGGCCATCTCGACTGTCCGCGAGCAACTTGTCGACGCGCACGCAGTCGGTGACCTTGCCTCGCTGTCCACTCGGCTCGATGCACTCGAACCCAAACTCGAAGAGGCCCGCGCAAAGCGCAAAGCCGAACGCGAAAAGCGCAACGCCGAATCGGCCGAGGCCAAGAATCGGATTGTTGCCGAAGCCGAAAAAATTGCGGCCGGCCGCGACTGGCGGGCTGGGGCCGATCGTCTCCGTGTGCTGCTCGACGAGTGGAAAGAGCTCCCCCGGCTCAGCAAGGGTGCCGACGACGAACTTTGGCACCGCTTCTCCAGCGCCCGCACCGCCTTCACCAAGAAGCGCAAGGCGCATTTCGGTGAACAGAACGTCGCTCGCGAGCAGGCGCAGAAGATCAAGGAGAAATTGATCGTCGAGGCCGAGTCACTTTCGGGTTCGACAGACTGGGGCGACACCTCCGCCGCCTACCGCGACCTGATGCAGCAGTGGAAGGCCGCAGGTTCTGCTCCGCGCAACGTCGAAGACAAGCTCTGGAAGCGCTTCCGAGCGGCCCAAGATGCTTTCTTCTCCGCGCGCGAGGCAGAGAACGCAGCCCAAGACGAAGAGTTCGCCCAGAACGCCGAGGTAAAGCGTGCGCTGCTAGTTGAGGCCGAAGCCTTGCTGCCGATCACAAATCTGGATGCGGCCCGCAAGGCACTCAACTCGTTGGCCGAACGCTGGGAAGCTGCTGGCAAAGTCCCGCGCGATCAGATGAAAGATCTCGAAGGTCGCCTTCGTGCGGTCGAGCGTGCAGTTCGAGAAGCCGGCGAGCAGGAGTGGAAGCGCACTGACCCGGAGAAGACCGCTCGCGCGGACGACATGATCTCGAAGTTGGAGTCTGCGATCGCGGAGATTCAGGCCGACTTGGAAGCAGCCGAAGCCGCTGGCGACAAGTCCAAGGCCAAGAAACTACGCGAGAACCTCCAATCGCGTCAGGCCTTCTTGGAAATGGCGCTAAAGACTGCTTCGGATTTCAACCGTTGACCCGGTAGACGTCAAAAACGCCTTGCACGTTTTGAACTGACGAGAGCACCGAACCAAGGTGCTTGGCATCGGCCATCTCGAACGTGAACCGCGACTTGGCGACTCGATCACGACCGGTGCTCAAGGTCGCCGAGAGAATGTTTACGTGCTGATCTGAAATCACCTTCGTGATGTCCGACAGCAGGTGTGGCCGATCGAGCGCTTCGACTTGGATCGCCACCAAGAATGTTGCCTTGGCGTCAACCTGCCAGCGAACCTCTACTACTCGTTCGGTCATTTCGGCAAGGGTTAAGAAGTTCGCGCAATCGGCCCGGTGAATCGATATCCCGGCGCCGCGGGTAACAAATCCTTTGATCTCATCGCCAGGTACTGGGGTGCAGCAACGCGCGAGCTTGAGCAACATGTCACCGGTGGTACCGACCACTTCCACGCCGACGGCGCCACGGTACTGGGAGCGCGGCGCGCTCGAGGACGGCAAGACTGCGGCCTCGGCGATTTCCTCGGCTGCGCCTTCGCGTCCACCAGCCAAATCGATGACGCGTTCAACGACGTTTTGGGCGCCGATTTTGTTCTCGCCAACGCCCGCAAAGAGACTTGACACGTCGGCCATACCGAGGTCTTTGGCGACGGTGTCCAGGTTCGCCTGTCGGAACAGCCGATGCATCGGCAGTCCCTCCTTGCGCATCTTTTTGGCGATCAGGTCCTTACCGCGTTCGATCGATTCCTCGCGGCGCTCCTTGGTGAAGTAGTGCCTGATCTTGTTGCGCGCTCGCGGGCTCTTGACGAACTCGAGCCAGCCGCGACTTGGCCCAGCAGTCGGCGACTTGGAAGTGAATATCTCAACGACGTCGCCGGTCTGCAACGTCGATTCCAGCGGAACTAGGCGGCCATTGACCCGAGCGCCGACGCAGGCATTTCCGACCTCGGTGTGGACTGCGTAGGCGAAATCAACTGGTGTGGCCGCGGCCGGCAACTGGATCACGTCACCGCGCGGGGTGTAGGCATAGACCCCGGCGTTCTTCATTTCGAACCGCAGCGAGTCCAAGAAATCGGAGGAATCTTCGGTTTCGGACTGCCAGTCGACTAATTCGCGCAACCAAACCATGTCGTTCGATTGTGGCGTCGTGCTGCCCGCGCGACCGACTGCCGAAATCGACTCTTCCTTGTATTTCCAGTGCGCGGCGACACCGTATTCTGCCCGGCGGTGCATGGCAAAGGTGCGAATCTGCAATTCGACGGGCTTACCCTGCGGCCCGATCACCGTCGTGTGCAGCGACTGGTACATGTTGAACTTTGGGACGCTGATGTAGTCCTTGAATCTGCCAGGAATGGGATTCCACCTAGCGTGAAGGACACCGAGCACTGCGTAACAGTCGGCCACGTCGTTGACTAGGATCCGCACGCCCACGAGGTCGAAAATGTCACTGAACTCGCGTCCGCCAACGAGCATCTTCTGATAGATCGAGTAGTAGTGCTTTGGCCGGCCGGTGACCTTCGCGGTGAGTTTCGAGTGTCCCAGGTCGGACTTGACCTCGCCGATCACGCGTTCGAGGAACGCCTCGCGCGAAGGCGCGCGTTCGGCCACGAGACGCACGATCTCGTCGTAGACCTTTGGATGCAAGGTGGCGAACGACAAATCTTCAAGTTCCCACTTGATCGTATTCATGCCAAGGCGGTGAGCCAACGGAGCAAAAATCTCTATCGTTTCGCGAGCAATCCGCTCTTGCTTGTCTTGTCGCAGGTAGCGCAAAGTCCGCATGTTGTGGAGTCGGTCGGCCAACTTGATGACCAAGACTCGGATATCGCGCGACATCGCCACGACCATTTTGCGAATGGTCTCCGACTGGGCCGAATCGCCGTATTTGACCTTGTCGAGCTTGGTCACACCGTCTACCAAAAGCGCAACTTCGTCGCCGAAGTCGGCGGTGAGCTGTTCTTGGGTATAGGAAGTGTCCTCGACCGTGTCGTGCAACAGCGCCGCGCACAGCGTCGGCCCGGTCATACCAAGTTCGGCCAAGATGGTGGCTACCGCGAGTGGATGGGTGATGTAGGGGTCACCACTGCGGCGCTTTTGACCCTGGTGCATCCGGTCGGCGACTTTGTACGCCTTCTCTATCGACGCAACGTCCCCTTTGGGGTGGGTATTTCGGTAGACCTTGATCAGCGGCTCGAGGACTGAGTTCCCAGCCGGGGCCCGGCCGCCGATTCGCGACAGCCGACTACGGACACGTGTTGTTGCCGAAGCCGAGTCGCCTGTTTTGGGCTCGGCTTGCTTGGCTACAGCACCAGATGAATCTTCAGTCCGTTCAGCCACCGGTTCCTCCTTGGCTCAATCCTACGGAACGAACGTCAGAACAATCCGCTAAGCGCGCTGGCGATCGAACCAAAAACCAACACGCCAATGGCCACGTAGGCCGTGATTCGGACGGCTTTTTGGCTCATTCAGCTTCCTCATCGACGATCAGTTCAGAAACGGCCGCCCGAGCTACGGTGATGATCGTGTTCGGTGCGACCTCCAACTCGACGGTTTCGTCTTCGAGGCCGCAGATCGTGCCGAAGATGCCGCTGCTGATCATCACCCGCTCGCCGGCGACCAAGGCATCTTGCATCGTCCGAAGGGCAGCGAACTGCTTTTGCCGAGCTCGCATCGGCTTGATAATCAACAGCCAGAAAACGACGGCAAGTAGGAGTAGCGGAATCAGATCTTGGTAAGTCATCAAGACCGAGTCTAGGCGGTTGGCGGAATTGTGAGGCCAAGGTGCTGCCAGGCCGCTGGCGTTGCCACCCGCCCGCGGGGTGTTCTAGCCAAGAATCCCAGCCGAACCAAGAAGGGTTCTGCCAACTCTTCGACCGTCTCGGCTTCCTCTGCTACTGCGACCGCCAACGTCGAGATTCCGACCGGCCCGCCGCCGAAGTTCACACAAAGGGCGGTCAAGACGGCCCGGTCTAGTCGGTCGAGCCCAAGTTGGTCGACCTCGTACAGTTCGAGTGCGTTCTGGGCTACTGCTAGATCGACCGACCCGCCGGCCCGAACCTCGGCGTAGTCGCGAACCCGGCGCAACAAGCGGTTCGCGATTCGCGGAGTCCCCCGCGAACGAGACCCCAGCTCGGCTGAGGCGTCTTCGGTGATCGCCAAATCCAAAAGATCAGCCGATCGACGCACGATCCGGTCCAGGTCTGCCGACTCGTAGTAGTCAAGCTGCGCGGTAAAACCGAAGCGATCACGAAGCGGGCCCGGTAAAAGTCCGGCGCGGGTAGTGGCACCGACAACCGTGAACGGAGGAATCTCCAGCGGGATAGCGGTGGCGCCCGGACCCTTGCCGACAACTACGTCGACCCGGAAGTCCTCCATAGCCATGTAAAGCAATTCTTCGGCCGGGCGACTCATCCGGTGGATTTCGTCGATGAACAACACATCGCCCTCATTGACCCCCGACAGGATCGCCGCCAAGTCACCCGCATGTTGAATCGCCGGCCCACTCGTTATGCGAAGCGGCGCCGAAAGCGCGGTCGCGATGATCATCGCGATCGTGGTCTTTCCCAATCCTGGTGGCCCAGAAAGCAAAACGTGGTCAGGCGTACGCCCTCTAGCAACGGCAGCGTCCAGAACCAGTGAGAGTTGCTCGCGGACCCGCTCCTGGCCAATTAGTTCGTCGAGAGTTCGTGGCCGCAGCGCGTTCTCGAATACTCGGTCTTGCGGACCGGCCGCCTCGGCAATGATCGATTCGAAGTCGCTGTCGTCCATCTCGTCCCCCCTCATCGGGTTCGGTCCATTGACCGCAATGCGTCACGCAGCAGCTGGGAGACGTCTGGGTTTGGCCCCACGTCGGCAGCCACCCGGTCGATCGCGACGTCAGCGTCCTTGCTCGACCAGCCAAGACCAACGAGCGCCTCCTGAACTTGGGTCCGCCATGACTCATCCGTTGCCGCTGCAGCCGTCGAGGCGATCAGACCCACCTTGTCCTTTAGCTCCAGCACGATTCGTTCGGCGCCCTTTTTGCCGATCCCGGGAACTTTGGTCAACGTCGCGTGATCGGCCGAGGCGATTGCCGTGCGCAACCGTTGCGGGGACAAGACCGCGAGAATCGCCTGGGCGACCTTCGGCCCGACGCCGCTGGCAGTTTGGACCAGTTCGAACATGTCGCGCTCTTCACCATCGGCAAAACCGTAGAGCGTCAGCGAATCCTCCCGAACCACCAGCGAAGTCCACAAAGTAGCCTCCGCGCCGAGCCTTAGCGAACCGATCGTGGCCGGCGTGCAGTTGACCAAATGGCCTACACCCCCAATGTCGATCACCGCTTGAGAGAGCGTCAGGGTCGCGACTGTGCCGCGCAGGTGGGCGATCATCGGCTTCCCGCTGCTGCGACCGCGTCAGCAAGCCGGTTTTGCGCAGCGCCTCGCCAGATGTGGCAGATCGCCAAAGCCAACGCATCGGCAGCGTCGGCGGGCTTCGGCGGAGAGTCTAAGCGCAGCACCCGGGCAACCATCAGACCAACTTGTGCCTTGTCGGCACGGCCGCTTCCGGTGACAGCAGCCTTCACTTCAGATGGGGTGTGCAACTGAACTTCGATTCCGTGCCTAGCCGACACCAGCATCGCAACCGCGCTGGCTTGAGCCGTGCCCATCACGGTGCGCACATTGTGCTGGCTAAAAACCCGTTCGATCGCGACCACGTCGGGTCGCACCCGTTCAACGATCTTCTCGATTGCGATTTCGAGGCGCAGTAGCCGGCGCGAAAGTTCAAGATCGGCTGGGGTCCGGATTACCCCCACATCGATCAAGTCCAGCGGCTTGCCGATTTGCCCGTTCACCACGCCGACGCCACATCGGGTCAGCCCTGGATCGATACCAAGCACTCGAATTGAACGCATGTTCGACACTTTAGGCGTTAGCCCTAATAGTCAGTGGGACGCCACGCCGCCAACCGGCACTAGCAACGATCACTACCCGCTGAGTTTCTCGTCAGGGGTACGGGAGATCTCCTCGGCAAGTTCAGTGGCGATGCGTTGCGCTTGGCGCCGGCCGGCCACCCAGGTGCGATGTAACGGTTCGGCCGCGCCGTCTCGGCGAATCTCTACCGGATACCGGCCCAGGAGGATCCAGATCCCACCGGCCAAGACTGGCACGAGAAGCAAAACCCACCACCGACCCGAGCCGATTAGCGCGGGCGAAACAACCCCCAACAAGACAACTGACGCGACCAATATCAGTGGCCCAAATCCGCCCGATTCATCAGCGCCAACAGATAGATCACCAGACCCACCGCCAAGGCGAGGCCGACCGACCGAAACCGTCCATTCGACACCGTCTGGAGTCGACACATTTCGGATCATGCACACACCATCGCATGGGGCTAGAGTGCGAAACGACACGAAACGCCGTTCCCCATAGGAGCCCGCAATGTCTGATTCACAAGACTTGGAAGCAGCAGTCGCCGCCGCAATGCCCGGCGTGCGCGCCACTCTCGAAGAAATGATTGCGATCCCGTCGATCGCCTTTCCTGGTTTTGATCCCGAACCGGTCAACCGGATGGCTCAACGAACTGTAGACGCATTCGCAGAAATCGGCGTCACGGCCAGGCTTGAGCCGATCGAAGGCGGCTACCCCGCCGTTTGCGCGGAAATCCCGGCACCGCCGGGCACACCTACGGTCCTGATGTACGCGCACTACGACGTGCAGCCCGCGCCGATGGAACAGGGCTGGGACACCGACCCGTTCGTCGCGACGGAAGTAGCTGGCCGAATTCATGGCCGAGGTGCGGCCGACGACAAGAGCGGAATCGCCATTCACCTAGCCACTCTTGCTGCGTTCGAAGGCAAGCCGCCAGTTGGCGTGCGCTTGGTGATCGAAGGCGAAGAAGAAACGATCAGCCACTTAGAAGCGCACGTGGACAAATACCCGGAGCGATTCGCGGCGGACGTCATGCTCGTTGGCGACATGGGCAACCTAGTGGTTGGTGAGCCGGTACTTAGCACCGCACTTCGCGGGCATGTGAAAGCCGTAGTAGAAATCGAAACTCTGGCGGCGCCCGTGCACTCGGGGCTTTTTGGCGGTGCGGCCCCCGATGCGTTGATGACCTTGATCCGGCTGCTCGATCGCCTCACTGACGACAACGGTGACTGCGCGATCCCCGGCATCAAGTCCACCCCGTGGGACGGCGCTGAGTTCACCGAGGACATGCTGCGTGCCAACGCCGGCGTACTCGATGGCGTGGATTTGGTCGGCACGGGAGAGGTAGCCTCCCGACTCTGGTCGAAACCCTCGGTCACCGTGCTCGGCATCGATGCCCCTTCGGTCGCTGAGGCTGGAAACGTTCTGCAAAATAAGGCGGCTGCCGTAGTGGCTTTGCGCATCCCGGCCGGTCAAGACGCCCGCGACGCCATGGACAAACTGGTTGAGTTCCTGACCAGCCAGACTCCCGGAAATGCGCGAGTGACAGTCACCGAGAACAAACTCTCCCCCGCTTTCTCCCAAGGCACTGGCGGGCGGGCTTTCGCCAAGATGGCAGTTGCTATGGAGCAGGCGTATGGCCGCGCAGTCACCACCGTCGGTTCTGGCGGTTCGATCCCACTGCTCGACACCCTTAGAAATGCGAGCCCTGATGCCGAATTCATTTTGTTCGGCGCGCAAGACCAACAGAAGTCGGCCATCCACGGCCCGAATGAGAGTGTCGATCTCCTCGAAATTGAGAAGTTAGCGCTCGCGCAAGCACTGCTCCTGCGCTCCTTGGCCGAAGGAAACTGAGATGGACACGATCTTGATTCTCGAGGCGTTAGTCCTCATCGGCGCCATCTATCTTGGTGTGCGCACTGGCGGTATCGGCCTTGGCCTTTGGGGTGCAGTTGGCGTCCTGATCTTGCTATTCGTTTTCCAAGCGCCATCTGGTGACATTCCGCGCGATGCCATCATGGTGATCCTCGCGGTCATCACTGCTGCCTCAGCAATGCAGGCCGCTGGCGGCATCGAGTGGATGGTCACGGTCGCCGAAAAGATCATCAGATCGCGACCGGCGATGGTGAACTTCCTCGCCCCAGTAATCACGTTCCTGTTCTGCGCTGGTGCCGGAACTGGCAATATCGCGTTCCCGCTTTTGCCAGTTATCTACGAGGTCGCGTACGAGCGCGGAATCCGGCCAGAACGAGCTCTCGGACCTTCGGTTGCCGCCTCCGGTATCGCCCTTGCCGCCAGCCCCGTCTCTGCCGCGATGGCGGCCTTCGTTGGCCTGACATCTGCGCAAGGTGACGTACTTTCGCTGGGTCAGATTCTGATGATCACCATCCCTGCCGGTCTTGTCGCGGTGTTGGCTTCGGCGTTGCTCTACAACAAGTGGGGCAAAGACCTGCAAGCCGACGAAGAATACCTGCGGCGTCGCGAAGCGGGTCTAATTGACCCTCCCGGCAAGATCACCGCCACCGACCACGAAATCAATCCTCATGGCAAACCCGCCGCCATCGTCTTCCTCTGCGGTGTCCTGGCGATTGTGGTTCTTGGCATGTTCGATCAGTTCATCCCGCCCTATGGCCCAGTCGATCCAGACAACCCGAAATTGTCACTGACGACCTTGCTGATTGTGCTGATGCTGGTCGTGGCACTGGCGGTCATGTATGTCGGCAAGGTGAAGCCAGCGCAGGTGCTAGAAGCCCCGCTGACGAAGTCGGGACTGACCGCGATCATCGCTCTTTTGGGAATCGCCTGGTTGGCCAACACGTTTATCGCCGACAACAACGACACCATCATGGGCGCCTTGACTGAAATCGCGACGGATTCGCCGTGGTTCTTGGCGATCGCCATGTTCATCGTGGCTGGCATGACTACTAGCCAGTCGGCCTCGGTGAACACGATGATCCCGTTGGGAATGAGCTTAGGAATCGCAACGCCGACCCTTGCGGCCTACTTGCCGGCGATGGGCGGCGTGTTCTTGCTACCGGCAAACGGCACTCAACTTGCGGCCGTCGAAATCGACCAGACCGGGTCGACGAAGATCGGCAAGTACGTGCTGAACCACTCGTTCCTAGTGCCAACGCTCATTCAATGCTTCGTGGCCGTGGTTATCGGCCTAGGAATCGCCCGGGTGATGTTCTGAGCCGCAGCTAAGCCTCAGAGTTCAGCCATGACCTCATCTGAAGCATCGAAATTTGCAAAAACGTTCTGGACGTCGTCGCAGTCTTCGAGCGCATCGATCAACTTGATCACCTTGGCCGCGCCGTCAGCGTCGACTTCGACGTGGACACTCGGCACGAACGAGGCGTCTGCAGATTCGTAGTCCAGACCGGCGTCTTGCAGTGCCGTGCGAACTGCAACGAGGTCGCTCGGTTCGCAGACGATCTCGAACGAACCGTCGAGGTCGTTGACTTCGTCTGCGCCGGCCTCGAGCACGGCCATCAACAGGTCGTCCTCGTTCGTCGTGGTGTCACCCTGCTGCTCCGAGACGATGATGACGCCTTTTCGGCCGAACATGTACGAGACCGATCCCGGGTCGGCCATCGTGCCGCCATTTCGGGTCATCGCGGTGCGCACTTCCATCGCCGCACGGTTCTTGTTATCGGTGAGGCACTCGATCAAGAAAGCGACGCCATTGGGTCCGTAGCCTTCGTACATGATGGTCGTGTAGTCGACGCCCGCGCCATCTAGCCCGCCGCCACGCTTGACCGCCCGGTCGATGTTGTCGTTCGGGACCGACTGCTTCTTTGCCTTCTGGATCGCGTCGTAAAGCGTCGGGTTGCCGTCAGGGTCTGGCCCGCCGGTACGGGCCGCCACCTCGATGTTCTTGATCATTTTGGCGAAGAGTTTGCCGCGCTTGGCGTCAATGGCAGCCTTCTTGTGCTTGGTGGTCGCCCATTTAGAGTGTCCGGACATGGTGCGTCCCCTTTCAAAAGTCTCGGCGCGAAGTCTACCGGCCGGTCAATGAGTCGACGAACAACCGGTGAATCCGATCATCGCCACTTACCTCGGGATGAAACGAGGTCGCCCAAACTGGACCCTGACGTACCGCGACGATTCTATCGCCCACGTCAGGTGCAACCACTGAGGCCAATCGCTCGACTTCAGGGCCCGTTTCTTCAACCCATGGCGCCCGAATGAACACCGCATGCACCGGTTCGGCCAAACCGGCGAAGTCAACCTCGGTCTCGAAGGAATGCACTTGACTGCCAAAGGCATTTCGCCGAACGACAATGTCTAGACCGCCCAAGGTCTCTTGGCCGGCCTTGCCGTCGAGCACTTCACGAGCGAGCAGAACCATTCCCGCGCAGGTACCCAAAACTGGCAAACCATCAGCGATTTGCCTACGAAGCGGCTCGAATACGCCTTGGCTCTTGGCCAAGAGCGTCATCGTCGTTGACTCGCCCCCTGGCAAGACGAGTGCGTCGAGGCCGGACAGGTCGGCTTCGACTTTCACCGAGGTGACAAGGGCCCCGACTCGCTCTAGGGCAGCAGCATGCTCACGGACGTCGCCCTGAAGTGCCAGTACCCCAACGCGGGGCGCGCTCACCAACCGCGAGTTTCGAGACGGTGCGGTTCTGGGATCTCGTCGACGTTGATGCCAACCATCGCTTCACCGAGTCCGCGCGAAACCTGCGCGAGCACATCGGGGTTGTCGAAGTTGGTGGTCGCCTTCACGATCGCGGCGGCTCGTTCGGCCGGGTTGCCGGACTTGAAGATGCCAGAGCCGACGAACACGCCCTCGGCGCCCAACTGCATCATCATCGCCGCGTCAGCCGGGGTCGCAATACCGCCAGCGGTGAACAGGACGACTGGAAGCTTTCCGGCCTTGGCCACTTCAGCGACCAGTTCGTAGGGCGCCTGTAGTTCCTTGGCGGCCACATACAACTCGTCGGGAGCCAAAGACTGCAAGCGGCTGATCTCGGCGCGGATCTTGCGCATGTGACCGGTCGCGTTGGAGACGTCACCGGTACCGGCTTCACCCTTGGAGCGGATCATGGCCGCACCCTCGGTGATCCGGCGAAGCGCTTCGCCTAGGTTCGTCGCACCACACACGAATGGGACACCAAAAGCCCACTTGTCAATGTGGTTTTCGTAATCGGCTGGGGTGAGTACTTCGGACTCGTCGATGTAGTCGACGCCGAGGCTTTCCAGCACTTGCGCTTCAACGAAGTGGCCGATCCGGGCCTTGGCCATCACCGGGATCGAAACTTCGGCGATGATGCCGTCGATCAGGTCCGGATCGCTCATGCGGGCGACACCACCCTGCGCCCGAATGTCGGCCGGAACGCGCTCAAGTGCCATTACGGCAACTGCGCCAGCGTCTTCGGCGATCTTGGCTTGCTCAGCGTTGACGACATCCATGATGACGCCGCCCTTGAGCATTTCAGCCATTCCACGCTTGACTCGGCTAGTTCCGAGTTCGGCAGTGTTGGCGGGGGTCGGGGAGGATTCGGTGCTCACCTGTCCATTCTACGGACAGCAGTCTCACGGTTGGCGGTGCCGTCCGACAAATGAAATGTGGGAACGCTCACCGACTGCGCCTACGCCTTGTCGGCTGCGGCACCACTCGAACTCTTCGGGTGCTTTTTGCCGTGCTGACCGAACTGCTCGAACTTCTTCTTAACCTCGTCGCCGTAGTCTCCGGCCTTAGCCTTAGCCGCGATTTTCTCGAACGCAGCCTTGCGTTCTGCCTTCGGAAGCTCGCGTAGCGCGGCCAGGTCATCTTTCAACGCCTTAGGCGCGTCAGCCCAAAAACTCTTCGCGTCAGAGCGCTTGGAGTCCATCCGCTTGCCGAATTCTTTTGCGCGGGTCACCTGTTGCTGAATCTGTTTCCCGTATTTACCGGCCTCAGCCTTTGTCTTGATCTGCTCGATCAGTTTGGCTCGGGCCGCTTCATCCTCGGTTGTCAGGACTTCGGCCAGGTCGACTCGCAGTTCCTTGGGAAGCTTGCCGACTTGGGTGCTGAGCGCTTCTGGATCCAAACCGAACATCATGCCGGCGCCGAATCCGTGCATGCCCTTGCTTGGCTGCTTCGCGGTTGGCGCAGGTTTGGTCGGTGCATCCTCACCAAAGGCCGTGCTGGCCACGAGAACAGAGCCGGCAGCGAAAACAACGGTCGCGCCAATGACGGCAACGGAACGGTTCAACTTCATTTCCAACTCCTAATTCGCCCCCGCCCTGCCAAGGCTAACTCGAAATTACTGGCAAAACCGGTGTTTGAGGTCAGTTGGTCGCATCGGCTTGGCGCCGGACCATCAACATCCGCTGACCAACAGTGATCACGCCGGCGATCGCTAGCGCCCACAAAGTGATGTGTTGCAGGATCGGCAAGTTCAACAGGCCAGCAAAACCGGTCGCAACCAAGATCGCGACCAGCCGGTCAGAACGCTCCGCGATGCCGCCTTTGGCCTCCATGCCAAGCGACTCGGCACGTGCTCGAACATAAGACGTCATCGCACCAAGGACCAGGCAGACCAAAGCCAGACAAAGGTAGAGTCGCGAATCGCCGTCCCACGCGTACCAAAGGGCGATGCCGCCAAAAATTGCCGCATCACCGAACCGGTCGAGCGTCGAGTCAAGGAAGGCTCCCCATTTTGACGAGCGACCGAGTTTTCGCGCCATGGTGCCGTCGATGATGTCGCTGAACACGAACGCAGTGACGAACATCGTCCCCCAGAAGAACTCCCCTTGAGGGAACAGCCAAAGCGCACCCGTACAAACGCCGATCGTGCCCACCCAGGTCACCATGTCGGGCGTGACACCGATTTTCAGCAGTCCATCAGCAAGTGGGGAGAACAACTTGTTCCAAAAGGCACGGAATCTTTCGAGCATCAGTTCACCTTGTCCCATACCTCGCGCAACAGGTCTGCCGATTCGGCAATCGTCTGTGGCAGCGTTTTCGTTCGACCGACCACCGTCATGAAGTTCGCGTCTCCGCCCCAACGCGGAACGATGTGTTGATGGAGGTGGGCCGAGATCGACCCGCCGGCCACTTCACCAAGGTTTAGTCCGACGTTGAAACCGTGCGGATTACTGACTTCTCGAATCGCCCGGATCGCCTGTTGGGTGAACGAAGTCAACTCGCTCGACTCGGCGTGCGTCAACGCAGCGAAGTCCGACTCGTGCCGGTTCGGCAACACCATCAGGTGACCGGGGTTGTACGGGAACAGATTCATCGCGACGAAACAGTGTTCACCGCTGGCCACGATCAGGTCGGTCTGCTGTTCGCCGGCAACCATCGCGCAGAACGGGCAGCCCGGTTTCGCCGCTGCGTCGCCCGCTTCGCGCACATAGGCCATCCGATAAGGAGCCCACAGCCGTTCGAGTCCGTCAGGGTCGGCCATCAGACTTGGATTCGGCTACGAACGGCCGAAACGATTCGCTCGACCGCGTCATCGAGCAAAACGCCGTTGTCCTGTTCGCCGCTGCGGTACCTGAAGGAGACCCCACCGGCCTCGATGTCGGTATCGCCAGCCAACACCATAAACGGCACCTTCTGCGTCTGGGCCGTGCGGATTTTCTTTTGCATCCGCTCGTCCGAATCGTCGACCTCGAACCGAATGCCTTCGGCCCGCAGCCGAGACTGAAGTTCACGCAAATAGTCCACGTGCCGTTCAGCAACCGGAATACCGACGGCTTGCACCGGGGCGAGCCACGGCGGGAACGCGCCGGCGTAATGCTCGACGAGAACGCCCAAGAAGCGCTCGATTGAACCGAACTTGGCCGAGTGAATCATTACCGGTTGTTGACGCGAACCGTCCGGCGCTACATATTCGAGCCCGAACCGATCCGGCGATGGCTGGTTGAAGTCGTACTGGATCGTCGACATCTGCCACGAACGACCGATCGCATCTCGCGCCTGGACCGAGATCTTTGGACCGTAGTAGGCCGCTCCACCTGGGTCCGGCACAAGTTCAAGTCCGGTCTCGGCGGCAACGTCAGCCAACACCGACGTGGCAATCTCCCAATCCTCATCCGAACCGATGAATTTGTCCTTCGAATCGTCCTTGGTCGAAAGTTCGAGGTAAAAGTCGTCGAGGCCAAAATCCTTGAGCAGGCTCAGCACGAAATTCAACAAGTGCCGGATCTCTGCTGGCGCCTGTTCGGGAGTGACATAGGAGTGGGAGTCGTCTTGGGCGAAACCGCGAACTCGAGTCAGTCCGTGGATTACGCCGGACTTTTCGTTCCGGTAGACGTGACCAAACTCGAACAGGCGCAGCGGCAACTCGCGGTAGGACCGTTGCCGCGACCGGTAAATCAAGTTGTGCATCGGGCAGTTCATCGCCTTGATGCGGTAGTTCTGCCCGTCGACGTCCATCGGCGCGAACATGCCCTCGCCGTAGTACGGCAAGTGCCCGGAGGTGTAGAAAAGTTCCTCGCGCGCGATGTGCGGCGTGCCCACATATTCGAAGCCTTCTTCGATATGGCGCAGTCGGACGTAGTCCTCCATCTCGCGCTTTATTACGCCGCCGCGCGGGTGGAACACCGGCAGACCTGAACCGATTTCGTCGGGGAAGCTGTATAGGTCGAGTTCAACACCGATCCGGCGATGGTCGCGGCGCTGTGCTTCTTCGATCCGGTGCAGATGCGCTTCTAGCTCTTCCTTGGTTGCCCAAGCGGTGCCGTAAATGCGCTGGAGTTGCTTGTTCTTTTCGTCGCCGCGCCAATAGGCGGCGGCCGAACGCATCAGTTTGAATGCCGGGATGCGTTTGGTAGTCGGCAAGTGCGGCCCACGGCACAGGTCGCCCCACGCCTTCGAGCCGTCACGCTTGAGGTTGTCGTAAATCGTCAGACCGCCAGCGCCAACCTCGACACCCGCACCTTCGACATCGGCACCGGCTGAGGACTTCAGGCCGATCAGTTCGAGCTTGTACGGCTCATTAGCCAACTCGATTCGGGCCGCGTCATCGTCGATAGGCCGGCGATCGAACTTCTGGCCCTCCTTGATGATCTTCTTCATTCGCGACTCGATCTTGACCAGATCTTCAGGTACGAACGGAACCTCAACGTCGAAGTCGTAATAGAACCCGTCCTTGATTGGCGGGCCAATACCGAGTTTCGCGTCGGGGAACAGTTCCTGAACGGCTTGAGCCATCACGTGTGCGGTCGAGTGGCGCAAGATATCTAGGCCATCGGCAGAGTCGATCGCGACGGGCTCGACCAGATCGCCGTCGGCCAACTCACGGGCCAAGTCGACGAGGTCGCCGTTCAGTCGGGCGGCGATGACCGCCGGGTCATCGGCGAACAACTGCCACACCTTGGTGCCAGGTTCCACCGCCTGCGGTGAATTGGAAACGGTCACGGACAGGCTCATTTGAAACCCCTTCTGAACTGGCGACCCCTACGACTGGGTGGCGCTCTTAGCAAACACCTTACCGACGACCCGATCTAGGACTTCGAGTTGACCTCATAGGAGGTGTTGATCGACTCGAAGAAGTTGACCAACTGCAAGGTGTCGTTCGCCGTGGCCATCCACTTGGCCGGGTTCGCCACGTTGAAGTGAGTGTCAAAACCGAGCTCTTCTAGCCGGCGATCAGCCAGGTACTTCACGTACTGGTTGATGTAGTCGGCGTTGAGCCCCAGGATCCCGTTTGGCAGCAGGTCTCGGTTGTAGTCCGCTTCCATGTCGACCGCGTCCAAGATCATCTGGCGAATCTCGTCGGCGAACTCTGGCGTTGCCACGTCGGGGTTTTCTTCGAGCACGGTCAGAATCAGGTTGATGCCGAATTTGAGGTGCAGGCTCTCGTCGCGCACGATCCAGTCGATCAGCGAACCGAAGTTGCGCAACAGATTACGTTGACGAAAACTCAAAGCCACCATGAAGCCGGAGTAGAACCAAATCCCCTCCAAGATCACGTTGTAGGCGATCAGGTTTCGCACGAAGTCCTGCTTGCCTTCGGTGGTAGAGATGTCGAGAGTTTGCTCGGTCATTCGGGTGATGTATTTGACTTCGAACTCTTCCTTTCGCGCCATCGACGGCACGGTCACATGTGACTCGTAGGCCGCTTCGCGGTCGATCGGAAACGTCTCGAGCACGTACTCAAAACTCATGCAGTGGTTTGCCTCCTCCCACATTTGCTTGGCCAGGTAGAGGTGACATTCGGCCGCGTTCACATAGGGA
The DNA here is from genome assembly GCA_035401705.1 of Aeromicrobium sp. Classification (GTDB taxonomy): domain Bacteria; phylum Actinomycetota; class Actinomycetes; order Propionibacteriales; family Nocardioidaceae; genus Aeromicrobium. Next base: position 18,467 of record DAONBX010000038.1, read on the forward strand.
TACACGCCAAAAGCGAGCGCCTTGTTGACCAGCAATTCGTTCGGATTGAAGTAACTCATCAGGTGGGTCAGTGCGTGGCGTTCGTCGTCGGACATTGATTCAAAATCGCCGAGATCCTCCCCAAGTTGAATCTCGTTGGGAAACCACGTGTTCGCCACGGCTTGGTCATACAGGTCCATCGCCCACTGATAGGTGACGGGCTTTAGCAGTAGGCCTTCTTGAATTCCTGAGCCGAGAATGCTCATTTTTTCTCCTAAAATTTTGGGTTGAGCGGGTTGGTCGAGTCACTGGCACGATTCGCAGTTGAGGCGCTCTTGCGGGTCGATCGGGCAGGTCTCGCCGTCTACGACCTCTAGTTCGACCACTTCGGTGGGCACGACTTGCTCGACGGGCTTGGCCACGGTTTTGGTGGCTGAACCGAACCCACGACGTGGCCCCGCAGACGAGGTGGTCTCAGCGGCCTTGTTGACCTTCACTGTGCTCTGCTCGGCGGTGTGCCTAGGCATCATGTGCAGGTAATAGGTGGTCTTGACGCCCTTTCGCCACGCGGCGGCATAAAGGTCGACCATGTTGTCGACTGAACGATCGGCAAGGTAAATGTTTCGGCTGATCGCTTGGTCGATCCATTTTTGAGCGCGTGCCGCAACTTCGACGAACGCGTGAGCGCTCAACTGGAAACTCGTGTGATAAACATCCACGAGGTGTTGCGGCACGCCCTCGACCTTGGAAAGATCCCCCTGATGGCGCAAGAGGTCCTCGCGCACCTTTTCCCAAAGTCCCAACTCGCGAAGATCCGCGACTAGGTTTCGGTTGACTTCCAGGAATTTGCCGGCGCTGGTGGCGCGAGCAAAAATCTGGCTGAACTGCGGATCCAACCCCGGCGTCGTACCGGCGACCAAACCAATCGATGCGGTCGGCGCGATCGCCAACAGAGTCGAGTTACGGATACCGCCAGCAACTTTGGCCCGTAGCTGGTTCCAGTCGAGCCGTTCGGTGCGATCTATCTCCAGGGCCACACCGCGGTCGGCTTCGAGGTCGGCCATCGTGTCGATCGGCACCTTACCCTTGCTCCAGCCTGACCCCTCGAAAGTTGGGTAGGCGCCGCGTTCGCGCGCTAGGTCGGCCGAAGCATCGATTGCGTGCCAACTAATGAACTCCATCAGCCGGTCGATCAACTCATAGGACTGCTCCGATTCGTACGACCAGCCGAACCGCTCGACGATGTCGGTGAAGCCCATCACGCCCAGGCCTAGGGCTCGGTTTTGTTCGTTGGAGTGCTCCGATTCGGGTACCGAACTGATGGTGATGTCGATCAGGTTGTCCAGTTGACGAACCGCTCGCCGAACCGAAGCGGCCAGCCGGTCCCACTCGACGTGAGCATCGCCGTGGCGACCCGAAACGTGCCGTGACAGGTTGATCGACGCCAAGTTGCAGACCGCCACGTTGTCCCGGTCTTGCGGCAGGGTGATTTCGGTGCACAGGTTCGAAAGGTGAATCGTGCCGGTGTTGTTGTTCAAGGCGCGCGTGTTGATGGTGTCCTTCCAGGTCAGCCACGGGTGGCTGGTGGACTGCAAGGTGACCAAGATTGCCCGGTACTGCTCGCGAGCGCCCATCTTCTTGTGGCGCAGTTCGCCGCGTTCGGCCTGAGCAACGTATTGCGCGTAGCGGCGACTGAATGCCTGTCCCGTCAGCTCGACCAGATCGGGAACGTCCAGCGGGTCGAACAGGTACCACGGTTCATCGTTTTGGACACGCAACATGAACTCGTCGCTGATCCAAACTGCAGTGTTCGCGGTCCGGGTGCGCCGATACGGGTCACCGGAGTTTTGCCGCAAATCTAGGAACTGGGCGAAATCTAGGTGCCAGTTCTCCATGTAGAAACACAGTGCGCCGAACTTCTTGCCGCCGCGGCTGATCGCCCGCAGGGTCGAATCGATCGTGTGCATGAACGGGATCGGGCCGGTGCTGGTGGTGTTGTTGGACCGGATCGGTGAGCCTTCAGAGCGCAGTTTCGTCACCGACAGGCCGATTCCGCCGGTGCCCTTGGTCAGCCACATGACGTCACGCACGCTCTTGGCAATGTGCTCTATGTCGTCTTCCATCTGCATGACGAAGCAGTTCGAAAGCTGGGAGTAGGCAGTTCCGGCGTTGACGAGCGTGGAGCCGGCCGCCAGGTACTCCAGTCTCGACATCGAGTCGTAGAACTCCAAGGCTGCGGACGTTGGGTCGGCCTCGTTCAGCGAAAGCCCCATCGCCACGCGCATCCAAAAGAACTGCGGAGTCTCAAGGGGCGTTCCGTCGGGCTCGACGATCATGTAGCGGGTGCGCATGGTCTGGGCGCCGATATAGCGCAGCAGGTCATCGCGCTCTGGGGCGAGCGCAGACCCCAATCGAGGCAGATCGAACAGTTGGGTCAACCGTGAATCGAGCAAACCGAGTTCAACGCCTCGAGTGATTGACTGCACGAACGCCGGACCGCACAGGGCGTTGACCTCGTCGCGGGTGACGCCTTCGCCGAAGATTTTCTTGTAGATGCTCTTGATCAGCAGTCGAGCCGCGATCGTGTCAAACGCCGGATCGTCCTTGACGTTTTGCAGCGCCACGTGGATTACGGCCTCGTCGAGCTGTTCGCTGCTGATGCCGTCGAACAAGGTGATTTCTAGTTCGGACCGCAATTGCGTTGCATGGGTTATCGGATCGGGCAGACCGAAGGCGGCCTCTTCAATAGATCTCGCAATCTCGTAGCCGTCGTATTGGACTTTGGTTCCGTCGCGCTTTACGACAGAAATATTTGAAGACATCTGCTCACCCCTCGTGAACGTGTGCGAACACAATCCGCTCGAACGAGGAAGAGGAGGGAACGCTGGCCAGCGCCAGTCGAGCCCTGGACCTTCCCACGAGGTCGCGGACCCTAGCCGACATCTGGTCGGCTAGGCACTGGCAGGTCTTCGGACTCGTGGGCGGATTCTTGCCTACTGAGTGTCGCTTCCCAGGCCCTAGGGCCCAGTGCTTTTGACACCGTTCGTTCCCACTTACCGCTGCGGGGCAGTCCCGGAATTACACCGGGTTCCCTCTTACGACGACTCCTTGTGACGGGAGCCGAACCAGCTGCTGTGAACACCATATACGGAAATCACATCGTTGTAAGCCACTACATCTAGTTTTTTCAGATTGCTGGCCGGATCAGGCCCACGGGCACGCCGCCGCCAAGAATTTCGCGGGTCCGAAGTCCAGCAATCGCTGTTTCGTCAACTCCGGGGCCGCTGGTTACGCCAAATCGATCGAGCGCGCCGACTAGCGCTGCGGCAAGTGGCCGCTCGCCGCCGTCACGAACTTTTAGCGCGATCGCGCGTCCGTCGGGCAAGGCCGCGGCATAGACCCCGTCGGCACCGTCCTTGGCGATCAACCCGTCGATCGCGCTCATCAACGTGGTGGTTGGCCGGTTAGTCCCTGCGATCAAGAAGGGATGGGCCGACATGGCGCGAGCGACTTTGGCTTCTGGCGAATCGGGCGCCTGCTGGGGTGCTGCGGCTAGCCGGGCAAAACCTCGAGCCAATCCGACCAGTGTGGTGGCGAACAGCGGGGCACCGCAACCGTCGGTGGTAGTGGCGGTGATCGGCTCGCCGGTGAACTCGGCCAAGGTTTCGGCTATCGCGAACTGCAATGGGTGTGTGGGCGCAAGATAACTGGCCGTGTCCCAGCCGGCGGCAACGCAGGTCAGCAGCATCGCCGCGTGTTTGCCCGAGCAGTTCTGGGTGATTCGCTCAGCCCCTCGCCCCGACGCCAGCCACTGCTGACTGGCCGCACTCCCCCACGGCAGATCTGGCGTGTTCTGCAGGGCCGATTCGTCTAGGCCCGCAATCGCGAGGATTTCCAGCGCACCGCCAAGATGCTCGGGTTCACCGTTGTGACTTGCCGCAGCCAACGCCAGCAGCGACTCCGGCAGGTCGAGCCCGTTTCGCAGCATCGCGACCGCTTGCAGTGGCTTGACGGTGGACCTCGGCCAAATCTGAACATGCGGTTCACCGATGCTGAACTCGATGCTGCCGTCAGCGGCTAAAGCAACGAGGAAGCCGTCGTGGATGGATTCAACTTGCTCGCCGCGAACGACTTCGGCGAGTCGACCAAACTTGGCAAGTTCAAAGGCAACTGGGTGAATTGAGGTCACCTTCGAGAGGATATCTGCGCAGTTGGCTAACCGCTTTGCAACACTAGGGCAGTGAGAGTCTCCACCAAGTCCGATTACGCCCTTAGGGCACTGATCGAGATTGCCGCCGGCCCCGGCGACGAAGCCGTCACCGCCGACGAACTCGGCCGAGCCCAGGAGATTCCACACGGCTACCTTCAGGCGATTCTCGCAGATCTGCGAAAGGCCGGCATCCTGCTCGCGCAGCGAGGGGCCGCCGGTGGTTGGCGGCTGGCCAAGCCAGCAACCGAGGTCTCGG
>DAONBX010000039.1:0-21513 GCA_035401705.1 Aeromicrobium sp.
TCGTTTCGGTTTACGACCAAGGCACCGACGGCGAAACCACCTATCTGGTGATGGGGTACGTACCCGGGCGCACCCTTCGCGATGTCATGCGCGATGAAGCCCCCATGTCGCCACGCAGGGCCTTGTCCTATCTGGAGTCGGTGTTGATGGCGTTGGCGGCCGCGCACGACGGCCAAGTCATCCACCGTGACATCAAGCCAGAAAACGTATTGATTTCGACCACTGGAGAAATCAAAATCGCCGACTTTGGGCTCGCCCGGGCCACCGATGCCGACTCGGCCACCGAGAATGTCCTGATCGGCACAGTTTCCTATCTCGCCCCCGAAATCATCACCCACCAGGGCGCAGATCCCCGTTCGGATGTGTACGCCTGCGGCGCGATGCTTTACGAGATGCTGACCGGTTCAAAGCCTCACGTTGCTGATTCCCCGATCGCTGTAGCCCACAAGCACGTAAACGAAGACATCACCGTGCCCTCGAAGGCAGAACCGGGGATTCCGCCGTACCTAGACGCGCTAGTCCTGCGAGCCATGGCACGCGATCGCGCCCAGCGACCGCCAGACGCGCGCGTTTTCCTTCACCAAGTCCGCCAAGTCCAACGCGCCTTGGCCGCCGGTCTTGCCGACGACCCCGAACTAACCCAAGATTTGCACCCTGGCTCTGGGCCTACCCCCGCCGAGCTGCCGTCATTTGGCCCAATCGGCACCGGTGGCGAACCGACTGTGGCCGTCTTTGGCCAAGCGACCGCCTCTCACGTGGCCAATGCGGGCAGCACCGAAGCCACTACGGCGCTGGCTCCGGCCGGGACGGACCAAGGCACCATCGCCAAGCAGTCAGCAGACACACCGAAGCCTCGCCCTCGCCGCGGCCCGTTGCACTTGTTCTTGGCAATAGCAGCGCTTGCCATTACCGGTTTTGCCGGCTGGTACTTGGCCGTCGGCCGTTACGACGAAGTGCCGAACCTGGTGACGCTGAGCCAAGAAGAAGCGATCAAAACCGTCGAGGCGGCCGGGTTCGAAGCCAAGGTGGGTCCAAGCGAGTATTCCGAAGTCGTAGAGAAAGGCTCGGTCGTTGCTGCTGACCCCGATGCGGGTTCTCGACTGCTACCTGGCGAGACGATTGTGCTAACGGTTTCAAAGGGCAAAGAACGGTACAAAATCCCCAACATCCGTGGCCGCACCGTCGAAGAGGCGAGCACGATACTCGGTTCCCTGAATCTGACAGTTGGCGAAGTAACCGAAGAGTTCAGCGACACGGTGCCAAAGGACGGGGTGATCAGTTCCCCCAGCCACAAGGTCGGCGATTTGGTGAAACGAGACACCCCAGTAGATTTGCTGGTCAGCAAGGGCCCCAAACCGGTAAGCATCCCCAACTACACATCAAAGTCGGCACCGGCGGCCGAGTCGGCGCTAAAGAAGCTGGGCTTTGAAGTCAAAAAGACCGAACAGTTCAGCGAAACGGTCCCCGCCGCAAAGGTGATCAGCCAGACGCCCTCTAGCGGTATCGGCCATCGTGGCGACACCATCACTTTGGTCGTGTCGAAGGGACCCGAGCGAGTGAGCGTACCGAATTTGAACGGGATGACCGAGGCCGAGGCGACCGCAGCGATCAGCCCACTCGGACTGAAACTGAACGCGTCACGAAACCCGTTCTCTGGTGATGGCGCGAGGGTTCGCTACCAGTCCCCCGGAACCGGCTCGAAGGTAAAACGCGGCTCAAGTGTGACCGTGTTCTTGTCCTAGGCCGGTCGGTTTCCCTTGACCGGTCGGTGAAAAGCCGTCAGCTGCGACCGGCCAACATCTCCGACACCAAGAAAGCCAACTCCAAGGACTGCGCCCGGTTCAGTCGCGGATCGCAGAGAGTCTCATAGCGGTGCTCTAAGTCTTGGGCAGACAGTTTCATCCCGCCGCCGACGCACTCGGTGACGTCGTCACCTGTTAGTTCGACGTGGATCCCGCCCGGCCAAGTACCCAGCGCTCGGTGCACTTCGAAGAAGCCGCGCAACTCATCTATTACTGAATCGAAATCGCGAGTTTTGTAGCCGTTGTCGGTGGCAAAAGTGTTTCCGTGCATCGGGTCGGTGACCCAAGCGACCTCGGCCCCAGCGGCCGTAACTTTTTCAACCAACGTCGGCAGCAGGTCGCGAATCCGGCCCGCGCCGAATCGGGTGATGAACGTGACTTTGCCCGCGATGCGCTCTGGGTTCAACTTCTCGTAAAGCGCGAGTGCATCATCAGCGGTCGTGGTCGGGCCCAATTTGACGCCTACCGGGTTCGCGATCCGGCTCAGCAATTCGACATGCGCGCCGTCGAGTTGACGAGTACGTTCCCCGATCCAGACCATATGCGCAGACACGTCGTACGGCTGTTCGGTTCGCGAATCAATCCGAGTAAGCGCGTGCTCGTACTCGAGCACCAGCGCCTCGTGCGAGGAGTAGAAGTCCACCGTGTGGAGTTGTTCTGAATCCACGCCCATCGCGTCCATGAACGCCAAGGCACGATCGATCTCGTCACCAATGCGTTCGTAGCGTTCGCCAACCGGACTGTTGCGCACGAAGTCGGTGTTCCACTCGTGCATCTGGCGCAAATCGGCATATCCGCCGGTGGTGAACGCGCGCGCCAAGTTCAACGTGGCGCTCGAAGCGTTGTAGACATCAACTAGCCGCTGCGGATTCGGGATCCGTGCCTCGGAGGTGAAATCGAACCCGTTTACTGCATCACCGCGGTAGGCGGGCAGGGTGACTCCATCACGCGTCTCGTTATCGCTGGAACGCGGCTTGGCGTACTGGCCAGCGAGACGACCCACCTTGACCACTGGGACGCTCGCGCCGTAGGTCAACACCACTGCCATCGACAACAACACTCGCAATTTGTTGCGCACGTTCTCGGCAGTTACGCCCTCGAAGGTTTCGGCGCAGTCCCCACCTTGGAGCAAAAACGCCTCTCCCCTGGACACCGCAGCCAGTTTGTCGCGGAGCGAATCGCACTCGCCGGCAAAAACCAGTGGCGGCATCTTCCGCAGTGTCTCCACTGCCCGATCACGGGCGGCCAGATCGGGGTACGTGGGCTGCTGGGCAGCGCCTATCGCACGGAGTTGTTCAAGGGTGGGGATGCTCACCCCGAAAGGATACGCGAGCAAGCGAAGTGATCGCGTGGCACCCAAATGCGTTCGGGCCTACTCCGAGATCTCGTCCCAGACCTCTTCGGCTTCGGCCTTTGCGCGTTCCTTGGCCAACTGACGTTCGCGGTCTTTGTCGCGCTTCTTCGCGTCTTGGGCGTAGAGGTCGACGTACTCCTGACCGGAAAGGTTCATGATTTCGTACATGATCTCGTCGGTGATGGCACGCAGGATGTAACGATCGTCTTCCATCCCCTCATACCTGCTGAAGTCCAGCGGCTCACCGAACCGGACGCCAGGGCGGGCGTAACGACCGAAGATCTTTCCCGGAGGTGCGACCACGTCGGTGTTGATTACGGCCACGGGAATGACCTTGGCCTTTGACTCTAGGGCGATCCGGGCAACACCGGTTCGACCGCGGTAAAGCTTCCCGTCGTGCGAGCGCGTGCCTTCGGGGTAAATCCCGCACACCTCGCCCTCTTCAAGCAGTCGCAGTTGCGTCCGAATCGCACCGGCGGCCGCCGAACCGCTGCTGCGGTCAATCGGCACCTGGCCGGCGCCGGAAAAGAAAGTGCGCTGGAACCAGCCTTTGAAGCCGGTGCCTTCAAAATACTCCGCTTTGGCCACGAAGGTGACCCGCCGCGGAATCACCAAGGGCATGAACAGCCAGTCGCTGTACGACAGGTGATTGCTGGCGAGAATTACCGCGCCTTCGCGGGGTACGTTTTCGGTTCCTTCGGCCCACGGACGAAAAATCAGCTTGAGGAGCGGACCCAAGGCGAGGAATTTGAGGAACCAATAGAACACGCGAGTGACATTACCGTCCCACTGCCGTGTTTGGGTGCGCATGGGGCACGATTGCCATATGTCTAACGCACAAACCCCCGAACAGACACCTGGAATCAAGGCCGGCGCTGAGCCATTTGAGGCCGACGGCGGACGACTTGGTGTTCTGCTGTGCCATGGTTTCACCGGCTCCCCCGCTTCGATGAAGCCGTGGGCCGAATACCTAGCCAACGAAGGCTTCACGGTCTCGGTGCCACGTCTACCCGGGCACGGCACGACTTGGCAGGAAATGAACACGACCACGTGGCGCGACTGGTACGGCGAGGTCGACGCAGCCTTGACACGATTGCAGTCAAAATGTGACTGGGTTGCCGTCTGCGGTTTGTCAATGGGTGGGGCTTTGGCCCTGCGTTTGGCCGCCTACCGACCCGAGGACGTCGGTGCGCTGGTCTTAGTCAACCCAGCCATCGCGCTGAAGCGACTTGACTTGAAGTTCGTCCCTGCGATGAGCAAAGTGATTGGTTCGCTGCCCGGTATCGGCAACGACATAGCCATGCCCGGCAAGGATGAAATCGGTTACGACCGCACGCCACTGAAGGCACTCGCCTCGCAATTACAGATGTGGTCAGATGTTAGAAAACGACTCGGCCAAATCGATACCCCGATGCTCATGTTCCGGTCGAACCAGGACCACGTCGTCGATGAGACCTCATCGAAGCTGCTGATGAGTTCGCTCGGGTCGGCACACCGTGAACTAATCGAACTGACTGACAGTTTCCACGTCGCCACCCTCGATTACGAAGCAGAATTCATCATGGAACGGTCAGCGGAGTTCATCAGGACGCAGGCGCCAAAGACTGCGAGTTGAACCAAGGTGGCAAACGACCCGCAAGATTTCGAACAGATTATCGCTGGCCTAGATTTTGATCCCGATGCTGGCGAATTGCTCGACGCGAACGCCGAACTACTCGCCGCCGAGCAGGTGGCTGCTGAAATAGCTAGGCCGGCCGAGCCAGCTGATGAGGACCGCGACGAATCTGGCGACGAGTTCTACCGTCAAGTTGCCCCAGTGGAACTTCCCGACCAGCGGCGCTGGGCAGCGTTGGCTGCGCTCGCCGCCGGTCCGGTGGTTCTATTGGGCGCGGCGCTGCTTTCGCGGACCTTGCCGGCAGTCCTGACCGCCGCTGCGGTGCTGTCGTCGGCCGGCGCTTTGGTCTATCTGATTTTGACTCGGCCGCAGGACCCGGATACTGACGCAGTTCAAAGTGATGACGGTTCGGCGATCTAGTGCCGCGACAAATCCGCTGCCCCAACTAGTCCTGCCTGATTCCCCAGTTCTGCTGCGACAATTTTCGCTGACTTGCGATGTCCCCGACCTGTCAGTTGCTGAGCGAACGCCCGCCTTGCCGGCTCGAGGAGTAACTCTTCGTTTTGGCAAACTCCGCCGCCGATAACGAAAATCCCCGGATCTAGAACTGCGGCAAGGTTGGCCAGCCCAATCCCCAAAGCCTCGCCTAGGTCGGCCAACCAACTGATCGCTTCTTGGTTGCCAAGGAGTGCAAGCTCACTAACCGTGCTGCCGTCGACGTGCTCGGCCGATCCGGCAAGTTCGATGAGCGTCGAGCCGATCTGGTCCCCCGAGGCGATCGCACTTTGGGCTCGACGATCCAACACCCGTCCGCTGGCGAATTGCTCCCAGCAACCGAAATTTCCGCATTCGCAGGCCGGCCCGTCTGCGACGAATCGCTGGTGCCCGAACTCCGCGGCCATCCCAGTTGCGCCGCGAACGAGTTCACCGTTCAGCACAATCGCGCCGCCGAGGCCAGTACCCACCGTGACCAGCACGACCGAATCTTCGCCTCGGGCCGCTCCAAATCGCCACTCGGCCCAGCCCGCCGCGTTTGCGTCGTTGTCGACCACCGTGGGCAGGCCAGTACGTTCGGCCACTTGGGCTCGCAACGGTTCATCGCGCAAAGGCAGGTGCGGCGAGAACGCCACCCGGTCGGCGCTCCTATCGATGTAGGCGGCCGCACCAATGCCGATCGAGGTTGCAGTGCCGACTGCGGTCAATTCACGAACCAGTCGATCGACCTCGTCAAGGAGTTCAGCTGCGCTGCCGGTAGGGGTTTGGGTCTTCCTGAATTCCAGTACTTCGCCCTGGGCATCGACTAGGCCAGCGGCGATCTTGGTGCCACCTATGTCCAAGCCAACTGCCAACGAATCAGGCACCCGCTGGATTCTCCGCTCGCTTCTTCAAGCCGCGAAGCGCACTATCGACAATGACCTTCTCTGCCTTGCGCTTGAGCATCCCCAAAATCGGCAGTTTCAGATCTACCGAAAGGTGATAGGTCACTCGCGTTCGACCGCCCGCCACCGCGTCCAACGTGTATGAGCCGTCCATCGCCGTCAGCATCGTTTCGTCCTCAGGAACCAAACACCACGAGACTCGGTCGTCGCCCTGCCACAAATAGCGCAGCGTGAAGGTGTCGCGGATTGGCGGGGAGTCCAGATTAAATCGCACCTCGGTTGGGCGACCGTCGTTCTTCTCGGCGGAAATTTCAACGACCTGCATCCCGGTGGCCCACTGGGGATAGTTGTCGAAGTCCGCGATCACGGACATCACTTATGCTGCTGGAGCATCAATGATGATGTCACTAACAGTGCGCGCCATGTCCACCTCCTCGCCGGGTGGTTAAAGCCTATCGGCGTTGATCAGCACGCCGACGGCCGAGTACGGTGCTACCTGTGACTACTGCATCGTCGAACACAGCCAGCAACACCAACTGGGGAACGCTAAGCCAAGATATTTTGGACCGGCTGCCCCAGGATTCAGACCATGTCGCGTTGCGGCGAATGGTTGGTGACGGCTGGGCCGATGTCACTCTTTCGCAATTCCATGACGAGGTGACCGCGGCCGCTAAGGGCCTGATGGCTACCGGCGTAGGGCCAGGAGCGCGCGTCTCGATCTTGGCCAAGACCCGCTACGAGTGGACTGTGCTGGACTACGCAAACTGGTGGATCGGCGCGACAACGGTCCCGATCTACGAAACCTCCTCGGCTAGCCAGATCAGCTGGATTCTGTCCGATTCTGGTGCCACCCATATTTTCTACGAGAGCCACGAGCACCTCGGCCGGATCGACGAAGCAAAGTCCGAAGCGCCCGAACTGCGAGTAATCCGGCCAATCGACGACGTCCTTGGCGCTTTGGCTGCCGACGGCACTGACATCTCTGACGAGGCACTTGAAGCACGTCGCGCTGCGGTGACTCAGGACGATTTCGCCACTTTGATCTACACCTCTGGAACCACTGGAAGGCCCAAAGGTTGCGAACTCTCTCACGCGAACTTCCGCGCTGAGCTCCAAGGCGCGATGACCCAACTACCTGAGTTGTTCGCCCGCCCGGATGCCTCGACGCTGCTTTTCCTGCCGTTGGCGCACATTTTCGCCCGGATCATCCAGGTAGGCGCGATTCGTTGGGGCGCAGTGTTGGGCCATACGGCCGATATCGCCGATTTGGTTGGCCATCTGGGAACTTTCCAGCCCACCTTCGTGTTGGCGGTCCCCCGTGTCTTTGAGAAGGTATTCAATACCGCAAGCACGAAGGCCTACGCCGAAGGCAAGGGCAAGATTTTTGACGCCGCGGTTCGCACTGCCATCGCCTACAGCCGCGCGACCGAAGACGGGAAACCCTCATTGGCGCTTCGGTCCAAGCATGCGGTCTACAACAAGCTCGTTTACGGAAAGTTGCGCGCGGCCCTTGGCGGAAAGGCTGAATACGCAATCTCCGGTGGCGCGCCGCTGGGCGATCGACTCGGCCACTTCTATCGGGGCATCGGCTTTAACGTTTTGGAAGGCTACGGGCTTACCGAAACCACTGCCGCACTGACCGCAAACACAGTCAAACAGCAGCGGATCGGCACCGTCGGAGTACCTTTCCCTGGCGTCGAAGTTCGAGTCGCCGACGACGGCGAATTGCAGTTCCGCGGCCCGCAGGTTTTCCAGGGCTACTGGAACTTCGAGGCCGCGACCGCAGAAGTGCTTGATGTCGACGGCTGGTTCAAGACCGGAGACCTCGGCGAAATCACCGAAGACGGCTTCGTGAAGATCACCGGGCGCAAGAAGGAAATCATCGTCACCGCCGGCGGCAAGAATGTCTCTCCGGCGATTCTGGAGGATCGGGTGCGGGCGCACCCGTTGGTGAGCCAATGCCTCGTAGTCGGCGAGGGCAAGCCCTTTATTGCGGCCCTGGTAACCGTGGATCCCGAAGCTTGGGAAGGAAAACTGGACGACCCTGAACTCCTCGAGCAGATTCAGTCCGCGATAGACGACGCAAACACCCAAGTTTCACGCGCTGAAGCGATCCGAAAGTTCGTCGTCGTCACCGATGACTGGACCGAGGAGAACGGCTATTTGACCCCGTCGTTCAAAGTGAAGCGCCATATGGTGTTGCGCGACTCGCACGACCTTATTGAGTCGCTTTATGTGCGCTAGCCAAAAGCCGAAAAGGGGCGCGGCAACTGACAGAATTGGGGCCAACTTTTCCCAAAGGGTGCCCATGAGTTATTTACCGTCCACGACGCGCCTTTTGCAATGCTTTTTGATTGCCCAAGCACTGACGATCGCTTCACCGATCAGCACGGCAGACAACCTGCTCACTGCGCCGCGCGCGGTTGGCGCCCAAGCAGCGCGCGCAGATCTTGCGGCAACCGTTACTTCCAGTTTGCCGTTGCTCACTTCGTTGATCCCGGTGGTCTTGGTGCTGGTTGCGGTCGCAGTACCGCGACTTTCTCGCGGCGCACTCATTAGCGCTGGCGTATTTTCGGCAATCGGCCTTCTGACTGCTTTGGTTCGGCCGTTGCGCGATGCGACGTTCGCCGCGGCGGCACTTCACGCGATTCCGCTTGGCTTGGCCGCAGTTGGCGCGCTGGTTTTAGTAGTTCGGCTGTGGCCGCGCCGAACTGATTCGACGGCCACGCATCTTGGCCGTCGAACAACTTCGGCCCTACTCGTGGGGTTCGCCGTCCTCGGCGTAATCGGTGCGCTCGGCTCGTCGATTCCTAGCGCGCCGGTGTCGGGCCTGCTGGCTGCCGATCTTGACTTCGAAACGATCAACCCAACGGCCGAATTTGAGTCGAACTCCCCCGCCCAGAGTGCGTTTCTCGCGCCTAACCCCAACAGCAACATCCACCATGACGGCGCGATGACCGACGCGTACTTTGGTCGGGGCGTGGTCGATCCGCGCAAGGCCGAAGTGGTCCGACGGCACCTCGGCGGAGTGTGCGCCTCGATCCTGTTTGATTCGGCCGGACGACTGATTGGCGTGTGCGTTAATCCCACGAAAGTCACGCTCAATGTGCTGGATCCGCATTCGCTGGAAGTGCTGGCTCGAAAACACGTCGCCGACCGACCGTTCCGAACTGATTTCGCCACCAACTTCGCCGGCGGAGGCTATGCGGTACTGGATGAGCAGCAGCAGGTGGTGCTGCCGACCGCCGATGGCCGCATTACCCGGTGGAGGACCATGGACGCTGCTGGTCGGCCCGCAATCTCCAAGGTCGACGAATTTGATGTGTCGAGCGTTTTGGCACCCGGCGAGGGGATCAACTCGGCGCTGCCAGATACCAGTGGCTACTGGTGGATTGTGGGACAACTCGGGTCGGTTGGCGTGCTAGACCTGCCCACTGGCCAGATCGAGGGCATTCGATTTGCCAATGCGGATATCGAAAACTCCTTCGCCGTGTCCAAAGGCGGTGGCGCCTACCTGGTGACTTCAAGAGAACTGGTGTTTGCCGAGGTGGTGGACGGCAAACCCACGGTGCGATGGCGCGAAAGTTACGACCGCGGTACCCGCCTCAAACCCGGGCAGACCAGTCGCGCTTCAGGAACCACTCCGACGCTCATGCTGGACGAGCGGTTCGTGGCCATCACCGACAACGCCGATCCGCAAATGAACGTAGTCGTTTATGACACCTCAGCTGGTCTGGCCCTAGGTGCAAGAGAAGTGTGTCGCGTCCCGGTGTTTGCAAAGCACAAAAGCGCCACCGACAACTCGCTCATCGCGATGGGCAAATCGCTCTTCGTGGAGAACAACTACGGCTACAGCCTGGTCACGGCCACGAACGGTCGCGCCAGCGAACCGGGATTGGCTCGCATTGACGTGAACCCCGACGGCAGCGGTTGCCAGCGCGTCTGGGAGAACTCCGAAATCACTATCCCCTCAGTGGTTTCCAAAGGCAGCACCACAGGCGTACTCGTCAGCTACACCCGAAAAGACTCAATTTGGGGCATTGACGCCTGGTACTTCACCGCGCTGGACGCCACGACCGGGGAGGCAATGTGGCGAGTTCGGGCCGGCTCAGGGCCAATGGTGAACAACCATTACGCCGCCACCTATCTCGGGCCGAACGGCGAAATTTACACCGGTGCCACCGGCGGGATAGTCGCGCTCGTTCCGCGCGGCTAGGTGTTTAGCAGTTCAGCGTCAGGATACGCGGGCGTAGACGCCGAATCCGGCTGACAAACTGGTGATCTCGACGCTCTTGCCTGGCCGAGGAGCATGGATAACTTTGCCGCCACCCAGGTAGATACCGATATGGGACATGCTCGGGTAGGCGACCAAGTCACCGGGCTGCAGGTCAGCAGCCGAGACCCGGCGGCCGGCGGCCATCTGCGGGCTAACGACTCGAGGCAGGGAAACGCCCGCGGCCGCATATGCCTTCATCACCAGTCCAGAACAATCCCAGCTGTTTGGACCAGTGCCGCCGTAGACGTACGGGTCGCCGAGTTGGTTCATCGCAAAAGCGATTGCCTTCTTGGCCGCACCAGAACCTGCGTTGCGCACCGCAGTGATATCGCTTTCGCTCATCGCCGACTGGGCCGCTGCGCTCAGGAGCGCGTAGTCAGACTTGGCCGAGGCGTAATCGGCCTGCATCTGGTCTTTGACCTTTGCGGCCTTCTTGACCTTCTTAGCCAATACCTTTTCGTGTTCGGAAAGTTGCGCTTCGCGCTTCTTTAGCTCTACTCGAGTCTTGCTAAAAGAAGCGAGGGCATCGGCACGAGTCGTGTTTAGCGCATCGATTGCGCTCAGTCCGTCGAGGAACTGGTCCGGGTCGCCACTGGACAACAGGCCAACCGTCGGGCCAAGTGGCTGTGCCATCTGCTGGGCGACAATATCGGCGCCGAGTTCGTTGCGCTGAGTCTGGTAAATCTTGCTGATTTGGCGGATCTCTGCAGAGACCTCACTGATCCGCTGATCTAGCTCTTCGGCATCTTCGGTTAGTTGGTTTAGCTGCTCGTTGGCACGTTCCGCCTTGTCGAAAGACTTTTCGACGTCGGCGGCGGTCACCTCGGGCTCGGCTTGCGCCGGAGAGACCAAGACAAACGATCCCGTCGCAACAATGGCTGCAGCCGCAACCGAAACGGCAGTTTTGCTAAAGCGCACAAATTCTCCTGCGATACCTCGACGCCTACCAGGTGAGCTGACGGGTTCGGGCCTAGGTTGCCCTACAGTCGGCGGACCAACTGATTCACCCCAATTACCTTGGGTCCCCGGCTCATCGCTCGGATCGACGTAAATCGACTCGACTGCAATGACTCGGCGGTGCCGCCGTCGGCGACACAAGAAAACACTTTAGTTCGCCTCGGTATCAGGTTCAACTTGCGGCGTCGCGAGTCTGGGCAGTGAAACCTAAATCACCTTCTTGAAGTGCTGGCACCGAAGCCACCAACCGCAGTGGCGGGATAAGCCCGGTCCCAGCCAACGCAGTTAAGGCCGCTTGCTCGTGCGGATCGAACTCTAGGCGCTCAGGTGGCGGTCCGAGTAAGACCGAAACAACACAGTCGGCGCACACGGCCGCACACCTGACTAAGCAGGTATCGCAGTCAACAACCACGGGCTGATCGACATCCATTTCGTTCATGGCAGAGAAACTAAACACCCGAACTGACACTTTTGGAAACTGCGTCAACTGCCCGCGAACTCAGAACCGTCGGCGACGGGTTCTAAGGTCGTTTTATGGCGTTGACTCAACAGGCATTCGACGATCCCAGTTTCGACTGGGGCGGTCGCCTGCTGCACGAAACCACCTTCTGCGTCGTCGACCTGGAGACGACAGGTGGGTCACCTGCCAAAGGCGCAGCAATCACCGAAGTCGGCGCGGTAAAAGTTCGTGGCGGTCAAGTCCTCGGCGAGTTCGCCACCTTGGTAAATCCCAACCAAGCGATCCCTGCATTCATCACCGTTCTCACCGGAATAACCGACCAGATGGTCAGCCAGGCTCCCCCCATCAGCGAGGTACTCCCGGCTTTCCTCGATTTCAGTCGCGACACGGTTCTAGTCGCCCACAACGCCGGCTTCGATTTGGGTTTCCTCAAACACGCCGCCAAAGAGCTAGAAATCTCTTGGCCAGGCAACGACGTCATCGACACAGTCAAATTGGCCCGCCGGGTCCTTTCGCGTGACGAGGTGCCGAACATGAAACTGTCCACCTTGAGCGCCCGCTTTTCCAGTGTGGAACCTGACCACCGCGCACTCACCGACGCCCGCGCCACCGTCGACGTCCTCCACGCCCTCTTCGAGCGCCTCGGCTCGTTCAATGTGAGTACCGTCGAAGAAGTCGCAGCCTTCAGCACGAAGATTTCAAAAGCTCAGCGCCAAAAACGCCATCTGGCCGATTCGTTGCCAGATGCCCCAGGGGTTTACCTTTTCCGCGACTCAGCAGACGAGGTCCTCTATGTCGGCACTTCAAAGTCGCTGCGCAAGCGCGTTCGCACCTATTTCACCTCTTCTGAAACGAGAAGCCGGATGGGCGAAATGATCGCCCTAGCCGAACGGATCGATCATGTTGTTTGCACTAGCGCGGTCGAAGCCGCAATTCGCGAACTGCGACTGATAGACCGATACCGGCCGCCGTATAACCGCCGGTCGAAGTTTCCCGAACGAGTTTCGTGGCTGCGGCTAACCGACGAACCTTGGCCCCGGATTTCCATTGTTCGAACTGTCACCCAAGGCGCAACGCACCTTGGCCCATTTACCAGCAGGCGCAAGGCCGAAATGGCGATGGCCGCTTTGCATTCGACGTTTCAGGTTCGTCAATGCGGCGGGAAGCTGCCGGTAGTCCCAACTCAAAGTGCGTGCATTCAAGCCGAGATCGGTCAGTGCTTAGCCCCGTGCGATCCAGCCGGTGCTGGTGACCAATACGGCAGCGAGATTGACCGCCTGCGAACTGCGATGTCGATAGATCCGATAGACGTTGTTTCCCACAGCGAGCAGCAGATGCTCGCTCTTGCCGGTGACCAGAAATTCGAAGATGCCGCGACCGAACGCGACCGCACGGCCGCACTAGTCGAGGCCCTCAGCCGGACGCAGCGACTTACCTCGCTCGCCCAGGAAGCCGAGCTGGTGGCTGCCGCCCCCATCGACTCTGGCTGGGAAGTGCATGTGATCCGCCACGGCAGACTGGCAGCGACCGGGCTGATGAGTTCGCTGGTTGCCGCCAGCGGCGACCGAGTCCAAGCGTGGGTAGACGACTTGGTGCTTTCGGCCGAAACTGTCACCGCAAAAACCTTGCCAATGCCGTCAGCGTTGGTCGAAGAGTCAGAACTGTTGCTCAACTGGCTAGAGAGTCAAAACGTCCGACTTATCCGCGGGCGCTGGGTTTGGCCATGGCCAGCAGCAGGCCGGCACGGAAAACGGTTCGAAATTGCCCCACTTCCGACGCTAGGCTGATCAAGTGATCACTGCCATCGTTTTTGTCCAGGTTGAGGTTTCCAAAATTGCCGAGACCGGCGCCGCCATCGCCGACCTTCCCGGCGTCAGCGAGGTCTACTCCGTCACCGGCGACCACGACCTGATCGCGATGGTGCGGGTACGCACCCATGACGAGATCGCTGCGGTAATTGCCGACCGGCTAAATAAGGTCCCCGGGGTGCTCTCGACTCAAACCCAAATCGCGTTCCGGGCATTTAGCCAACACGACCTTGAGGACGCTTTCAGCATCGGTCTGGACTGATCGATTCGCTCAGCTGCTGTGCCGGGTCGTTGACTCGACCCAACGCTCGAGCGTGGCTTGGGCAGCACCCGAATCAATCGAATCGGCGGCACGAGCCATGCCTGCGCTCAGACGTTCGACAAGAGTGCCGGCCGCCGCCTCGTGGGCCGCAATCGCCGCACCAGCATTCAGCACGACTGCGTCGCGGATGGGTCCAGTTTCACCAGCCAACACTCGGCGGAAAACGTCTGCGTTGTATTCAGGTTCACCACCGCGCAACGATTCTGCTGGAGCCAACGAGACCCCCAGTTCGGTGGGGTCAAGTAGTTCTTGATGCACTTGGCCAGCTGCAACTACCCAAAATCGGGTTGCTCCGGTGACGGTGATCTCGTCAAGTCCGTCCTCGCCCCGGAATACAAAAGCGTCAGCGCCGCGATCAGCCAAAACTTGCGCCATCAGCGGCGCCATCGCTAAGTCGGCACAACCGATGGCCGAAGCGGCCGCACGCGCCGGGTTGGTCAGCGGGCCGAGAAAATTGAAAAAGGTCGGGATCCCGAGTTCGCGGCGCGCCGGACCGGCGAACCGCATCGACGGATGGAAAACCGGCGCGAAGCAAAAGGTCATCTTGGTTTCGCGGTAGACGTCCAGCACTTTTTCGGCCGGAACGTCCAGCCGCACCCCGAGCTTCTCGAAAACGTCTGCGGTGCCTGAAGCGCTCGAGGCGGCTCGGTTTCCGTGCTTGATCACACCCACCCCGGCACCAGCGGTCGTGACCGCGGCCATCGACGAAATGTTCACCGTCTTGGCCATGTCGCCGCCGGTGCCGACGATGTCCACGACTCGCTCGGAAACCTCCAAAGTGGTCGCCTTGGCGTACATCGCGTTGACTAGTCCCTGGAGTTCGGCCGCAGTCTCGCCCTTAGCCCGAAGCGCAACGGCAAAGCCGGCAATCTGGGCGCCAGTGGCATCTCCGGAAAGAATCTCACCCATCGCCCAGTTAGTTGCTTCGGGCGCAAGGTCGACGCCCGCCAACAAATCTGTCAGCAGGCTCGGCCAACTAAGCGTCATGCGCCCGTTGGTGCTGCGCTATCGGCCGGCTTGGCCCTGCCCCGAAGAAGCTCGATTACCGACTCGGCCAACCGGAACGGATCCAGCGGCCGCGACACGACGGCGTCGGCGCGCGACCAAGTTGCCAGCCACGCGTCATCGGGCCGAGCCGTGATCAACAGCGACGGCGGTCCCTGGTAAAGCTCGTCCTTCATCTGGCGGGCGATTCCCATCCCACCAGCTGGGACGGATTCACCGTCGAGAATTGCCAAGTCAAATCCGCCGCTATCGAGGTTCTGCCACACGGCAGGCTCGGTCGCACACTCAACAAATTCAACTGTTGGTAGGTCTGGATGGGGCCGCGATCCAATGGCGGCAACGATCGCAGATCGCTCTTGCGAATCGTCGCTGTAGATCAGGACACGAAGGGTCTGATGCTCACTCACGTTCGCATCGTACATAATGAGTGGGTGGCGACTACTTCTGCGATCCCCGCGTCCCGACTTCATGGCGTTGAAGGCCGTCCGTCTTATGTGACGGTCGGCACCATCGTTTGGCTTGCTAGCGAGTTGATGTTCTTCGCAACATTGTTCGCGGCCTACTTCACTGTGCGCTCTGTAGCGCCAGAGCTTTGGGCCCAAGAAACAGCGTTGTTGAACGTCCCCTTTGCTGCGGTCAACACTACGATTCTCGTGCTGTCCTCGGTCACCTGTCAGCTAGGCGTCTACGCCGCTGCCAAGGGCGACGCGGCTGGTATGCGCCGGTGGTTCATCCTCACCTTCATCATGGGTGCGATCTTCATTGGCGGTCAGGCAACTGAATACGCCGAGCTGATCCACGAAGGGTTGACCATTCAGAGTTCGGCCTACGGCAGCCTCTTCTACCTGGCTACCGGCATCCACGGTTTGCACGTCATCGGCGGCCTCATCGCCTTCTTGCTGGTCATTGGCCGCACCTACGCTGCTCGTAAGTTCACTCACGAGCAGGCAGTATCGGCCATCGTTGTCTCCTACTACTGGCACTTCGTTGACGTTGTTTGGGTCGCGCTGTTTGCGGCGATCTACATCATTCGCTGACAACCTGTCAGATAGGCGAACCTAACTACACACGTTTGACAAGACTCTCGCTACGCTGAGCCGAACGCGTGGGTCCGAGAATCGGGTGGCAAGCCTCCCGAGGTATCTCTCATGGACAGAAACAATCTTCAGGAACGAGGTTTTCGGTGCGGAAACTTTCGACACACCGCCGGCACCCCCTAGCGGGACTCCTACTTCTCGCAGTAGGCCTGCTGTTAACCGGTGGACTTTATTCAGCGGTAGCGCCCGAACCGGCTAAGGCCGAAGCTTCGAGCGTTTCGCAAATTGAAGCCGGTCGTCAGCTTTTCTTGGTCGGTTGCGCTAGCTGCCACGGTTTGAACGCCGAGGGCATCACTACCGTCGGCAAAGATGGCAAAGCTGGCAACTACGGCCCCTCGCTGATCGGTGTTGGCGCAGCGGCGGTTGGTTTCCAAATGGAGACCGGCCGGATGCCGATGGCTCAGACTGCTCCGCAGGCTCTTCGCAAGGACGTCGAATACACCCAGGAAGAGATCGACCAGATCGCGACCTACGTTGCGTCGTTGGCGCCCGGCCCGGCTCGTCCGTCCGCCGAGGACGTCGACTGGACCAAGGTCGGCAAAAAAGGCATCTCCGAAGGTGGCGAGTTCTTCCGCACTAACTGCACCGCGTGCCACAACTCTGTCGGCGCCGGCGGCGCGCTGCCCTCTGGCCGGTTCGCACCGTCACTCAAGGGTGTAGCCCCGGCCCACATCTACGAGGCCATGGTTACCGGTCCCCAACAGATGCCGGTCTTTTCCGACGAGCTGATGACGCCAGAAGAAAAGCTAAACGTAATCGCCTACATCAAGACTGTTCAGCAGCAGGGCAATGACGGCGGCATCGGCGGCGGCGGACTTGGTCCAGTCGTTGACGGCTTGTTCGTCTGGTTCATCGGAATTGGCGTCTTGACCGGATTCGCAGTCTGGATCGGTATGCACGGAACGAGGACTAAGAAGCGATGAGCAACGAGGTTGAAACCACCAACTCGCCAGTCGGCGATCCGATCAAGGATCCCGGCTTGGGCGAGCACCAATACCGGCCCCAGGACGTAGACGCCAACCAGGAGCGGCGCACCGAGCGCCAAATCGCGACCATGTTCGGTGTCGCCACGTTGCTCCTGATCGGATTCTGCGTCGCCTACTTCAGCATTGGTTCAGATGTTCGCGTCTTCGCGTTCGGCGATCCGGCAGACGGCGATGCGTTCGGCGGCTGGTCGGCCCAGAACTTCTTCCTCGGGCTGACTTTGGGCACTGCCCTACTTCTTATCGGCATCGGCATCATCCAATGGGCCAAGAAGCTCATGGGCGATCACGAAATAGTCGAGCTGCGCCACCCGGCAAAGTCCAGCGATGACGACCGTTCGGCGGTTTTGGAAGACATCAGCGCAGGCGTCAATGAGAGCGGCATCGCCCGGCGCCCACTTATCCGCAACAGCCTGCTCGGTGCAGTCGCTGCCCTAGGTTTGCCGGCGATTGTCATGCTGCGCGACCTCGGTCCGCTCCCCTATGGACACACCAACACGGTGTGGAAGAAGGGCATGCGCGTCGTCAACGACGTTTCAGGCACCCCGATCAAGCCAGGTGACCTCAGTGTTGGCGAACTAGTCAACGCCGAGCCGGCGATCTTCTTCGAAGAAGACGAAGAAGGACACCCCGTAATCCATGGCACCGCATTGATGCAGGCAAAGGCCAAGGCTGCCGTAATCGTGGTTCGCATGCGACCCGAAGACATCACTGCTGCTAAGGGCCGTGAGAACTGGGGCGTTGACGGAATCTTGTGCTTCTCCAAGATCTGCACTCACGTCGGCTGCCCAATCAGCCTGTGGGAACAGCAGACGCACCACCTGCTTTGCCCCTGCCACCAGTCGACCTTCGACTTGGCAAACAACGGCACGGTCATCTTCGGCCCGGCCTACCGTCCACTCCCCCAGTTGCCGCTCGCGGTTGACTCTGAGGGGTTCTTGATCGCGGTTAGCGACTTCCCTGACATCGTGACCCCGAGCTACCCCGAACTAGCCCGTGACCAAAAGAAGCTCAACGAGAAGTTCGGCGGTGACGCATGAGCAAGAGCACCTTCACCAAGATTGAAGAGTCCCCCACTGGCAAGGCCCTTTCTGGCCCGGTCGGCTGGCTCGACGATCGCCTCGGTCTAGCCGGGGCTGGCAAGAAGAACCTGCGCAAGGTATTCCCCGAGCACTGGTCCTTCATGCTCGGCGAAATTGCCCTGTGGAGTTTCGTAGTCATCTTGCTCACCGGCGTCTTCTTGACGCTGTGGTTCGTGCCCAGCATGGCCGAGGTCGAATACAAGGGTTCCTACCTCCCACTTCGCGGCATCGAAATGTCCCAGGCATATTCCTCAACGTTGAAGATCTCGTTCGACATTCGTGGCGGCCTGCTGATTCGCCAGATTCACCACTGGGCCGCGGCCCTGTTTGTGGCGGCGATGATGGCCCACATGCTCCGCGTGTTCTTCACGGGCGCATACCGCAAGCCGCGTGAAATCAACTGGCTCATCGGCGTTGGCTTGCTCAGCATCGGCATGGTCGCTGGTTTCACCGGCTACTCGCTGCCCGACGATCTGTTGTCAGGCACCGGCCTTCGCTTCGTCGACGGAATGGTCCGTTCGGTGCCGCTGGTTGGCTCCTACGTCGAGTTCTTCATCTTCGGTGGCGAGTTCCCCGGCGACATCATTATCCCGCGGCTCTACATCGCCCACGTCTTGTTGATCCCGGCAATTTTGCTCGGCCTGATCGGCGCGCACATGCTGCTGTTGGTGTACCACAAGCACACCCAGTGGCCGGGCGCTGGCCGCACGAACGACAACGTCGTCGGCTACCCGATGCTGCCGGTCTACATGGCAAAAGCCGGTGGATTCTTCTTCATCGTCTTCGGCTTCATCGCGGTGATGGGTGCCCTGATTCAGATCAACCCGGTTTGGGCCTACGGACCGTATAACCCCTCTGAAGTCACCGCCGGTTCACAGCCGGACTGGTACATGGGCTTCTCCGAAGGTTTGGTCCGTCTGATGCCGCCACTGGAGACGACCTGGTTCGGTCGCACGTGGACGTGGAGCGTCTTTATCCCCGGTGTTGGCGGTCTAGGTTTGGTCTTCACCTCGCTCGCGCTTTGGCCGTTCATTGAGCGCTGGATCACCGGTGACGATCGCGAACATCACCTGCTGGAGCGTCCGCGTAATGCCGCGACTCGCACCGCCCTAGGTGTGGCGGCCATGACGGCCTACGGTGTCGGTTGGCTCGCTGGCGGTAACGACATCATCGCGCTGAAGTTCCACTTGGACATTTTCGCGATTACTTGGATCCTGCGGGTTGGCTTCTTCCTGTTCCCAGTTATCGCGTTCATCATCACCAAGCGGATCTGCGTCTCGCTTCAACGCAAGGACAACGAGACCTTGACCCACGGTTGGGAGACCGGCGTTATCGATCGGGCCCCCTCTGGTGGGTACTCCGAACGTCACGCTGCTTTGCCGGTTGCTGATCAGTATGAACTCACCTCGTCGCGCGAGCGTTTGCCCGACACAGACGAAGAGATTCACACCCACGACGCCTACGGTGTTCGCAATCCGAAGTTCCGCAAGCATCGTCTTCGCCAGAAGCTTCGGGCTTGGTACTACTCGGGTTCAGTCGACAAGCCGACGGTGGAGCAGATGGAGCACGCCGCTGACCACCTCAGCGACGTTGACCACCCAGTCGAACTGGGCGAAGACTTCCAAGGAGTCTCCGAAACCGGCGTACCGCGGGTTCACTGAGCAGACAGTTCCGAACGTTAGAGCGCCCCTCGACCATTTGGTCGAGGGGCGCTCTAACGTTTGCTGCAAATCACCTAGGCGGGGCTAACTGCACGCGATCAGGACGAGGTCATTTCGCGTAGGAATTGGCAACCGCTAGGACGTTGACTACGTAGTCAGTTGAGTGGTTGTAGGAGAACACTGCGGCGCGCCAACCATCTGGCGTGCTCAGATCCCCGCCAGAAGCGCACAAGTACCTTCCAGCAGCGAGCGCGGCGTCATCGATGTCCTGCGGATCGGCGATACCGTCGCCGTCACCGTCGGCCTGCCAACGCGCCCATGTGTCACCGATGAACTGGAATGGTCCAACCGCGCGATCCCACTGCGAATCGCCGTGGCGCGCCGCAGCCTCGGCGCTGGGTCGGATAGCGGCATAGCCGCCTTGTCCATTTAGGGCCGGACCAATGATTGCGACCGTCGCTCGGCCGTCAACGTCGAGGCCAGATTTACCGTGAGTTCCGTGACCAGACTCAATCGCGCCGATTGCGGCCAATGTCGACCAACCCAACTTGCAGGCGGGCCGTTGGGTCTTGAGCACCAAAGCCGCATTGGCATAGCCAAGTAGCGCCCGCTCGTCGACTCCAGTGCGGCCGCCAACCTTAGTCAGCCATTCGGATGAGACGTTTGCGGTACCTAAGTTCTGTGTCTGGCCGGGCGATTCGCCCTCACCCGTTATCGGCTCGTCGATCACCATCGGCAACTGGTCGACCCCGACCGCGAGCGTCTGCACTCCCCCAGTGAGTGCTCCGGCAGCAAGTACCGTACAGGCGCCAACGCCGGCGACCGCAATACCTGCGGAGACCGTAACCCCGATCGCGCGTCGGATCACCCGAAGCGACCGTTGACGTAATCGGAGGTCCGTTGATCTTGCGGGCTGCCAAACATGGCGGCGGTGTCACCGTGTTCAACGATGACCCCTGGTGTGCCTTGGGCGGCGAGGAAAAACGCGCACTGATCTGAGACTCGGGCTGCCTGCTGCATATTGTGCGTAACGATCACGATGGTCACGTCCTGAGCCAGTTCGACCATCGTCTCTTCGATCACGCGCGTCGACGTTGGATCCAGCGCGGAGCAAGGCTCATCCATCAACAGCACTTTTGGCTTGATCGCAAGGGAGCGAGCGATGCACAGTCGCTGTTGCTGACCGCCCGAGAGTCCACCGCCAGGCGCGTCGAGTCGGTCCTTAACTTCATTCCACAGTCCGCCTCGGCGCAGGCACGACTCGACCAGATCTTCTTTTTCGCTACGCGAGGCGCGGGTACCCGTGAGCCGCAGCCCAGCCAAAACGTTCTCACCAATTGACATGGCCGGGAACGGGTTGGGCTTTTGGAACACCATCCCGATGCTGCGGCGTACGTCCATAAGTTTGCGACTCGGATCGTAGATGTCCTCGCCGTCAAGCCGAACTTCGCCGGCAAGTTGCGCGCCGGGAATGAGTTCGTGCATCCGGTTCAGCGTGCGCAAGAAGGTCGACTTTCCGCAGCCCGACGGCCCGATCAAGGCCGTGATTTTGCCTGCGGGCATCTGCAACGAGACTCGATCCAACACGTGGTGGCGGCCGAACCATGCAGACACTTCATCAGCGTCAATGCCAGCCGGGGATCCGCTTTGGCCGCCAGCGATCTGGTCCAGCTCCGACTCAATTCGGTCGATGATCGCAGTCTCGGTGATGC
>DAONBX010000040.1:0-21318 GCA_035401705.1 Aeromicrobium sp.
AGAAGCGGCGTGATTACCGCAAACCCCGAGTGTCAACCAGACCGGGGGCAGTCCCCTTCGCGCGATCACGCAGGACGAAGTACTCCGAGTTGGGTCTATGACATCGACAAGGAACCCCCGCAGGGCCTGTCTGGGGACGAGCGCGAAGGAACATCCAGATCGACCAAGTGCCAGGCCCGTCCTAGACCGCCCGGCAAGTGGGTCCCCCTTCACAGGATAGCGTGGGGCGCAGGGGCTCATGAGGAACTTGGGCGGCGCGCCGTTTCAGTGCTCGACGAGCTCAATTTTTCTCGATATACCTAGAGTCGTAGTTGTCTGACCTGCACAAACGCAGTCCTGTCGGACCCCACATCTAACGTCCAGAAGGACAACGACCAGACTGACGTACGACGACCGATCTAGGGAGCCCCACTCGATGAGCCACACCTCGCCGCGCGCCGCCCGAAAGGCGACGCAGGCTGATTCGGAGCCTGCGGCAGCCCGACCTCATTTTGGCAGCGCCAGCATCACACAACTGGCTGACTGGGATAATGCCCTGCTTGAGCCCAATCTCACGTTCACGCCGGGCGACGCCCGCAAGACTGGCCTTCCGGATGACTCCGTCGACCTGATCGTCACATCGCCGCCGTACTGGAACAAGCGCGACTATGGCCACTCGGACCAGATCGGCCTAGAGCCGACGCCAGATGCGTACGTCGATTCGATCATGGAGTGCCTTGACGAGTGGCGTCGAGTACTTCGCCCTTACGGATCCGTCTTCCTGAATGTCGGCGACACCTACTTCAATAAGTCGCTGATTGGCATCCCGGGACATATCGAGTGGCAAGCAGCCAAGAGCAACTGGCTTATCCGCAACCGGATCATCTGGGCTAAGGAGTCCGGCATGCCGGACCCGGTGAAGAACCGCCTCGCCAATCGACACGAGTACGTCATTCACCTCACCTACAAGCCCGACTACTACTACGACCTCTTGGGATACGCCGAGGAGTTCGGCAACGGCGCGAACCCGGGCGACGTCTGGACGATCAACCCGGAACGAAACATGGGGGCGCACCTGGCGCCGTACCCTCGCGAGCTGGTCCGTCGTGCCATCAAGCTGGCCGCGCCAGAGCAAGTCTGCGCCGAGTGCGGAGTGCCTCGACGGCGCGTGATCGAGCGGACGGCTGAGCTAGACCCAAAGCGTCCTCAAGCTCGTCGTGCAATGGAGCTTGCCAAGGAGCACAAGCTCACCCCGGAGCACATCCGTGCCATCCAAGCCTTCGGCGTTTCCGACGTCGGCAAGGCAACCAAGTTCCAGAACGGCACTGGCCGAAACACCCTTGAGGTGCAGCGGTTGGCGGCTGAGGCGAAGCTTGCGCTCGGTGGCTACTTCCGCGAGTTCACCTTCGCCAAGAAGCGCACCGTCGGCTGGACCGACTGTGGCCACGGGGCGCCCGCACGAGGGGTTGTGCTGGATCCCTTCGCAGGCACGGGCACCACGCTCAAGACCGCGATCGAGGAGGGCCGCGACGCCATCGGCGTCGATCTCGTCAACTGGATGGATCAGCCGGACGTCGGCGCCTGAGACTTGGTCAGTCCCGCCAGGCTGGCCACCGCTGCGGCCATGTCGGCCAGCGCAGTGTCGGTGCCCTCGTTGGATGACAAGTCGAGCCGATAGTCGTAGACGTCCACCGTACGCACCCGGCCGACATAGACGAGCCCCTTGGAGCCCTTGATCCACGGGTGGATGAGCAATGTGAAGTCGCGTCCATAACGGAGTGCGTAAGTGACCGCCTGCTCGACCTCCCCGCGCTCGGGCAGCACATCATCAGCCTGGGAATCCTTGCCGTGGGCAGTGTTCTTGACCTCCGCTACGAGCGGAAAGCTGCCGTCGATGGCACGGAGAACGATGTCCGGCTGCGCTTTGCCGGGGTCGGCGGATGCCAACGCCGCCATCGGCACACCCAACGGCGCGGGTAGCGGATCAGGTACGTCGTACAGGTCGACCTTGCCGTCGGCATTTCCGTCGAGCACAGCCACTGGCCATCCCAATTTCTTCGCATGCTTGGCCAAGCTCACGCGTACGAAGTTCTCGAACAGCTTGTTGGTGTCGATCAAGAGCGAACTGAGCTGCACGTCGTTGCCGCCCAGTTCCAGTGCGATGCCAACCCCCTGCAAGATGAGGACGGACAGGTCGAGTGCTGGTCGGTAGTAAGCGCGCGGATCAGGCAACGGCACCAGCCCGAGCACCTCTGGGTCATCGAGGAATCGGTAGTCCGGATCGTCGAACACTTCCTCGAACGAGTGAAACTGTCCAGCCAGACGGGCCAACTTCGCTCGATCACCCTTACGCGGTTTGGACCGTTCTTTGGAGAGATGCTCGTGCACGACCTCCATCGCGGCCTTCACACAGCGGTTGGAGGGTGTGTCGACCGTGCGCTCGAACCACGAATAGGCGGCCTTGTTGTTGACGCCACGGGCTGCGAATCGCTGGACCGTGCGCGTGAAGTCGATCCGCCCGTGCGGGAAATGTCCCTCACCCTCGCGGCGCGCGTAGGCGCGCAACAGACCTCCGTCGAGGATGGTGTCCACATGGTCGAGCAAGGCATCGGTGTAGATGTCCATCGCCCAGTCGTCAGCTGTGCCTCGGCCGGAGTAGTCGCGGAGCAACGCCTGGAGCGGCAGAACATCGTGCCCTGTTTCGATCACCATCCGAGTCAGGTTGGCGATCGGAACCCGTGGCTTCACTCGCACAATGACGTGCTCGTTGAGCGGAATCACGCCGACGTACGAGGTCGCCTGCAACTTCAAGACGCCCTTCTTGAAGTTGGCGCGCAGGATGTCTCGGCCGTCGATCTCGGAGTTGAACTTGGTCTCGTGACCCTCGCTCAGCCATAACCCCGCATCGATTTCGATGTGGTCGTACTCAGCGCACTCGACCACGACGACGCCGCCGAGAGCCTGGGTCATGCGCTGGCCTCAGCCTGCTCGCCCGAATCAACGCCCGCAGGCTCAGACGGTCGTGGCTCTGGCGCATCGAAGATGTGCTGCCACGCGGTGTCAAGCGCCTCCCGAGTGGGTTCATCACGCCTGAAAGCACGCTGCAACAAGTACTTGAGTTGGTACTCCCAGATGTCAGTGAGGCTGTCTTTGTCGGTGGCGGTAGCAAAGTAGGCATGGCCGACTGCCGCAGCCGCGTTCTTGTTGGCATGCCCGTTGACGCGATTGAACCAACCCAGCACGCGGTCCTTCAACACCTCTTCCATGCCGTTGTCCGTCAGTATCTCGTCCAGCAATTCACGGTCGGGATCCATCGAGATCTTGCCGAAGCGACGTTCAAAGGCTGCATCGACTTCATCCACTCCACGATCGAAGGGATTCATCGTGGCCACAATGACGAAGTTGGTTGGCACCGTGATCTTGTCGCCGTTGGCGATGTTGAACTCCAGCTCGCGTTTGGTGCGCTCGACGTAGGTCAGCGCCTCGCCAAACACCCGCCCAACATCGGCCCGCGAGAGCTCGTCAATGACCAGGACGTAGGTGTTGTCAGGGTCGGTGGCCGCGTCACGCACCAGCTTGAGGAACGGGCCCTCCTTGAAGGCAAATCCGCCCTCGTCCTTCGGGCGGAATCCGAGCATGAAGTCTTCGTACTGGTAGCTGGCGTGGAACTGGACGAATCGCAGGCGCTGATCGCTGTACCCGGCAAGCACTTGTCCTGCCGCCGCAGCGAAATAGGACTTCGACGTTCCTGGCGGACCGGAAAGGATCACACCGCCGAAGATCTTGGCCAGCCGGATGATCTCTTGGATCATCGGGTGATCAGCCGGAATGTCCGGGGCATCCGGGGATGACGAGGCGTGACTGGCCGCTGCTGCTGCCTTGACGCCGATCCTCAGATCCTCGGCGTCAAGCGTGCGCACCCCCGGAACAAGCTGATCAAACATCGTCCGGCTCCCCAATGATGAATGCGGCCGGCTGGGCAGGCTCGAACCAGTCGAACATCGCGTCGGGGACGTCGTTGGCGAACAACTGTGAGAACTCGTTGTCGTCAGGGTAGTCGAACTTGGCGCGGAAGCCCGCGATTACATCCTCACCGGCGGGATTTCCAGAAAGCACGAACCCATCGTTGCGGAGGAAGTAGGCGCCCATTGCCAGCGCGGATACCGGCTTGCCATAGAGCATCTGCTTGAGTGCGAGATCAGCGTGATCGTCCGGCATGGCATAGGCGCTTTCGTCGGCCCCGAGCCAACCGCCGCCCTGCAAGCGCCGGATCGAGCCGGGTGACCAGCTCCCGGAGATGTTTTCCGCTCGCCAAAATGTCGACAGCGGCTTGCCTGTCCGCTTGCCGCGGTCGATGAGTGGGAAGTAGTACGGCTTCGTCGGATGCCCGGGCATCGTGATGAGCGCAAGGAGTTCATCTGACTTGGCTGATGCCGTCGCCAGCTTGCCTGCCCGATGCTGCGCGCGCAGGTACAGGTACATCACGAACGTTGGGTGCAACCGCAATGCGCCGAGCGTGTCGATGCTCCAGCGCACAGCATCCTTCGTGAGGACATGAGTCGGCGTCGGATCGTCAGGCACAAGTGACAGCGTAGTAGTGGCATCAGACATCTGATGGCAGAAGGGGTGCTTCCGTCAGACGCGTCGGCCCCGCCCGGGGGGGATCAAACAGGCTCATGAATCTATGACCCGGCTCAATCGCAACGACACTGCCGCCCGGCTCACCCCGAACTGATCCGCGATCCGTTGATGCGTCCACCCTTGAGTGCGAAGCCGCCTAATCTCCACCATGTCTTCCGGCGAGAGCTTCCCCTGCGACCGGATCTCGACCCCCTCACGGTGCAACCAGCTCAACATCGTGTTCATCGGCAACCCGTACTTCCTCGCCAACGACACGCACCCCATGCCAGCGGCATAGTCGGCTCGCACCTCAGCTTCACGACCCGACAAGATCTGTCGAGTTCGGCTCATGCCTCGCAGCTCCGGTTCGGTCCACGGCTCCGCCCGAACCTCCCGAAGGGCCCGATCCCACACCGGCCGCACCGTCACCCCCGTTGCACAGAGGTTGGAATAACGTCCCAGCACCTCCGCCAAGAAAACCGGCTTTTGGGAATCAACCAGATTTCTGAAGCCGGTTTCTTCGTAGTGTGGATCACCTAATGCGCAACTGCCAACTGCTGAACGTCTTGACCCCGGCCGAAGTGCCGATCTGACGTTCGACCCGTTCACTTCGTTCGACGGTGAACTCCACTTTGTGGCGAAAGTACGGCGCGTTGACGACGAAGGTGTGGAACTCGCCGAATTCGCCACAAGGGTCGCAGTTTTTAGGCAAGGAGTCGACAAACGCCTGATCCAGAGTCGCGCCCAGGTGCTCGGGACCGAGGACATCGGCATTGACCACAATGACTCGCGCGTCGATCTGAGACTGCAAGAACGCCTCGATGCAAACTTGTGAAGTCATCGCCCAAAGCGGCTCAACTACCGCCAGACCCAACGGCCCGAACAGGTCTTCTCGATACTTGAGTGCGCCGGAATGTTCGAGATCGCCGAAAGCGACCGCCCCCACCCCCTCGGCTCGCAGATCCTTGGCCGCAGCGGCTATTGCTTCGGCGTAGTCAGTCAGGTCGTCGGTCGCCAGTTTGACGGTGTGTAACCGAACGCCGATCGCGTCGGCCTGTTGACGCAAGAGTTCAACTGGTACCTCGTGGACTGAAGAGACCGCGTCGTCGCCGTAGACGGTCGTCAGTAGGCAACGCAGTTCGTATCGGTCATCTTGCAACAAAATCCCGAGAGCATGCGCCGAGTCTTTGCCGCCGCTCCAGTTGAACGCGACCGGAATCGGGGTTGTCACGTCTGCCACGGCGACAGGCTATCGCCTAGGGTCGGTCGAGCCGATCGGCATGAGTCCGCAGGAACAGTCCACGTCTAGGGAACAAAGGCCTAGTCTGTCTAGACAGAATCCCAATTCTGCGCGTATCTTGGCCAGATGACGACATGGCAGGTTCAGGGCGCCAAACAGCGATTCAGCGAGGTCATTCGCGGGGTCGAGGCCGGCGAGCCTCAGTTCATCACCAAACACGGCCAGCCCGTTGCTGTCGTAATTTCTATTGACGACTACCGAAGGACACACGGCAGCCGGCTCGGGTTGACTGACTTCTTGCTCGCCGGTTCTGAAAACGTTGCAGTCGAACTCGATCTACCGCCGCGAGTTCGCGATCACACGCGCAGCGAAGAAGTTTTCGACCTGCGATGACCGGCTACCTATTGGACACGAACGTCGTCTCCGAGACGACCAAACGAACTCCGAACGTCGGGGTGCTCGACTGGTTGCGTAAGTCCGAATCCAGCTTCATGAGTGTGCTCACAATTGGCGAATTGCGCCGAGGTGTCCTGGCGCAGCGGCTTCGCAACCAGTCAAACGCTGACCGGTTTTCAGCTTGGCTGGTGCAACTTGAGTATGAATATCGCGATTTCATTCTCGACGTCGATACCGCGGTTATTGCTCGCTGGGCCGAAATGGCGAGCGGGCGCACCCTGCCGGTAGTTAACAGTCTCATCGCCGCAACAGCGGTGACTCACGACCTGACTGTCGTCACCCGAAACACCGAGGATTTCACCGGGCTCGGCGTGAAGACCCTAAACCCATTCGTCGAAGGAGCCAGCTGACTGGTCCGTGGGTTTAGCCCGACTGAAACGTCGGTGCCCCAAGCCAAAAGACTTGGGGCACCGACGTTTTGATTTCTACGAAATCTCGACTCAGCCGATCGGGTCGAACACGTCGTGATCGCCGACGGTGGCGGCCAGACGCTTGCGGTGGAAGTCACCGTCACCGATCAGGTGCTCGATGGCGATCAGGCGACTCGTGTAGTGACCGACCGAATACTCTGCGGTCATCCCGATTCCGCCGTGCAACTGGATCGCGTCCAAGCCGATGTGGCGACCAGCGACACTGACCTGCAAGGCCGAATGGGAAGCCGCAGCCGCGATCTGTTCGGGCGTCGAGTTCTCATCGGCGGCCACAATCGTGGCCCAAGTGATCGTGCTGCGAGCCAACTCCAACGCGACATACATGTCAGCGGCCCGGAAGTTCAACGCCTGGAAGGTGTTGAGCGGGACGCCGAACTGCTTGCGGGTCTTCAGGTAGCCAACGGTGGTGGTCAGCGCGGTTTCCATCGCGCCGAGCGCCTCGTGGCCGTAGGCGATCCGGGCCCGATCGAGCGCCAGTTCGATGGCTGCGCTCTGATCGCCGCCGCTGCCCAGTGGCACCGCGGGGGTGTCGCCGAAGGTGACCGTCGCGGCCCGCGAACCGTCGTTGGTGATCGTCGTTTCGACCGCTGCCGCGCCTTCGACGAGGAACACGCCGGTGCCGCCTTCGGGCAGCGCCGCCGTCACCAGCAACAGGTCGGCACGCTCGGCCTGAACGACCGGCGCCTTGACGCCGTTGAGCACACCATTGCTGAACGTGACCGTTGCGTCGGTCGCCCAGCGGCGACCCGGTTCCAGCCACGCGAGGATCGGCAGGACTTCGCCGCCGGCAATCGCGTCGAGGTATTGGGCCTTCTGCTCGTCAGTGCCGAGGGCGTCGATGAGTCCGCCGGCCAACACGATCGCCTCTACATACGGGTCCGGGGCGATGACTTTGCCCAGTTCCTCACACGCCAACGAGACCTCAACGGCCGTCGCTTCGAACGGCAGGCTCAGCACGCCCATTTCGGCCAGCTTGTCCCAAGCGGCGAAACCGGGGTCAACCTTGGTGGCCGCGCGGCGGGTCTCGGAGGAGTCGTAAACGTCAGAGACGAGCGCCTTTACCGCGCCGACTAGTGCTTTTTGTTCTGAATCAATTGTGAAGTCCATGTCACAGTCCCAAGATCGTGCCGGCGATGATCTGGCGTTGGATCTCATTGGATCCGCCGTAGATCGACACCTTGCGGTTGTTGAGGAATACGCGAGTATCGAAACTCGTCAGCGCGGCCGGGCCGGCCAGATCGACGAACAGTTCCGAGACGGCCTGAGTCAGCACCGAACCCTTGACCTTCAGCACGCTCGAGGCCGGGTCGGGTTGACCGTCGGCCGAACCGGCCGCCACCCGAAGGGCAGTCAACTCAAGTGCCGTCAGTTCGTTCTCAAGGTCGGCGATCCGCTCGGCGAACTGGTCGAAGACGCCCAGCTCTTTGGCTAGTTCCTTGGCGCTGGCCAAATGCAGTTGGCTGTCGCCAACGCGAGCGATGCCGACGCGTTCGTTGCCGAGCAAGAACTTCGCATACGTCCAGCCCTTGTTCTCTTCGCCGACCAGGTTCTCCACGGGCACGCGCACGTTGTCGAAGAACACTTCATTGACTTCGTGGCCGCCGTCGATCAATTCGATCGGGCGAACAGTCAGACCCGGGGTGGTCATGTCGATCAGCAGGAAACTGATGCCGGCCTGCTTTTTGGGTGCGTCTGGATCGGTGCGCACCAAAGTGAAGATCCAGTCGCCGTACTGACCCAGGGTGGTCCAGGTCTTTTGGCCGTTGACGACGTATTCGTCGCCATCGCGGATCGCGGTGGTTCGCAAACTGGCCAAGTCCGAGCCGGCGTCCGGTTCGGAGAAGCCTTGGCTCCACCAGATGTCGAGGTTCGCGGTGGCGGGCAGGAAGCGTTCCTTCAGTTCTTGGGAGCCGAACGTCGCGATGACCGGGCCGACCATGGAGGCGTTGAACGCCAGTGGCGGCATAACGCCGGCCAACTGCATTTCCTCGTGCCAAATGTGACGCTGGAGTTGGGTCCAGTCTTTTCCGCCCCACTCGACCGGCCAACCCGGGACGGCTAGGCCGCCGGCGTTGAGGGCCTGCTGGGAGCGAACTATCTGGTCGTGGGTTAGTTCTTCGCGGTTTTTGATCGAGTCGCGAATGTCTTGCGGGACCTGAGTGGTGAAGAACTCGCGCATCTCCTCGCGGAACTTCTGATCCTGCGCTGACAACTGAAGTCTCATGGGTGCTCCTATGCACTAAGCGCTTGCTTAGTTCCACCGTACGACACGTTCGCAAAGTTCACCAGAGGAGATCGAAAAAGTGACAAATTTCGGCGGCAGTCACGAAGATTCAATACAACCTGCCTATCGTGTACTCGGTGCCGAAATTGGGCTCACTACCGCTGGAGGGCAAATGAGTGAATGGGTCGAAGATCTACTCGGATCTGAGTACGAATCGCGAAAGATTGATCTGGGGATCGATCCAGATGGCGAGGGGCAGATCGACGCGACCCTCGTGCGGCGGGTGCCAACCGGTCCCGTCCAGCAGGCTGTGATCTACGTCCACGGGTTCACCGACTACTTCTTCCAAACGGAACTGGCCGAGTTTTTCGCCGACCGCGGCTACGCCTTCTACTCGTTGGATTTGCGCAAATGCGGGCGATCGCTGGGCAATGGCCACACGCCGCACTACGTTTCGGACCTGGGCCTATATGACGCCGAACTGAGTGAGGCGCTGCGAATCGTCCGGGCCGAAACCGATGCTCAGGTCGTTTTTGCCGGTCACTCCACCGGCGGGCTCATCCTGGCGCTTTGGCTCGATCAACTGAATCTGCAACCAGGCGGCACCGCAGCTCAAGGAATCGCCGGTGCGATCTTCAACAGCCCGTGGTTCGATCTGCAAGGAAATCCGGTCGCCCGTTCCATCGGCACCAAAGGCGTCAAAGCCGTGTCGAAAATCCAAGCAAAAACCGCGATCAAACTCCCCTCGGCCGACGCCTACGGGGTCAGCTTGCATGTTTCTCAAGGCGGTCTTTGGGACTACGACCTCGCTTGGAAGCCATTGCAGGGGTTTCCGGTCACCTACGGCTGGCTGACCGCGGTCAGAAACGGGCACGCGAAACTTCACCGCGGACTCGATATCGGGGTGCCGTCGCTGGTGCTGCGTTCGCATCGCTCGAAGTTCTCGCTGAGCCATCACGAGCAGACCGACACCTCAGATGCAGTGTTGGACGTGAAACAAATCGCCCGTTGGGCCGGCTGCCTCGGTGGGAACCTGACCTCACTTGAGGTGCGAAACGCCCGACACGACGTGTACTTGTCGAACGAAACTCCGCGGGCCGAGGCCTACCGGCTGACCGGAGAATGGCTCGACAGGTGGATCAACTGATCGACCCTGTCGGCGAGGCTGACTAGGGTGGACTCCGTGGATGCACCCTTGGCGCTTTACCGCCGCTATCGGCCCGAAACGTTCGCCGAAGTAATCGGTCAAGAACACGTAACTGAGCCGCTTCGTCACGCGCTGGCAAACAACCGGGTCAACCACGCCTATCTGTTCAGCGGTCCGCGCGGTTGCGGCAAGACCACCAGTGCCCGGATTTTGGCCCGAGCGCTCAACTGTGAAAAGGCGCCGATCTCTGATCCGTGCGGCGAATGTCAAAGTTGTCGCGACCTCGCGCGCGGTGGCCCTGGCAGCATCGACGTGATCGAGATCGACGCGGCCAGCCACGGCGGCGTCGACGATGCCCGCGACCTGCGCGAGCGGGCGTTCTTTTCGCCGGTAAACAGCCGCTACAAGGTTTACATCATCGACGAGGCGCACATGGTTTCGCCGCAGGGCTTCAACGCCTTGCTGAAACTGGTGGAGGAGCCGCCGCCGCACCTCAAATTCATTTTCGCCACCACCGAGCCCGACAAAGTCATCGGCACGATTCGCTCGCGCACCCACC
Source organism: Aeromicrobium sp. (assembly GCA_035401705.1). Classification (GTDB taxonomy): domain Bacteria; phylum Actinomycetota; class Actinomycetes; order Propionibacteriales; family Nocardioidaceae; genus Aeromicrobium. The sequence continues at coordinate 10,657 of DAONBX010000040.1, forward strand.
ACTATCCGTTCCGGTTGGTGCCGCCAAAGCAACTTAGCGAATATCTGCTGAAACTGTGCCGTAGTGAAGGTGTGGGCATCGACGAAAACGCGTTGCCGTTGGTCGTGCGCGCCGGTGGTGGTTCGGTTCGTGACTCACTGAGCGTGCTCGATCAACTCTTGGCAGGTTCGGGCCCCGAAGGTGTCACCTACGAATTGGCTGTCCAACTCTTGGGCTACACACCCGACTCACTCCTCGATGAGGCGGTTGAGGCGTTCGCCGCCAGTGACGCCGCCACAGTTTTTGGGGTAGTGGACAAGGTGATCGAGTCGGGTCAAGACCCCCGCAGGTTCGCCGAGGATCTGCTCCAGCGTTTCCGCGATCTGGTGATCCTCAAGGCGGTGCCTAGTGCGGTCGAGTCTGGCTTGCTGGACACGCCCGCGGACCGGGCGACTGCTCTTTCTCGTCAGGTCGCGGGATTTGAGCCGACCGAGCTGACGCGGGCGGCCGATTTGATTAGTTCGGCGATTACCGAGTTCCGCGGTGCGACGGCGCCGCGACTGATGCTCGAGTTGATGTGCGCGCGGATCTTGGTGCCGGGTGCGGATAACTCGACCGCCGGCTTCCATGCGCGACTTGACCGGCTTGAGCGTCGCCTATCCGGCGGCGGTCAAGTCGAAGTCGCCCAGGCCCCAGCCCCAGCCGCGACCCCAGCGCCAGCCCCGGTTGCCCCAGCCCCGACCCCGGTTGCCCCGGAGCCAGTCGCGCAGGCGCAGGAACCGACTTCAGCGCCTACCCCAGAACGTGCGCCCAGTCTTGAGCCAGAACAGCAGCCAGAACAGCAGCCAGAACCCGCGGCCGCGGTGGCTCCGCCAGCAGAACCCGAGCCAGTTCGGGCGCCAGAACCTGCACCTGCCCCAGCACAGCCGGTCGAGCCGCCAGTAGTTGGCGGCGTACTCACCACCGCTGATGTTCGTCGGATGTGGCCTCAAGTACTCGAGCGAGTCCAACAGATCCGCCGATTCACCTGGGTGATGCTCAGCCAAAACGCCCAGGTTGCCTCCTTGGACGGCAATACTTTGACGATCGCCCTGGTCAACCCCGGTGCCCGTGACTCCTTCGACAAGAGCGGCAGCGACGCGATCGTGCGCCAAGCTCTCAGCGAAGTTATGGCCGTTCAATGGACGATCGAAACGATCGTCGACCCGTCAGCACAGGCGACGCCGGCTACGCCAACTGCGGCACCGGGTTCGTCGCCCCAGGCCGCTGGACCCGAGGCCGCTGGACCCGAGGCCGCTGGACCCCAGGCGACTCAGCCCCAGGCGACTGGACCCCAAGCCGTGTCGCCTGCTCCGACCTCGGTGCAAGAACCGGTCGCACCGGCAGGTCCCTCCGGCGCCGAGCAAGCGCGAGAAGCGATGCGCAACGCGCCAGCAAGTACCGAACAAGGCGATGACGACGACAGTGACATCAACCTGAACGACCCGGTGATTGAAGACAACCCGTTAGACGCCGAAGCGCTGCTCGCCGAGCAGTTAGGGGCCGAGGTCATTGACGAGTCCCACCCCTGACCCGGCTAACCCTGACCCGGCCGGGCAAGAGCCGACCAGACCGGTGCGCCGCCGGCTTGATCTGAACGCCTCGCCGACCGAGGTTTTAGCGCGGCTGCGAGGCCGAGACCGACTCGTCGCGTTGATTGGCGCGTGGCATCACGGCGAAGCGCTAATCGCCTGCGAACCGGTCGCCCTGCTGGAAAACTGGGACGAAATCGATCTACCCGATTCTGCCGACGAACTCGGTACGGACGGGTTCGGCGGTGGGTGGATCGGCGCCTGGGGCTACCGCTTGGGCGCCAGGATCGAAAACTTGCCGACCGGCCCGGACCGGCCGATCGTCCAGCCCGATCATCGAGTTGGCTTCTATGACCTAGTTTTGCGTCGCACGCGCGACGGTTGGTGGCTCGAATCATTGGGTGAACCGGATCCGCAGCGCGCGGCCGACCTGCTTGCCGCGCTCAGCGTCGACGCTGCACCCCAACGGTTTGAAATCGGCGCTTTTGAATTGACGCCAACTGCGGCCAAACACCAGCAGGCGGTCAGCAAAGCACTAGAACACATTGCGGCCGGCGACATTTTCCAAGTGAATTTGTGTGCCCGACTCGAAGCCGATTTCAGTGGCGATCCGCTCGACGTGTTCTGCGCCGGCGTGGTAAAACTGCGTCCCGCCTACGCCGCCTACGTCTCCTCACCGCAGGGAGAGCTGGTTAGTTTTTCGCCCGAGTTGTTCTTGCGTCGAGTCGGCGACGAAGTGCTCACCTCACCGATCAAGGGCACCGCGCCACTGAGTGCAGATCCGGCCGAGTTGCTCGCCTCGGCGAAAAATCGGGCCGAGAACGTGATGATCGTTGACTTGATGCGAAACGACCTCGGTCGAGTTTGCAGCCCCGGCTCGGTCCGCGTGCCGGCCCTTACCCGCCTGGAACAGCACGCGGTCTGGCATCTGGTTTCTGACGTTGTCGGGCATCTGCGCCCGGGAACTTCCGACGGTGAGCTACTGCGGGCGACCTTTCCGCCCGGCTCGGTCACCGGTGCGCCAAAGGTTCGGGCGATGGAGATCATCGCAGACCTCGAATCGGTCGGCCGCGAGGCCTATACCGGCGCGATTGGTTATGTGAGCGCAACTGCTGGTCTCGAACTGAACGTGGTGATCCGAACGTTCGAGTTCGCCACTAACAGCGAAGGCCAAAAGCGTGTCTGGTTGGGGGTCGGCGGCGGAATCGTGGCCGACTCTGACCCGGCCGACGAGTACGCCGAATGTCTGGTCAAAGCTCGGCCGTTGATCGAGGCGATCGGCGGGACGCTTGACCTGCAGTCCAGTGACGCGCCGATGACCGATGCGCGGCCGCGGGTCGACCGGGGTGCCGCAAGTGACCCGAGTCGCGGAGTTTTCGAAACGGTGCTGGTCGAGCGCGGGCGTCCGCTGAACCTTGACGCTCATCTGGCTCGACTCGACGCCAGCGTCCGCGCCATTTTCGGCACGACCGTTCGCGCAGGTTTGGAGGAGGCGGTTCACCGTCGCGTCGCTGGTCTACACGGCCACCAGCGGCTGCGGATCGAAGCGGTGCCAACCGAAGGCGATGTGCAGGTCAACCTGACGGCCAGTGAACTGGTTGCCACCGCGTCGAGTTGGCGGCTAACGCCGCGGGTGCTGCCAGGCGGCCATGGCGAACACAAGTGGGTGAACCGCGATCGACTCGCGAGCAGCGACGGGGCCGAACTTCTGCTGATTGACGACGACGGTTCAGTGTTGGAGACGGCGCGCGCGAACCTGTTCGTCGTGCTCGATGACGGCCTGCACACCCCAGCTCTAGATGGTCGAATTTTGCCCGGCACTATGCGCGCTCAGGTGCTCGATCGGGCTAGCGAACTTGGCATCCCGGTGTTTCAGCGCAGGTTGGCGACCGCAGATTTGCGGGCCGCAACTGAAGTGTTCGTCACGAACGCTCTTCGCGGCATCGTGCCGGTCAGCTCGTGCGACGGCGTCGGCGACTGGGCGCCCGGCCCGGTCGCGACGATGCTCGCCCGCGGGCCGGCGACGGTCAATGTGACTCAGGCGAGGCGGCCCGGTTCGGCGAAAGTGTTGTTTATCGACAACTACGACTCCTTCGTGTTCAACCTCGTTCAGTACGTTGGTGAACTCGGCGCCGAAACCGAAGTGGTGCGAAACGACGCCGCAAATGTGGCCGACTTGCTGGCCCAAGATTTCACCCACGTGATCATTTCGCCGGGCCCGGGGACGCCGGCCGACGCCGGGATCAGCGCCGAAGTGGTACGCCGGTTCGGCCCGACAACACCAGTGCTGGGGGTGTGCCTCGGCCACCAGGTGATCGGCGAGGTTTTTGGGGCTCAGGTCGTGCGGGCCGAGCAGGTCGTCCACGGCAAGGCTTCGCTGGTTCACCACGACGGCTTGGGCGTATTTGCCGGCCTGCCGTCGCCGTTGGTGTGCGGGCGCTACCACTCGCTCGTGGTGCAAAACCCCACCGACGACCTCGTGGTCACGGCTCGAACTGGGTCGGGCGCAATCATGGGTTTGCGCCATCGGATCTGGCCGGTCGAAGGGGTGCAAGCCCATCCCGAATCGATCCTCACTAATCGCGGCCACGACCTGCTGGCGAACTTCCTGAGCGTGGCCGAGCCGAAACTGTTGGTCGACTGACTAGGCTGACCGAGTGTATGAAAGTGTGATTCAGGACCTCGTTGACGAACTCGGTCGCCTCCCGGGAATCGGCCCCAAGAGTGCCCAACGGATCGCTTTCTTCCTGCTCGATTCTGAAGCCCAGGACGTGAGCCGCTTCGCCAAAGCGATCGTCGACGCAAAAACCAAGGTCCACTTCTGCAGCGTGTGCGGAAACGTCACCGTCGACACCCAATGCCGGATCTGTGCCGACCCGCGCCGCCTGCCAAACGTGCTTTGTGTGGTCGAAGAGAGCAAAGACGTCGTCGCAATTGAGCGGACCCGCGAATTCCGCGGCCGCTACCACGTGCTCGGCGGCGCGATCAATCCGATCGCCGGCATCGGCCCAGAGGATTTGCGCATCAAGGAACTGCTCGCCCGCCTTCAAGATGGCGTGGTCACCGAGGTCATCATCGCGACCGATCCGAACCTCGAAGGTGAAGCCACCGCCACCTACCTGATGCGGATGTTGACGCCGCTGGGGTTGACGGTCAGCAAACTCGCCAGCGGCCTGCCGGTGGGCGGCGATCTGGAGTACGCCGACGAACTCACCTTGAGCCGAGCGTTCGAGGGCCGCACCACCATCGGCTGACCCAAAATCTGGCGAAAGTCCGTTGCCCGGACAGGCCAAATCAACTGACCGGGCGTTCGCGTAGACTTGCCGCGGCGCAGTGTGGCGCCAAATTCCTCGAAAGCCGTTCAACGCAAGGAAGTCCAATGGGCATCGTCGTGCAAAAGTACGGCGGCTCGTCGGTGGCCGACGCCACCAGCATCAAGCGAGTCGCGCAACGCATCGTCGCGACCAAGAAGTCGGGCCACGACGTCGTCGTGGTCGTTTCGGCAATGGGTGACACCACCGACGAACTGATCGATCTAGCAAACCAAGTCTCACCGCTGCCGCCAGGTCGCGAACTCGACATGCTGCTCACCGCCGGTGAGCGGATCTCGATGGCGCTGCTGGCGATGGCGATCGAAACGCTCGGCCAAGAGGCCCGCAGTTTCACTGGATCTCAGGCCGGCGTGATCACCGATGACGTCCACGGCAAAGCCAAGATCATTGATGTCACGCCCGGTCGACTCAAGTCCGCGCTCGACGAAGGCGCGATCGTGATCGTGGCCGGGTTCCAGGGCGTTTCGCAGACCACCAAAGACATCACCACCCTCGGTCGCGGCGGCTCAGACACGACCGCGGTTGCCTTGGCTGCGGCGCTCGATGCCGAAGTTTGCGAGATTTACACCGACGTCGACGGCATCTACACCGCCGACCCGCGCATCGTGCCCACCGCGAGCCACATCCCGGCGATCTCCTATGAGGAGACGCTAGAGATGGCCGCCAACGGCGCCAAGATTTTGCACCTGCGGTGCGTTGAGTATGCCCGCCGCAACTCCATGCCCATCCACGTTCGTTCCTCCTTCAGTGAGAAGTCGGGCACGTGGGTTGTGGCCGCCGAAGACGTCAGCAAGCACATGGAAGAAGGCAAGCCGATGGAAAACGCCATCATCTCGGGAGTCGCCCACGATCGCAGCGAAGCCAAGATCACGGTTGTCGGCGTGCCGGACAAGGTCGGCTATGCCGCCGCCATCTTGCGTGCCCTCGGCGACGCCCGAATCAACATCGACATGATCGTGCAGAACGTGTCGGCCGCCGCCACCGCGCTGACCGATATTTCGTTCACGCTGCCCGGTTCGGACGGCCAGGCCGCCATGTCGGCGCTAGACGCGCTGCAGCCCAAGATCGGTTTCGAGCGCTTGCAGTACGACGACAGCGTCGGCAAGGTCTCGATCATTGGTGCGGGCATGCGCTCGCAACCGGGCATCACCGCCCAGTTCTTTGAGGCGCTGGCTAACGCCGGAGTCAACATCGAAATGATTTCGACTTCCGAAATCCGAATCTCGGTCGTAGTTGCCGAAAACCAAGTCGATGCGGCCGTCAACGCCGCCCACGAGGCTTTCGGTCTCGGCTCAGCCGAAACCGAAGCCGTCGTCTACGGAGGAACCGGCCGATGACCAGTATCGGAGTAGTTGGCGCGACCGGACAGGTCGGCGCCGTCATGCGCAAACTCCTCGAAGAGCGAAATTTTCCCGCCGACGAAGTGCGGTTTTTCGCCTCGAGTCGCTCCGCGGGTAAAACGTTGGAGTTCCGTGGTCAAGACATCGTGATCGAGGACGCAGCGACCGCTGATCCGTCAGGCCTGGACATCGCTTTGTTCAGTGCCGGCGCGACGATGAGCAAGGTTCAGGCCCCACGGTTCGCCGCTGCCGGCGTGACCGTCATCGACAACTCGTCGGCGTGGCGCAAGGACCCGCAGATTCCGTTGGTGGTCAGCGAAGTCAACCCCGACGCGATTCCGGCCGGCGATGGTCCTGCCGGTCGCGGCATCATCGCGAACCCGAACTGCACGACCATGGCGGCGATGCCCGTACTCAAGCCGCTGCATGCGGCCGCCGGGTTGGTCCGGTTGACGGTTGCTAGCTACCAGGCAGTTTCTGGTTCTGGCTTGGCCGGCGTCGAGGAACTGCACGGTCAAGCCAAAGCAGTCGTCGAGCACGCCGATGAGTTGACCCACGACGGTCACGCCGTCGAGTTCCCGGCACCGGTCAACTACGTCAAGCCGATCGCGTTCAACGTGGTCGCGTTGGCAGGTTCGATCGTCGACGACGGCTCGAACGAGACCGACGAAGAGCAGAAGCTTCGCAACGAGTCGCGCAAGATTCTGGGTCTGCCTGACCTTCGAGTGGCGGGCACCTGCGTGCGCGTTCCGGTGTTCACCGGCCACTCGTTGTCGATCCACGCCGAGTTCGACCAAGACATCACCCCCGAGCAGGCGACCGAGATCTTGTCGGCCGCGCCCGGCGTCGTGGTCACTGACGTGCCGAACCCGCTCGATGTGGCCGGGCAGGACCCGAGCTATGTGGGTCGAATTCGGCAGGATCAGTCGGTCGAAGGAAACAAGGGCCTGGTGCTTTTTGTCACCGGCGACAACCTGCGCAAGGGTGCGGCGTTGAACACGATCCAGATCGCCGAACTGCTGGTCTGATCAGGCTCTGCTTGATCAGGCTCTGCTTGCTGGCCCGAATTCCTCGAAATCGTCGAGGACTTCGGGGTTCAGCAGTGCGCCCTTTGCGGCGGCCTCGTCTGCGGGCGTGCCTTGCAAGATCTTCTTGACCGGCACTTCGAGTTTCTTGCCTGACAGGGTCCGCGGCATGCCCCGCACTTGGTGGATCTCGTCGGGGATGTGGCGCGGCGACAGTTTGGTGCGAAGTTCGGTAGCGATCTTCTTCGTTAGTTGCTCGTCGAGGACGCGGTCGTCGGTCAAGGCCACGAACAGCATTAGTTGACCGGCGCCGCCTTCGGGGTCTTCGAGGTGGACGACGATGCTGTCGGCCACTTCGGGCAGCGATTCGATCACCGAATAGAACTCAGAAGTGCCAAGGCGCACGCCGCCACGATTCAAGGTGGCGTCGCTGCGGCCGGTGATCGTGGCCGAGCCGTAGTCGGTGATGGTGATCCAGTCGCCGTGTCGCCAAACTCCGCCGAAGTTCTCGAAATACGCCGCCCGGTAGCGAGAGCCGTCGGTGTCGCCCCAAAAGCCGACCGGCATCGACGGCATCGGTTGTTTGATGACCAGTTCACCTAGTGCGCCGGTGACTGAGTGGCCTTGCTCGTCGAAGGCGTCGACGTCCGCGCCAAGCGCGCGGCACGAGATCTCGCCGGCATAGACCGGAACTGTTGGGGCGCTGGCGACGAAGGCGGCGCACAGGTCCGTTCCGCCGGAGACTGAACTGAGTTGAACAGTTGGCGAGAACTCTTGGTAAATCCAGCGGAACCCGGCCTCAGGAAGTGGGGCTCCGGTCGAACCGATCGCTTTGAGGCTGGTGAGGTCGGCGATCTTTGCCGGTCGCAATCCTTCCTTGCGACACTGCAGCAGGAAGGGCGCACTGGTGCCGAAATAGGTGACTTCGAGTTCGCTTGCCATTCGCCAGAGCGCGGCCAAGTCGGGGGCGGCCGGGTTGCCGTCGAACATCACGATGGTGGCGCCCACCCCGATTCCGGAGACGAGGTAGTTCCACATCATCCAACCGGTGGTGGAGAACCAGAAGAACCGGTCGCTCGGGCCGAGGTCGCTTTGCAGGCTCAGCGCTTTGAGGTGCTCGAGGGTTATGCCGCCGTGACCGTGGACGATGGGTTTGGGCAGTCCGGTTGTGCCAGAGGAGAACAGCACGTAGAGCGGGGTGTCGAAGTCGACTCGGTCGAATTCAAGCGGCGCGGCCTCGGCAGTGAACTCGTCCCAACTGATCGCACCGGCAGGTAGTTCTGCGGCCTGATTCAGATACGGCAGCACCACGGTCGTCTTCAGGGAGGTGAGGGCGGCGCGAATGGTCGCTAGCTCGCCGGTGCGGTCGATGGCCTTGTCGCCGTATTGGTAGCCGTCGACGGCCAGCAGGACGGTTGGTTCGATTTGGGACCAGCGGTCGATGACGCTTTGAGTGCCGAACTCGGGGGCGCAGGAACTGAAGATCGCACCCAGGCTCGCTGCGGCCAACAGCAGCACGAGCGTCTCGGGAATGTTGGGGCTGTAGGCGACGACGCGGTCACCGTGACCGACGCCGGCGCGTTGCAGTCCAGCGCGTGCGCGGGCCACCTGATCGCGAAGTTCGGCGGCGGTGAGGCGCACTTCGGGCCGACTTTGCGAACGCGAAATCACGACGACGTCGTCGTTGCTACGCCCCGGCATGCGCAGCATGGCTTCGGCGTAGTTGAGTTTCAGGTTCGGGAACCATTGGGCGCCTGGCATTTGGGTGCTCGCCAACACCGGCTCTGGGTCGCCGTCGAACGGCAGATCCAAATAGTCGAGCCACGTCCCCCAGAACTCGGCGATATTGGCGACCGACCATCGCCAAATTGACTCGTAGTCAGTTCGGTTGATCTTGCCGGCGCCAACCAGCCAGTCAGCGAAATTTTCGATCGCTGACTGGCCGGTTTTTGGCGGCTGCCAAAGGATGTCTGCGGCCATGGCCGCAGTCTACGGGGCGGCTCGGCCGGCTCTTTTCGGATCACTCACTGAGCCGAATGGGCCGGGAAAAAGAGCGATGGCCCTGGGAGCCCCCCCGGGTCTCCCAGAGCCATCGCGGTCTTGGGTGGTGCAGTTCGCTTAGGCGCCGACGGCAACCATGTCGCGAGTTACGACGCTCTTGCGGGTGATCGAATCTGCTAGTTCAAATGCGTGCGGGTGGTTGGTTGCCGGGGCGCCGAAGCGCGCCAGCGTTGCCCGAAGCAGTTCGTCTGGAGTTTCCATCGCGAACTCGGCCAACTCGGTTGCGTTGCCGAAAGCGCGCAGCCAAACGCCGGTCGGTAGGGCTCGCATGAGTTCGGTGATCCAGTGTTCGAGGTTGGTCACGTTCGTCGGGATGGCGCGTTCGATTGCGGTCGCGATGCCTTCGGTGGCGGCGCGTCCGACGAGGTCGAAGCTTTCGCGGTTGCCAGCGGCGACCACGGTGATGCCCTGCCAGTCTTCGAGCAGCAGGTACCACTGACGCAATGCACCCAGTGGGGTGATTTCGTCGGCGTAGTCGATGCTGGCCGCCCCGATCGCGCGGGTCGTCTCACGCTTCTTGGAGGTGCTTTCATCGCAAAGGAAACGCTCGGCCGCGCGAGCGGCCGGGACGCGTGACGGGCCGGTGATGGCTTCGGTGCTGATTTCGCGAAGCGGCGTTAGTTCGCCGAGTCGGTACGTCATCGGTAGCGCGGCCTCAAGGGCATCGAACCATTCGTCCATGCTGGCCGCGTGGGTCGGAACGGCATCCATGATCCGGTCCGCAGCTGCTTCGTCGCCTGGCAGATCGACCAAGATTTCGACGTTGGCGGCAGTGCCCCCGATGACTCCAACGCATTCGGACCGACGAAGAATCAGACGGTAAAACGGTTCCACGATGCTGCTCCTATTTTCTGCCACTGGATCAACCAATGGCCCCGAGTTCCCCGACTCTTCCCCTAGTCCCAATGGTGCAGGAACTTGGAGTTACATGGGGTGGTTTTCGTTGAAAAATAGGGAAAATGTGACGTAACCAACGTGGCCGATGTTGCCCGGTGCAACTCGTGTTACTGGTGTTACTTGTGTGACTCGATTTGGGGTTCTCGAATCAGTCTTGGGTGCCAAGCATTACGTCGCTGGCCTTGACGACAACGACTACTTGGGATCCCACCGCGAGCCCAATTTCTTCGGCGGCTTCTTTGGTGATCGAGGAGGTGACGGTGTCGCCACCGGATAGTTCTACTTTTGCAGTCACGGTTACAGCACCGACCGAGATAGCGGTGACCGTGCCGTTGAGCTGGTTGCGTGCGCTTAGTTTCATGCTTCAAGTTTAGGTCGGAACTGGCCGAACGAAACCGTCAAGCGACGAGTGGCCGGTATCTGGTGTTGCGTCTTGGCTGGCTGGCGCCGGGTGGGT
>DAONBX010000041.1:0-17574 GCA_035401705.1 Aeromicrobium sp.
TTGCCGGCACGGGCCCGGTAATCGCTGAGCCGGTCTCCCAAATTTCGCAGGTAGATCAACTACGAGACTTGGAACCAGATGATGTCCGGCCGATAACCGATGCTGTCGCCGCGTTGGTGTGCGAGTTGGGGCGAACGCCGTTGATTGGGTTTGCCGGTGCTCCGTTCACCCTGGCGTCCTACTTGATCGAAGGTGGCCCGTCGCGTGACCACCGGCGAACCAAGCAACTGATGTATTCCAACCCCGAACTTTGGCATTCGCTGCTGGATCGCATCGGTCAGCTAGCTGCGCAGTTTTTGCGACTACAGGTTGAGGCTGGTGCGTCGGCGATCCAATTGTTTGACTCGTGGGCCGGCGCGCTTTCGCCGGCCGACTACGACACCTATGTTCGGCCACATTCAACGGCCGTACTGTCGGCGGTCGAAGATCTGGGAGTACCAAGGATCCATTTCGGTGTCGGAACGGGGGAGTTGCTGAGCAGAATGGGCGAGGTCGGCGCCGATGTGGTCGGCGTCGACTGGCGGGTGCCGCTTTCGGCCGGGATCGAGCGTGTCGGACCTAACCGGGCAGTTCAGGGAAACCTCGATCCCACGTTGCTATTCGCCCCGACCGAGGTTGTACACAATCGGGCCGCGGAGATCATTGAGGCCGGGCTGGCCGCGAGGGGCCACGTTTTCAACCTTGGCCACGGCGTCCTACCAGCGACCGACCCAGATTCACTCACCCGGCTAGTCGACTTCGTTCACCAATACGAACCGGTGGGTGCCTGAAATGCGTGTCGCGGTCGTTGGCGGCGGCATCGCCGGCCTGACTGCAGCGTTTGAGCTAAAGCGGCTGGGCGCAGAGCCGGTCGTATTCGAGGGCGCCAATCAAGTTGGCGGGAAACTGCGGCTCGGAGAACTCGCGGACGTAACTATCGACGTCGGTGCAGAGGCGGTCCTTGCTCGTCGGCCAGAAGCAATCGAGCTGATCACCGAAGTCGGCTTGGCGGCAGACTTAGTTGCACCCGTGGAACTGGGGCCAATGATCTGGAGCCACGGAAAATTGCGAAATTTGCCGTCGACAGTGATGGGGATCCCGCGGGACTTTACCGAGGTCGCCGATTCGGGGATTTTGGCCGATCCGGTGACCCCTAGGTCTGTCCCAATGCCGACTGAAGACGTTTCCGTGGGTGCCTTCGTGGAGTCACGACTAGGCCGTGAGGTAGTCGACCGTTTGGTCGAGCCGATCCTCGGCGGGGTTTACGCCGGGCAGTCGGACAAGTTGTCGTTGGCGGCGGCAGCACCCATGATTGCTGCGCTTGGCGAAGACCTGGCAGGCGCAGCGGCAGCAGTAGTACCTAAACAAGGTCCGATGGTGATGGGTATTCGTGGCGGCGTGGGGCGGTTGCCCGCCACAATCATCGCGGCTGGTGAGCTCGAGGTGCGAACGAGTTCGACGGTTCGGTCGGTCCTTCGAGTAGGCAACAGCTGGGAGCTCGTGGTGGGCCCGACCACTTCGGCCACCAAAGGAACTTTCGATGCAGTGGTAATGGCCGCCCCAGCTCCGGCCGCCAGTCGCCTGTTGGCGATCGAGGCTCCTAACGCCGCATTTGCTTTGGCGGGAGTCGACTACGCATCGGTGGTGGTCGTGGCGTTCTTACTTGAGGGCGCGAATTTGCCGACAGCGAGCGGATTTCTGGTGCCGCCAGTAGAAGACTCGAGCGTCAAGGCTGCGACATTTTCGTCAACAAAGTGGCAGTGGGTTGAAGATCGAGCATCGGGTCGAGCCGTCGTGCGAGTTTCGCTTGGCCGAGCAGGCGAGACGGCAGTCCTGCAGCAAAACGATGAGGCACTTACTGCGCTGGCCTTGGCCGACTTGCGACGAATGATCGAACCGGTCGGCGAGGTGGGACAGGTAGTCGCATCGCGCGTCCAGCGTTGGGGTGCGGGTTTGCCGCAGTACGAGGTCGGCCACCTGCAGGCAGTGCGGACGATCTTCGACGATGTTTCGTCCGTGACCGGTTTGGAAGTTTGCGGGGCCGCCTACGAGGGGGTCGGCATCGCTGCGGTAATCGCGACGGCGAGGGCCGCCGCGCGTCGAATTTTGGCCCAGTGAGAATGGACATTATGGGAAGCGAAGAAGTAGACGTAGAAAAGATCAACGCCACGATTCGATACGCGATGTATTCGGTGTTTCGAGTTGAAAATCGAATTGGCGATGCTGATCGCACCGAGCTGGCCAGCGAAGTTGAGGACTTGTTCGCCGAGTTCGCCAAAAGTGATGTCGTGGTGCGCGGCACCTACGACCTAAGCGGTATGCGGGCCGATGCCGACCTGATGATCTGGTGGCATGCGCCCACGGCTGACGCGCTCCAAGATGCCTACAACGCTTTTCGACGCACGAGACTGGGCGGCCATCTCGCGCCGGTTTGGTCCAACGCGGGCCTGCACCGTCCAGCCGAATTCAACCGGTCCCACGTGCCAGCGTTCTTGTCCGACGATTCGCCGCGGCGATACGTCTGCGTCTACCCGTTCGTGCGATCCTATGACTGGTACTTGCTGCCCGACGACGAACGTCGGCAGTTGCTGCGTGAGCACGGCGAGGCCGCCCGCGACTACGCGGACGTTCGCGCAAATACGATCGCTTCGTTTGCCTTGGGCGACTATGAATGGCTGCTGGCGTTCGAGGCAGATGAACTGCATCGAATCGTCGATCTAATGCGAGAACTCCGCGCCACTGAGGCGCGGCGACATGTCCGCGAGGAACTGCCCTTCTACACCGGACGCGCCCTCTCGCTGAGTGAACTGACGGCCCTGTGGCCCTGATAGAACACTGTGGCCCTGAACCAAGAAACCCCTGAGATTGACGTTTTGCCACGTTGACACGGTGTGTCGCGAGTGAAACGTCAATCTCAGGGGGACTAACGGCTCAAATTTCGTCGTCCCCCCGAATCGACGTAAATATGAGTTACCTAGATTCTAACCACATAGTTCGTTCGGGCCACGACCGGCTTCCAGATTGTGGACAGGTAGGTACTAATCGGCCTGATGAGTTAGTGCAATTCCGTTAATGCAGAAGCGTAAATCCGTGGGTGTGTCGTAACCCTCGCCGGCAAACACGTGCCCAAGGTGCGAGCCACAATTGGCACACCTGACCTCGGTGCGAGTCATGCCCAAGGAGTCGTCTTCGATGAGCACGACTCGATCTTCGGCAAGCGGCGAAAAGAAGGCCGGCCACCCACAATGAGCATCGAACTTGGTTTCGCTGCGAAAAAGTTCAGCAGAGCACCCGCGGCAGCGGTAGACACCAACGGAAGTCGACGTTTCAAACTCGTTGCTGAACGGTTTTTCGGTGCCGGCTTGGCGAAGCACATGAAACTCGGCCGCGCTGAGTTCAGCGCGCCACTGGTCCTCGTCTTTAACTAGCGGATAGGTCGAATCGCTCATAGGTCACTTTGTTGTTCAAAGGTGTAGTGCTCCAGCAGATGCAAGGTAGGCACGTTCAACTTGCGGCGAGCGCGCGAAGTCCAGTCCAAGTGCAAGAACTCCGAGACGACATGTGGGTCAGTCAAAATGATGACTTCGTCGCAAGCGCTCTCCTGCACTGTTTCAACCAACGCATCGATTGGGTCGTAATCAACTAGCTTTGTCACGACCTTTTGGCCGCGCTCGGTCAGGAGTGCGGCAGAGGCATCGAGTTCCTGCTGCCCCGCCAACTGCAACTCGTCCTCGAGCTTTCGGTAGGCAGCAGGTTCTTCCACCGGGATGTACTGGGCGCCACCGAAGGCAGCCATCGAAGAACTCAGGGCCGCCGTGCTCGAATCGACGGGCAGCAGCATGTGATACGTGACGTCATCGTCGACGCCCTCGTGCAAGGCGAGGATCTGATCGGCGTCTAGGTCGATGAGTTGACGTTCTACGAGAAGCGCGACGTTGTACATGACTACAGCCTAGGCCGAACGCGGTCGCAACTGTGAGTCAAGGACGCTCCCGGACCCAGCGTGTCAGCAGCACACCCTCGTCGGTCACCGCGTGACCCAACCTCATTTCACGTAGGACTGGCGAAGTTGACTGGGCAATTCGCAGCTGATCGCCGGCGATCAAGTGCGGTGAGACAGTTAGGCAAACCTCATCGACGAGATCGGCCTGGATCAAAGCGCCGTGCAAACTCGGCCCTCCTTCTACTAGAACTCGATTCCAGCCGCGGCGAGCAAATTCGGCAAAAACCTCAGGCCAGTCAACCTCAGACTGGCCGAGAACCAGCACTTCAACGCGTTTGGCAATACGTGCGCGCTGCTTCACTGGAGACTCGTCAGTCGTGATCACCACAACGCCAGCGGAAAGGAGCGATTCGGGGATGTCGAGCGACCGACTAACTAGGACGAGCACGCCACCGTCAATCCGGTGATAGCCCTCGTCTCTGGCCGTGCCTGCCCCAACCACAACGACATCGCAGAGGTCGCGCAGCGCCCGAAACACTCGGGCGTCCGGCTCGCCGCCAAGGTTTCCTGAAAGGCCATCTGCGCCTTGGGCGGCGCCGTCAATGGACGCAACAAAATTTGATCTAACCCACGGCCGACCTGCCGCAGGATAGGCGTACAGGTCGGCTAACTCGTGGGTTGACAGCATGTGTCAAGCCTACGTTCAAACGTCGGCGAATAGCCCGTCCATCGAAACCAAACCCACCGCACCAACGGCGTACCGGGCCAGAATCACTTCGGCAACTTCGTCGGCTGCACCCAATGGCTCTGCTACGGCAACCGCGCCGGCCTCAATGGCCAACTCGGCAACTCGGTCGGGCAACACGCCAGGAGCGAGGAAAAGCATCCCCACCGCAATATGTCGACGTCCGTCGGCTCGGTGTGCCCGGACCGCTTCGCTGGCCGCAGGGGGAGCACTGGAGGCGAACGCGGCGATAGTGGGCAACTTGTGATGGGAGCCCCAAGCGCGGGCCGCCCGCGAAACCATCGCGTTGGCCAAGGGGTCAGAGGAGCCAGCGCCGGCCAGAACCAGCGCATCGAGTTCGCGGACGCGATTCTTGCTCAACGCCTCACGCAAGCGGCGGTCGAGCACGTTGAAGAAGGCCGACTCGATACCGAGCACCTTGGTCACTTCGATCTTCACGTCGTGCTTTTGCGCGGCCAGTTTCGCGGCGACTGGGACATCGACCTTGGCGTGGAATGCCTCGGTCAGTAGCAGCGGAACGACGACGATTTCGCCAAAGCCTTCGGCAGCAAGTCGAGCGACCACTTCGTCGAGGTTCGGTTCGCAAAGATCGAGGTAGGCCTCCTCGATTCGAAGGTCGGGACGCATGCAGCGCACCACCTCCGTGAGGGCGTTGATGGTTGTTGCTGACTGCGGGTCGCGGCTGCCATGTGCTAGCAGTACGAGTGCCGGTGCGGTCATCGTGCGTTCCTCCCTTCCGTGCTGTTGTTAGTTGTGGCCAGTTGGCCGATAAAACCTAGGTTGAATGCGCGCAGGCAGGCCCGACACTCCCACTGGCCGTGGGTGGTTCCGTGCGGCCGCAGATCTTCGTCTGCACAAAACGGGCAGTAGTACGGGACGGCCCGAGTCGAGTTCGTCATCGCAGCACCTCGTCGTCGCTGCGGGCGACCCAGTTTGCGAATGACTCGCCGGTGTCACGTTGGGCGAGGTAGGTGCGGCTGAGTTTCTCGACGTAGTCGGGCAATTGCTTACCGGTGACCTTGTGCGCTCGAAGTTTGCGACCAAAGCCGGCGTCGAGCCCAAGAGCGCCACCGAGGTGCACCTGGAACCCTTCGACTTGGTCGCCGTTCTCATCGACGACCAGTTGGCCTTTCAAGCCAATATCGGCGGTCTGGATTCTCGCGCAACTGTTTGGGCAGCCATTGACGTTCACCGTGATCGGGGTGTCCAACTCCGGCACTCGAGTTTCGAGTTCATCAATCAGCTCGGCGGCGCGGTCCTTGGTGTTGACGATCGCCAACTTGCAGAACTCGATGCCGGTGCAGGCCATCGTGTGCTGGCGCCACTGCGACGGACGCGCATGCAGGCCGAGTCCGGCTAGCGCGACGATCAACGACTCGACTTGGTCTTCGGCGACGTCGAGCACGATGAGCTTTTGCATCGGCGTGAGCGCGACGCGGCCAGAGCCATGCGCCTCGACGACGTCGGCCACTTGGTTGAGCAACGTTCCAGAAATCCGACCGACGGTGGTGGCGAAACCGACGTAGAAGTTGCCGTCGATTTGGCGATGCACGCCAACGTGATCGGTCGGGGTGCCCGGCACTTCGGGAGCCTCTAGGTCGATGAGTTTACGGTCCAGGTATTTCGATTCGAGAACCTCGCGGAACTTCGCGATGCCCCAGTCGGCGATCAGGAACTTCAGTCGGGCGCGTGACCGCAGGCGGCGGTAGCCATAGTCGCGGAAGATGCTGACGACGCCTTCCCACACTTCGGGGACCTCGGCCAGCGGGACCCAGACGCCGACGCGTTGGGCCAGCATCGGGTTGGTGGATAGGCCACCGCCGACCCAAAGGTCGAAGCCGGCACCGTGCTCGGGGTGAACTGCACCGATGAAGGCGACGTCATTGATCTGTGGGACTACGTCGTGGCCGGGATCGCCACTGATTGCCGTCTTGAACTTGCGCGGCAGGTTTGAGAAGGCGCGGTCGCCGATGTACCGGCTTTCGATGGCATCGATGGCGGGCTGGCCGTTGATGATCTCGTCGCGTGAAACGCCGGCTACCGGGCTGCCAAGGATTACTCGAGGGCAGTCGCCGCAGGCTTCTTGCGTGGACAGCCCCACTGCTTCGAGGCGGTTCCAGATAGTCGGCACGTCGCGTACGTCGATCCAGTGGTACTGGATGTTTTGCCGGTCGGTCAGGTCTGCGGTATCGCGGCCGAACTCCACAGAGATGTCCGCGATCGTGCGAAGTTGCTCAAGAGTCAATTGGCCGCCGTCGATGCGAACTCGCATCATGAAGAAGCGATCATCGAGTTCTTCTGGCGCCAAGGTGGCGGTTTTGCCGCCATCGATGCCAGCCTTGCGCTGGGTGTAGAGGCCCCACCAGCGGAAGCGGCCGCGCAGGTCGCCGCCGTCGATGCTGTCGAAGCCGCCCTTGGCGTAGATGTTTTCGATCCGGGCACGCACGTTGAGCGGGTTGTCGTCCTTCTTGGACTGCTCGTTCGCGTTCAGCGGCTCGCGATAACCCAAGGCCCATTGGCCTTCGCCTTTTCGGCGGCGGGTGCGTGCAGGTGCAGTGGAGGTAGTCATTGTTGCTCTCTGGTCCAGATGGCGGCAGCGCGGTCTTCGTCGACTCAGCGCGAATTGCGATGGGGGAGGAGAAGTTTCAACGACACATCATTGAGCGAGCACGACCGAGGTCAACGTGGAGTCGTTCCACGAGCCAGACCGGGTGTGCTGCGAGCATGCGTCAAGTTTGGGCAGGAGAGCGGGTCAGCCACAAGCTCGCGTCTCAAAATATGGAACTCGTGTCCAAATAGTGAACGCTGAGTTAGGGGTTAAGCCGGAATCGCAGGAATTTTGTGCCACGAGTTGAGGTGTCGAAATTACTACTGTGGCGCAGCACACACTTGGAGTTCTTCCCGACGACAGCGAGTTGTCAAGAATACATTGCACACGTGCTATGCAAATATAGCGTGTGTGCGATATGTTCGCTTCATGGTTGTTCCGATCGAGCACGAAGGCTTCTATGCCGGGCTTGCTCAACAAGTGATAGATCAGCGCGGCGTTCGTCGGCTGTCGCAACGTGAGCTCGCCGAACTGTGTGGCACCACCCAGTCGGCGATCGCACGTTTCGAAGCCGGCTCGCGACCGCCAAAGTTGGACACTCTGTTGCGTATCGCCGCAGCTTTGGATTGCGACTTGACCGTCACTTTTCGTCCCCGGACCGTTCCTTCCCAGGAGAGAAAATGAGTACACGAATTGCCACTGAGGAAATTGAAGCAACACGTAGCGAGAAGTTCCTCTCGGTGCTGCTTGCGGCCTTCTTACTAATCGGTGCCGGCTGGACCTATTACAAGATTCCAGGTTGGGTCGAGGAGGCGCTGCCAAACACGGTCTCGTATGCCAGCGTTACGGCGGCAGACGAAAAGGCCAACGATGCGATGGAGAAATACAACCTCGCCTTGTCGGCAGAAGAGTCAGCAGTAAACACGTTAGATTTGGCGCGGTCGGAGTACACCTTGGCGATGGCCAAGGGCGAAGGCGTACCTGAGGCCAAAGAGGCCTACGAAGCCGCCCAAGCAAACCAGAAGCTATTGGCGCAAGAAACGAAGGAAAAGAGCGCGCAGGAGACAACGGCGCGAAAAGCCGCTGAGGACGCGAGGAAAACCTATGAGGAGCAGAGCAAATCAGGTCTGCGCGGCTGGATCACTGCGCTCCTGCTGTTTGGCCTCGTTGCGCTAATCACGGTCGGTTCTTATGTGCTAATCGGTCGCCTGCGCGAACGCGAGTCACGTTACTTGCCGCTCGGCTTTGCTTGCGCCGCGGTCGGCGCGGTGATGGCGCTGGTGTTTGCCGTTGACTACATCACTGACTACATCGATCCGCTCGACCTAGGCCCGATTGTGCTTTCGATTCTGGGCGTCGTGGCTACGATCGTGGCCTTTAGGGTGCTACAGAAATACCTAGCCGTACGGGTTCCGGGAATGCGGGTGCGCAAGGGCGATTGCCCGTTCTGTGGGTTCCCGCTCCACGATTCGGGATTTGCCGCCGGGCACCACTGCACCGGTTGTGGCCGCGAGGTAATCGCGCCGTGTGCAGTCTGTTCGCAACCGCGTCGCGTGGGATCGCGACATTGCGCCGAATGTGGTGCTGTCTAACTAGTTGGCCCCAGCGGCGAACCGAGCACGCAGGTCAGAGTTCGTCAGGACCTGTTCGCTGAGTTGAAGGTTTCCGGACTGGTTCGGGTGGATGCCGTCAACCGTATTCGCCCGAACCAGCGGCTCGGTTCGAATCCAATTGAAACCAGATGCAACTGCCGAGTCACGAATGATGGGCCGGATCACGCTGCCCTTTTTGGACATCGAAGATCCCCAAGGACTCAACACATAAACATCGCTGGCAGACCTGCCCATGTCTGACCAAACAGTTGCGAGAATTCGGAAGTAGGCGTCGGTTTCGTGCTTGATTTGAGTCCGGGTTGCAGGCGCCAATCGACCGGACGCTGTGCAAGTTCGCCAATCGTTTCGGCCACCAGCGATGACAAGAATCTTTGGGTTGGCTAGCCGGATTGCCGACATTCTCTCGGCAAATTTGGTTAATTCGCACGATCTGCCGCTGGCCACGAAACCCGTGCCTGGCTGTGCGCGAACTACGGGCTCCAAGTTGAGGTCCGCGGCCAAGTACGCCCACCATCCCGGGTAGCGGGTGGTTAGGTCGCCGTAGTACGAGGAGTAGGAATCACCGATCACCATCATGGTCTGGGCGGGTGTGTTTTGGGTCGAAGTGAACGAAAGCTTCGATAGTTCGACAGGGTCTTGCGGTGCCGAAGGCGGCGAAACGGCCGTAGAGGCAACGAGGACAGCGACAACCGGAGTCGCCAGCGCCATGGAGGCGCGACGAGTCAGCGATCGTCCACGTGCCATCTTTGAATCATCCCTCATCTTTGCCAGCTATTTATGCCAACGAGGAGATTACCCCTACGTGCAGTGTTCTGCCGTGGCAACATGGCCGTATCCCGACTGCGAGGTCCCGAGGCCACGCAGCGATGGGAACGAGGCGCTCAGGCGTGCACCCGAGATTTCGGCACCCTGGGCGCCTCGTCTCGTAGATGACGGGCCGCAGGTCCGAATATGACACGGTTTCGCCTACTTTTTGGGCCGCAAATCCTTTCGGTCTGGCGCAGCACGCTTCGAGCGTGACCCCCTCGCGAGTTAGCGTAGTGACACGCATCACATGACCGGTGGTCATATTCGAGCGGTGCGCAGGAGGAATAGATGATTCTTGAAGAGACTGACCGCAATTTTCTCGTTGGGGCAGTACGAGACTTCGCCAGGACACGACTGAACCAACTGACCGAAAGGCCTGAACTTCCGGCAAGCAGACCGGCCATGGACTCGACCTTGGCTGAACTCAGCGCGCTGGGTGTGATCAGCGAAGATGAGCCGGCGGGTTTTGGGATTTGGGACGATCTAGCCGACCGCCAGTCTTGCCAGTTGTCGGCCAACCTGCTTGGTGAACTCGCCGAAGTTTCGCCAGCGGTCGCCATCGAAGTCAGCAACCGGGCATTGGCCGGCGCCTTCGGGCGACGTGGCGAAGTGACCGAAACGGGTTCGGTGACCTTCGACGCTTCAGTAGGTGGCGGCGGCCGGATAACTGGCCGGTCGTTGGTAAGTGAACCGCCAACCGCTGACGTGCCGCTACTGACTGACCTATGGGGACGGCCAGCACTGCGGCCAAGATTGCATATTGGCGATCCTGATTGGTCGATGCTGTGGTGGCCCGAGTGGAGCGAGTCAAGCGGCTGGCAGTTGCGCGGCGTGCCCCGGGCCGATTGCCAAGTCACTGAGTTGCCACGTGGCCACGGATTTGATGAGTCCGTATTCCAGCACGTAGCACTTGGCGCAGAAGCGGTCTTCGTCGAACATCTGGCACTCGGTCCGGCGGAGGTGATTGACGGGTTCACTTGCCACGGCATTGGGCTGGTCGCGATTTCGATCGCAACCGCGCGCCGGGCGGTTGATCGAGCTCGGGAGTATTCGCGAAACCGTCGCCAGGGTGGGGCACTAATCGGCGAGCATGATGCAGTCGCCGAGCTTTTAGCCAATAGCGAGAACTCGATTGCGGCTGCGGCGGCAATGCTCGAGGGGGTGCTGGCGCTCGAAGCTGGTATCGACCGCCTTCATCTGCTGTGGCGCACCCGTGCTGAAGTCCAACCACTGCTTAGCCGAGCTGGCAGCGACGCCCTGCAGGTGTTCGGCGGCATCGGCTACATGAGAGATGTCGGCCCAGAACGCGACCAACGCGATCTCAACTCACTGCGCCGCCTCGGCGGCTCGCCAACCGAACTGACGCTGCGGTGCGCGGCGCTCGACGACCACAAGAGGAGCAGCCGATGAGCAGCGAGTCCACGGCGCCGTTAGCCGGGGTGCTGGAGCCAGCACACAAATTGTCGGCCAGGTCTGTCACCGCAGGTTTGCCGGCATTTACCAAACTCGCCTTCGGGGGCACCGCACCGATTCCAGATACGTGGGAGCACGAGACCCGCAGCCTTCCCCGGAGCCTGCAACGCCACCGCCGTAAAGCGCGCGCGTTCGCCGAAACGAAGCTCGCGCCGCTGGCGTTGGAATTGGACGCGACGCCTCACTGGAATGTTGGTGAGCAGCCAGCGGCACTTGATCAACTTTTGGTCGAGGCCGGCAGGGCTGGCTGGCTTTCGGACCTGCTGCCCAAGCCGCTAGGCAGTAGCGATTTGGCGAACGCGAGATTCCCGTTGCCGCTGGCCTCCAGTATCAAGATCGAGGAGTTCAGTCGAGTCTGCGGCGGGCAAATGCTGCTGCTGTCGGCGAACAGCCTCGGTCAGGTTCCGCTGCTGTTGTCGGCAAACCCCGGGCTCATCAAACGTCGACTCGTCTCGGGGATGAAGTCATGTCAATCCGGTGACCCATACCTCTACGGGTACGCGATCACCGAACCGCAGGCCGGTTCAGATGTCGAGGACGGCTACGGCGCGGCTACGGCAAAACCTGGACTTGTTGCTCGCCGCGGCAACGGAGGATGGATCCTAAACGGTTCCAAGGTGTTCACCAGCGGGGGAGACGTGGCCCGCGGTTTCACAGTCTTCGCTTCGCTTGAGGGCGAAGGATACGAGTCGTGGACTTGCTTTTTCGTCGAGAAGGGCACTCCTGGGTTCAGGCCGATCCGCACCGAACTAAAGATGGGCATGCGCGCGTCTGGCGCGGCTGAGCTGGAGTTCGTGGACGTCTTCGTGCCCGACGCTGACGTGGTCGGCAAACTCCGCCAAGGTTGGTCTTTGAACCGCCAGACGTTGAACCTGTCTCGGGTGCCGGTGGCGGCCATGTCAGTGGGCTTCGCCCAAGCCGCCTGCGACATCCTGATCGACTATGTCCGGCACACTTCGCTGGGCGGGCGGCCACTGCTCGACCAGCAGTCGGCCCAACTTGTAGTCGCCGAGGCGATCGCCCAAACCAGCGCCATCCGGGCGCAACTGTGGCGCACCTCTGGTTCGTGGCGAGTTCACCAGAGTTACGCCGCGATGAACAAGTTCCACGCCTCCGACACCGCCATGAGCGTGATCGAACTGGCGATGGACGTACTGGGCCCGGATTCGTTGTTGCACCAGCAGCGACTAGAGAAGGTGTGGCGCGATTGCCGACTCACCCAGATTTTTGAGGGAACCAACCAAATCAACCGGCTTGCGGTCATCGAAGGCCTGCAAGCGCACCTTGCCTGAGTTCAGATAGGAGATCGAAATGGGACAGCCAGAACCATTTTTCAGCGTGCCGCGCACCACGAAGCAGACGAGCGAGGGGCCGGTCGAGTTGCCGATCCTTTACTACGACACCACGTCGGTAGTTGCCGGTTTCTTTGGTGACTTGGCGGCGGCAACCGCCGAAGTTGCGCCGCTGGGCTTGCGGCCTGCCTTGACTCGAAAAAATCGCTCGGCGGTGTTCATCGCCGGTTATGACTACCGCCTGACCACAGTCGGGCCCTACTTCGAGGTGGCGATCGCGATTCCAGTGGTGCAGCACGACGCGCCGAAGAAATTCCGGTGGAACCAGATGCTCGCCGATGTCGACGGTGGCCGAGATCTCGCGTTCCACATCCTGCATCTGCCGGTTTCTACCGCAGCAGCGAACGCGGCCGGTCGAGACATTTGGGGCTTCCCAAAATTCGTCACGAAGATGGATGTGCAAGCGAACGCGCGCGACATCGTGGTGCAAGTCGAGGATCCAGACGGCGGTGAGAAGATCATGAACCTGCAGGGTTCGGTGGGGCTGTCGGTGCCGAGTCCAGCGTTGTCGTTGTTGCTGTATTCAGAACTGGACGGCGATCTGGTTCGCAGCACGGCGAACGTTCGTGGCGTCAACAAGTTGTACCCAACGAACGGCTTGAGGTTGACGGTTGGGGCCAGCGAACACCCGATGGCGCAGACGCTTCGCCGACTCGATCTGGACGGAGCCAAACCTTGGAACTTGATGGCCACGCACCGGTTCCAGTCCAGGCTCAACGATGGCGTCGTCGTCAAGAGCCAAAAGCGCGCTGAAGCATCGTCGTAAGCCCACGCAAAGCATGCTGACGGCCGGCCCGGTCGAGTTCCTCTAGGCGCAAGACCGGGTCAAGGCCGGGCGTTTGTGGTGCCAACGCCAGGTGGGGCAAAAGGAGCAGCAGCATCGCCCCGAAAGTCTGCAGGTCGGCGTCGGCGCGCAACTGCCCACTTTCAACACCGGTGGCTAGGACAGGCCCCATCGTTTCTAAGTAGTGAACGTTCACTGCTTGGCGTACGGCCATGCGGGCCCCCGGATCACTTTCGAGGTTCACTGCCGCGGTCATCGCCAGATCGCTGGGGTGGCTGGCGAAGTAATCGTCCCAAGCGACGAAAACTTCAAACAGCGACCCAAAAAAGTCGTGCTCGAAGTCGAGGCGGGCGATTGTCGACTCCATCTCGTGGCGGATCCGAAGCGCGGCTAGGCCCGAAAGGTGAGCGTAAAAGTCTGCTTTGTCTTCGAAGTACTGGAAAAGACTGCCCTTGGCGACCCCTGCCTCGCGGGCGATCGTGTTCAGGCTCGCCCGGGAGAATCCGTGCGAACCGAACTCGGCTTCGGCCGCGACCAGAATTCGTTCTCGACGTTCGGGCCGTAGTCGATCCCACGTGGGCGTTGGCATTTCGGATCCTTCAGTTTCTTGGGTGGCCTCAAACCTATCTGGCATATTCGCGCAGAGGTGTTTTTTCGCTCGAGGCGGTGCCGCAAGCGAACTAATTAGATTCGCAGTAACTCCCAAACAGCCTCACGAATGCTTCCTCGCTAACCACAGGTATCCCGTAACTTCGGGCTTTTGCGGCCTTGCCACTCAGCGAGTCTGGGTCAGCTGCCACGAGCAGCTTGGTCGACTTAGCGACACCACCAGAAACAAGCCCGGCCGACATGATCGTAGTGACCCATTCGTCTCGATCTCGCTGCATCTGGCCGGTGAATACGACGCGGTCACCAGGCAGCAGGTTGAATGCTTTAGTGGCTTTTGCTGAGGAGGCATTCGCTTGCGCCCACTCAAGCGCGGTATCGATTTCGTGCTCTGGAAGTCGCAGTGCGTCGGCGACGGCGCTGAGTTGGGCTTGCTCATCGGAAGAAACGACGCCGTCGGCCAGAGCCTCAACAGCAACCGCTCGCAGGTAGTCAGAGTGCAGGCGCGCTATTGTCTGTCCACTCAAACTGGCCGCGCGTGCGGCAGCAGCTAGTTCGCGCCCTTCAGTTAGTGAGATTTCACGGTCCAGAAGCGCACGATCGAGGACCAACAGATACGAGGCCTCATCTTCGGGCACGCCCGGAATCCAGGTTGCGCCAAGGACTTCATCGAGCCAACCGTCGGACTGTATTTGCGGCTCAGACCGGTTCCGAAGGACTGCGGTGCCGGATTTCCCGTTCAGTGCCGGCCAAGAATTTGCACTGGCGCGCCGAACATCAGTTTCCCAGTCTCCTTCGGCGTCACTCATTGCCAAGAAATGGGGGAGCAGGTTCGCGGTCGCTTTCGCGTCTGCCAGGGCAGCATGTGCATTTGAAAGGTCGATACCTAGCGCTTGGCAACACTGTGAGAGTTTGGCCGGACCGACGAGGCGACCGGACCACTTCATCGTGCAAAGTGCGGCCGGTCTTTCTTGGATTGGGTAGCCCGCGCGGGAGAGTTCGCTGAGCAGGAACCGCATGTCAAAGACGGCATTGTGTGCGGTGATGCTGCGTCCGGCGACCAGTTCGAGGATGTCGTCGGCTATCTCGTCAAAGGTGGGCGCATCGAGTAAGTCGCGGGCGGTTAGCCCGTGAATATGGCTGGCTCCAACATCACGTCTTGGGTTCACCAAGGTGGACCATTCGTATTCGATTGCGCCAAAGTCATCGGTAAGGACTAGGCCAACCTCGGTGACTCGGTCACCGCGTTCGGGACTGATGCCTGTCGTTTCAAAGTCGATGACGGCAAACGCCATGAGTTGCTCCCGCTGGGATCGTAGGTTTTGCTTCGGCGACGAAGCTTGTCGGTCGCCCCAGTTCTATCAGCCGAGGCGGCCAGTTTTGCACCGCGCTGAGGCGAAATAGCTGCTAGCCTACGAGCAGTTCAGTCCGAGTGACGGACTGCTTTTAGGAGGTAATTGTGCGAAATCTGACAGCGGCGCTGAGCGCAGTGGTGTTGGCTGGCGGAGCCTTGGTTGTGAGCGCGCCTGCGCAAGCGGCGCATCCGACTCGGCCAACCGTTTCGATCCGGGCGGAGTTGGACCTGCCAGATCAAGACAGGGGACCCAAAACGTATGTTGCTAATGACGTTGTCGTGGGTTCTGGGGTGGAGCTTTCCGCGGCCAATGTTCAACCTGGTACGGCTTATCGCTGGAGCGGGGATATCAAAGTCGACGTCAACCCCACGACGAAAAAGGTGACCATCGCCGCTGATGGAACTGTTTGGGACTTCAAAACCGTGAAGGTTTGGATCACTTCAGCCGATTTGCGCTTTGGTGCTCAAATTTCCGACACTCTGATGCCGGGCGTGCCGGTGAAGCGTTCAATCTCCGGGAACAATATCTCACTTTCATGGGATGCGGGTGACCATTCGGAAAACCTCTCGGGTACTCACGAGTTCAGCTACAAGCACACCTCGTCGATTTCGGCTAACGCTAAGAGCGCCAAGAAGAAGCAGGTTTCCGTTACCGCTGCGGCGACGACCTTCGGCATGCCCGCAGCAGCTACTGGAACTGTGGAAGTTCGCGAGGGCAAGAAACTGATCAAGACGTTTGCGATCAAAAATGGCAAAGGCTCCACGAACTTCATTGCCAAGCCTGGTAAGCACGCCTACAAAATCACCTACACAGGCGCCGCGGACCGGGCACCAGCGACTGTCTCAAAGACCGTGAAGGTTAAAAAGTAGCAGCTACGTACGAAGCGTTGCCGTTATAGAAATTGCCTCTGGTTCCAGAACTGGAACCAGAGGCAATTTCTTTGAGGTGGGCGATACTGGGTTTGAACCACTACGCCACGGGTTTTTGTACGTCCTGCAACGTCGGGCAAAAGGAGCATTTTTCACTGGTATTTCAGGCAACACCTTGTGGAATCATGCGGAAACGAAATGCAACGAGATAGCATAGTTTCGTCCACGTAGCGTCCACGAAAGTGAGATTCAGGTGATCGCCAAGAAGGGCCGACCCGCTGGGACTTCAGAGCCGGAGAAACTGCCGAGCGGCCGATACCGTGCCAGAGTCACCGGTCCGGACGGCAAGCGACACCCCGCGCCGGTCACGTTTGACGACTTGCGCACCGCTAGGTTGTGGATCGCCAAGGAGTCGCGCCGGATCGAGGACGACCCCGAAGGTTGGTTGCCGCCCAAGGAGCGCATAGCCGCCCTGAACGCAGTCGCCGCCATGCCCACGTTTGGCGAGTACGCGCATAGGTGGATCGAGAACCGACGCGTAAAGGGCAAGCCGCTAGCCGCCCGAACCCGTGACCACTACACCGCACTACTCGAAAGGTATCTGAACCCGACGTTCGGAAGTGTGCCGCTCGACGCGATTACACCTAGTGCCGTGAACCTATGGTTTGACGCGTTTGCAGTTGGTCGAAGCCGAAAGGGTGACACGGGCGCAACAAGTCGTGCCCATACCTACGCGCTTGCCCGTGCCGTTATGAACACCGCTACAGGTGCGCACGGTCCAATCGTGGGACAGGTGAACCCGTTTGCCGTGAGAGGTGGCGGTTCAACGCCGAGCCGCAAGCGAACCGAACTGGCGACCGGTGAACAGGTGCGCGTGATGCTCGAAACGATCCGCCCAGAGTGGCGGCTAATGATCCTATTAGGGCTTTGGACAGGGCTTAGGTTCTCGGAGATAGCCGAACTGCGCCGGTCAGACATTGACCTATCGCAAAGCGTGATTCAGGTGCGCCGTGCAGTCTCAAGGTCAAGGGTCGATGGGGTCCACGCCAAGGGGCCGAAGTCCGAAGCGGGTAACCGTGACCTACACGTGCCAGCGGTCGTGCTTGACGACTTGCGCAAGCACTTGCGCTCGAACGTCAACGGCCGCGATGGGTTGCTATTCACCGGCTCGAACGGGCAGCACCTTGCGCCGTCCACGTTCTACGGGAAGGTGACCTGCCAGACCTGCAAACAGACCCCGAGCGCGTGCCGTAACAGGCAGCGGGGCAAAGCCACCAAGCACGACTTCGCACCGCGTGAAAGCGGTTGGTACGCGGCACGGTATGCCGCTCGTTGTCCCGAACTGCACTTTCACGATCTGCGAGCAACTGGGGCCACGCTTATGGCCCAACAGGGCGCGACCGAAGCGGAGATTCAAGCGTTCTTGGGAGACAGCACACCGCAAGCCGCTCAACGCTACGTCCGGGCCGCTCAGAGCCGTATGAAAGCGCACGCCGAACG
>DAONBX010000042.1:0-17232 GCA_035401705.1 Aeromicrobium sp.
CTGTTGCGAAGAAGGCTCCGGTCAAGAAGGCAGCTGTTGCGAAGAAGGCTCCGGTAGCGAAGAAGGCTCCGGCGACCTCGCCTGCGGCCAACTGATTTCGTCCGAGTCGGGCCAAGGCCCGCAGCGCAAGGTCAGCCCCGGCGGTCGACCTTGTGCTGCGCGGCTTGGGCCACCGGCTTTATGACCATAAGGTCGATGTCGACGTGGCTCGGCCGGGTCGCCACCCAACAGATCGCATCGGCGATGTCTTCGGCCACGAGCGGCTCTGCCACTCCGGCATATACCGAGTCGGCTCGGCCCTGGTCGCCGGCGAACCGGGTGAGACTGAACTCTTCGGTCTTGACCATGCCGGGGGCTATCTCGGTGATTCGTACCGGTTGACCGTTCAGTTCCAGTCGTAGCGTTTCAGTCACTGCGGCCAACGCATGCTTGGCCGCGGTGTAACCGCCGCCGCCCTCATAGGTGATGTGACCGGCGGTGGAACCGACGTTGATGATTACGCCGGCGCCAGAGGCGATCAGCGCTGGCGTGAGCGCCTTCGTTACCGAAACCGTGCCCAGCACGTTCGTTTCATACATCCAGCGCCAGTCGTCCAAATTGGCCTCGGCCACCGGGTCCAAGCCAAGCGCACCGCCTGCGTTGTTGACCAGCACGTCGAGACGACCACCCACTGTTTGCGCCAAGGCCGACACCGACTCCGGATCGGTGATGTCGCATTGAACTGCGGTAGCGCCGATTTCGGCGGCCAGAGCTTCAAGTCGCTCGGCTCGCCTGGCGGCCACGAACACCGAGTACCCGGCCTCAGCTAGGGCGCGCGCGGTGGCCGCGCCGATGCCGCTGCTGGCCCCGGTCACGACGGCAGTCTTTCGGGCTTCAGAAGTGCTCATGTCGACATCGTCTCAGGTGGCGCTCGCGGACACCGAATGTGCGTCTGCGTGTCAGAATGGGGCATATGGGTCAGATCAAGCGAGTGGCGATGCTGTCAGCGCACACCTCGCCGCTGGACCAACCCGGCACCGGCGACGCCGGTGGCATGAACGTTTACGTACTTGAGTTGTCGCGTCGACTTGCTGCCCGCGGCATCGAAGTGGAGATCTTCACCCGCGCGACTTCTAGGCACCTAGACCCCGTGGTCGACCCGGCCGACGGGATTAGGGTCCACCACGTCGCTGCCGGCCCGTTCGAAGGTTTGGCGAAAGACGACCTGCCCAGTCAGATGTGTTCCTTCGTTCGTGATGTGCTGAGAGTGGAGGCCAATCATGAGCCCGGCTACTTCGACCTCATCCACTCCCACTATTGGCTGTCGGGGCAGGTGGGCACGGTGCTGCGCGAACGCTGGGGTGTGCCACTGGTTCACTCGATGCACACAATGGCCAAAGTCAAAAACGCGGCACTTGCCGACGGCGATCGACCCGAACCGGTCGGTCGGCTCGCCGGCGAGGAAGAGATCGTCCGACTCGCTGATCGGTTGATCGCCAATACGAGCGAGGAACGCCGTGAGCTCGTAAACCTTTATGACGCAGACCCCAATCGAGTCGATGTCGTCCACCCAGGGGTAGATCTTGACGTGTTTTCCCGTTCCAACGAGGCAGCCGAACCGCCGCTGATTGTGTTCGCTGGCCGCATCCAGCCACTGAAGGCACCTGACATCGTGCTGCGCGCCTCGGCATTGCTTGAAGTTCCACACCGCGTGGCGATCATTGGTGGCGCTTCAGGTAGTGGTCTTGACCGCCCGACCGAACTGGCCGATCTGGCCGCCGAACTTGGGATCGGCGACCGAGTCGAATTCGTGCCAACAGTCACTCAAGCTGAACTGGCCGACTGGTATTCGCGGGCGGCCGTAGTGTGCGTGCCGTCGTACAACGAGTCATTCGGGCTGGTAGCAATCGAGGCTCAAGCCTGCGGCACGCCAGTAGTTGCCGCGGCCGTCGGCGGACTAACGACGGCGGTCGTTGACCAAGTGACCGGGACCTTGGTCGACGGGCACGACCCGGCCGACTATGCCCAAGCGATCCGGCCATATCTGACCGATGCGGTACTACGCGCTGAGGTGGGCGAAAAAGCCGTCCGGCACGCCGAGTCATTCGGTTGGAGCGCGACCGCAGACCGGACCTTGGAGGTCTATCAAGCGGCAATGCGTAGTAACAGCCAAGAGCGTGAGTCGAGTCGATGATGACGGCGCAAGAAACGATCGCGTCGACCCTAACCGCGGCCGGACTGGAGTTCACGCGACACGGTGAATCGGTTTTTGAAGTCGAACTGCCTGGTGTCCGGAAGCTCAAAACGACGTGCCGCCTAGAGGTTGGGCCGCATGCGCTTAGCGTCCACGCATTCGTCGCGCGCAATCCAGACGAGAACCACGCTGCGGTCTACCGCTGGCTACTGGAAAAGAACCTGAAACTTTATGCGGTGGCATTCGCGGTCGATTCGGCCGGCGATATTTACCTTGACGGACGGTTGCCGCTCGATTCGGTGACTCCGGCCGAACTCGATCGGTTGCTTGGGTCGGTGCTCACCTACGCGGACGAGTCTTTCAACACGATTCTCGAACTTGGCTTCGCCTCATCGATCCGTAAGGAATGGCAATGGCGCGAGTCGCGGGGCGAATCCACCGCGAATCTAAAGGCCTTCGAGCACCTGCGCCCGACGGATTGAACCGGCTTTGGTCGTGGCCGTAACGTTGGCGCCGTGAAAGCCATCGTTTTTGCCGACGTGACCGATGCCTGGTCGTATGTGGGGTCCGTTCGCTTTGAGCGCGCCGCGGCTTTGTATTCGATCGTTACCGGCCAAGCGATCGACATCTCCTACCGGGCGGCCACTTTCACGCCTGATCCTGGCGCAGTAGATGTCGTTTCGGCTGCGCGAATCAGCGGGATCGACTTGAACCTAGAAGACGTTGTCGCGGCAGATTCAACCGACGCTTGGCGAGTGCTTACCTGGGCTCGGTCGGTCAGTCCGGAAATCCAGCGCGACCTACTGTTCGAACTCTGGCGGGCGCACTTCCTAGAAGGCGCCGACATCGCCGACGATTTCGTGCTCGCCAGTAGGGCGGCACTGGCCGGACTCGAACTTGAGACGGCCGAGGCGCTGCTCGCCAGCCCCGAGTTCGAGTCCGAAGTCCGCGATCAACGCGAAACCGCGGCCGCGATTGGGGCCGAACATGCCCCATTCGTTGTCGTAGAGGCGACTCACACGATCGCTGGAGTTCACTCCCAAGACGACTACCTACGCGCTCTGCAGGAGATCTCGGCGCAGCATTAGGCTTGGGCCATGAGCACCTTGGTCCTGCTGCGACACGGTCACAGCGAGTGGAATGCGAAGAACCTGTTCACCGGTTGGGTCGATGTCGACCTCAACGAGCAGGGAGTCCAAGAGGCGCTGCGTGCGCCTGAACTCCTGCGTGAGGCCGATATTTTTCCCGACATCCTGCACACTTCGCTGCTGCGTCGAGCAATCCGTACCGCACAGATCGTCTTGGACGGCCTAGACCGGCACTGGATTCCGGTGCAGCGTTCTTGGCGGCTGAATGAACGCCATTACGGCGCACTGCAGGGCAAGGACAAGAAGGCGACCTTGGCCGAGTTTGGCGAAGAGCAGTTCATGACTTGGCGCCGCTCGTACGCGATCGCGCCGCCAGAGTTGGCCGATGACTCTGAGTTCAGCCAAGCAGGTGATGCTCGCTACGCCGACTTGCCGAGCGAACTCCTGCCCCGTTCGGAGTGCCTGTCCGACGTGCTCGACCGGATGCTGCCGTACTGGTACGACCAGATTGTGCCTGACCTAAGAGCCGGCAAGACCGTTTTGGTGACTGCGCACGGCAACTCGCTGCGGGCCTTGGTGAAGCACTTGGACGGCCTCGGCGAAGATGAGATCGTCGGCCTGAACATCCCCACGGGCATCCCGCTCGTCTACGAACTTGACGAGGACTTGAAGCCGGTTCAGCGCGGCGGTCAATACCTGGACGCCGAGGCTGCCGCCGCGGCGATTGCCGCGGTAGCCAGTCAAGGCCGCTGAAACGAAACGCGAAGTTTCAGGCGTACTTGTAGCCCAGGCCGCGCACCGTGGTGAGTGTGCGCGGGTGGGCGGGGTCTTCTTCGAGTTTGGAGCGAAGGCGTTTGACGTGGACGTCCAGCGTTTTGGTGTCACCGACGTAGTCGGCTCCCCAAACTCGGTCGATTAGTTGACCGCGAGTCAAAACTCGGCCGGAGTTACGCAGGAAGTACTCGAGCAGCTCGAACTCCTTGAGCGGGAGTTTGACGTCCTCGCCGTCGACTGAAACAAGGTGGCGGTCAACGTCCATCCTCACTCCGCCTACTTGAAGCACCGCATCCAAATCGACTTCTTCGGGCACGCCGCGGCGAAGAACCGCGCGTATCCGGGCGACAAGTTCGCGTGGAGAGTAGGGCTTGGTGACGTAGTCGTCTGCACCCAACTCCAGGCCGACTACTTTGTCGACCTCGGTGTCTTTGGCGCTGACCATGATGATCGGCACGGCCGAAGTTTGGCGGATTGTTCGGCAAACCTCGGTGCCTGAAAGGCCGGGCAGCATCAGGTCTAACAAGATGATGTCCGCTCCGCTGCGGTCGAACTCAGTTAGCGCGTCTGGCCCGGTTTCGGCGACGGCGACTTCATAGCCCTCTTTTCGCAGGACGTACGACAATGCTTCGCTGTAACTTGCCTCATCTTCAACGATCAGGACTTTGGTCACTCGTATTCTCCTTCATCGACGTCCCATGCTGGCAGTACCAGCGTGAAGGACGACCCGAGGTCCGGTTCGCTCCAGACCTCTACTGAGCCGCCGTTACTTGCGGCGACATGTTTGACAATTGATAGACCGAGCCCAGTTCCGCCGGTTGCGCGGGCGCGCGCCGGATCGACTCGGTAGAACCGTTCGAAGATTCGTTCCTGCTCTTCGGGAGGGATACCGATCCCGCGGTCCGAAACTGTGATCCGGACGTCGTCGTCTTCACGCACTGCCTTCACCGATACGGCCGATTCGGTCGGGCTGTACGTGACGGCGTTTTCAACTAGGTTGCTGACTGCCGCGTGCAGTTCTGCCCGGTCACCACGAACGAAAAGGTCCGGCTCGCACTCTTGGGAGAGTTTGATCTGGCGTGACTGGGCGTCGGTTTGCGAATGCTCGATCGCTTCACCAACGAGTTCACCGACTTTGATGGCCGTCTGATTTTCGCTGGCCACGTCCGATTGCAGTCGGGACAAGTCGATGATCTGTTGAACGAGCCGAGTTAGCCGGTCACTTTCGGTTCGCATTCTGGCCGAGAAGCGTTCAACTGCCTCGGGATCATCCTTGGCTTCGCCGACGGCCTCGGCGAGGAGGTTGATCGCACCAATCGGGGTCTTTAGCTCGTGGCTGACGTTCGCGACGAAGTCACGACGTAGCGCCTGGACTCGCTCCTCGTCGGTGCGATCCTCCACCAGCGCGAGCGTTAGTCCGTTGGGTAGTGGGGCCACGCGAGCGCGAACGAAGATAGGCGCTCGGCGGCGAACCCGAATCTCAAACTCGGCCTCGCGAACTTCGCCGTCGCGCCGTACCTGGCGAACTAGGTCAAGGAGTTTTTCGCTGCGCAGGTGATCGCCCGAGACTAGGCCCAGAGCGACGGCCGGGGCAGACGAGCGAAGCACTTTTTCATCACTGCCCATCACCACGGCCGAGGAACGCAGAACAGAAAGCACGGTGTCGATTTCCGGAGGAACTTCGGGGGTGGGGGCCTGCGGAATTTCGGTTTGACTGCGTTCGGAGTAGCGCCACCAAAAGGTGACGAGGGCGCCAACGACGATGCCGGCGGCGCCGACCAGAATCTCAGAAACCTCCACGAGTCGATCGTAGGCGGCAAATTGCAAAAGGCCACTATCGCCGGGGCAGATCGTGTCATGGTTTCGACTGCCGTTCACCTTTAGTTCATCGCAGGTCGCCCCCTATTCACTTAGGCGGCATAACGTCAGCCCTATGCGCGACCAGTACTACGAGCACCTCGACCAGATTGTCGACGACCTCGTCATCATCATCGACCAAGTGCGTTCTGCTGTGGCCTTGTCTACCGAAGCCTTGCTTAACGCCGACGCCATCAAAGCCGAGCAGGTGATCGAGTCGGAGACCAAAATCGAAGAGTCGATCGACGAGGTGGAGGAGCGTGCCCTGATCCTGTTGGCAACCCAACAGCCGGTCGCCACCGACCTTCGCCAACTCGTCTCGACCCTGCGGATGGTTGCCGACCTTCAACGAATGAGCCACCTGGCGGTTCACGTTTCGAAGATCGCCCGCCGCCGGATGCCGTACGCCGCCGTGCCAGCCCCGGTACAGCCACTGATTCGAGATATGGCAAAGGTGGCGGACTCGATGATCGGGTCGGCCTCGCGAATCGTCTCGAACCGCGACTTGGCCGCCGCCGCCGAACTCGAACTCGAAGACGACGAGATGGATCGTCTGCGTAAGGAACTATTCCGGGTGCTGCTAGATGGCGAGTGGGACCACGGTGTCGACACCGCAATCGACCTGGCACTACTCGGCCGGTACTACGAGCGGGTCGGCGATCACGCCGTCAACATGGCTCGTCGAGTCGTCTACCTGGTTACTGGCGAACTTCCGATCAGTTGAACTAAAACTCCAGCTCATACAAAACGAAAGGCCCGGGCAGAGAATCTGCCCGGGCCTTTCGTTTTGTCTAGTTCCGATTCACTCGCCCTCAGGCGCTGCTTCGGTTGCCTGGGTCTTGGTCGATTCTTTCTTCTTGGCCGGCTTGGTAGCCACGTCGGCGTACATCTTGGTGCGCTCGACCACGGGGACCTCGAGCGAGGCGACGTCGCCGCTTGCGCTTTCGAAGGTGACGGTTACGACAGCGCCTGGTTCGACCGTTTCCATCTGGATGAAGAATTCACCGTCGGCGCCCAGAGTCTTGAGTTTGTTCGCTTCGAGTTCGATCGGCGCGTACGGCGGGAACGAAGCTGTTGTTGCGCCGCTGGTAACCGAGAGTTGAATGATCTTCTGCGGTTCGGCCGACAGCAGCGCGCCGGAGAACGTCGCGCTTGGCATCTTGCCGTCGCCTTCGTCGTTTGCGACGAAGAGGCCGTTGTAGACGTGGATTGGCCCGGTGCGCAGGTTTGACCCGACACCAGCCTGGTACTGCTGGTTCGTCTGGGCATTGAAACTAGTTCCACAAGCCGAAAGGGCAAACGGAGCGGCAACGGTCAAAGCGATGGCGGCAATAGTGCGACGTGATCTCACCTCGGCATCGTACCGGGAGTGTGCCCCCAGATTCCACGGTGGGATTCCTCTGGGCGGGTTCTGTTATTCTGGTCACCTAGGAAAGGTGCATTCTCCATGGCTTTCACTGTCGGCGAAACCGTTGTGTATCCCAATCACGGCGCTGCAGTCATCGAAGACATCGAGATTCGGGCAATCAAGGGCGAGGACCGCACGTACCTCGTTCTCCGGATCATCGCTCAGAACGATCTTGTTGTACGTGTGCCTGCTGACAACGTAGACCTGGTGGGGGTCCGCGACGTGGTTGACGAGGCTGGTTTGGAACGAGTTTTCAGCGTTTTGCGTGCTGAACACGTGGAAGAGCCAACTAACTGGTCGCGTCGCTACAAGGCGAATCTAGAGAAGCTTCACTCCGGTGACGTTTTGAAGGTTTCAGAAGTTGTCCGCGACCTTTGGCGTCGCGATCGCGAGCGGGGCCTGTCCGCTGGCGAAAAGCGGATGTTGTCAAAGGCTCGTCAGATTCTCGTGTCCGAACTCGCGTTGGCCGAAAAGACCAACGAGGACAAGGCCGAGATTCGTCTCGACGAAGTGCTTGCTTCCTGACTCAGGACTTTCGGACGCCCGGCTTCGGCCGGGCGTTCGTCATTTCTGGGGCCTGACTCAAAAAACCATTGCGACGGCAATCGCGGCGATGCCTTCACCACGACCGGTGAGGCCTAGTCCGTCTGTGGTGGTGGCAGAAAGTGAGACCGGCGCACCGATGGCTGCCGAAAGCACTGCGACTGCTTCGTCGCGGCGGCCAGCCAGTCGGGGTTCGTTCCCGATTAGCTGGACGCTCACGTTGCCGATGGTCAGGTCGGCCTCGCGGACGAGTTCTGCGGTGGCTCGCAGGAACTCCACGCCGGCAGCACCGGCATAGCGAGGGTCGGCAGTACCAAAACGACTGCCGATGTCGCCGAGCCCAGCCGCGGCCAGGACCGCGTCAACCATCGCGTGCGCGACGCAGTCGCCGTCGGAGTGGCCGGCCAGCCCGCGGGGGCTGTCGGGCCAATGTAGGCCAGCAACCCACAGTGGTTGGCCTTCGGCGAGTTGGTGGACGTCGGTACCGATGCCGACTCTGGGGGAGTGCACGGTTAGAACGTTAGCCCCATCGAGGTCGGCGCGATGACATAAGCGATTCCGCCACTGCCGCGCAGCCAAGCCCGTTCGAACTGGGCACGATCATAAATTCGCCGCACTTGGGTGTTGGTTTTGCCGGCCGGGTCGTTGACGATTACCTGGCCGGTCGAAGTGAAGCCTCGCACGACAATCAGGTGCCCAGGGGTGGCACTGATCGGCGCTCCAGTTAGTTCGCCCTTTTTGAAGGCGACCGAAACCACGACCGGAACTTTCTTGTTGATGAGTGCTTCGACGTCTCGCAGGTCTGGCAGGCGTTGGACGACGGCTTCAGTGCCGTACCGGGAGGCATAGGCAGTGTTGAAGGGCCAAGTTCCGGTCCCGCGGTAGGCCGAATCGTAGGTGTAGCGCGCGGC
Source organism: Aeromicrobium sp. (assembly GCA_035401705.1). Lineage (GTDB taxonomy): Bacteria > Actinomycetota > Actinomycetes > Propionibacteriales > Nocardioidaceae > Aeromicrobium. The sequence continues at coordinate 8,755 of DAONBX010000042.1, forward strand.
GTGATCTACGGTCCCATCTGGGCCTTTTGCCCACGAGTACTGCTTTGCAGTCGGGCCGAGGCCGTAATACCTCAGCACCATCGAGGTTGAGGTGGGTGAGCACCAGGCCTGACCTCCGCCGCCGTACTTCGGGAAGTGGCCAGTGTGAATCATTTGCGAGTACGCCGGGACCGCAAGGTCTACCTGCTTGGTCATCGTCGTTTTTGAAACCGCAGTCGTCTTGGTCGTGTAGGTCGACCAGACTCCCGCCACCCCATTTAGGATCGGGCTTTTGATCTTGGCGTTCTTCCGGTTCAAGGTGACCCGAATCTGCCAACCGGTGAAGGATTTGCCGTTGCGGGCGTTCACAACGTCGGTGTCAACCCAGACCAACGAATCAGTCTGCTTCGAATAGGTGGTTCGCTTCCCACCAGAAAGCCCGTGGCGCCACTGGGCCAGGTTCTTCCATTTGGTGATCGTTTTGCCGTTCTTGAACCGTGCTTGAATGACCAACCAACTGCCGTCGGGCATCGTTTTGGCATTCCACGATGGGGCCAAGGACTTGGCGGCTGAGGCCGGCACCCACGGGCTTTGCCAAGTGCCGGACAGCTTCTTGGTCGGGAGTTGGTAGTTGGGCTCCCAGCGGCTCAACTGCGGCTTCGGGTAAGAGGCGGCTTGAGCCGCGCTAGGCAGCGTGAGGTTCGAAGTGAGGACAGCGGCGAGAACGGCCGCGACGGGGAAGAGTCGACGGAACACCAAATCAGGCTAAGTGAAAAGAGTGAACAATGGTAGGGAAGTGACGATATGCCCTTGGCGGCAGTTGGTTCGAGACCACCTGTGGGGCCGATAGGCTAGGGGGGTGACGCTGCACCTCTTCGACTCCGCCACCCGGCAGACCCGACCCCTTGACCTGGTTCAGCCGGGCAAAGTAGGTATCTATCACTGTGGCCTGACTGTGCAGGGGCCGCCGCATATCGGGCATATCCGCAAGGAAGTCGTTTTTGACGTCCTGCGTCGCTGGCTCGAACGCTCTGGCCTAGAAGTCACCATCGTGGCGAACGTGACCGATATCGACGACAAGATCCTCGCCAAAGCTGAAGAAACGGGCGAGCCATGGTTCGCGGTCGCCTACCGCAACGAGCGTGCCCTGCACGCGGCATACGAGGTGCTCGGTTGCACGCCACCCACTTATGAACCTCGCGCCACCGGTCACGTGCCCGAGATGATCGAAATGATGCAGACCCTGATCGAGCGTGGTCATGCCTACGTCGCCGACGACGATTCTGGCGACGTCTACTTCGATGTTCGGTCTTGGGCTGACTATGGCGAACTGTCCAACCAAAAGATCGACGACATGCAAGAGTCGCCCGACGCCCCGGTTGCTGGCAAGCGTGACCCACGCGACTTCGCGCTCTGGAAAGGTCACAAGGCAGGCGAGCCCGAATCGGCCTCGTGGCCAACTCCGTGGGGCCGCGGCCGGCCTGGCTGGCACCTCGAGTGCTCTGCCATGGCCGCCAAATACCTAGGCACCGAGTTCGATATCCACGGCGGTGGCCTCGACCTGCGGTTCCCGCACCACGAAAACGAACTCGCGCAGTCGCGAGCGGCTGGCCAGAAGTTCGCACGCGTTTGGATGCACAACGCGATGCTCAATCTGGGCAACTCCAAAATGAGCAAGAGCGTGGGAAACACACTGATGGTCAGCGAGGTCGTAAAGCGCGTGCCGGCGATCGCCTTGCGTTACTACTTAGTCGCGGCGCACTACCGCTCGATCATCGAGTACAGCGAGGCCTCGCTGTCCGAGGCTGCGACCGCCTTTGAGCGGATCGAGGGCTTCTGCAAGCGGTCGGCCGAACTGGTCGGCGAAGGCGAGCCAACTCAAGTGCCAACTGAGTTCGCGGTGGCGATGGATGACGATCTGTCGGTGCCAGCAGCCTTGGCGGTGCTGCAGAAATCGGTCGGCGAAGGAAACAAACTGCTCGCGGGCGGCGCCAGCCCAGAATTGGCGCAAATCTTGGGTCAGGTCCGCGCAATGCTGGCCGTCCTTGGCTTAGACCCGTTCACTTGGGCTGGTAGCGAGGCGGGCCAATCGGGCGCCGACGAGGCGTTGGCGCAACTAGTGCCCGCGATTCTGGCCGAGCGAGCCGAAGCCAAAGCAGCAAAAGACTGGGCGCGAGCAGATGCTCTGCGCGACAAACTAACCACAGCGGGAATTGAAATCGAGGACACTGCCTCGGGCGCCCGCTGGAATCTGAAGGGTGGCCGATGATGGCCGGAAATAGCCAGCGCCGAGGCGCAATCAAAAAGACCGGAAAGGGCAACCCGACCGCGGGCTCAGGTGGCCGTCGCCGCCAAGGGCTAGAGGGCAAGGGGCCGACGCCCAAGGCCGAAGATCGGCCGTATCACAAGAAACACAAGATGGCCAAGGCTGCCGATAAGCGTCAGTCCGGCCGGCCTCGTCGCCGTTCCGAAGAGGGCGGGCCAGAACTGGTGGTCGGGCGCAACTCGGTAGTTGAGTTGTTGCGCGCGAAGGTGCCGGTGCTGTCGTTGCAGGTTGCCGAAGGGATCGATCGCGACGATCGGATCCGCGAGATCTTCCAGTTGGCCGCCGATCTACATGTGCCGTTGCTTGAGGTGCCCCGAAACGAGCTCGACCGGATCACCTCGGGTGCGGTCCATCAAGGAATCGCGGCCAAACTCGCGGCTTATGAGTACGCCGACCCCGATGACCTGCTCGAACTTGCCGCCGAACGCGGTGAGGCTCCGTTGATCGTGATCCTCGACGGCATCACCGATCCGCGAAACCTCGGCGCGATTGTTCGCTCCGCCTCTGGCTTTGGCGTGCACGGAGTCGTTATCCCCGAGCGCCGCGCCGCCCATATGACGGCCGCTGCTTGGAAGACTTCAGCCGGTGCGGCCGCGCGGGTGCCGGTTGCTCGCGCGACCAACTTGAACCGCCAAATCAAGGCCTATCAAGACGCCGGTCTGATGGTGATCGGTCTGGCCGCCGATGGCGACATGCAGTTGCCTGACTTAGATCTGGCCGAAGGCCCCTTGGCCGTCGTGATCGGCAGTGAAGGCAAAGGCCTGTCGCGTCTGGTCGGCGAAAACTGCGACCAATTGGTTTCGATTCCGATGGCCAGCGACCTTGAGTCGTTGAACGCTTCGGTCGCGGCGAGCATCACCCTCTACGCGATCAACCAGACTCGCGGCTGAAGGACGTTTTGCCTTCAGTCGCCGAGCACTTGGTCGAGGTAGTCGTTGGTGAATCTGCGCTCTGGGTCGAGTTGGTTGCGCACGGCAACGAAGTCGTCGAATCGTGAGTACACGGTGCGGAAGTAGTCCGAGGTCAGGGTGTGCATTTTGCCCCAGTGCGGCCGACCGCCGTGCGCGGTGAAAATGTCCTGCATCGCGTTGAAATAGCGCGTCGGGTCGACGGTGTGGAACTGATGCGCGGCGAGGTAGACGTTGTCGCGATCATGGGCGGTGGACAGCCAGATGTCGTCTGCGGCAGTGAAGCGCACCTCGACCGGGAACGAAACCTGCTCGTCGGTCTTGGCGAACCACGCTTGCATCTGACTAATCGCTTCGGCGGCTGCGGCCCGCGGCAGCGCGAACTCCAACTCGCGGAACTTGACGTCGCGCGGCGAGATGAACACCTTGTGTGAGGTGTCGGTGTATTCGCGAGCGCCAAGCAACGACCCCGAAATGTTGTTGATTCTCGTAACCAAGTTGGGTCGCTTGGCAGCGACACGTTGCACCCGCTCGTAGAAGGTGTTCGACAAGAACTCGTCTTCGAGTTTGTGTCGCCACTTCGGCAGCGGAGACTTCGCCGTTCCTTCGGGTACGCGGTTGTTCCGCTTCGTCAGGGCCTTGTTCGTGTTCGGAAAAAAGAAGAACTCGAAATGGTCGTTGTCGTCGGCGAAAGAGTCCAGGTCGGCCAGCACGTCCGTCAGCGCCATTGGCTGTTCGCGGGCATTTAGCAAAAATGCCGGAACACACTGCAAGGTGAGCTCGGTGACGATGCCTAGGGCACCGAGCCCGACTCGGGCAGCGTTGAACAATTCGTGGGTCTGGTCGATTTCGAGTACGTGACCGTCAGCGGTGACCAACTGCAGCGCGGCGATTGCTTTGGCGATACCGAAAAGCTTCGACCCGGTGCCGTGAGTGCCGGTCGAAGTGGCTCCGGCCATCGACTGCGGGTCCACGTCACCCATATTCGGCAGCGCCAAACCGAGCGGGTCCAGTCGCCGATTCAGGTCGTGCAGCGAGATTCCCGCCTGAACTCGAACTAGCCCGGTTTCGGTATCCACGGCCAACACGCGATTCATTCGGTTCAGCCGAAGTTGAACGCCGTCGGCCTGAGCGATCGGGGTGAAGGAGTGGCTGGCGCCGACTGCTTTGACGCGCCGGTTCGACGTAACCAAACTGACGACTTCGTCGGTTGAGGAAGGTTGGGCAAGCAACTGCGGGCTGTTGGAGACGTTTCCGGCCCAGTTGGTCCAAGTGCTCATCCGAAGTTCTTTCCTTCCCCGCGGTAGGTCGGAACCATCCTGACGCCGCCGGCAGCGTCCACGATTGCGACCTGGTTGAAGCGTTCACACATTTCACCGGCTTTAGCGTGCCGGAACAGGACCCGGTCGCCGATGGCGAGCGACTTCGCCGACTTGCCGTGCAGCGGGGTTTGCACCTCGCCGGCACCCTCGGCGCCGTAGAGCTCCAGCCCGTGGGGCCAAACCGGAGTTGGCACTCGCGAATCCCCAGCCGGACCCGAAGCGATGTAGCCGCCACCGAAACAGGTCGCCGCATCTGTGCTCGGCTTGCGCACCACCGACAGGGCGAAGAACGCGGCCGGCCTCGGAGCGAAGTCGCGGTAGTGGTCGAACAGGGTCGGCACGAACAGACCAGAGCCGGCAGCCAGTTCGGTGATATTCGGATCGTCTCGCCACACGTCGAGGCTGCCGGTGCCGCCAGCATTTACGATCTCCAAGTTGGTCATTTGGGAGACCGCTTTGACGATCCGCTTTCGCCGCCGGCGAAGTTCGGCCGCGGACCGGGCCTTTACGATTTTGATTGCCGGGCCGCTGTCGGGCATGCCGGCTATTTGGGCGTCATAGAACATCAGCCCGACCAGGTCGAAACCGCGGCGAGCAGCGATCTGACTGGCGATCTTCTTGGTTTGGCCGGTGGTGTGCACGGGCGACCGATGTGCACCCAGATGGGCACCGAGAAGGCGGAGCGATGAGTCAACGTCCAAGCAAACCCGAATGGGCGGGTGGTCGTTACCCACGAATGAGTCGATCAGGTCCAAGGCCTCAAGCGAATCAACCATGACGGTGATCGAGGCAAGGCGATGTTCGTCGGCGACTAGGTCGCGAAAAGCCGCGCGGTCGACGTTCGGGTAGGCCACCAAAATGTCGTCGACCCCGTGGTCGGCGAGCCAGTTCGACTCGGCGAGCGAATAGGACATGACGCCACGAAAGCCAGGCAGGGTGAGCGCATTCTTGATGATCGATCGAACCCGGATCGACTTTGTTGCCAAGCGGATCGGAACTGCGCCAGCACGTCGGGTCAGGTCTTCGGCATTCGCCCACAATGCTTCTTCGTCAACTAGCGCGAAGGGGGTATCAAGTTCGGCGGTTGCGCTAAGTAGCCGGGGGAAGGGCGGGGTTTGAGCAGTTCGGGACACCACCTAAGTATGTAGGGTGAATGGGTGTCCAGACTCGTGTTCGCTTTAGTGTTCGCGACGTTCTGGCTCGCCGGCTGCGGTTTGGGTGCCGCCGAACCTGCTGCGCCGGCCACCTCTTCGCCCAGCCCACTTGGCGAGATGACGCTTTCGGACCTGAAAATAGATCACTGGCCAGAACTGTCGCAGCAGAAAATTCCCGAGCCGCCGGCCGCTCCTGCTGGCCTAAACCAGGACGAATACGACCGAATGGTTGCCGCGGTGCGCAGTTGGGCGCTGGCGGCCGTTGCGGTTCCGCCGAGCGTGAGTGAAGATTTGCCGGCCGCGGTCAGGAGGACTCTTGAAGACACTGCCGCAGAGCAGACGGCTCCGGAGTTGGCGCTGGTAAACGTGCTCGACCCGGATCTAGAACTGCGGTCGGCCAAAATGACTGCTGCGTGGGAAGTGGCCAACGACGGGCCAACCTATCGGGTCATCCTGCAGACCCGAGCCGCCTACGAGGTCGCGACTGCCGATCTTGGCGTGCGCGTTATTGGGGTGCTGCGCAGTCAAGGGGTTACCACCGAAGCCAATGCCAAATCTTGGGGGGTGGCGCTCGGCTGGCAGGAGTTCGGTGCGGCCGACTGCGCCGTCGCTCTAGAGGATTTCCTCACCCCCGGTGGGGACTCGGGGACGCAGAAGTCAGACCTGCAGATATTCGTAGACGCCGGCAACTCGGCCTCGGTCGTCACGCCAGAAATGCCCGCAGATGCCCGGGTGAACAAGCGATTCTTGAACCGCTGTGAAGCCGGTGGAGTCTGACTTAGTTAGGATGATCTTCGCCAGAGCATCTGGCATGCCCTTGTAGCTCAGTTGGTAGAGCACCTCTCTTGTAAAGAGGATGTCGCGGGTTCGAATCCTGTCGGGGGCTCAAGCGTGACCGTCTAGCCCGGCTAGCCAGGTAGGCGTACGGTCGAATCATGGAATCGGTGAATGTACTTGAACTCGGCCGCCAGCGACTCGAAGCGGCTCGAACTTCTGGGCGGGGACGCTCGGCAAAGGCACTGCACCCGGGCCGACACAATCGGCTCCGTCAAACGCTGATCGCACTGCTCGCGGGCGAAGCACTCGGCGAACATGAGGCCCCGCCGGAGGCGACTTTGCAAGTGCTTTCGGGTCAAGTCCGAATCACGGCAGGCGACGATTCATGGCAGGGTGCAACCGGCGATCTGGTGATCATCCCCGACCGCCGACACGACTTGCATGCCGAGGTGGATTCAGTCGTGCTGCTCACCACGATCGTTGATGGGGCCCAATGATTTCGCTCAAGCGGGTCTACGTCGATCCTGAGCCGGCCGATGGGTTTCGGATGCTGGTAGATCGGCTTTGGCCACGCGGTGTTTCTCATGAACGGGCACGCCTTGACCTTTGGTTCAAGGAAATCGCCCCAAGCGAGGACTTGCGCAAACGATTCCACGGCGACCAGATCGACTTCGACGAGTTTGCCAGCCAATATCGCGACGAACTTGACCACAATGACCAAACCGATCGGTTGCGCGAGATCCTGACCGAGAACGACCTAGTCACCTTTGTGTATGCGACCAAGCAGACCAAGCAGAACCACGCGATCGTGCTGAAGGACTGGGCGCTGGCGGAATTTTCTGACCGGTAGGCTCCCGCCCATGCCAGTTGTGTGGGTGGGCTTCGGCCTCGTTCTGCTGGTCGTCGGCGCCGAGCTTTTGGTGAGGGGCGGCGCACAAATTGCGACCCGGTTGGGAATACCACCGATGGTCGTTGGGCTAACCGTCGTCTCGGTTGGCACCAGTTTTCCTGAACTTGCAATCGGGATAGACGCAACGCTGCGAGACGCAGGACCTTTAGCCGTTGGCAACATCGCCGGGACCAACATCGTGAACTTGCTGTTAATCCTTGGTCTGAGCGCCGCGATGGTGCCGCTGGCGATCAGTACACGCACCATTCGTTTCGAGCTGCCGATCATTGCGACCGTATCGGTCCTGCTGGTCCTGCTCGCGCTAGATGGCGAACTGTCGCGGCTCGACGGCCTGCTGCTCTTGGCCACGGCAGTCGCGTACACGCTGGCCGTTGTCCGGCTCGCAATCGCCGATAGCCGCGAACGCAGTGAGCAAGACGCAACATCCGATGAGTCGCTGACGCGGCAAATTCTCATGGTCGGCACTGGCCTTGGGCTAGTCGCGGTCGGTGCCGACTGGCTGGTCCAAGGGTCGGTGGATTTAGCGTCGTCTTTGGGTATCAGCGAGGTAGTTATTGGCCTGACCATCGTGGCGATCGGCTCATCGGCCCCCGAGCTCGTCACAACCTTGGTTTCTACCGTAAGAGGCGAGCGAGATATCGCGATTGGAAACTTGATCGGCTCCAGCATCTACAACATCACCTTCATCTTGGGCGTGACCGCACTGGTTCGACCGCTAGGCGTCACCAGCGAGTTGATCCGAGTCGACCTGCCGCTGATGGCGTTCGTGGCGTTGTTGCTGATCCCCGTGTTCATTACGGGTCGGCGGGTATCTCGGGCTGAAGGGATCAGCTTCGTATTGGCCTACCTGGCCTACCTCGGGACAATCGTCGCGTTGCGCTCCTGAGAAGATGCGGTCATGTCATCAACGGCGGCCCGCAGCGACTTCATTTTGACCTTCGCCTGCGACGACCGGGTCGGGATCGTCGCCACGATCGCATCGACCCTGGCCGAAGACGGGTGGACGATCACCGAGAGTCAGCAGTACGCCGACCTCGATACGCGGCGGTTCTTCATGCGGGTGAGATTCGCCGCCGACCGGGAAGTGCCCCTGACGCAAATG
>DAONBX010000043.1:0-16994 GCA_035401705.1 Aeromicrobium sp.
GTGGCGGCGGTTATGCGGTCGTCGATGTCGTTCCGCGAGCTTGGGCGCACCTGTTGTCGATCGTGTCGGGATTGCCGCTGGACCCAGATACGCCGACCCCGGACGCTTGGCGACACGAGGTCGAGCGGTTGCGCGACCAGCCCGCGCCGCTGCGGATGACTGATGGGCGACGAGCGCTCTATCGCAGTTGGGAAGAGGGTTATGACCCGGCTTCCTGGCTCGATCGTTCGATTCAAGCCACCCGCGCCGAGGTGTTCCCGCTGAACGGACTTGATCCCACATATTGAGAACAGATTCCACAATGTGACGCGTGTCGCCGAATTTGTTTTTCTATTTCTATTCACACTCGTCCCATGAGCCACTAGGCTTCCAACAAGCATGCGCGCTCATTCTCCGGTGGGGAAGCCGGAGAGCGCGCGTGCCCCTAGGGAAAGAATGGGTGTGGAGATGACCGAGGGAACTCGTTTTATGACGGTAGCCGAGGTCGCGGATCAAATCCGCGTCTCGAAGATGACCGTGTACCGCCTGGTTCACTCCGGTGAACTTGAGGCCGTACGGGTCGGTCGTTCGTTCCGCGTGCCAGAGCACGCAGTGGACGAACTGCTTGATAAATCCTTTTACCAAGCTGGTTGATTAGTCGCTGGCCTGACCCGTCGGGCCAGCGATTGGTCATTGTCTGAGACCACGTGCTCACCGGGTTTGTGTGATCGCCTAGGGTTGGTCCGTCCGGAGAAGTACAGAACGAGGTGTGTTGTGGGTTCAGTCATCAAGAAGCGTCGCAAGCGGATGTCTAAGAAGAAGCACCGCAAGATGCTAAAGCGCACTCGTGTGCAGCGTCGCCGTCTGGGCAAGTGACAGATGAGCGAGGTCGTCCTTGTTACGGGCGCGGCCACGCCTGGCGTGGCACTTGCTGCCCGCCGCCTCGCTGAAACCGCCGGAGTACGAGTTGTCGCGGTAGACACGACTCTCCCGGAGGATGATCTCGGGCCAGCCAAGTTCGTGCGTGCCGACATTCGTACACCTGTTATCTCGAAGGTCTTGGCCGTCGAAGGCGTCAACACCGTCCTGCACATGGATTTGGCGCCGATGCGCCCGCGTGGCACTGGAAGTGCCACCAAAGAAATCAATGTCATCGGAACGATGCAGGTACTAGGGGCTTGTCAGCGCTCCGACACCGTTAGTCGTGTTGTGATGATGTCGAGTTCGGCGGTCTATGGGACGTCTCCGCGTGACCCGGCCGTATTCAAGGAGTCGGCGACGGCTCGCGGCGGGACCAAATCTGGCTTCGCGAAAGACGTAGTAGAGGTCGAGGCGTACGCGCGCGGCTTTGCCCGACGACGACCAGATATTTGTGTGACGACTTTGCGGATGGCTCAGTGCGTCTCGCCGCATTTCTCAAGCCCGCTGGGACTGTATTTTTCGAATCCAGTTTTGCCGGTGCCGATGGGTTTTGACGCTCGCCTGCAGTTGGTCCACCCCGAGGACGCTTACGCGGTCGTAGAGAAGGCCGCCACCAACGACATCCCCGGCACTTTCAACGTCGGCGGTGACGGCGTTCTAATGCTTACTCAAGCCGCCAGAATGCTCGGAAAGCCGACGTTGCCGTTGCTGCCGATTGGATTCGGCTCGGTGCTGCACCGCGCGGCAAGTTTCATGGGCACGGACCTGACGCCGGGGGTGCATCGATTGCTCACTTATGGGCGGATCATGGATACCTCAGCGTTGCGCGAGATCTTCGGTTACACCCCGAAATTCAGCACGCGCGAGACTTTTGAGTGGTATGCCGAGACCCTGCGTCCCGGCCTTTTTCAGACCTTGGGGGTCACTAAGTGAAGGACGATCTCAAAGGGATCGGCACCTCTGGAGAGGCTGGCCGAGGCAGTCGTGCGACGTCGCCATCTAAAGCTGCCCGCTCGTTAGCCGGACCAGCAAAAAAGGCCGCCCCGAAGAAGGCCACTGCCAAGGTCGCGGCAACCGAGCCATCGACGGCTACGAAGGCGACGGCTACGAAGGCGTCGGCCACGAAGGCGACGGCCACGAAGGCGTCGGCCACGAAGGCGACGGCCACGAAGGCCGCGCAGCCAAAGGCCGCGCCGCCAAAAAAGAGCGTCCCGAAGAAGGCAGCCGCGCCGAAGGCAAAAGCCGCCGGGGCGAAAAAGGCGGCGACCGAGTCACCTAATCGTGAACGCCACCTGCACTCGGTCCCCGATGATGAGCAAAAGACCGACGAGACGCCTAAAGAGGCGACCTCTGGCCTAGACCCCGATGATGTTGCCGCAGCCTTCGCTGAGGGCGCCAAACGGCTACTGGGTACCGATTGGTCAGTGCGGATAGCCAACCTTGCAAGCGCATTGCGGCGGCGGGCGTCAGGGGAATACGAAGTCGATGAGTTCGGCCTTGACCCCGAAATGCACGACCTTTTTAACTCGATGATCGAGCCGGTAGCCGAAAGCTGGTTTAGGCTCCAAGTCCGCGGCATTGAGAATATTCCGGCCGACGGTGGAGCGCTCTTAGTGGCGAACCACTCTGGCACGGTTCCGGTCGACGGATTGATCACTGGATATGCGGTGATGAAACACACCGGTCGACCGATTCGGCCACTTGGCGCAGATCTGGTTTTCAAACTTCCTTATGTTGGTCAGATCGCGCGCAAAATGGGCGCCACATTGGCCTGCGCTGAAGATGCGGAACGGTTGTTGGCCTCTGGCGAACTCGCGGCGGTTTGGCCCGAGGGTTTCAAAGGTGTCGGCAAGCCGTTCAGCGAGCGCTACAAACTCCAGCGTTTTGGTCGCGGCGGGTTCGTTTCGGCAGCAATGCGAGCACAGGTGCCGATCATTCCGGTGTCGATCGTGGGCGCCGAAGAAATCTACCCACTAATCGGGAACATCCCGTCGCTCGCGCGACTTTTTGGCCTGCCGTACTTGCCGATCACGCCGTTCTTTCCGCTGCTCGGTCCGTTGGGACTTATCCCGTTGCCAAGCAAGTGGATCATCGAGTTTGGTGAGCCAGTCCGTACCGACGCCTATCCGCCTGAGGCTGCCGACGACCCGATGCTGCTGTTCAACGTCACCGACCAGGTGCGCGAAACAATCCAGCAGACCCTCTATAACCTGCTAGTCGAGCGCGGCAACCCGTTCGTGTGAACGGGCCGCCGCGCTGCAACTGACACCTTCGGGCGCTACTTCTCGCCCAGGTTCCTAAGCAACTGATCGCCCTCGATGTCGAGGTTCGGCAGGAGTCGGTCCAGCCACTTCGGCAGTGCCCAAGCGCGGTCGCCGAACATCGCCATCAGCGCTGGCACGAGCGTCATCCGGACCAAGAACGCATCGATGGCAATTGCTATCGCCAAGGCGAAGCCGATCTGCTTGATCATCGGGTCGCCATTGAAGATGAATCCGGCAAACACCGAAATCATGATGACTGCGGCGGCAGCGACAATCCGGCTGGAGTGCATGAACCCGTCGACGACCGATGCAGTCCCGCGCTTTCCGTGAACCCACGACTCACGCATCGCCGACACTAAGAACACCTGGTAATCCATGGCCAGGCCATAGGCGATACCGGTAACCAAGATCGGCAGCAGGGCCATCACCGGGCCGGTCGAGTCCAAGCCGAACAACTGGTTCAGCCAACCCCACTGGAACACGGCGGTTGTTGCGCCGAGGGTGGCCAAAATGGTCAGCAAGAAGCCGGCAGTTGCCTTCAGCGGAACGATGATCGAGCGGAACACGAGAGTCAACACCAGTAGCGAGAGCAAGATGACAATGCCCAAGTAGATCGGCATGACTTCGCCCATCTTTTGGGCGATATCGATGCCCATCGCGGTCTGACCGGTTACCCCAATTTCGATGCCGAACTTGTCGTCGAAGCTTGCTGACTTGTCCCGCAGTGCGTGGACGAGAGTCTCGGTCGACTCATCCGTGGGACCGTCGGTGGGAATCACCGAAACGAGGACGGTACGTCCGTCTTCGCTCACTCCGGCCGCAGTCACCGACGCGACATTGTCTAGTTTGCTGAGTTCGCCCAGAACGGCAGCAGCGGACTGTTGGGCTACGGGGGCTTCGGTTGACGAAGAGAGCACGACCATTAGCGGGCCGTTCAGACCTTCACCGAAGGAACCGGACACGAGTTCGTAGCCCTCGCGTTGGGCGGTACCGGAGTTGTAGTTTTCGCTAGAAGGCAACCCAAGGCGCATGCTTGCGGCCGGAATTGCCAGCACGAGTGTCACGGCAACAACGAAGATCGCGACGAGGAAACGATTCTTGGTGACCATCGTGGCCCAGCGGCGAGCAGTTGCGTGATCGGCGCCGGCGGCCTCTTGTTGCGCGAATTTTTCGCGGGCCTTTGGTGAAACGATGCGTTCACCAAGCAGACCCAGCAGAGAAGGCAGGGCGGTCAAAGCGACGGCAACCGAAACCGCAACCGTGCCGGCGGCGATAAGCGCCATCGTGCTCAGCAGGCTGATCCCGATGACCAAGAGGCCGGCGAGGGCGATCATCACGGTGATGCCGGCGAAGAAGACGGCCGAGCCGGCCGTGCCTAGGGCGCGGCCAGTGGCTTCGTGGGCGGTTAGTTTCTCGCGCATGATCAATCGGCGCTGCCGGTTGACGATGAACAGGGCGTAGTCGATGCCGACGGCCAAGCCGAGCATCAAACCCAGCACGATGCTCATCGAGCCAAGTTCAAAGAAGTGGCCTAGTGCGTAGGCGCCACCGACGCCCACGCCCACGCCTAGGAGCGCGGTTACTAGCGGTAGGCCGGCCGCAACGACCGAACCCAACACGAGGAACAGCACGACCGCCGCGACGACGATGCCGATGGCTTCGCCTGCTCCAGCGACCTCAGGCATTTCCTGCATGGAAGAACCAGGGACGACCGTGATGCCCGCTTCGGCCGCCGGCTTTTCGGCCGCGTGCATTACGTCCTCGATCACTCCGGCCGGGAGCTCTTGAATTTGTTTGGTGAACTGGAACTGGGCCAGCGCGACTTTCCCGTCCGGCGCAACGATCACGCCTGGTACGAGGTTTCCGTCGACAGCCAGCGGAACCGCAGTCGTCAACTTTTGACCGGCCGCGACCGCGGCAGCGGCTTGTTCGGCTGCCGCGACTTGGCCGGCCAACTGCTTCTGGGCTTCGCCCTGAGAGGTTGATTGGCCGGCAAGTTCGGCTGGATCGACTACTTCGTCGACGCCGTAGATCCCTTGTACCGACCCAGCAACTGCAGCGGCCACCTCAGGGTCGAAGAAGGTCTTGCCTTCTGGGGCCGAATACACGACTTGTCCGCTGCCGCCTGCAGCCGCTGGCATGTCGGCCTGGAGTTGGTCTACTACTTCTTGGGAGGAGACGCCTTCGATCCTCATCTCGGTGCTGAGCTTGGGGGCATTGAACGCCAATGAGCCGGTGATCACCACGACTAGAACTAGCCAGCCGGCCAGAAAACGCATCGGGTGGGCAAATGCAGTTTTGCCGAGGCGGTAGAGCAGAGTGGACACGGAGTCTTCCTTACCAAAGTGATAGTGGACTCTCACATAGTACGATGGCGGAGCAAGCCGTTCCAACCCGAACCTTTGGAGACGTATGTCACGGCGTGATTCCAAGGCAAACGCCGACCGGATCGTAGAGGCGCTGCTTCGCCTCTGGGCGGAGTCTAGTTCGCCGTCGATGGACCAGATCGCTGCCGAATCCGGTTTGGGCGTCGCGACCGTCTACCGCCACTACCCCAACCGAGCAGAACTCGAGCGGGCTGCATTCAAGCGGATCGTCGACGACGAGATCGTGCCGATCTTCGATGCCGTCCACGAGTTCCCCGGCGCCGAACTAATCGAAGTAGCAGACAAATTCATTAGAACTGTGGGCCGCTATAGCCCGTTGCTTGCTGCGGTCGGCCCCGACGAGTTCGCCGACGACATGATCCACGAGATGGGTGAGCCATTCGTCGAAATGCTCAACCGAGGCCAAGAACGCGGATTCTTGCGCACCGACCTTGAACCCTCGGACATCTACTGGATAATTCGATTGCTGGTCCTTGGGCTCAATTCGCCGTTGGATTCAGAAACGATTCGCCGCCGTTTCTTGGTGCTAATTGTTTCGGCAGTCCAGCCTGCCGGCCAAGACCCATTGCCGCCAAATTCGCTTCAGGACTACGACAACCTGTCGGTCTTGCCTCAGTACCGGCGACCGCCAACGAAAAACTAACCGCGGGCGCGGAGTCGGCGGGCCGCGTACCAAACGGCAGCCACGACGAGCCCAATCGCGACAGCCTTCGAGCCGGCGCTCATCACCTTGCGGCCAGTGCGATAGTCGCGAATTTGCCAACCGTTCGCTTTCGCGTGGGCATGCAAGGTGCCGTCTGGGTTGACGGCGCACGGGTGACCAACCAGCGACAGCATCGGGATGTCATTGGATGAGTCCGAATAGGCGTAGCAACGTTCAAGATCCAGGCCTTCGGCGTCGGCTAGGGCCTGCACCGCGGTCGCCTTACTTTCGCCGTGAAGCATTTCCCCAACTAGACGGCCGGTGTAAACCCCGTCGACTTGCTCGGCGACAGTCCCGAGCGCGCCGGTCAAGCCGAGGCGCCGAGCGATAACGGAGGCAATTTCGATTGGCGCGGCGGTCATCAACCAAACGCGTTGACCGCGATCGAGGTGCCATTGCGCCATTGCGCGCGTTCCGGGCCAGATCTTGTCAGCCATGTACTCGTCGAAAACTTCTTCGCCGATTTCTTCAAGTTCGCTCACCTCATGGCCGGCGATAAAACCCAAAGCGGAATTTCGCGCGTTGTCGATGTGGGCGGGATCCTCGACGCCGACGTACTTGAAATAGGCCGCCTGCCACGCGGCCTTGGCAATATCGCGGGTCGAAAAGAACTCACGTTTGTGAAGTCCTCGGGCCAACAGGAAGATGGAGGCGCCCTGCATGATCGTGTTGTCGACGTCGAAAAAGGCCGCCGCAGTGGGGTCAGGCGGCTGATTGAGCGCCAGCTCAACCTCGGTCGCGGCCGAGGCCGCTTGGCCTTCCAAGATCGAACGCGACTTTAGGTTCGGCGGCAGATCATTTCCTTGACCGTGGGGCATGACGTTCACTGTATCGGCCAAGTACGCCCACATGGTGTGGTTGACTCGACACATGGCCGTCAATATCAGTGACGATCTGGCTCAAGCCGCGCGTCGCGACCCCACCGGAATCGCCCTCATCGAACCGCGAACTGACCGGGAAGTTACTTGGGAAGAGTTCGATCACTGGGCAGACCTCGTCGCCCAAGCCTTGCTTGGCCGCGGAATTCTTGCGGGCCAGCGAGTCGCGTTGGTGATGGCGAACGGCATCGATTTTGCCGTCGCCTACTACGGGATTTTGCGTGGCGGGTTGATCGCCGTCCCGATCAACCCGAGGTCTACCCCACGGGAGATCTCGCGGATCGTCGAGGCTTGTTCGCCCAAAATGGTGGTCGCGGACTCGAACTCAATCACCCAAGTGCGAGAAGCCGAAACCGGCAACTCGCAGGTGGTCGTGCACCGGGCGGCCGCAGGCGAAGGCGAACTGCGGTTCGCCGCCTTGTTGGAGACCGCCAGCGCAGAGCCGCCACATTCGCCGCCGGACCCAGAATCGACCGCAGTGGTGCTGTTCACCTCTGGCGCTACCGGACTGCCGCGTGGCGTGATGCTCTCGCACCGCGCGTTGTCGGCGAACCTCGATCAGTTGCTGAAGATCTCGAACCCACCAATCTCGCAGCAAAGCGACGTGGTTCTGGGGCTGTTGCCGATGTTCCACATCTACGGACTGAACTGCGTGCTTTCGATGTCCGTGCGAACCGGGGCGACGGTAGTGCTCATCGATGGGTTCAACGCGGGCGAAGTCCTTGAGCAGATTCGCCAGTACGAGATCACCTATGTGCCCGTGGCGCCACCGGTTATTTCGGCTTGGGCCGGCCTGGATTCTCTTGCCGAATCACTGGCGTCGGTTCGAATCATCGTTTCTGGCGCGTCGGCGTTGGATCCGGACTTGGCTGCTGGCTTCTTCAACCTGTCGGGCCATCCGGTTGAGCAGGGCTACGGACTGACCGAGACCTCTCCGGTGCTTACCACCACGATCGGCGATGGCCGGCCAGTCGGCCAGTCGCCAGCTTCAGGTTCGGTCGGAAGGCCGCTTGCGGGAGTCGAAATTCAGTTGCGCGACCTAATGGGCAAGCCAGCAGTTGTTGGTGATCCGGCTGAAATTTGGGTGCGAGGGGCGAATCTCTTTTCCGGCTATTGGCCAAACGGCGTTGACGGCCCCAATCAGGATGGCTGGTGGGCAACCGGTGATATCGGCATTCAGGATGAGCAAGGAAACCTGAGTCTGGTCGACCGAATCCGCGAAACCATCAATATTTCGGGCTTCAACGTCTATCCATCCGAGATCGAAGAGGCGCTAGCGGAGGCACCAGGGGTTGAGAACATCGCTGTCATCGGAATCCCAGATGAGCGAACTGGTGAAGCGGCTGTCGCGTTTGTGGTTGCCGCCGACCCTGAAGCCGATTCGGACGAGCTAGCTGCGGCAGTTCGAGAGTTGGCAATGAATCGATTGGCCCGGTTCAAGGTTCCATCGCGGATCCTCGTCGTGGCCGCTTTACCGCACTCGCCAACCGGCAAGGTGGCGAAAGGTCGGTTGCGGGCACTGGCACGCACCTCGCTGTCATGACCGAATCGATTCCGCACGCCAACGACGCGCGAGTCGTCGTCTACTCGCGCGAAGGCTGCCATTTGTGCGAGGTGGCCGAACAGGTAGTCGCCGAGATTGCTGAGGCCGCGCAAATCAGCTGGACCAGGGTCGACGTGGACCTTGAGCTGAGCCTGCTTGCACGGTTCAACGATGAGGTGCCGGTGACCTTTGTTGATGGTCGCCAACATGACTTTTGGCGAGTCGATCCGGACCGCCTGAGAGCGGCACTTGGACTGGCCCAACCGAGCTGAGAAAGGCCTTTACCGCAGCAAGTTGACTTTTGTCGATTTTGTGAACAGCTTCACCAACTCTTAGACTGTCGGCGCGCCGTGGCTCGAAAGCCCCGTAATTCCGCGGCGTAGGAGCAACGTGACCATTCTTCGCAGCCCAGCTGGGATCCCCGACGCAACCGTCGCCCGGCTTCCGTTGTATCTTCGGGCACTCGATGAGCTGGCTGAAACGGGCAAGAACGTCTGCTCTTCTGAACACTTGGCGACTGCCGCCGGCGTAAATTCGGCAATCGTTCGCAAGGATTTGTCCCACCTTGGGTCCTACGGAACTCGCGGCGTTGGCTATGAAGTTTCCTTCCTGTCAGAGCAGATTGGCGCCGTCGTGGGCCAAGCGCAACCGTGGCACGTAGTCATCGTTGGTGCCGGACACCTTGGCTCGGCTTTGGCCGCCTACCAAGGATTTGGCCCCCGCGGAGTAAAGATCTCTGCCGTCGTAGAAGCAGACGCCAACTTGATCGGCACCAGAATTGATGGCATCGAGATCCAATCATTCGCCGAACTGCCGACCGTCGTAGCTGAAGAGTCGATCTCGATGGCAGTTATCGCGACCCCGCCTACGGCTGCCCAAGAAGCGGTCGACGCGTTGGTTGCTGCCGGTGTTCGCAGCATCTTGAACTTCGCTCCGACGGCCGTCCAGGTTCCCGCCGGTGTCGATATCCGTCAGGTCGATGTTGCAACCGAGTTGCAGATTCTCGGTTATCACGCCCACCGTCGTTCGGTCGCAGGTCCGGAGGCGGTGAGTTCGTGAGCGTTCTCGTAGTTGGCATCTCGCACCGTTCGGCCCCGGTCGAACTGCTCGAACGAGTGGTCCTGGGTTCCGATGATGCGATCAAGCTCTCCCATCAAGTGCTGGAAATCGATTCGGTAACCGAATCGGTAGTGGTTTCGACCTGCAACCGTCTCGAGGTTTTTGCCGAGACCGATCGTTTCCACGGTTCGGTCGAGGAGATTGCCCGACTGATCGCTGAACGAGCCGGCCTAGAGCTCGAGTCGTTGCTTCAGCAGGTCTACGTCCACTTCGACCAGTCGGCAGTCGCGCACCTTTTCCGGGTCGCTAGCGGGCTGGATTCGATGGTCGTTGGCGAGAGTCAGATTCTGGGTCAGATTCGCGAAGCACTCCAGCGGGCCCAGCAGGAGTCGACCGCCGGAGCGAGCTTGAACTCGCTGTTCCAACAGGCGCTTCGGGTAGGAAAGCGTGGCCACGCCGAAACCGATATTGATCGCTCGGCGCCTTCGCTGGTAACCGCTGCGTTTGAGGCCGCTGGTCCGGTAATCACCGCCGAAGGTACTCGATTCCTTGTTGCTGGCGCTGGCACGATGAGTGCGCTGGCGGTACGCACGCTGATCGATCGCGGCATCGAACCGGCCCAGATTTGGGTCGCGAACCGGACTTTCGAACGCGGAATCGCATTGGTTGCCGGTTATGGCGTTGGTGCGGTTCGTTGGGAATCGTTGGATGTCGAATTGGCGGCAGCAGACGTTTTGGTGACCTGCACCGGTTCGGCAGAGGTGGTTTTCGAAGCCGCGCGAATCGCCGAGGCCGTCGCTGGTGGCCGCTCGCTAACGGTTATCGACTTGGCGTTGCCCCGCGATGTTGCTCACGAGGTGCGCGATCTGGCCTCGGTTCAGGTCGTCGATCTTGAGGTTTTGGGCGAGTCGGCACTTGGCGAGTCGGCGCTGCACGGTTCGGCCGCTGAGGACGTTCAGCAGGTCCGCGAAATCGTTGACGCTGAGGTACGCGCTTTCCTGTCGGCCCGCAGCCAAGCCAAAGTCACGCCGACCGTGGTGGCGTTGCGCTCGATGGCAACCGAAGTTGTCGGTCGTGAAATCGATCGACTCGAAACCCGACTCGTGGGGCTCGCCGAAGGCCAACTGGGCGAGATTCGCGCCGCCTTGCACCGGGTGGCCGAGAAGCTAATCCATCAGCCCACGGTTCGGGTCAAAGACTCTGGCGACGAACCGGAGAATCTGACGTACGCAGATGCGCTTGCGCATCTTTTCCGGCTGGATCCGGCCGCTGTAAGTGCCGTAACTGACGTGCCGACAGTTGGCGGGGGTGAGCAGTGATGGTCCTACGAATTGGCACGCGCGCCAGCAAATTGGCGATGACCCAAACTGAACAGCTGGCACAGCAACTTCGCCAGGTACACGGCATCGAAGTTGAATTGGTAAAGATTTCGACCGAGGGTGACCGCTCGAGCGAGCCTCTTGCCTCCATGGGCGGTACGGGCGTGTTCGTTGCTGCGGTTCGCGACGCAGTACTCGACGGCACGGTCGATCTGGCAGTGCACTCGCTCAAAGACCTGCCGACCCAGTCGCATCCGGGACTGCTGCTTGCCGCCATTCCGGCGCGCCAAGATCCGCGCGACGTGGTGGTTGCGCGTGACGGCCTCACGTTGGGCGAACTTCCGGCCGGCTCACGAGTCGGTACTGGCAGTCCGCGGCGAGTTAGCCAACTGAACGCCTTGGGCTTGGGTGTAGAGCCGGTACAGATCCGCGGCAACGTCGACACTCGACTCGGGCTCGTTGGGGCCACCGAAGGCGGAGTCGATGCGGTGCTGTTGGCCTACGCGGGTCTGCTGCGCTTGTCGCGCGCCGACGTGGTCACCGAAGTGCTCGACCCACTACAAATGCTTCCAGCGCCCGGCCAGGGCGCCTTGGCCTGCGAATGTCGCATCGACGACGATGCGACCGCTCAATTGCTTGCCGTGCTCGACGATCCCGATACCCGGGACGCCGTTACGGCCGAGCGCACCCTCCTCGCCACCCTCGAGGCTGGGTGCAGTGCGCCAGTTGGGGCTCTAGCCGAAGTCGTGATGGGCGACGACGGCGACGAGCTCTGGCTGCGTGCGGTAGTCGGAGATATTTCCGGCGCACCGTCAATACGTCGGTCCGCTACGGGCTCTCGGGACGATGCCGTTGCTCTTGGAGCACGACTGGCTGCCGAACTGCTTGAAGATGGAGCCGATCAGATCATGGCATCTGAGGGAGTCGCCTCATGATGTCCGACCACAGGAGAACAGGGAAGAGCGTGTCAACGATCTCTGCCATGCCCACGTCCACCCCCGCACCGACGCCTTCTTCGGAGTTGTCGTTCGGGCAAGTCAGTTTTGTCGGCGCCGGTCCCGGCGATCCCCGACTGCTGACGGTCAGGGCTACCGAATTACTTGCTGAAGCCGATGTTGTCATCACCGAGACTGCCGAACAGGCAGCATTGGTGACCAACGGCGCCCTCGTTGTCGAAGGGGGGTGTAACGCTGATGGAGTGCCACTGACGCACGCCGCTCGCGGGAAGCTTGTGGTCAAGCACGCCAAGGGCGGCGCGAACGTCGTGCGGCTAATGGTTGGCGACCCGTTCACTTATGCGACCGGTCCAGAAGAGGCTCAAGCCTGCGCCAAGGCCGGAATCGCCTTTGAAGTCGTCCCTGGCGTGTCGTCAGTTTCGGCCGTCCCTGCCTACGCTGGCGTGCCCTTGACCGACAAGGCGCACCGCGAGTTCAAGGTCATCAGTGTTGGCACGGCCAACGTCGACTGGCCGGCCGCAGCCAAGCACGAGACACTCGTGCTGCTGTCGGCAGTCACCCGCATTGGCGAAGTTGCCGAGTCGCTGATTGCAGCCGGTCGCGCCGAGCAGACCCCCGTAGCGATGACCCGAATGGGCACGACCACTCGCCAGGAGACGGTTGTGTCGACGCTGGCGGAAATCGCCGCTGCCGCCGAAGCCGCCCAGATGACCCCGCCGGCGATTGTCGTCGTCGGTGACATCGTCGGTATGCGCGACACGCTGTCGTGGTTCGAAACCAAGCCGCTCTATGGCTGGCGCGTGCTCGTGCCCCGCACGAAGGAGCAGGCCGAGTCGTTGGCTTCTCGGTTGCGCGCTTACGGTGCCGTTTCCGAAGAGGTACCGACTAGCTCGGTGGAGCCGCCGCGCAACCCGCAGCAGATGAAAAAAAGCGGTGCGCGGTTTGGTTGAAGGCCGTTACGAGTGGGTCGCTTTCACCAGCGTCAACGCGGTCAAGGCCGTTCGTGAGAAGTTCGAAGAGTACGGACTGGACGCGCGTGCGTTCTCGGGACTGAAGATCGCTGCCGTGGGCGAAAAGACCGCCGAAGCGATCCAGACTTGGGGCATCCGACCCGACCTCGTGCCGACGGGTGAACAGTCCGGTCGCGGCTTGGTCGAGGTTTGGCCGCCTTACGACGACCTGCTCGATCCCATCAACCGGGTGTTCTTGCCGCGTGCGGACATCGCCACCGAGACCCTCGCGGCCGGCCTGGTCGAGCTTGGCTGGGAGGTTGACGACGTAACCGCGTACCGCACTGTCCGGGCAGCGCCGCCGCCGGCGCCGACCCGTGAGGCGATCAAGACCGGCAAGTTCGACGCGGTCTTGTTCACCTCCAGTTCCACGGTGCGAAACTTGGTCGGAATCGCAGGCAAGCCGCATGCGACCACGATCATTGCCTGCATCGGTCCGGCCACGGCCAAGACGGCCGAGGAGCACGGACTGCGGGTCGACGTGATGGCTGAAAACCCGTCGGCTGAGGAACTGGCTGCCGCGCTCGCGCACTTCGGTGAGCAGCGCCGACTCCAGTTCGTCGAGGCGGGCGAGCCAGTGCTGCGCCCGTCGCAGAAGAAGCCGTCGTCACGCCGTAAGGCTTGACATGATTGATCGGCCGAGGCGACTGAGGTCTACCGCCGCGATTCGCAATTTGGTGCGCGAGACGCACTTGATGCCGTCGCAGTTGGTGCTGCCGCTTTTTGTGGCGGAAGGTCTCAGCGAGCCTCGGCCGGTCAATTCCATGCCCGGCGTTTTCCAGCACACGCGAGAGTCGGCCAAGGCCGCCTACGCCGAAGCTGTCGGCTTAGGCATCGGCGGCGTGATGCTGTTCGGGGTGCCTGAGCACAAGGACGACGTTGGCTCTGGCGGGATCGACCCGAGCGGGATCCTCAACTTGGCGATCGCTGACGCGCGAGCCGAAGTCGGCGACGACTTGTTGGTGATGAGCGATCTTTGCCTCGATGAGTTCACCGACCACGGCCACTGCGGCGTGCTCGACGAATATGGCCGCGTGGACAACGACGCCACCTTGACGATCTACGGGCAGATGGCGGTGGCGCAGGCAGTGGCCGGAGCCCACGTTGTTGGGCCCAGCGGAATGATGGACGGCCAAGTAGCGGCAGCCCGCCAAGCACTCGACGACGCCGGTCACGTGGACACGGTGATCTTGGCTTACGCCGCAAAATACGCTTCAGCGTTCTACGGTCCGTTCCGCGAAGCAGTCGATTCGACCCTCCAAGGGGACCGCCGCACTTACCAACAGGATCCGGCGAACCGGCGCGAAGCCTTGCGCGAAACGCTGCTCGACGTGGAGCAGGGCGCCGACATCGTCATGGTCAAGCCGGCGATGTCCTATCTCGACGTGGTCGCCGATGTGCGGTCGGCAGTCGACATTCCGGTGGCGGCCTATCAAGTCTCGGGGGAGTACGCGATGATCTCGGCGGCCGCCGCTAACGGTTGGATCGATCGCGAGCAAGCGATTTTGGAGTCGCTGCTGTCGATTCGGCGTGCCGGCGCAGACATCATCTTGACCTATTGGGCGGCCGAGGTTGCCGCTAAGTTGGCGACTCGGTGACCGACGTGAACACGACCGAATCTGAAGCGCTTTTTGCGCGCGCCCAAGCGGTGTCGCCAGGTGGCGTGAACTCGCCGGTGCGCGCCTTTCGGTCTGTTGGCGGCACGCCAAGGTTCATGAAGTTCGGCCAAGGTGCCTGGCTGACCGATGTCGACGACAATCGTTATCTGGACTTCGTTGGTTCGTGGGGGCCGATGCTGCTCGGGCATGCGCATCCGCAGGTGCTTGACGCGGTCACCGCCGCCATCGCCCGCGGAACGAGTTTTGGCACCCCGGCCGAGCCGGAAGTTTTGCTCGCCGAGGAAGTGGTTGCTAGAACTCCGGTCGAGCAAATTCGGATGGTTTCCTCCGGCACCGAAGCGACCATGTCGGCGATCCGGCTGGCGCGCGGTTTCACCGGTCGCGACAAGATCATCAAATTTGCTGGCTGCTACCACGGCCACGTCGATCAACTTCTCGCCGAGGCCGGTTCGGGGCTGGTGACCCTCGGGATCCCGGGCACGCCAGGCATCCCCGAAAGCGTCACCGCAGACACCATCGTTTTGCCGTACAACGACGCGGCCGCTGTCGACGCGGCGTTTGCCGAGTTCGGCGACCAGATCGCCTGCGTGATCACCGAGGCCGCCGCCGGCAACATGGGCCTAGTGCCGCCGGCGCCGGGCTTCAACGCGCACCTGTCGCGCTCCTGCGCCAAGCACGGGGCACTGTTCATCAGCGACGAAGTGATGACCGGTTTTCGCGCCGCACGTTCGGGGCACTGGGAACTGGACGGCAAACCTGAAGGTTTCACCCCCGACCTGATGACCTTCGGAAAGGTGATGGGCGGTGGCTTCCCGGCAGCAGCATTTGGCGGCCGCGCCGACGTGATGAGCCTGCTGGCGCCGGTCGGTCCGGTCTACCAAGCTGGAACGCTCTCGGGGAACCCGGTCGCCACGACCGCCGGCCTGGCCACTTTGAGGCTGGCTACCCCCGAGGTTTACGCCCGGCTCAACGCAACCTCGTTGCAGGTGCAGCAGTTGGTCGCTGAGGCTTTGGCGGCCGCCGGGGTCAAGCATCAGATCCAGCGCGCCGGAACCATGTTCAGTGTGTTCTGGGGCGTCACTGAACCGGTTGCCGATTTTGCTGGCGCCCAGCGCCAAGACACCGCGGCATATACGGCGTTTTTCCACGCGATGCTGGCCGCTGGCGTCTACCTGCCGCCGAGTGCTTTTGAAGCCTGGTTCGTCTCGGCCGCCCACGATGAAAACGTCGACTCGACTGCGCTCTCTAGACTTGCCGAAGCTCTACCCGGTGCCGCTGCTGCGGCCGCCCAAGTTGCCCGCTGACCCGCGAAGGAAAACGCATGACAACCCGCACAATCATTCACCTGCTGCGCCACGGCGAGGTTTTCAACCCCGAGGGTGTGCTGTACGGCCGGTTGCCGGGCTACGAACTTTCGGACTTGGGGCACCAGATGGCTGCCACGGTCGCGGAGTCGCTCAAGGAAAACGACATTACCCACATCGTGGCGTCGCCGCTGATTCGTGCTCAGCAGACGGCCCAGCCAACCGCCGACCTGCTCGGCTTGAAGATCGACACCGATGAGCGGGTAATCGAAGCGGACAACAAGTTCGAAGGGCTCAACGTTGGCGTTGGTGCTGGCGCATTCGCCAAGCCGCGCTACTGGCCTTGGCTGTGGAATCCCTTGCGTCCGTCTTGGGGTGAGCCTTACAAGGACATCGCGGCGCGGATGCGCGCGGCGGTAGCCGACCTACGGAAGACCGCGGTCGGTCACGAGGGGCTAATCGTTTCGCACCAACTGCCCGTTTGGATCGCGCGTCGTTCCTTTGAAGACGCCTCGTTTGTGCACGACCCGCGAAACCGCGAATGCAACCTGGCGAGCCTGACCACCTTGACTTTCGACGACGACGAACTCGTCTCCTTGGACTACAGTCAGCCGGCCGGCCACCTGATCGCGGACGCCTCAGGCAAGTTCGTCGGCGGAGCATGAAGTTCGGCGCGGCCGCCAAAGTTGGTGTGGCCTTCGTTTTGTTGCTCGTCCTGTCGGCTTGCGTCGGCGGCGTCGAAGACACCGGTGATGACGGCTACATCGGCGGCAGCAAAAAGATCGACACGATTCCAGTTGGCGAACGCCAGCAGGCCCCAGTGCTCAGCGGGGTCGGTCTCGACGGGGAGAAGATCAGCACGGCCGACTTCGCCGGTCAGACGATCGTGGTGAACCTGTGGGGATCATGGTGTCCGCCGTGTCGCAAAGAAGCGCCGGTGCTAAAGATCGCCGCGGAAGAAACCGCCGATCAGGATGTTCAGTTCCTCGGGATTTTGGCGAAGGACGATCCGGCTTCGGCCAAGGCGTTCAACACCAAAGTCGGGATCACCT
>DAONBX010000044.1:0-16756 GCA_035401705.1 Aeromicrobium sp.
CCGGCCACCCGGTTGGACCGAAACCCACCACATCAAATCCTGGCTCCACGACGGAACGACCGATTTGGACAACGGGGTCCTACTCTGCGGACACCACCACCGGCAGGTTCACCATTCGGGTTGGCGAATCGAACTCAACCCCAGAGACAAGAGACCAGACTTCTACCCACCCGGCAAACAAACACCCGCCAGAAACACCAGATACCGGCCACTCGTCGCCTGACCGAGACCGGAAGGCTCAACCAGGCGTGTTGAGCATGAAGGTTGCCGCGTGCAAAACGTACGCCCAGAACTGGGCATCCAATTCGGGTTCGAGTTTCGCCGCATCCAGGCCGGCGCGAAAATGCACAAGCCAGCGTTCCTTGGCTTCCTCGTTCACCACGAACGGGGCGTGCCGCATTCGTAGGCGAGGGTGGCCGCGGTTCTGCGAATAGGTCGTCGGGCCGCCCCAGTACTGGCTCAAAAACGTCGACAACCGTTCGGCGGCCGGGCCGAGATCCTCCTCCGGATACATGTCGCGCAATATGTCGTCGGTGGCGACGCCCTGATAGAACACGTCCACGATCAGTTCGATCGTGGCGCTGCCGCCGATCGCGTCATAGAAACTCTGCTCGTCCGCGTTAGTCACGGTTTAGGTCCTCTTGTTGTTGGGGAAATGACTGAAGGGAAGGGAATCTTGGCCTGCTGGAACCTCCGATAGATGCGCCCGCGCAAAGCCCGCGACACGACAGCCTGATGAGCTGGCGCAGTCGCCAAAACAGTCCGCACGACGACACCGTCAGCATCAAACCGTTCGACACCCCACACCTCGGGGGTGCCGACAATCAGCCCGGCCATCGACTCGTCGGCAGCCAGCGCGGCCGCCTCCTCGGCGAGAATCTGCTGGACCTGGTCCAGGTCGGCTTCGAACCCGACCGTCACGTCCAGCACCGCCCGAGACGAACTCTGACTCAAATTCCCGACCCGCAGGATCTCGCCGTTTCGCACATACCAGGCCGTGCCGTTCACGTCACGCAGTCGAGTCACCCGCATGCCGACCGACTCAACCGTGCCGACCGCTGAACCCAAGTCGACCGAGTCGCCCACCCCGTACTGGTCCTCCAGAATCATGAAAATGCCTGACAAGAAGTCCTTCACCAAAGTTTGGGCGCCAAAACCAAGCGCAACCCCGGCGATCCCGGCACCGGTAAGCAGCGGCGCGATCGGCAATCCCAGAACATCCAAAATCATTACGAAAGCGATCGACAGCACCACGATCGACACGATGCTGCGAAGCAGCGAACCCATCGTCTCGGCCCGCTGAGTTCGACGCTCAGCCGAACCAGGCGTCAGATCGGTGATCGCCTCACCGAACTTCGTTTGCGCCAAAACCGGTGGGACAACACCCTTAGAAACTCGCTTCACGAGTCGGCGGATGAACCGGTGGGCCAGCCAGCGCAATAGCAACGCGATCACGACAATTGCGGCGATCTTGCCGGAGCCGTCAACCACCAAGTCGAACCAGTCGCTCTGCGGCCAAGTCAGGTTGAGCACCGCTTAAGCCTACGGGCAGGCCGGGTGGCCGAAGTCGGTCGCTACGATGGCCCCATGAGCTTGGCGCGAATCCTCACCATTTTGTCAGTCGCAACCGTTGCCGTTGGCGCATCGGCGACCTCGGCTGTTGCCTCCACCACCCCCGATACGTGGGCGGTGGGTGAGACCACGTCGACCGGGCAGGCGTTGCTTTACTTCGTCGGCGGACCAATCCTGCTCGTCGCGATCATCTGGGTCGTGGCCGCGGCAGTCGTCGCCAAGAGCCGCAACTTCGTCCCGACCATTCCCTCGACCGAAATCGAGCCGGTCAGCAACCAGCACTGACCGACTCGACGGGTCGTTAGAACGGCAATCAGCGACTCAGTTGATTTCGCGTGCCGCAAGTGCGCGGCGAAGGTCATCTCGACCCTCCAGCACGTAGCGCTGCGCCGCCGCCGGCGCGGCGGTGCGCCCAAGCCACGCGTCAACCTTCGCCAACGTTTCGGCACTCGGGTTCGCTAGCGGGAACAGGTTGATCAGGGCAACCTGACCGATCCACACGCCCATCCGGTCGATGACCGACTCGGCCATCTCCAAATAGCGGTCCACATACTCGGCGAGCACTTCACCTTGACCGGGAACCTGGAAACCGGCCGCAATCTGCCGCCGAGTTTCGTTCGGCGTCGAAGCGTCCTCAACGACCCGCTGCCAAGCTTCAGCCTTAGCCGCAGCCAACGGCCGAAGAGCCAACGCCAGCGCGGCGTTCTCTCGGCCCTGGTTCGTGTCGTCGAGTGACAGCTCAGCCGCCACCTCTTGATCGTCGGCCGCGCCTAGACGCGCCAACCCCTGAACGAGTGTCCACCGCAGGTCGGTGTCGATATCGAGTCCGGCCACCGCGCCTCCAAGCAGGTCACGCAGTCGCTGCCCACTGGTCGCGGCAGAAGCCGACGCCCGCGCGAACGCCAACTGGTGGTCGCTGCCGGGTTCAGCCGAGTTCAACAAGTCGGCCAACGCGGCCTCCCAGCGCGCCGCCAGTGCCGGCCGGGCAGCGTCGGAGGTGAACAGGCTGATCGCGCTTTGGCCCTGGCGCAGCAGCGACGAAACGGCCGTCAAATCAGATTCGGTGCCCACGCCGGCGAGCACCAACTCGACGAACTGGGCCGAAGTCAGTTCGGCGTCGCGAGTCATGTCCCAAGCCGAACCCCAGCACAGCGCCCGCGGCAGCGAGTCAGCGAAACTGCCGATCTGAGTCAGCAGCGTCTCGAACGACCCCTCGTCGAGGCGGATCTTCGCGTAAGTCAGGTCGTCGTCGTTTAGCAAGATCAAGTCGGGGCGCTGATGGTCGAGCAGTTCGATTACCTCGGTGCGCTCACCGCGAATATCGGTCTCGATCCGTTCGGTGCGAACCAACTTGTCGCCTTGGCGGTTGTAGAGGCCAATCGCGATCCGATGCCGGCGCAACGTCGGATATTCGGCGCTCGCGCTTTGGACGACGTCGAAACGGGTGAAGTTGCCGCCCTCGTCGAGGTCGAAGTCCGCCCGCAGCGTGTTCACCCCGGAGGTCTGGAGCCATTCGGCCGCCCAACTGTCCAACTCGCGGCCTGAGGCGGCTGA
Organism: Aeromicrobium sp.; assembly: GCA_035401705.1. Lineage (GTDB taxonomy): Bacteria > Actinomycetota > Actinomycetes > Propionibacteriales > Nocardioidaceae > Aeromicrobium. The sequence goes on from DAONBX010000044.1 coordinate 3,127, forward strand.
AAGTTCAGCCAACAAGTCGGCCAACTCGGTGTTGCCGTAGGCGTGCTTGGCGAAGTATTGGCGCAGCCCGGCAAAGAAGTCGTCCTCGCCGACCCACGCGACCAACTGTTTCAGCGCCGAGGCGCCCTTGGCGTAAGTGATCCCGTCGAAGTTCGCTTCGACCGCGTGCAAGTCATAGTTGTCGGCCGCGATCGGGTGAGTCGACGGCAACTGGTCCTGGCGATACGCCCAGTTCTTGCGATTGTTCGTGAACCCCGTCCACGCGTCGGTGAAACGAGTGGCTTTGACCGACGAGTGGTGGGCGGCGAACTCGGCAAACGACTCGTTGAGCCACAGGTCATCCCACCACCTCATCGTCACCAGATCGCCAAACCACATATGGGCCATCTCGTGCAGGATCGTGTTCGCGCGCTGCTCATAGGCGGCCACAGTTTGGCGACTGCGGAAGATCATCTCGTCGCGGAACGTCACACAACCGGCGTTCTCCATCGCGCCCATGTTGTATTCGGGCACGAACAACTGGTCGTATTTGCCGAACGGGTAACCCATCTCGAAGGCGCCCTCGAAGAACTCAAAACCCTGCTTGGTGATCAAGAAAATGTCGTCGGCGTCCAAGAACGGCACAAGCGACTGGCGACAGAAAACGCCCAACGGGATCTGGCCAAAGTCGCCGTCGTAAGTGTCGCGAACCTCGTGGTAATCCCCGGCCACCAGCGCGGTGATGTAGGTGCTCATCTTTTTCGTCGGCGCGAAATGCCACGTCGCCGCCCCGTCAGCGGTGGGCACCGGTTCGGGAGTGGGGGAGTTGGAGACGACTTTGAAATGCGCGGGCGCGGTCACGTGGAAGGTGAACTCGGCCTTCAAGTCCGGCTGCTCGAACGTGGCGAACACGCGTCGAGCGTCCGGCACCTCGAACTGGGTGTACAGGTAGACCCGGTCGTCGGTCGGGTCCACGAACCGGTGCAGGCCCTCGCCCGAATGCGAGTACAGGCACGAACCGGCCACCACGAGCGTGTTGTTTGCGGCCAAGTCGGTCAGTTCGATCCGCGAGTCGGCATATCCAGCCAGGTCGATCGCTTGGCCGTTCAGTTCGACCGATTCGAGTTCAGCGTCAACCAAGTCGACGAACGTTGACGCCCCTGGCGTGGCGGCGAAGGTCAACGTGGTGACCGAGCCGAAGCGTTCGCTGCCGGTGGTCAAATCCAACGCAATGTCGTAACTGGCGTCCGAGACGACCGAGGCGCGTTGTTGGGCTTCTTCACGGGTGAGGTTAGTTCCGGGCATGTCTCCTACTTTGGCACTTGTCGGCTAATCCGACATCCTCGGGCAGGATGTACCCATGGAGATCGGCTTCTCGTCCTCAGCGCGGTCCTCGATCGGCATCGAGTGGGAACTTGCTCTAGTCGATCAGGACTCCGGCGACCTGCGCCAAGTTGCCCAAACGATTCTCGATTCGGTTGCGCCGCCCGACGGGACCGAACACCCCCACATCAAGCAAGAGTTGCTGCTCAACACGGTCGAAGTGGTGACCGGCGTTTGCCGCACCGTCGCCGAAGCGACCGCCGACCTGCAACGCAGCATCGACGAGTTACGGGCGGTCACCGACCCGCTGCGAGTTGAACTGATGTGCGCCGGAACGCACCCGTTCGCGCGCTGGACGCAACAGAAAGTCACCGACAAGGAACGCTATGCGACGTTGATCGACCGCACCCAATGGTGGGGCCGGCAGATGTTGATTTATGGCGTTCACGTTCACGTCGGCATCGAAGACCGCGACAAGGTCTTGCCGATCAGTCGGGCGATGCTCACCTATTACGGCCACTTCCAGGCGCTCAGCGCCTCGAGCCCGTTCTGGGGAGGTGAGGACACCGGCTACGCCTCGAACCGGGCGCTGATGTTCCAGCAATTGCCTACCGCCGGTCTGCCGTTCCAGTTCGACACTTGGGCCGAACTTGAGCGATACGTGGACGACATGCTCAAGACCGGCGTGATCGACAACTTCAACGAGATCCGTTGGGACATCCGACCCTCGCCGGCGTTCGGCACACTGGAGATGCGAGTCTGCGACGGCATCTCGAACATTTCTGAGTTGGCCAGCGTCGCGGCGCTCACCCACTGCCTGGTGGAGCATTTTTCGCGTGAACTTGATGCCGGCCGCGAATTGCCGTCAATTCCGACCTGGTTCGCCCAAGAGAACAAATGGCGGGCCGCTCGCTACGGTATGGACGCCATTTTGATCCTCGACGATTCGGGCCGTGAAGATCTCGTGACCGAAGATCTGACCAAGTTGCTGCCGGTGTTGGAGCCGGTCGCCCAAGACCTAGGTTGCGCCACCGAACTGGCCGGCATTGCTGACATGGTTGCGACCGGCGCCTCCTATCAGCGTCAGCGTGAGGTCGCCGAAAAGAACGGCGGGGAACTAGACGCGGTGGTGCAATCTTTGGTTGAGGAAATGCGCGCGGGCCGACCGTTGTTGACGAAGTCATGACCGCTACTGAAACTGTTGACCTCTGGTTCGATCCGCTCTGCCCATGGGCGTGGATGACTTCGCGCTGGCTGCTAGAAGTCGAACAGGTGCGACCAGTGAAAACGAACTTCCACGTGATGAGCTTGTCGGTGCTAAACGAGGGCAAGGACCTACCGCCGTCTGATCGCGAGGTTTTGGATCGCGGTTGGGGCCCGGTCCGGGTTTGTATCGCCGCCCAGGCCCAACACGGACCTGAAGTGTTGCGCGACCTGTACACCGCACTAGGCACCAAACATCACGTCGAAGGCCTCGAGTTCACCGACGAGCTCTATCGAAAAGCCCTGGCCGACGTCGGCTTGGCGACCGAACTCGCCGCCGCAGCCGACGACCCCTCCTATGACGAGGCGCTGCGGGCCTCCCACAACAACGGCATCAGTCGCGTCGGCGAGGACGTCGGCACCCCGGTTATCGCCATCGGCGAGGTCGCCTTCTTCGGTCCGGTCGTTTCGCCAGCTCCAAAGGGTGAGCAGGCCGGCGTGGTGTTCGATGGCGCCCGCGCATTGGCTTCCTACGACGGCTTCTTTGAACTGAAACGGTCGCGAACCCGCGAGCCGATCTTCGACTGAGAACTTCAAACGGCGATACTTGGGCCGATGTCTGAACCTGAGTTGAGTTTCCTGCCGCGGCTTCAAGGCTCCTATGACCGGCGCCGCACCGACCTGCAGCACCGGTTCCGCACCAACGTGCCAACTAGGCGGAAGTTGTTCATCCGCTCAACGCTCGCGCTGATCGTCGTTGGCGCGGTTGCGCTGGCGTTTCGCGGTCTCGGCGGCCAAGTAGAGCCAGCCGCTATTGCGGCTACGGTTCTTGGCGTGGTCTTGGTTCGGCTCGCGATGCTGCGGCCACCGACACCGCCGCACGCCCACGGTCTGCCCGGTCTTGGCGAGCCGAAGGTTTGTCCGGCGCCCGAGCCGGCGGACCGGGGTCCGTTCGTCCTCACCGTCCGCTGGTTGGGTGCAGTGGCCGCGTTGGCCGTCGCGCTGACCGCGCCGGTCGTGTTGGTCTGGCTGCTGGTCGGTTTGCTCGCGGTCGCGGCCGCAGTCGTGATCGTCGACAAGGTCAAAGTCTGGCAGGCTCGGCGAGCGATTCGGGCCGCGCTGACGCGGCTTGAACCCAAGTTCGTCCTCGCTTACGGCGGGCACGGCGGCGGCCCGATCCACGTAGGTATGTGGGAGCCGCACCTGATGGCCTCGGGCGACCGGGGGGCAATCTTTTCGCTGCGCGAGCACTACTGCGCCGAACTTCGCGCCGGCATCAAACCGAAGCTGCCTTGGATCCAGGTCGGTTCGGACGTGCTCGGCGACCTGCGGCTGCTGGCGGTGCCGAGCATCACGACCTTCTTCTATGTACACAACGCGCCCGGGCACCTCAAATTCTTGGGCGTGCCAACGGTGCGGCACGTGTGGCTGGGACACGGCGACTCGGACAAGTCCGGCAGTTACCACCCGCGACATCTTCGCTATGACGTACTCGTGGCATCGGGTGAGGCCGCCATCGACCGGTATGTGCGAAACGGGGTCGACATTCCACGTGAGCGATTTGTGCTGTTGGGTCGTCCGCAGTCAGGTGACGTGCTGCCAGCGGTGACGCCGGTCACCCAAGTCGCTCGACCGACGGTGCTTTACGCGCCGACTTGGCCGGGCAACTCGAAGGTGCCCGATTTTTCGTCGATCACCTTGGCCGAGCAGATCTTCGCTGGACTTATCGCGGCCGGCGCGAACATCATTTTCCGTCCGCATCCGGTGTTCCTGAGGTCTGGCAAATGGGCGACCACTTTGGCGAAGCTGAATGAAATCCTCGCTGCCGACACTGCCGACCCAAACACCGCCGGACAGCACCTCGCCGGTGAAGAGGTCGTGCGTGACTGGTCGATAGCCGACTGCATGAACCGGGCGGACGCGCTGGTCTCTGACGTGTCCAGTGTGGTTTCGGACTGGCTGGCCTCAGCTAAGCCTTACTTGATGATCAGCATGGTCCATTCGCTGGACGAGTTCGCGACCGAAGTGCCGGTTGCGGCCGGGGCCTACGTCGTAGATCGCCACCTGAGCAGTTTCGACGCAGTCGTCGACCAGATGCTGCATTCGGACCCGCTCAAGCAGCAGCGGCAAGAGCTGAAAGTTCGGGTGCTCGGCGACTACGAGGGCACCGAGTCGGCTGAGGCGTTTTCGGCGTGGGTCCATCAGACCGTCAACACGCCCTACCTGCGACAATGACCGTATGCGCGTACATCTCGGTGCTGACCACGCCGGCTTCAAACTCAAAACTCACCTGATCGCTTGGCTGACTGAGCACGGCTACGAGCCAGTCGACCACGGTGCTCACGAATACGACGCCGAGGACGACTACCCGCCGTTCTGCGTGGCCGCCGCCCAAGCGGTCGCGGACGAGCCCGGCTCCCTCGGCATCGTGATCGGTGGCTCTGGCAACGGCGAACAGATCGCCGCGAACAAGGTCAAAGGCATCCGTTGCGCGTTGACGTGGAGCGTCGAAACGGCCCAACTGGCTCGCCAACACAACAACGCCCAAGTGATGGGCATTGGCGCCCGGATGCATTCGGTCGAAGATGCCGAACAGATCGTCGAAGCGTTCCTGACCACGCAATGGAGTCAGGCCGATCGTCACCAGCGTCGGATCGATTTGTTGGCCGGTTACGAGCAGACCGGCAGTTTCTGAACGAGTCACGGCGTGCCTGAGGGTCACACCCTTCACCGACTCGCCCGCGAACTGGTCGCCACTTTCGGCGGACAGGTGGTGCGTTCGTCGAGTCCGCAGGGCCGGTTCGAGTCCGCTTCTGGGCTAGACGGCCGAGAGTTGGTTGACGCGACCGCGCACGGCAAACACCTTTTCGTCTCGTTCGCGGACCTAGCCGAACAAGTGCACGTCCACTTGGGTTTGTATGGCGCGTTGACTTTCGTGCCCGAGGCGAATGTCGAAGTCGTCGGCCAAGTCAGGTGGCGGCTTTCGACTGCGGCCGCGACCGCCGACCTGCGCGGGCCGACAGCCTGCGAACTGCTAAATCCCGGTGAAGTCGCCGCGATCTACGCCCGGCTCGGCCAAGACCCACTCGACCCGGGCGCCGACCCAAGTGTGGTCGCCGACCGGATTTCGCGGTCAAAGTCTCCGATTGCGACCCTGCTGATGGACCAGCGAGTTATTGCCGGGGTCGGCAACGTTTATCGCGCCGAGGTGCTGTTTCGCCAAGGCCTCGACCCGTTGACTGCGGGCACGGACCTTGAATCGGGTTCGGTCGACCGAATCTGGGCCGATCTAGTCGAGCTGATGGAGGTTGGGGTCGACCGCGGCCGAATCGACACGGTTCGACCCGAACACGAGCCGTCCGCGATGGGTCGCGCGCCGCGGGTCGACGATCACGGCGGCGAGGTTTACGTCTATCGCCGGACCGGGCAGCCCTGTTTGGTGTGCGGAACGGCCATTCGCACTAGTTCCTTGGGCGCAAGAAATCTCTTCTGGTGTCCGCGCTGTCAGCGTCGCCGGTAAGGTCGGGCCGTGGACAAGAACATCGGCCTGCGGCACGACCCGCTCGGCCGTTATCTGAAAACGAACGCCAGGATGTGGCGTTCGGGTTCTCAGGATGGCCAAATGGCGGTTCTGGCCATGCTGCTTTTGCTCACTGCGGTCCTGTTCTTGATCAGCCTGTGGTCTTACGCCCTCATTCCGGCGGCCATGTTCCTGATTCCGATCCTGCTCGGCGGAGTGTTGCTTCGGTGGGTGCCGTTAGCGGTCCTGTCGGCCTTGACGTTGTTCGCCGCGGTGGTGTCGAGTCTGGTCCAGGTTTCTGAAGAAGGGCTCCAAACCGGTCGGCTCGCCTCAGTTTTCGCGTTGTTCATCGGCACTGCGATCCTGCTTTACAGCAGTTCGCGCACCCGTTCTGGTCTGCCGGCCGCACTCGGTGAGGCGATGCTGGTCGACTTGCGTGACCGACTTCAGGCCCAAGGGACGGTCCCGCCGTTGCCGGAGGGTTGGACAACTGAGACGGCAATGGAATCTGCTGGCGGCGCGAGGTTCTCTGGTGATTTCTTGGTCGCAAACCTGTCGAACGACGAGAACTTCCTCGAGATGGTGTTGGTCGATGTTTGCGGCAAGGGCGTCACCGCCGGCACCCAGTCGCTGCAATTGGCCGGGGCCCTTGGCGGTCTGATTGGCTCGCTGCCGCCTCTTGGCTTGTTCTCGGCCGCCAACGACTATTTGCTTCGCGAGGGCCGCGACGAGGCGTTCGCCACCGCGGTTCACGTCCTTGTGAACCTAAAAACTGGCGGCTACGAGGTTCTGAACGCTGGCCACCCGCCGGCGATGACTTGGGACGGCGACCTGCGCACGTGGCAGGTTTCTGGCGCGCGAGGGCTGGCTCTCGGCATCACCGACCGACCCGATTTCCGCCCTGCCAAGGGGGTCATCCGCCCCGGTGATGCGCTGATGTTCTATACCGACGGGGTCGTCGAAACGAAGTCTTTGGATCTGGTCGACGGAATCGATTGGCTACGCGGGGCAGCAAAAATCGCGGTGACTCAGGGTATGTCCGGCGCACCGAATCGGATTTTGGATCAGACTGAACCGGGCGAAGACGATCGGGCGGTGCTCATTTTGCATCGGCTGCCGGTTCGCGGCGGCGACCGCCGCATCTAGTTGAGCCGTAGCTGCAATTGGAGCGGACGACGAGATTCGAACTCGCAACATTCTGCTTGGAAGGCAGAGACTCTAGCCATTGAGCTACGTCCGCGTGACGCCGAAGCGCCGACACCATGATGCCACAACCAGCGAATCGCCTGACAGTCAGTGGCGCACAAACAGCGACACGATGGTCGCGCCCTTGACCCAACTGGCCTCACGAGACAGGCCGGCTTGCTCCAGCACGGCGTTTTCGGCGGCAACCGCCGCTGGTGGATAGTCCGCCCAGCGGACTACCCACACGCGCGAGGCGTCCGCGAGTTGTTCGGTCGCGCCGTCGAGTCGATAGGAAACCCCCGACAAACTCCCGTCATCGGCAGGGGAGGCTTTCAGCGTCACGTCGGTTAGCCCGGCAAACGCCTGCGGATAAGCCAAAGCGAGCAGTCGGGCGGTCTTGACTGCGGTGGGGCCTTCGGGGGGAGTGCGCGGCCCGTAATAGACGCTGTCGCCCGGTTTGGCGTGAGCCTCAACGAGTTCGGCCACCTGCGACCAGGCGTAGCCGGACTTGGCGGTCTCGCCGCGCTGGGAGGCATAAACCACCAGTGAGCCACCAATCAGGACGACCGTGAGCGCGATCCGCACGGCTCGGCCGGGGATTCGACTCAGGCCGTAGGCCAGCAGGATCGCTAGGGCTGGGGCGCAGAACACGAAGTAGCGCTGGTGGTACAGCGGCGAAACCAGCAGGCTGTAGCAAATCGCGATCACGCTCGGCACGAACAGCCACGGCACAGCGACCGCTAGGACGCGCGGCGGCCAAGGTTCCTTGCGGACTCGTTCTGGCAGCAGGGCGACCGCCACGAGGAACCAACCCAAAGCGGTCAGTCCCAACGCCGCGGCCAGCCACGGGGTCGACAGAATGTCGGCCGAAGAGATTCCCGAACTTGAGCCGCCCCCGTCGGTGCCTTGGGCCGGGGTGTCGCCGAGGAACCACTGGTTGATGGCCACGCTTCGCACCATCGTGGCCAGCGGCAATTGGACGCCACCCAGTTGTGCGGACTGGGCTTTGGCGGCCAACACGACCGGTAGCGAAGCGGCCAGCGATACGCCGCTGGCGACGAGCCAACTTCGCCAGATTTGGCGGTCTGCGCGAACCAGCCACAAGGTGACCGCAAACGCTGCGGCCAGTAGCGCCAGGAAGATGTTGAACCAGACGCCGAGCCCGAACAACGCTGCGAATCCAGCCCAGCGAGCGAACGTCGACTTCTCGATCGCTAGGACGAACGCGAGCACCAGCCAGACCGCAACAGCCAACGTCAACGCCGAGGACCGCGCTTCGATGCCCGCCCACGTCACCCGCGGCAGCACCAACAGCAGGGCCGAGGCGAGCAGTGCAGTGTTCGCGTCGAGCAGTTTCTTGGCCAGCAGGTAGGTGCCGAGCACCCCCAAGCCGATCGCGATGGCGCTTGGCAGTCTCACCCAGAACGCTGAGGTGCCGGTCAGGTCCACCCACCAGTGCATCAACAGGTAGTACAAGCCGTGAACCGCGTCGACGTTTTGAACCAAACGGCCCAAATCGCTAAGCGACCGGTTGGCCGCCGAGACGGTGGCGGCCTCGTCGTACCAAAGGGACACCAGCCAGGACCGATACGCCACATAACAGGCGGCGAACACGCTCAGGGCAGCAACGATCGCCCAACGGCTCGGCTCGTGCTTACTTGCACCTGGCCTGCTCACGTGCGAATCACCACGTCGGCGACTTCACGAGTCCGATCCGAGCTCAAATATTCGACCTCTTGGGCCGCCCAAGTGTCCCAGTGCGGGGCGTAAACCTCGCCGTCGCGCGCGATCGCTCGGGCGCGACGAACGTCTGCTGGCGATTGGACCCAAACGAGTTGGCTCAAGAACGGTCGCAAGATTCTGGCGCCGGCGCCGACCCCCTCGATGATCAGATCGGTCGTGGGTAGGACGCTGAGCGTGCCGCCGGGCCCCGCGGCTACCCAATCCCAGGTGGTGGCGGTGCCGCGCTCGCCGATCGCCAACTGCGCCAGCAGGTCACGAACCATCGGCGGCGTCTTCGCCAAGCCGTCCCAGCCTGGATACAGCCGCTCAAGGTGCAGGATCGGCGCGCCGAGTTCGTCGGCCAGGCTCAGCGCGAGTGAAGTTTTGCCGGCGCCGCTTCGCCCATCGATCGCGGTGACCCGAACGGACCCGCAGGCCGCCGATCGGCCACGGACTCGTCCGGCCAGCGCGGCGGCGAGTTCGGCAAAGTCCATTCAGTGACCGTACCTGCTTTTTGGATTGCTGCGCCCACGGCTGGGTAGGTTGTTGGCATGGAGACCACGCGAGTGCGATTGTTCGCTGCCGCCCGCGACGCCGCCGGAGCGAGTGAACTGTTGATCCAAGCCAACACGATTGGCGAGGTCTTAGACGAACTCACCGACCACAATCCGGCGATGGCCAAGGTGTTGACGGCCTGTTCGGTGCTGGTCGACGGCACTCGCACCACCGACCGTTCGGTCGCGGTCGGTCACGGCACCACCGTTGACGTGCTGCCGCCGTTTGCGGGCGGTTAGCCGCCGATTGCGCTCATCGGCCGGTCCGGTTGAACGAACGTCGGCGAGTCGATGCCGTGGCCAGCTTTTTTCGCCCGAACCGAACCGGTGATGATTTCGACGAGCTCTTCGTCGGTGCCGCCGCCGCGCAACACCGGAACTAGGTCGGACTCCTCGCGAGCAAAAAGGCAATTTCGCAGGTGCCCGTCGGCGGTCAACCGCAGCCGATCACACGCGGCGCAGAACGGCGCAGTCACCGAAGCGATCACGCCGACGGTCGCGGGCCCGCCATCAATGAGCCAAGTGTCGGCGGGGGAGGAGCCGCGGTCGCCGACTTCGGTCAGGTCGAACTTCTCCCCGAGCCGTTCCAAGATTTCGGCTCCCGGCACCATCGCGGCCCGGTCCCACGTGTGACCGGCGTCGAGCGGCATCTGCTCGATGAAGCGCATTTGCGCGCCTTGATCGACGGCGAAGGCGACTAGGTCGACGAGTTCGTCGTCGTTTACGCCGCGCATGGCCACTGCGTTTAGTTTCAGCGGTTCAAACCCGGCCGCTTTAGCCGCCTCGATCCCGGCGAGCACTTCGGGCAGACGGTCGCGGCGAGTCAGTTCGGCAAACCGCACGGGGTCGAGCGTGTCGATCGAGATGTTCACTCGCGCCAGTCCGGCTTCGCGAAGCGGCCCGGCCAACTCCGCGAGCCGAAGCCCATTGGTGGTCATCGAGATTTCCGGCCCCAAGGCCGCCAACCGAGCCACCACGTCGACGACGTCTTTTCGAACGAGTGGTTCCCCGCCGGTGAGCCGGATTTCACTCACGCCAAGGTCGACGCAGATTCGGGCGACTCGCTCTAGCTCGTCGGTGGTCAAGATGCTGTCGCGTTCAAGCCACGGCACGCCTTCGGCTGGCATGCAGTAGGTGCAACGAAGTGAGCATTTGTCAGTCAGCGAGATACGCAGATCTCGATGCACTCGGCCGAACGTATCGACCAAGGTCACGGTAGGCCGACCCAACCGGTGCCACCTTCAGTGTCGGTCTGGCGCTTCCAGATCGGCAGGTCTACCTTCACCAACTCGATCAGCAAGCGAGTTGCTTCGAGTGCTTGGGCGCGATGAGCGGCCGAACTGGCGATCACGACGGCGATGTCGCCGACTTCTAGGCTGCCGAACCGGTGCGAGACCGCAATCGTGGCGCCCGTTTCGCCGGCGACTCGTGCGGCCAGTTCGCCGAGGATGCGTTCGGCATCAGGGTGTGCTTCGTAGTCGAGTCGAAGCACTCGTCCGGCGGCGGCGGGGTCGTGGTCGCGGATCGTGCCAACAAAAACGTCGGTCGCGCCGTTGACTGGGCCAGCGACTGCATCTAGGTGAACTGCGACTTCGAGCGGCTCGTCGACTACTCGCGCAAGGATCACCGAACTCGTGGCAGATTCGATCCTCATGCCCCCAGCCTAGGTCGTCGGCGGTGCCGATGGCTGGGCCGGAGTGTGTTGTCCGTTCAGTCTTCGTCCCAACTCGGGTGAGAGAACTGCAACAGGATCAACGGGACTGCCGCCAGCAGGTAGTTGCGCAGGGCCGCGTCGAGGCCATTCCAGTCGCTGGATTGCCACATCGAGAAGTACTCGCCGCCGATAGTGATGAAGCCGAAACCGAACAGGATGAGCACCATCAGCAGGCCGGTGCTGGCGAGCCGTTTTGCGGGCCGCCAAGCGCCCCGACCGAAGGCCCTCAGGAGTCGCACGGTCGCCCAAATCAGCACGATGGCGGCCAAAGTTTCCCAGACGATCACGCCGATATAGCCGATGTTTTGCAAGGTGTCGTTCTCGACGGCCCGCCACATCACGTCTGGGTCGTTGAACGTGGTGTCCATTTCGAGGACGTGGTGGACGAACGCCTGGTTGCTGTCGAAGTCGGTGATGTTGCCGAAGGCAACTAGCGACATGTAGGCCGCGACAATCGCGGTGGTGACGGTCGCGACTCCCGGCAAGGAACCGACACGGTCAATGAATCGCTCGAAAGTGTTTTGGGGTTCTTGTTGGCTCATGACATCCGCCCTTCGTCCCGGCGACCGAGGTCGCAGCCGCCGTTTCGGCGCCTACCTTCAGGAAAGCCCCGCCCGCCAGGTTCGGCAACTTGAAACGTCAGCGAGTAGTCGAGTGCCATCGTTAGGCAATTTGTCGGGATGACAAGATTTGAACTTGCGACCCCCTGCTCCCAAAGCAGGTGCGCTACCAAGCTGCGCCACATCCCGTAACGGCACAAGCCTACGGGGGCGGTTCGCCCGCTGGTTCGTTGGGGCGGCAGCCCGTTTGGTCTAGTGCTTCCTTCGGCGCGTAGACTGAACTTCGGTCTGCGTGCGCTTTCCGTAGGCCAGATCCCAGTTCACCGACGCAGGAGTCAGACACGTGAAGAGCAGCGCCGAATCGCTGAGCCCCACCCGGGTCAAGTTGACCATCGAAGTGCCGTTCGATGAGTTCAAGCCGAACCTCGATGCGGCATACAAGACCATCGGCTCGCAGATTCAGGTCCCGGGCTTCCGCAAGGGCAAGATCCCCGCGGCAATCGTCGACCAGCGAGTCGGCCGCAGCGCGGTACTCGACGAGGCACTAAACGCAGCCCTGCAGGGCTGGTACTCGATGGCGTTGCAGGACACCAAGACCAACCCGTTGAGCGCGCCAGAGATGGACTTGACCAAGTTCGTCGACGGCGAAGACATCGAGCTGACTGTCGAAGTTGACGTCCGCCCGACCTTGGAACTGCCCGACCCATCCTCGATCGAGGTCACCGTCGAAGACGTAGCCGTCAGCGACGAGGACGTCGAAGAGCAGCTCGGTGCTTTGCGTGAGCGCTTCGCCACCTACACCGAAGTTGACCGGGCCGCAGCCGACGGCGATTCGGTCTCGATCGACCTGTCTGCCGCTCACCTCGACGGCACCTTGATCGAAGAGGCTCAGGCCGAGGGCCTGCCCTACGAACTTGGCAAAGCCACCATGCTTGATGGCCTCGACGAGGCACTCACCGGTCTAGAGAAGGGCGCGTCGAAGACTTTCGCGACGACCCTGCTCGGCGGCGAGTTGGCCGGCGAAGAAGTAAACGTCACTGTCACCTTGCAGGAAGTTCGCCAGACCGAGCTGCCTGAACTCGACGACGAGTTCGCCCAAATGGCTTCGGAGTTCGACACGGTCGAAGAGTTCCGCGCCGATCTCGTCGAGCGCCTCACCCGCGGCAAGCGCCTTGAGCAGGCCGCCGAAGCACGCGACCAGGTTCTCGAAGTGCTCGTCGACAAGGTTGAGGCTCCGCTGCCTGACGGCCTAGTCGACGGCGAAATCAAGGGTCGCCGTGAGCAGATGGACCAGCAGTTGGCGATGGCCGGGCTGACGATCGAGAACTACCTGGCCGACGAAGGCAAGACGCTCGAAGAGTTCGAGTCCGAACTCGAAAACGACGTCCGCAACTCGATCGTGGCGCAGTTCGTCCTAGACCAGATGGTCGAAGAGAACGAGTACGGCATCGACAACGACGAACTGAGCCAGCACATCATGCGTCGCGCTCAAGAGTCCGGCGAAGATCCGAACTCCTACGTTCAGCACATCATGGAGCACAACCACGTGCCCGAGATGATCAGCGAAGTGCTCCGCGGCAAGGCGCTGGCGGCACTCGTGGAGTCGGCGAAGGTCTCGGACAAGTCCGGCAACGCAGTCGACTTGGCGAACCTGAAGGCCGACGGCACGATTGGCGATCCGGCAGAAGTCGAAGCCGCCGAAACCGACTGAGCTAGCCGGCCACCTTAAAGACTGGCTAAATGCGGCGGAGCCGGTGCCCCCCGGGCACCGGCTCCGCCGTTTTGCATCTCACGCTGTGACGCGATTGGTTTCTTGGCTCATCACAATCCAGGGTGTAGGAGTCGTGGTCTGAAACCTCCCGTCTCGAGC
>DAONBX010000045.1:0-15206 GCA_035401705.1 Aeromicrobium sp.
CACCCTCTCAGGCCGGCTACCCGTCGTCGCCTTGGTGAGCCATTACCTCACCAACAAGCTGATAGGCCGCGAGTCCATCCCATTCCGCCGGAGCTTTCCACCACCAGAAGATGCCTTCGGTGGTCGTATTCGGCATTAGCCAGCGTTTCCACTGGTTATTCCGATGAATGGGGCAGGTTACTCACGTGTTACTCACCCGTTCGCCGCTCGTGTACTCCCGAAGGAGCCTTACCGCTCGACTTGCATGTGTTAAGCACGCCGCCAGCGTTCGTCCTGAGCCAGGATCAAACTCTCCATTGAAAATTTCCCAGGGTTAAACCCTGGTCAACATCTTGAAAATTTGATTCCTGACAAGTTCTGACTGCTGGACAGTCATTATTGTCGGAATTGTCCCTGCGGCTTCGCGCGATTCCGAGCCGAAGCTCGTAATCCTTCGTCGCCGCCGGGGTACTGATTGTTAATTCGTCGACTTTTGGCACACTGTTGAGTTCTCAAGGATCAGACGCACACCTCAAGCTTCACCGTTTCCGGTTCGGCCCTTGGGGCAGATCGTCTAATTTACACCGCCGTTTTCACCGAGTCAATTCGGGTCGGTCACGATGTTGCCCTACGTTGTCCGCGGCCAGTTTCCGGCTCTCTCTCGAGTTCCTGGCGTTAACCGCTTCGGTTCGGGCTGCTGCGCCTTTCGGTGCAACAAGAAGAACATTACACACACCTGTTTTGACTTTGCAAATCGGGGGGTGGGTGTCCTGCGTCACACTGGATCCGACCGCTGGAATTGCAGGCTTTTTAGCCGACGCGTACGCCTGACACGGCTCGCTTACCCCGTCGAAGGACCGCCCAGGAGCCGAACAAGAGCTGCTCGCTGGTGAGGGTCGACTCGGGGTCTTCGATGCGCAAATTGTTCACATACGCTCCCCCGTCAGCGATCGCCCGGCGTGCTGCGGACTTTGATTCACACAATCCGGACGCGATCAAGGCGTCAACGATCGGTGTGTCTTGGGCCACATCGACTGCTCCGGCCTCGCGTAACGCGGCCGCCAGGGTCGACTCCGGCAGATCGGCCAGCTCCCCTCGACCAAAGAATGCCGTCGAAGCTAACTCGGCTCCAGCCGTCTCGGCTTCCGAATGCACCAAGGTGGTCAGTTCCGCCGCTAACCGGCGTTGGGCGATACGGGCACCAGGTCGTTCATTGTGCTCAGCCATTAGTTCGTCGATTTCGGCCAGCGGAATGAAAGTGAACTGTTTCAGGTATTCACCGACCTTGGAGTCCTCCGCCTGAATCCACGATTGGTAAAAGGCATATGGACTCATCAGGTCCGGATCTAGCCAGATCGTGCCGCTTTCGGTTTTACCGAATTTTGTGCCATCGGCCTTGGTGATTAGTGGGGTGGCAAAGGCATGCACCTTGTGCCCATCTGCCCGCCGGATCAGTTCGACACCGCCAGTTAAGTTGCCCCACTGGTCGCTGCCGCCGGTCTGCAGAACTGCTCCATGGCGTCGGTGCAGTTCCAAGAAGTCCATCGACTGCAACAGCACGTAGCTAAATTCGGTGTAACTAATGCCTGACTCGAGCCGGCTAGCGACGACATCGCGCGCGAGCATCCGGTTGATCGGGAAATGCTTTCCGATGTCACGCAGGAAGTCCACCGTTGATAGTGGTGCTGTCCAATCGAGGTTGTTGACTAGTGTGGCCGCGTTCTCACCATCGAACTGCACGAACTGTGAAACTTGGGCACCGATGCGTTCAACCCACTTCGCCACCGTCTCCTTGGAGTTCATCACCCGCTCCCCCGACTCTTTCGGATCACCGATCAGCCCGGTGGAGCCGCCCACCAAAAGCAGGGGCCGGTTGCCGGCCAACTGAAGTCGGCGCGCGATCAGCAGCTGCAGGAGGTTGCCAACATGCAGGCTGGGCGCGGTCGGGTCGAAGCCCACATAGAAAGTGATCGGCCCAGCATCAAGTTCGGCACGTAGCGCGTCCAAGTCTGTTGAATGCGCGATTAGGCCGCGCGCTTGCAGGTCATCAATCACATGGTTAGTCACCTAAACAGGCTAACGAGACGCAGTCCGCGGCCAAGCGTGGGTTGGCCCACTACCGATGGAAAAACTCGATGCGCGCGAGAGCCACCTGAGACGATTGACGCATGGACACGGTTTGCGTTCGCCTAGTCGACCAGATCAACGCAGAATCTGCGCTACGCAAATTGGTCTTCGAAGTGACCGGGACGGACCGGGTTCAAATCGATCATCACTGTGGGCGGTGCGGGTCCCAAACTCATGGGCGGCCAGTCCTTCGCGGTGGCGGCGCTTGGCTATCGCTGGCTCGTGCTGGCGGCTACGCACTGGTGGGGATCTGTGCTGTCCGCCAGGTCGGAGTCGACCTTGAACTGGCAGATTCAGTTTCGGTTGCGGACCTGGCTGCCGCCGACATCCGGGCCAGTAAAAGCCACAGCCCCACCACCAGCTGGGTACACGCCGAGGCCGTTGGCAAGGCCTTCGGCACTGGACTTGTCGGTACCAACGAGCGCCAAGACGTAACCGTTGTGGACCTCGACCTTGCGCCTGGCCTAATTGCAGCCATCGCAGTTGCCGGGTTCGGGCCGGTCGATATTCAAGTCAGTTCTAGCTAGGCAACGGCGGCAAACGAACTTCGTTTAGCCACGGATCCAGCAAGACCGACGCATCCACGCCGCAAACCTGCGTAGCAAGGGCCAAGAAGTCGCCCGTGTTCGCGTTGGTGCCGCCGAAGCGGTCAACCCAAAGTCGCAGCAGCTCGAAGAATGACTCATCGCCGACTTCGTGGTGGAGTGCGAAAAGCGCCAACGCACCTCGCTTGTAAACCCGGTCGTCGAACATCATTTCCGGGCCGGGGTCGGCTAGCAACAAGTCTTGTGGCTTGGCCGACAAACCGGAATGGAAGTGCCGCGCTCGGTGGCCCGTGGTCGCTTGGCCGGCCTGCTCAGACCACAACCACTCCGAATAGCAAGCGAACCCCTCGTGGAGCCAGATATCTCGCCACGAAGTCGACGTAACTGCGTTGCCGAACCACTGGTGGGCAAGTTCGTGGGCGATAAGGCGCTGATGTTCCCACCGTCGGGTTAAAAAGTTCGCCCCAAAAATCGACAATGATTGCGCCTCGAGCGGGATCTCGAGTTCGTCATCTGTGACGACGTTGCTGTAGCCGCTAGCAAACGGGTACGGACCGAACCGGTCCTCGAAGAACTCCATCATCTTTGGCACGTCGGCGAAGGCGGCTGCGCTGGCGTCGAGCAACTCAGGCGAGGAAACCACTCGAATTGGTACCCCTGAGGTCGCATCTTCGCTCACGATAAACCGGCCGACGTGGATCGTCGCCAAGTACGAGGACATCGGTTCGACCTGCTCAAAGTTGAACGTCACGCTGCCGGACTTTCGGCGTGTTTGCCCGCGTTGGCCGTTCGCGAAAACTTCAAACCCGACCGGAACAGAAACCGCAAACGAGTACGGCGCCTTATCGTTCGGTCGGTCATTGCACGGGAACCAAGATGGTGCGCCGTGAGGTTGCGAGGCCACGATCGCGCCTTCTTCGAGTTCTTCCCAACCGGCTTCGCCGTCGATGCCGGGCATCGGCTGCGGCGACCCCGAATAGGTAACCATGACTGAGAACTGTGACCCGGCAGCGATTGAGCCGGCGGTGGTAACTACCAGTCGGTTGTTTCGATGGACATATTTACGCGGCGGTTTGCCATTGACCGTTACTTTGCGAACTCGCAGCGAATATAGATCCAGCGCGAACGACGAAATGTCCTCAGCGGCCCTGGCAGTGATCGTTGCTTTGCCTGCAAGTCGGTTCGTCTCGGGGCTGTAGTCAAGTTCCAAGTCGTACTGTTCGCTGTCCCAGGATGCGTCGCCGTGGTTGGGCACATAGCGTTCGTTGATTTGCTGGAGTTGCCGCCTTGACGATTGCGTAGAACTCACCTCTGCGGCTTCGTGGCCCAAGGACCAATGGGATTGCCGACCCAGACGGTTCGGGCAGGCACGGCTTCACCGCGCATCACCAGCGAACCGGGGCCAACTGTGGCATGGCGGCCTATCACCGCGGCGGGCAAGACCACGCTGTGCGGGCCTAGCGTTGCGCCAGTTTTCAGTTCGACCACGTCCATGCCCAGTATCCGATCATGGAACAGGTGCGTCTGCACCACGCACCCCCGATTGACGGTCGCACCGTCACCAATCGTGATCAGATCTGGCTCTGGCAGCCAGTAGGACTCGGTCCACACGCCCCTGCCGACCGTTGCGCCCAGACTGCGCAACCACCAGTTGAGGGCGGGGGTCCCGCTGGCCCAAGAACAGAACCAGCTGGCCGCGAGCACCTCGACAAAGGAGTCGGCCAACTCCCCGCGCCAAACCATCGAGTGCCAAAGCGGGCGGCTGCCGGCACTCAGTCGCCCGACGATCAGCCACTTGGCTGCGGTAGCAATCAGCGCGGCGACGATACCGGCAACTACTAGGGCCGGTCCGGCTCCAAGGATTGCCCAAATCCAGCCGTATTCATGAGCGACAAATGTCACCGCCACCGCCCACGCAGCAGCCAGCACCCCCTGCGTAGCAACCGGCAGTACTCGCGCTAGTTCGAATCCGGCGCGAGCCAAGCGCAACCTAAACGGCGGCGCGTAGGTTCGCTCTTGGTCGATGTCCTGGACCGTTCGCCGAAGATGAGTAGGCGGGCTACCAAGCCAAGAGGTCCCTTTTTTGGCTTCGGCTCTTCGGGGAGCGGCCGAAAGAACCGCGACTAAACCTCGCTTGGGCACTTTTCGACCAGGCGCGGCCATCCCGGAGTTGCCCACGAAGGCGTGCTTGCCGATCAGGACCGGCTCGACTCGCAGCCAGCCACCGCCTAGCTCGTACATGCCGAGCATCGTGTCGTCGGCCAAGAAAGCGCCCTCACGAACAGTCGTCATGGACGGCAACAGCAGCACCGTCGACGCTTCAACGTCGCGGCCGATGTCGGCGCCCAAAGCCCGTAACCAGGTCGGCGTCAACAGGCTCGAGTAGATCGGGAACAGCCATGTCCTGGCTTCATCGAGTAACCGCAAGATTGTCCAGACCTGCCAGGCCGGCCGACTGTGCACCGGGTGAATTCCCGAATCGATCCGGATCGAGAGCAGCCTTACCCCGACCAGAATCACCAAAGCGAGGACGAGGAAGGCGAAAACCGCAACCGCAGGCGACCAGGACAGCAGCCAAACCGCTCCCGCATTCTCGGTTCCACGAGCCAATGGTGTTAGTGCGGCCAAACCAAGCGCAACAACGAGAACCGGCAGCGCCGAAATTGTCATCCCAGTAACTGCGTAGACAAGGCTCCAGCCGGCAATTCGGGGAGCCTGCTTGGAAATTAGCGGGCCGCGCGCCGAGCCGGCGACCTGCGCGGGCGAACCCATCGCGAACATCTCGTTGGGCACCTCGCCGAGCAAGGTTGATCCGGCCCCAACTTCGGCTCCGTGGCCGACCTTCGCTCCCGGACCCAGCGTGCTGCGCACTCCGATCCGCGCATTTGGCCCGATTGCGATCGCGCCAAGGTGCAGTTCGTCACCGTCGATCCACCAGCCCTTCAGGTCCACCTCCGGCTCTACTGAGCAGTTGTCACCAAGGGTCAAGAAGCCGGTAATCGGCGGCAACGCGTGCAGGTCCACTCCCCTGCCCACCGAGGTACCGAGCAGTCGCGCATAGAACTTCAACAAACCTGCTGAGGCCAACGAGTCGGCACCGACCTCTTCGGCGAATCGCTCCGCGGCCCACAACCGAAGGTGGATTTTGCTCCCGCGGCCGTAAATTCCTGGTTTGACGTTTCGCAGAAGCACCCGCGCCGACGCGGCGGCCAACAGGACCCGTCCGACCGGGGAAACAAACACCACAAGGCCGAGCAAGAGCACCGCCGTCGGGAATTGGGGCAAGAAGTCCCAGCGCCAGAGCCAACCGCAAAGAGCTAAGGCGACCCCCAGCCAAACCACCCAGCGAAAAGCACCAACGCAGCGCAGCAGTGCGGCCATGATTACTTGGAAAACGCCCGCGCGAATTCGCACTGGTCGAACTTTGCGGTCGACCACCGCAGCCGGAGATTCCATGGAGTCGAGATGCGTGGCGAGGTCGCCAAGCACGGGATGCTCATAAACTTCCGCGACCGTGACTTCAGGGAACTGCTCGCGTAACCGGGCGACGAGTTGGGCCGCCAACAAGCTTCCACCGCCGAGCGCAAAGAAGTCGGCAGCCGCACCGGCTTGCGCGCCGAGAATGTCCTGCCAGAGTTCCTGCAGCCAACCAGAAGTGCCTGGTAGGAGGTCTGTGGCCGCTGCAGCCGAGGCAACCGGCCACGGCAGGGCATCGCGGTCGATTTTCCCCGAGGTCCGCATCGGCAGCGTGTCGACTATGGCAATCCGAGGCACGTTAGAAGCGGGCAAACGCTCCCTCAGCGCCGCTTCGGCAACACCTGCGTCGAAATCGGCGTCGACCGACACGTAACCGACCAGAACCGCATTGCCGGCGCCAGTTCGTCGAACGGCGGCAGCCCCACCGGCTACGCCAGGCAGTTCCAGCAACGCGCTGTCGATCTCGCCAAGTTCGATGCGTCGCCCGCCAATTTTTATTTGATCGTCGGCGCGACCGGCGAACACCAAACCCTCGCCGTCAAATCTGACTAAGTCCCCACTGCGATAGGCCCGGTCCCAGCCAAGAGCAGGCGCGGCAGCGTATTTTTCGGCGTCCTTTTCCGGATCCAGATATCTGGCTAGTCCTACTCCCCCGATTAGCAACTCGCCCGTCTGACCTGCTGGAACCGGGTTCCCCGAACCGTCGATCACCGCCAAGTCCCAGCCGTCGAGCGGCAGGCCGATGCGCACGGGGCCGTCTGGGCCCAGTTGAGCCCCACAAGACACCACGGTGGCCTCAGTTGGACCGTAGGTGTTCCACACTTCGCGACCGCTGTTCGCTAGTCGCGCTCCGATTTCTGGCGGGCAGGCTTCACCGCCGAGGATCAATAGCCGAACCGCCGCAAGCGCCTCGGTCGGCCACAATGAAACTAACGTCGGCACCGTCGAAACCACGGTTACCTTGTTTGCTACCAGCCAAGGACCCAAATCGGTTCCGCTGCGCACGAGAGATCTCGGCGCCGGCACCAGGCAGGCGCCGTAGCGCCAGGCAAGCCACATTTCCTCGCACGACGCATCAAACGCGACCGACAGTCCGGCCATCACCCGGTCCTTAGGGCCCAATGGTGCGTCCTGGAGAAACATCGCCGCTTCAGCGTCAACGAATGCGGCCGCCGAACGGTGGCTGACGGCAACACCTTTGGGCTTTCCGGTGGAACCGGACGTGAAGATGATCCAAGCGTCGTCCGCGATCTCGGGAGCCTGTGCGCTCAAGTCCGGATCAGTTTGTGGGCGGCGCACTGAGATTGCGAGACCGTCGCCGATTACGGCGGCGACTTCGGCTTCGTCAAAGACGGTTCGGGCACGCTCGTTCGGGTCATCTACGTCCACCGGCACGTAGGCGCAACCGGCAAGTAAAACCCCCAAAATGGCGACGTAAAGGTCGGCAGTTCCTGAGGTAACTCGAACGCCGACGCGAGCGCCACGGCCAATGCCCAACTCACGCAAGGACTCGACGACCTCTGTTGCCGCCTGCTCCAGTTCGGCATAGGTGAGCACGATCGAGCCGTTGTCGATCGCCGGTTGTTCTGGGGCGTCGGCAACGGTGTCGAGGAAAATATCAACGAGCGTGCGCGGCAATGGAGCAAGCTCAGCACGCAGGAGGGCACTCGCCGGCAAAGTCACCGGCATATTCTTCCCGGGCAAGATGAACGGCCCATGAACAGGTGCAAATGCACCGACTAGGGCTTGACCGCGATTACCGGCATCGGCGCGTCCAACAGGATCATTTGAGTGACCCGCCCCATCAGCATTTTGCCGACCGGGGTGCGTTTGCGGATCCCGATAACGAGTCGCTCGGCGCCAGCGTCTACGGCCTCGTCAATAACAACGTCAGATACCGACAGAGACGCGGCCTTGCGGATCTGGTATTTGATGCCTTCA
Organism: Aeromicrobium sp.; assembly: GCA_035401705.1. GTDB lineage: Bacteria > Actinomycetota > Actinomycetes > Propionibacteriales > Nocardioidaceae > Aeromicrobium. Next base: position 8,070 of record DAONBX010000045.1, read on the forward strand.
AGGTCGAAGCGCTCGGTGAACTCGGACAAGTCGATTTCTTCGGGGGTGTCGAACTCTGGGTCGGTCTCACTGACGGTGATCAAGACGAGCAGTTCGTCATTGGCTTCAGCTTCGGCAGCGGCCCACCGGACAGCGGCTCTGCCAAAATCATCGGGACGATACGCGACGGCGATGGTCATGTCTTGAGCCTATCGCGCAGTTGGCCGCAGGAATGAATACCTTGGCCGCAACGTTGCTCACAGGTGTGAACAGTCCTAAACCTGAGTCAGTCAAAGTCGATATTTGGTCCGATATCGCCTGCCCTTGGTGCTTCATCGGCAAACGCCGCTTCGAGCAAGCGGTTCGTAACTGGGACGGAGAGGTTGAAGTCGAGTTCCACAGTTTTGAACTCGCCCCCGATACCCCAGTCGACTTCAGCGGCAGCGAAGTCGACTTCCTCGCCCACCACAAAGGGATGGATCCAGCACAGGTGTCGCAAATGCTCGCGCAAATGACCGAGATGGCCAAAGCCGAAGGCCTTTCGTATGACTTTGACTCGCTGAAACACACAAAGACCTTGCTGGCGCATGAGGCCTTGCACCACGCCAAGTCGCTCGGCCTGCAGGTCGAGCTTAAGGAGCGGCTCCTGTCGGCCTACTTCGAACAAGGCCGCCACGTCGGGCGAATCGATGAGCTGGTTTCGCTGGCCGCAGAGGTCGGGATTGATCCAGTCGAGTTGCGTGCTGCGCTCGAATCACACAAGTGGGCCAACGCGGTGCAGGCCGATATTGCCCAAGCCCGCGCCTACGGCATCACCGGAGTTCCGTTCTTCGTTTTCAACGGCAAGTTGGGGGTATCTGGTGCCCAAGCGCCCCAGACGTTCGAGGAGGTCCTGAACCAAGCGGTGAAGGCCAGCGAAAAATGACCGATCCAGAAGTGACCAACGAAACGATTCGCCCGTTCGAGATGACGGGCCGCCTCGACGCGCCGAACTGTGAGTCCGGGGTGTGCGCTTTGCCCGAACCGACCGAGGAAGCCACCAGCAGTCAGATCGAGTCGGCCTGACTTTCGGCTTTAGGGTGCCTGCGGTATGCCGAGACACTCGGCTCGTTGGCGATCCAGAAGCGAAATGGCAGGTCGGCGGCCAGCCTGACCCCGACTCGCGGCCCCGAAACGATTTCTTCGACCTCGGTGCGCTCCCCAAGGTGGATGCCAGCAGAGTCGAGCAGATCGGTGCCCAGGTCCGCCGTGGTGATACCCAGCGATTTGGCCAGATTGCCTGGGCCACGCGCTAAAACAGCATCCGCGACCGGGCCGCGGCGCTCGCGCGCGGCCTCAAACCCGCTCACTACCTCGCCCGCACGAATCAGCACCGCCGCAGCCTCATCTGTGGGACCGGTGACCACGTTTGCGCAGTGATGGCCGTGGATCCGATAGACATAAAGCCGCCACGGCGGCCCGTACATAATTTCGGAGCGAGTCGTCCGAGAGAACGCGTGCGAGGCGGGGTCATTTATCCCGCCATAGGCCTCGACTTCGGTGATGCGAACGCTCACCTGATGACCGTGGAGAACCTGTCCCAAAAGTCCGCGAGCAAGGGCCGTGACTTCTGCCATGAGGCCACGCTACCGGCTGCCCCCTACGCTATGGCTCATGACCGAAATCGTCAGCGCTGTTGACTTGGCAATCAGCCGAACCCTGAATCCAGCCGCGATCGGTTGGTCTAGGCGCCCCGTTCACCGAACCGCGCTGCCATGGACTGGCCGAGTCAAGCGCTGGGAATACTGGGGAATCATCACCCGGCGGTACGTGCTGGGCCTGACGATGGCCGACCTCGATTACGCCCACCTGACCCAAGTTTATGTTTACGACCGGCACCGCAAAGTAGAAGTCGTCGAGGACAGCGTTGGCGCTGGACCGATGCGACCTGGCCTGAGTGATGAGTTGCCCCCTATAACCGCCACTGGCGGCCCACTGACGTTCACCGACCATGGCCGCGGGACCCGAATCACGGTAGAAACCGAGCGCGTCAAAGTCGCACTCGAAGTCGAGGGCGGCGGCGACTGCCTCGGGGTGGTTGTGCCGTGGAACCGCCGCCGATTCCAGTACACCGTCAAGGATCTTGCCCGCCCGGTCAGCGGAACGATCAGCGTCGACGGCGAACGCGAGGCGGTAATCGCCGGCTGGGGAGTGCTTGACCGCGGTCGTGGGGTCTGGCCCTACCGCATGAAGTGGAACTGGGGCGCCGGCAGCGGCAACGTCGGCGGAAAGCGAATCGGCCTGCAACTGGGCGGAAAGTGGACGGACGGAACCGGCCAAACCGAAAACGGCCTAATCGTTGACGGACGGCTTACCCATTGGATTGACGATTTGCAGTGGGCATACGACCTCCAGGATCCGCAATCGACCTGGACGGTCGTCGGCCCTGACGTCGAAGCGGTGCTGACTCCATTCCACCGCCGAGTCGCCAAGACTCAACTTGGTGTGATCGCGTCCAAGACCCACCAAGCGTTCGGCCACTGGTCGGGTTGGGCACGAGGCAGCAAAGGAGTCGAATATCGCCTCGACGGCCTACTGGGCTGGGCCGAAGAAGCCCGCAACCGGTGGTGAGTTAGAGCCGCGAACGAAGCTCTACGAGTTGCTCGGTGACGCGCACTCCCGCGGTGCCGCCGCGACCGTCTCGCGAAGCGATCGAACCGGACACCGTTAGCACTTCACGCACTCCCCCTGGCGCTGACGCGTTCGCCAGATCGGGCGAAATCTCGGCGAAGTCCTCATCGCTGAGGTCCCAAAGTTCAATTCCGCGCTCCTCGCAAACTCGAACGCAGGCGCCTGAGACTTCGTGAGCGATCCGGAACGGGACGCCGGCACGGACAAGCCACTCGGCCACATCGGTCGCAAGAGCAAATCCCTGCGGCGCCAACTGAGCCATCCGCTCGGTGTTGAAGGTCAACGTCGCGACCATGCCAGTGAAAGCCGGCAACAGCACCTCAAGGGTGTCGATCGAGTCGAATACCGGCTCTTTGTCTTCTTGCAGATCGCGGTTGTAGGCCAGCGGCAGCGCCTTAAGCGTGGCCAAGAGTCCGGCCAAGTTTCCGATTAGCCGGCCAGATTTTCCGCGCGCCAATTCAGCGATGTCTGGGTTCTTCTTTTGCGGCATGATGCTCGAGCCCGTCGAGTAACCGTCGTGGAGCGTGACAAAGTCGAACTCTTTGGTGTTCCAGATGATGATCTCTTCGGCGAGGCGAGAAACGTCAACGCCAATCTGGGCGGTGACGAACGCGAACTCCGCCACGAAGTCACGCGACGAGGTGCCATCAATTGAGTTTGCGGCCGATCCGGTGAAACCCAGGTCGGCGGCAACGGCTTCGGGATCTAGACCCAAGGAAGAACCCGCCAACGCCCCCGAACCGTATGGCGACTCGGCGCCCACACGCGCATCCCAGTCGGCGAGTCGGTCTAGGTCGCGAACCAGCGGCCAAGCGTGCGCCAACAAGTGGTGCGAAAGCAGGACCGGTTGAGCATGCTGCAAATGAGTGCGCCCGGGCATCGGGTCGCCAAGGTGCCGCTCGGCCTGGCCGGCGATCGCTTCGATCAGTTCGCGTACCAAAGCCGCGACTTGTTTGCCGTGATCTCGCAGGTAGGCGCGAAACAGCGTCGCTACCTGGTCGTTTCGAGAGCGACCCGCACGCAGCCGTCCACCCAACCCTTGGCCCAACCGCTCCATCAGCCCCCGCTCGAGCGCGGAGTGGACGTCCTCGTCGTCTGGGTCAGGGGTGAACGCACCGGCGCGCACGTCTTGGTCGAGTGCATCGATCCCAGCGATCATCGCGTCAAGGTCGTCAGCGCTGAGCAGCCCCGCGCCATGCAGGACCCGTGCATGGGCACGCGAACCTGCCAAGTCGTATGGAGCCAGCCGCCAGTCGAAGTGGGTCGAACGTGACAGTTCAGTCAGTTCTGGCGACGGTCCGGTGGCGAACCGCCCACCCCACAGTCGAGACTCAGAGGCGGTTGAAGTCGGGTCGTTCTGCGAATCAGTCATCGGATGGAACCTTACGAGCCAGGTTGGTTAGTTGCGCGGCGAGGGCTTCGCCACCGCGGGGGTCGCGCGCGATCAGCATCACGGTGTCGTCGCCGGCGATGGTGCCGAGCGCCTCGGTAATTTGGGCGTGATCGATAGCCGAGGCCAGAAACTGGGCCGCACCAGGTGGGGTCCGCAACACCACCAGGTTCGCTGAAGCCTCAGCAGATACGAGGAGTTCTCGAAGGAGTCGCTGAAGTCGCACTTGACCGGCAGCCGAATCGACGGCGGGCCGCGGGGTGGGGTCGCCGCCCTCGGCCGGAACTGCATAACCAAGCGCGCCGTCGGCCAAGCGCACTCGAACAGCATCAAGTTCGTCGAGATCGCGCGAGACCGTCGAGGCGGTCGCATTGACCCCGCTTTGGGCCAGCAACTCAACCAGTTCGGCTTGAGACTTTACGTTCGAACTGCGCAGCAAGTCGACGATCAGGCTTTGGCGAGCGGCCTTCGTTGCTGGAATCACGACTGCTCCAGCAACCAAGTCAGGATCGCTTTTTGAGCGTGTACGCGGTTCTCGGCCTCGTCCCAAACCATCGACTGTGGCCCGTCAATGACCTCGGCGGCAATCTCAAGCCCGCGATAGGCCGGCAGACAATGCAACACGATCGCATGCTCATCGGCGTTCGCCAGCAGTTCTGCGGTGACCGAATAGTCGCCAAAGAGGGCGACTCGTTCTGCCTTCTCGTCTTCTTGGCCCATCGACACCCACGTGTCGGTGATGACCACGTCGGCGTCGCGGACTGCAGCTATCGGATCGTCGGTGACCGTGACAGTCGAACCCGTTGTCGCGGCGATCTGCTGCGCATCGGCCAAGAATTCTGGGTTGGGTTGATAACCCTGTGGCGCACCAATCCGGATGTTCATCCCGGCGGTGGCCGCGCCCAACAGGTAGGAGTGCGACATGTTGTTCGCGCCGTCGCCGAGGTAGGCAACCGTCAGCCCGGTCAGGTAGCCCTTGCGCTCAAGCACGGTGAGCCAATCGGCCAAGATCTGACACGGGTGGAAGTCATCAGAGAGCGCGTTCACCACCGGCACGCTGGCGTGTTCAGCCATTTCTTCTAGGCCGGCGTGGGCGTAGGTCCGCCAAACGATCGCGCTGGCCATTCGGCTGAAAACTCGAGCAGTGTCAGCAATAGGTTCACCGCGACCAACCTGGGTCGCACCCGAGTCCATCACGATCGGGTTCCCGCCCAGTTCGGCGATGCCCGCAGCGAACGAAACCCGCGTCCTAGTGGAGGACTTATCGAACAAAACCACTACCGACTGCGGGCCGGTAAGCGGCTTGGGGCCATAGCGGTCGGCCTTTAGGTCGGCTGCGAGCGCAAGCACGTCGGCCTGCTCGGCCGGGCTCAGGTCATCGTCGCGAAGGAAGTGCCTAGTCATTTCATAACCTCATCGATCACAGTGCTCAGCGTCTTTACCGCGTTCGCGGCCTCATCTTCGGACAGCACCAACGGTGGCGCGATCCGCAGTCGGTCGGCGGTTGGCGCATTCAAAATCAACCCCGCTGCTAGGGCGGCTTGCTGAATTTCAACTGCCCGCGGTTCGGCCAAAACGATCCCGCGCAACAGGCCAGCGCCGGTGACTTCGTTGACCCAATTGTTTGCCAACAGCCCGTCGGCGATTTGATCACCACGCACCGAAGTCGCATTCAGCAGACCTTCGGACTCGATTGTGGAAATCACGGCCAGGCCAGCGGCCATCGAAACCGGGTTTCCACCAAAGGTTGTGCCGTGGTTGCCCGGGCCGAGCAGCGTCGCCGCCGCCCCGATCCCAATGCAGGCACCGATCGGGATCCCACCACCGAGCCCCTTGGCTAGGGTCACCAGATCGGGCACTACCCCGGTTTCGCTGTGGCCGAACCATTTTCCGGTCCGGCCCATCCCGGTCTGGACCTCATCTAGCCAGAGCAAGGCACCGTGCTCACGGGTGATTCGCCGAGCGTCCGCGAGGTAGTTGGCCGGTGGGACGATAACTCCGGCCTCGCCTTGGATTGGCTCCAAAATCACTGCAGCGACGGTTTCGTCTACGGCCTCGGCCAATGCTTGGCTGTCGCCGAATTTAACCCACCGCACCTCGGTTGGCAGCGGCTCAAAGGGCGTTCGGTACTGCTCCTTGGAGGTCAAGGCCAGCGCGCCCATCGTGCGGCCGTGGAATGATCCCTCGGCCGCGATGATTGTCTTTCGGCCGGTTAGCCGAGTCGCTTTGAAGGCCGCCTCGTTCGCCTCGGTGCCGGAATTGGCGAAAAAGACTCGGCCCGAGCCTTGGACGCCAAGCAGTTCCAGCAGCTTCTCGGCCAGTTCTACTTGTGGGCCGGAGGCAAAGAAGTTGCTGACGTGACCGAGCCTCTGGAGTTGATCAGTAACCGCGCTGAGAATTGCCGGGTGTGCGTGCCCGAGGCTGTTTACGGCAATCCCGGCGAGCAGATCAAGGTAGCGGTTCCCGTCCGCGTCCCAAACGTGACAGCCCTGGCCACGAACCAAAACCCGTTGGGGTTCGCCGAACGTGTTCATCATCGACTCGCGATACCGTTCGGTCCATTCAGAACCGCTCGGGCGAGGTTCGCGACCGGCAATAGTCACTTCACCTGACGCGCTCACAGTGAATCCTTGGCGCTTGAGGTGTACATCGCGGTCCGGATTTTGGTCTCAGCACCCGCCAAAACCTGAGTGCCCACACCCTCGTCAGTGAAGATCTCAAGGAGTACCGAGTGCGGCTCACGACCGTCGACGACCGTGGCCCGCTTGACTCCCCCGCGCACTGCCTCAAGGCAGGCCGTCATCTTCGGGATCATCCCGCTGGCCAAATCCGGCAGCAGTTCTTCGAGCGAATCGGGACTGATCTCGCCGATAACGTCGGTGCTGTTTGGCCAGTCGGCGTAAAGACCTTCCACATCGGTCAGCACCAGGAGTTTCTCGGCACCGAGCGCCACCGCGAGCGCAGCCGCGGCGGTGTCAGCGTTCACGTTCAACACTTGACCGTCGCTTGTTGGCGCGACCGTCGAAACAACCGGGATTCGGCCAGCCTCGATTAGATCGATCACCGCTTCTGGCCGCACCCCGACAACTTCACCGACC
>DAONBX010000046.1:0-15193 GCA_035401705.1 Aeromicrobium sp.
CTTCGGAAATCGTGATCATGAGGGTCGCGGCGACGCCGCCGTGGTTGCCGAACTCACCGGTCGGCAAATGCCGCAACAAGTCAGCGAACGCATTCCCGGCGCGTTCCTTGTAGGACGGCGGCGAATCGCCGGTGGCGTCTTCGAAAATCAGTTCACCGGTATCGGTGTCGAGATTCTCGCTGCGCCTACGTGGACTGGTTTTAGCTTCTAGCGCAGACCGGAGCATGTCGGCGGTCAACGCGTCCAAAGTGAACCCGCCTTTGACCATGCCTTGTTCGTCGGGTCGGGTCATCCAGAACTCGGCCGACTGGACTGCCGCTTCTTCCTGGCGGACGAGTTCACGGTTTTCGATCCGGTCGGCGCGTTCGCGATCGACGACCTCAACCGCACGACGGGCCTTGTGTTGGAGTTGTTCGAGCAGCATGCCTGGCGCAGCCTCAGCTAGATCGGTTTCGACCGTGGACCGTTCAGCGGCAGTCAAATCAATCGGTAGGTCTTCGAGGGCTTTGGCGACCACGGCAGCCTTGTCGGTACTCATCCCAGGTTTCGACAACTGTTCAGCCAACACTGGCGCCTCATCGAGTTGCGCAGCGAGCTTCAGATGCCTCGCCGCACCCCGACGCGACAACCCAGCCTCGGCAGCGACGAGCGACGCCATCGACCCCGCCCCGGCGGCCTTGTGTGCGTCTTTGCGTGCCGCAGCCGAAGTCAACGCGAACTGCAGGCGTTGTGCCCGACTGATGATCGACTGCACCGTCTTCGAAGCCGAAACCAACTCCGACGCCCCAAGCGAATCAAGGTCAACCGCGAGTGCCGCATCAAACACGCCAATCCCGCCACTGAGGTGCTCGATCGCCGTTGCCATATCTCAAACCTAATCGAACAAATGTTCGAAGTCAAGACCGAAAATGGCAGACTTTCTAGCCTACTCGACGAGTCGCATTGGCGATGGCGTCGGAAACGGCCGCCGGTCAACCAAAACGGTGGGCCCAACCAGCAGCTGCTGGTTGGGCCCACCGTCAATTGGTGCCTGGGCCTCAGGCGAGGTCGAACCGATCTAGGTCCATGACCTTTGACCAAGCCGCAACGAAGTCGTTGACGAACTTCACCTTGGCGTCGTCGCTGGCGTAAACCTCGGCAACGGCACGCAGTTCGGAGTTCGAACCGAACACCAAATCCGCCCGCGAACCGGACCAACGGCCATCGAGCGAGACGAACTTCGTCGAATCCGCATCGGCCGACTTCCATTGGGTGTCGTTGTCGAGCAGGTTGACGAAGTAGTCGTTGTTCAGCACGCCGGGCGTCTCGGTCAAGACACCTAGGTCAGAACCGTCATAGTTCGCGCCAAGAACTCGCAGACCGCCAACGAGCACGGTCATTTCCGGCGCCGACACGGTCAACAAGTTGGCCTTGTCGAGCAGGTTGTACTCAGCAGGAGTCTTGCTCGCGCCGGCATAGTTTCGGAAGCCGTCGTGGCGCGGTTCGAGCCAGCTGACCGAATCCACATCGGTCTGCTCGGCCGACGCGTCAACGCGACCAACGGTCACCGGCACGGTCACCTCGACGCCACCGTCAGCAGCAGCCTTCTCAACCGCGGCCGCACCAGCGATCACGATCAAGTCCGCGATCGAAACCGACTTTTCGTATCCGTCAGCGATTTCGGTGAGCTTCGACAGAACCTTGGCCAACTGCGTCGGATTGTTGACTTCCCAGTCCTTCTGCGGAGCCAACCGGATACGAGCGCCGTTGACACCGCCGCGCTTGTCGCTGCCACGGAAGGTCGAAGCGGCCGCCCAAGCGGTCGAAACAAGTTCGGCAACGCTCAAACCAGATTCGAGCACCTTCGCCTTGAGCGCGGCCACGTCAGCATCGCTGAGCGCCTCGCCCTCGGCGGCCGGCAGCGGGTCCTGCCAGATGAGCTGCTCGGCCGGAACTTCGGGGCCGAGGTAGCGCGAAACCGGACCGAGGTCACGGTGAGTCAACTTGAACCAAGCGCGCGCAAACGCATCGGCAAACGCATCCAGATCGTTCTTGAACCGCAGGGAAATCTCGCGGTAGATCGGGTCTTCACGAAGCGCGATGTCCGAGGTGAGCATGCGCGGTTCGCGCCGGCCCGTGCCGAACGCCTCGGGGACCATATCTTCGCCGCCGCCGTTGATCGGACGCCACTGGACGGCACCAGCAGGGGACTCGAACTTCTCCCACTCGTAAGCGAACAGAATGTGGAAGAACTCGTTGTCCCAGCGGGTCGGGTGATATGTCCAGGTGACTTCGAGACCAGAACCGATCGCGTCCTCGGCCTTGCCGCTGCCGAAGCTGGACTTCCAGCCAAGACCCATCTGCTCCATCGGGGCGGCTTCAGGCTCGGGGCCGACTAGGGCGGCGTCGCCGGCGCCGTGAGTCTTGCCGAAGGTGTGCCCGCCAGCGATCAGCGCGACCGTCTCTTCGTCGTCCATCGCCATCCGGGCAAACGTCTCGCGGATGTCGAGCGCCGAGGACAGCGGGTCCGAGTTGCCGGCCGGGCCTTCGGGGTTGACGTAAATCAAGCCCATCTGGACGGCCGCTAGGGGATTGTCGAGGTCGCGTTCACCGGTGTAGCGGGCGTCGTCGCCTAGCCACTCGGTCTCGGCGCCCCAGTACACGTCGTCTTCTGGCTCCCAAACGTCGGCGCGACCGCCGGCGAAGCCGAACGTCTCAAAGCCCATCTCTTCGAGGGCCACATTGCCGGCCAAGACCATCAGGTCGCCCCAGCTGAGTTGCTGGCCGTACTTCTTCTTCACCGGCCACAGCAGGCGGCGAGCCTTGTCGAGCAGGACATTGTCGGGCCAGGAGTTCAGTGGCGCGAACCGCTGCTGGCCGGTGCCGGCGCCGCCGCGGCCGTCCTGCACGCGGTAGGTGCCTGCGCTGTGCCAAGCCATCCGGATCATGAACGGGCCGTAGTTGCCGAAGTCAGCCGGCCACCAGTCCTTCGAATCGGTCAAGGTGGCGGCGATTTCGGCCTTTACCTCGGCCAAGTCGAGCTTGTTGAACTCGGTCGGGTAGTCGAAGTCGCCGCCCAGCGGGTTCGCGACGTCCGGGTTCTTGGCCAGCAACTTGAGGTTGAGGCGTTCTGGCCACCACGAGCGGTTCGCGTCACCGGAAACGGGGTTCGGCAATCTGTCTCCGCCCATCGGGCATTTGGCGGCATCGGGTTCGTTGACGTCGCTTAGTACGGCGTCTGGCTTGTCAGACATGTCGACCTTTCAGGTGGTGGGTGATTTCGTGGAGACCTTGGGGCTGGTCTCGGTGGTCTTTGTGGCTGCCGTTTCAGCGCAGTTTGGGCAGTAGCCCCAGTAGACGACCTCGGCTTCGTCGATGACGAAACCGTGACTGTGGCTGGGGCTCAGGCAGGGGGCCTCGCCGACGGCGCAATCGACGTCAGCGATCTGTCCGCAACCGCGGCAGATCACGTGGTGGTGGTTGTCGCCGGTGCGAGTTTCGTAGCGTGCCGTCGATCCGGCAGGTTCAATGCAGCGAACGATTCCAGCGTCGGTGAGCGCGCGCAGCGCGTCATAAACCGCTTGGTGGGACAGTTCGGGGATCGTCTGGCGGGCGCCGTCGATGATTTCGCTGGTGTCGGCGTGCGGATGCGCGTTGACGGCAGTTAGGACAGCGGTGCGCTGTTTGGTCACCCGGAGGCCGGCGGTGCGGATGGCCGCGGCGACGTCGAGGTTGGTGAGCATGACTCCACTATAGTCCTTTTCTTGAATGAATCAAGAAAGGCAAGCCTATGGTTGGTGAACGTTCGATGTCTTTCTTTGAGGTTTAGGCGTGCCGAACGCCATGGCCGGTGCGATGCTGGTGGATCACTATCGGAAGGGACCCAAATGGCCAACCCCGTCGATCCCGGTCTCGCAGACCTCGGCCGCCAGGCTCGCGAACTCGATGCAGTCGACCCACTGGCCAAGTTCGCCGCCGAGTTCGTTCGACCTGCGAGCGTCCTGGCGTACCTCGACGGGAACTCGTTGGGGCGGCCACTCAAATCGACCGGCGAACAGTACCGCCAGTTCGTCGAAGCCGAATGGGGAGAGCGACTCATCCGGTCATGGGACGAGCGCTGGTTCGAGCGGCCGTTGGCCGTGGGGGACCGGATCGGAACCCTGGTCTTGGGCGCTGCGACCGGACAAACTGCGGTCGCGGACTCCACCACAGTCTTGCTCTACAAAATGGTGCGCGCCGGTGTTGCCTTCGGCGGTGACCGCAGCGAAATCGTGGTCGACACCGAAAACTTTCCCACCGACCGGTACATCGTTGAAGCGGTTGCCGCCGAACGCGGCCTGACCGTCCGCTGGCTCGAACCAGACCCGGCCACCGGCGTCACGGTCGACGAAGTTCAGGGCGCCATCTCGGAGCAAACCGCGCTCGTAGTACTCAGCCACGTCTCCTACAAGTCGGCGTATATCGCCGACCTGCCGGCCATCACGGCTGCCGTCCACGAAGTCGGCGCTCTGATCCTGTGGGACCTGTGCCACTCGGTGGGAGTCGTCGAAGTCGACCTCGACGCCGCCGACGTCGACTTGGCAGTGGGCTGCACCTACAAGTACCTCAACGGCGGACCGGGATCGCCGGCGTTCGGTTACGTCGCCAGGCGACTCCACGACGACTTCAGTCAACCGATCAGCGGCTGGATGGGCCATCGGGACCCGTTTGCAATGGGCCCCGGCTACCACCCTTCTTCCGGAATTCGCCGCGTGTTGAGTGGGACGCCAAACATCTTGGGGATGCTGCCACTGATGGGCATGCTCGAGTTGATTGAACGAGCCGGACTCGACCGGATCAGAGCCAAATCGGTCCAGTTGACCGACTTCGTGATTCGGGCCGCGGACACCTATCTGCCGCAGGTGACCATGGCGTCGCCGCGAGCGGCGAGCGAACGCGGCGGGCACGTCCTGCTGATGCACCCCGACATGCGCCGAATCGTCGCCGAGCTCTGGGAAATCGGCGTCATTCCCGACTTCCGCAACCCCAACGGACTCCGGGCGGGGCTCTCGCCACTGTCGACTACGTTCGCCGAGGTTGCGCTCGCTGTTCGCCACCTGCAGGCCCGATTGGTCGACTGAGTAACGCGAAAGCAAGCGAGTCGGCCAAAGCGGGTGTTGAATCGAAAGGGCCAATCCAAGGAGGCCCGATGTCGACGATTGCGATCCCCAAAGAGGTAAAAAACAATGAATTTCGGGTAGCGATCACGCCGATTGGAGTGCGCGAACTCGTGGCCAGGTCTCACGAGGTCGTGATCGAGGCCGGTGCCGGGGTGGGCTCGCAGATCAGTGACGAGCAGTACGTTGCTGCGGGAGCGCAGATCGCGCCGGACGCCGAATCGACGTGGGGTGCGGCCGACATCGTCCTCAAGGTGAAAGAGCCGATCGAGCCCGAATACCGGCTGCTGCGACCGGGGCTGACCCTGTTCACCTACTTGCATCTGGCCGCCGACAAACGGCTCACCGAAGAATTGCTCGCCAAGCAGGTAACCGCGATCGCCTATGAGACCGTGCAGCCGTCGTCCGGGTTCTTGCCGCTGCTTTATCCGATGTCCGAAATCGCTGGCTGTCTGGCGCCCCAAGTCGGTGCGCACGCGCTGCTCAAAGCAGAGGGCGGGCGAGGGGTGCTGCTCGGTGGAGTCGGCGGCGTCGCGAACGCGCGGGTCGTCATCATCGGTGCCGGAGTTTCAGGGCAGAACGCGGCCAACATCGCGCTCGGGATGGGCGCAGACGTGACGCTTCTGGACACGGATCTGACAAAACTGCGAATGTCGTTTTGGCGCTACAACAACCGCGTCCACGGGCTCGCCTCGTCGCAGTTGGTGATCGAGGAGCAGGTCCGCGCCCGACCTCGTCATCGGTTCGGTACTGATCCCGGGAGCGGCCGCACCCAAACTCGTCACGAACGAACTCGTCTCGCAAATGAAGCCAGGTTCGGTGCTAGTCGACATCGCCGTCGACCAGGGCGGCTGCTTCGAGGACACCCGGCCGACCACCCACGCCGACCCGACGTTCCGGGTGCACAACTCGACGTTCTACTGCGTGGCAAACATGCCCGGCGCTGTCCCGAACACCTCCACCTATGCGCTGACGAACGCGACCCTGCCGTACGTGCTGCGCCTAGCTGACCAAGGTTGGGAAGGCGCCTGCCGAGCCGACCCAGCAATGGCGCTTGGCCTAAACACCCACGGCGGCCAACTGGCTAACCTCGCCGTCGGCGCCGCCACGTCGATTCCGGCGGTGTCCGCGGCCGAGATGCTGGGCCTGGGTACTCGCTGAGATCAGGTGTTGGACGTCGGTGTCGAAACTCTGGCCGGCCACCAAATCTTGTCGCCGATGAGGGCGAAGACGGCCGGCACGACGAGGGTTCGAACTAGGAAAGTGTCGAGCAAGATTCCAAGGCTCACGATCAGGCCAACCTGCGTCAAGGTGATCAGCGGCAGCACCCCTAAGACTGCGAACACCGACGCTAAGACGATTCCGGCGCTGGTGATCACCCCGCCGGTGAGGCCGACGGCTTGAACCATCGCGCGAACAGTCCCCAACTCGGCCGTCTCCTCCTTGGCTCGAAGCACCAAGAACACCGTGTAGTCGATGCCAAGCGCAAACAGGAACAAGAAGGCGTAGATAGGGGTGCTCACGTCCAGGGCAGGGAAGCCGAAAACAACGATGCTCACCCAGGTGCCGAGACCGATCGCCGCGAGCGTACTCATCAGGTTGATCGAAATCAGAATCACTGGCGTCAGGATCGACCTGAACACGGCAATAAGCACGAGCAGCACAACCGCCAAGATCAGCGGAATGATCACCCGCAGGTCACGTTCTGCGCCAGTTCGGCTGTCGAAGTCCTGCGCAACGCTTCCCCCGACGAGCGCGTCCAAATCTGCGAGTTCTGAACGCAACGATTTGATCGACGCAATGCTTTCGGCGGTGGCCGGAGGGTCGGTCAGGGTCACGGTTATCTTGGCAAGATCGCCGGTCTCGCCAGACGGCCTTGCGCTGTCAACGCCAGTGACTTCGCCTGCTCGAGTCATAGCCTCGGCTGCGTTCTCTTTGCTAACAATGATCGTGACCGGATCGGCGACTCCGGCAGGGAAATGCTTGGCGAGAGTCTGGAGTCCGTTGACCGACTCGGCCTCCACCCGGAACTGGTCAGTCTGCGAAAGTCCCACCTTTGCCACGAGCAGACCAGAGGCGAGAAAGCTCAAGATCGCCGCAGAAACTACTAGTACCTGGACTGGCCGACTGACGACGGCGCGGGCGATTCGGAACCAGACGCCGTCGAGTGACTTCTGGTTTTCGCCATTGCGGGGAATGAACGGCCAAAACAATCCGCGGCCAAAGATCGAGAGCGCAGCAGGCAACGTGAACAGGGCGAAAAGTAGCGCGACAAGCAGCCCGACGGCCGCTGAAATCCCCAAGGACTGACTATTTGGGGCGACGCTAAACACCAACATGAACAAGGCGAGCACCACGGTCAAGTTGCTCGCCAAGATCGCCTCGGCCGAGCCACGAACCGCGGCGGCGAGAGCGTCGTGATGATGCTGATGCCGACGCAACTCTTCGCGATATCGAGAAACCATCAGCAGGGCGTAGTTCGTCCCTGCGCCAAAAACGAGGACGCTCGTGATGCCGGCGGTGGAGCCATCGAGTCCGCGCCCCAGCCAGTCGGCGACCAGTTCGGTGAATACCGAGGCGGTGCGGTCGGCGACGGCAATCACGATCAGCGGCACAAGCCACAGAACCGGTGAACGGTAGGTCAAGATCAGCAAGATCGCAACTACCGAAGCCGTGACTGCAAGCAGTCGAAAGTTCGCCCCATCGAAGGCCGAAGATATATCAGCGGCGAAGGCCGCGCCGCCGGTAAGTTCAACGTTTAGGCCGTCGGGGCGGTCTTGCTTCGCGACGGAACGAAACTCGTCAACCAGATCGGTGAGGTCTAGGCCGGTGACGGCCGCGTCGACCTCGATGGCGACAATTTCGGCTTCGCCACTAGGCGCTGGCACTGGCGCCGAGACGTCCTTCCCTGTGATCTGCGACCAACTCTTCGAGGCCTGGGCCACCCACGCTTGGTCTGCCGCAGTCAGCCCACCAGCGCGTTCGATGACTGCAACCGCAGGCAAGGAATCGCCACCAGGAAAGTCCTGCATAAGTTTTGCCACCTGCGCAGATTCGGCGTCCGCCGGTAGCGGATCAGGCGCTGAACTCGCAGCGCCCGTGGTCGACCCGGCCACCATTACCGCACCGGTAAGTAAGACAGTGATGCCCAAGACGAACCAGGCGGACACTTTGCCGGTGGTGAAGCTGGCCAAGCGGTCAATTATCAAGCGCACGGCAGTGTCCTTCGCGATAGAAACATTTGAGTTAAGTGGTTTTGCGCTTCCCGCGAGTACGGGATTCGATAGTCTCCCAGACCCACGAGTTTAGTTTTTCGGTATCTTCGGCCGGTGTTTCTTTCGCCGTCCAAAACTTGGTGGGGCGCTGTTTGCGATCGTGCCAAAAAGTTCCTGAAGGCGGGCGTTCGGTAGTTGCGGCAAGCCAAACGGTGGTGTCTGAACCGGAATCTGGACTTCGCAAGAGCGGCTTCGTCAGAGTTCGAAAGCGCGGCAGTGATTCCCTGATTCCAGGAGTGTCTACCCAGCCTGGGTGCATTGAGTAAACCGAGACATCGGCTGGCTTCCAGCGAGCGTCGAAAAATGGTGTTAACGCCACTTGCATTCTCTTGGTTCTGGCGTACGCGACGGGTCCGGAGTAGTCGCCATTGTTGAATTCGGGATCGTTGGTTTCAAGTGGCTGCGTGTACATCCCGCCCGAGGATACGAGTATTACTCGCGCGCCGCATTCGGAATGCTTCAGGACCGGGAGCAGCCGTTCAGTAAGCAATGCCGGCCCAAGAACATGTGTAGCCAAGGAAAGTTCATGGCCATCCATGGATTCGAGTCGTTCTGGTGGCATAACTCCGGCATTGTGGACGAGAATATCGAGTTGACCCTTGCCCTTTTTTCCAGCCACGAAATCAGTGGCGAAGCGTTCGATGCTTTCGGAACTGGAAATATCGCACTGCTCGACAGCCAGGTCGGCAACTATCCCGGTACGGCCCAGTTCGGCTGAGATTCGTTCCACCGCGCCACCTGCTCGCTCTGGGTTGCGAACGAGCAGGTGGACCCGAGCGCCGAGGCGTGCCAGAGCAAGTGAGGTGGCCTCTCCTAGTCCACCTCCCGCTCCGGTGACAAGAGCATTTTGGCCGGCGAGTGCATTCGATCCGGGGTCGTGAGCAGGCCATTTTCGACTCCGGATTGCATAACCAACCTGCGAGTAGCCAAGGGCCACCGTCCGGTCAAGAAGACGATCGATTCCGCGGTCCGAGTACATCCAATCCTCCGTTATATTTCCGAGTCGGATTCACCCTCGAGGTTTCCGAATAAGTGCCGCAGCGCGGATTCAACTTCAGTGAATCGGAACCGGTGATTGCGGTCGAGCAGTTTTTGGGGGATGACTCGTTGGTTTGCGAATGCAATCTCGCGGGCCCCTTCGGCGCCCAAGATCAGGCGGGGGCCGAATCTTGGAGTTGGCAACACCGCGGGTCTTTTCAGTGCCGCGGCGAGCGCAGATGCGAACTCCCGTTGCCTTACTGGGTTGGGGGCAACAGCATTTATCGGTCCGCAGATCTCGTCGTCGACTAGACACCGGTGGTACACATCGACCAGATCATCGACCGCAATCCATGATTGCCATTGCAAGCCAGAACCCATCGGGCCACCAAGCCCGGCGGAAAACAGCGGCCGCTGCAGTCGAAGCGCACCGCCACGGGGGCTTTGAACAATTCCGGTTCGAACGGCCACCACTCTCATATTCGATGAGGTTGAACTAAGCGCGGCTTGTTCCCAATCCTGGACAACTTGAGCGAGGAAGTCGCTGCCGGGCTCGGAGTTTTCGGTCAGTTGGTCGTCGCCCCGGTCGGCGCCGTAATAACCAATCGCCGACGCACTTACGAAGGACCGAACGCCGGCCACATCGGCCGCTTGCGCAAGCAGGCGGGTCGGTTCCACGCGAGAGTTCCGAATTCGCTCCTTGTGCTCAGCGTTGAATCTTCCCGCAATGGGCTGACCGGCGAGGTGGACGACGGCATCGACGCCGCGCAGTAACTCCACAGTCGGACTCGACGGGTCCCAGCTGCGTTCTAGCGGATCGGTGGGAGCATGGCGGACCAGCCGGATTACCGTGTGGCCGCCAGTGGTGAGAAACGCGCAAAGTGCACGCCCGACCAGCCCGGACGAGCCGGTAACGGCGACCGTTAGTCGTGGCTCGTGAGCAGTCAGCAGATGGGCCGAGAGGTCGTCGGAAAGCTGGCGGTGGCGGTAGCTAAAGATTGGTTTCACGAGCCGAGCAGGCAGGGTCGTTGTCACCCGATCCACCAGTGAGGTGCCGCCAAGGTGGGAGTCGAAATCATGGCGATGTCGCCACGGAACCGGGACGAGAAACGGCCGCGAGACGAGTTCGTCGACGAATCTGTGTTGATCTTCGAACTCGTCACCAAGATGTTGCGCGACCCATTTTCGGCCGCCAGGCAGCAGAAGGATGGCTGTGCCGTCAGCGAGGTTTGCTGCCTCGGCGCCGATTTTGGTTGGCTGCCAAGGGGGCACGAGTCGTGAAAAGGCTCCAGGCCTGCGGTGCCAGTCGAAAACTTCGGCTAACGGGTGAGGTAGGTCGATTTGAAACTCGTAGTTCTTGGGTTGGCCGATCTTCATAGGTTCGCCTCCTTCAATTCTGCTAGGCGTTCCAGCGCCTCGAGCCGTTCTTCGCCATGATCGACAATTCTCTGCCGATACCCGTGCTCTAGACCAGCTAGGTGCTTCCAAGGTTCGTGCGCCGCAGCACCGGGCAGGTGGCGCAACTCGGGCACCCAGCGCCGGACATAGTCGCCTTGCGGATCAAACTTAATGCCTTGAGCGACCGGGTTGAAGATCCTGAAGTAGGGAGCCGCATCTGTCCCAGTGCCGGCCACCCACTGCCAACTGTGGGAGTTCGAGGCGAGGTCACCGTCGTCGAGTTTTTCTAGGAAATACTTTGCCCCGGCTGGCCACCAGATGTGCAGGTCTTTGACTAGGAAGCTGGCCGCAACCATCCGGACGCGATTGTGCATCCATCCTTCTGCCTGAAGTTGACGCATGCCAGCGTCTACGAACGGAAACCCAGTCGCTCCAGATTTCCACGCCTCGAGAGCATCGGCGTCCTCGTCATGGCGCATAGCTCGCATTTGTGGACGCAGGTCGTTCCAAGCCGAATCGGGGTTATGCCAAAGCACGTCAGCATAGAACTCTCGCCACGCCAATTCAGCGATGTAGCGGTCAATATCTTCGCGGGCTATCCCCGCGGCTTCGCTGCCAATTTCGGCAAATTCTGCCAAGTCATGCAGCAGAGTTCGCGGGTGAATCTCGCCCAAGTTCAGCGCAGTTGAAAGTCGGCTAGTCCGGTTTAGGTCGGGCCGGTCGCGGGAGGTCGAGTAGCCGGCGAGGTCGCCATTGCAGAAGTCGTGCCAGCGCATGATCGCGGCCTCCTCGCCGGCCGGTTGCTCGTCGGGTTGCTCGTCGGGTTCGGTCAGCCGGTCGGAGTGGACGCCTCGCACCCAGGTGATCGAGGGCTGTTCAAAAGGTGCGTTCCAGCCAAATTCCCGCCAAGCCTTTAGAAAAGGAGTGAAGACTCGATAGGGCTCTCCCGATGACTTGGTAACACGACCAGGCTGCACTGCATACGAACTTCCAGTTCTGACCAGGGCGATACCTGCGGTAGAAAGTTGCTCCTCAACTAGGCGCTCTTCGGCGCGGCCATTAGGCGTCGCATCGCTTGAAATGTGAACTTCAACAGCCCCCACTTCAATGGCGAGTTCGTTCAGGATCTGAGCGGGATCGCCAAAGCGCACAACCAGCGACCCCTCGGTTTGTTCGCGCAATGCTGCGACCGAGGCGACGAGCCGGTCTTTAGGCGAGTCGAGACCAGATTTGTGCTCTGCAAAAACAAAAACCGGCAGAACGTTGGCGCCCTTGGCCGCCGCGACCAGCGCTGGCTGATCCCGTAGTCGAAGGTCGCGGCGGAACCACATCAGGGTTGTTTTCATTGGTTCTCCGATTGGACTGTCTCCAGTCGGATCTGCGCGACGCTTAGGTAACCCGTGCGGAATCCAGCTTCGCAGTAGGCCAGATAGAACTCCCAAGTACGTCGGAACTGCTCATCGAACTCGTTGGACTTGATTGTTGGCCAGGCATCGATGAATGCAGATCTCCAGCGACGAAGGGTCTCGGCGTAGTCTGATCCGAATTCTTCGGAGTGAGTAACGGCAAGGCCTGCGTTTCGAGCATTTTCGGTAATAGCAACTGCCGATGGGATCAGTCCCCCGGGGAAGATGTGCTTCTGGATCCAGCCATATGAATTCCGGGTGGCTCGGTAACGATCGTGCGACATCAGGATTGCCTGCAGCGAGACGGCACCGCCTGGACGTAACAACTTAGACAAGGCTCCAAAGTATTCAGGCCAGTAGCGCTCGCCGACGGCCTCGATCATTTCGATGCTCACAACAGCGTCGAACTTGCCCTCGACCTTCCGGTAATCCTGGACCAGGACGTCGACCTGGGAGCCGAAACCTGCCGAATTGATCCGCTCGCGAGCCAGTTCTGCTTGCTCTACCGACAACGTGACAGTGGTGACTCGAGCGCCGCGCCGCGCCGCTTCGATAGCGAGGGTTCCCCAGCCCGTGCCGATCTCAAGGATTTCGTCGCCTGACCCCACGCGCGCTAGGTCCAAGGCATCATTCACCTTTCGTAGTTGAGCTTCCTGAAAGTCTTGCTTGGCAAGTGGAAGTTCGGGATCGAATTTTGCCGAACTGTAGCTAAGGCTCGGGTCAAGGAAACCCGCGAACATCTCGTTGCTCAGGTCGTAGTGTGCAGAAATGTTGTCGCGCGTGTGAGCTATCGAGCCGAGTTGATTGATCGGAATTCGCTGGTCGACTAGTCTGCGGAACCGCAGGACCCAACTTGGAATTAGCGTGGTTAGTTTCTCGGCGAAGGGCGTCAGGAAGTCGGCAAGATCTTGGCCATTGCCCGGCCGCCAGTCGCCGGCGGTGTACCCCTCACCAATTGCCATTTTCGGGCTTTGCGCCAATCTGGTGAGAAAGCCGTCGGGGTTCTGCAAAACGCACGACGGACCTTGGTGGCTCCGGGTCGAGTCTGGATAGAACTTCGTCCCATCGGCCAGGTATACGTTCGCGCCAACGTGGTTGATTGCGGATTTTAGGATTCGTTTGGCAACTGCCACCCGCAGACCGGAAGTCCACGTAGTTTGGCTGGCAACGGGAAGGCTCGTTTCGTTCGCAAAGTCTTGGCAGTTGACGGTCATTTTGTTGCCTCTCGTGCGGTGGCCGAAGGATGAAAAAGCGGAAGTCGTCGGAGCCAAAGCCTGATGCCTTGGAGTCGAATGAGCGCGCTCACCCGGTGGGGCATTAGGAAGTGGGTCAGACTCACGCGAACGACCGATGTGCGGGTCGCTGGCTGCGGAACACCTCGAGTGGTCGCGGTGAGTACTCGTGAGCCTTCTCTGTCCAAGCCCACGGTCACTGAGACGCTTGACGAGTCGAGTCTGAGTCGAATCTCGTATGTTCCCGAAACGTCGTTAAAAGGCGAGACGAAGAAGGTCTTTTCCGTCTGGGCGGTGTCCGTTTCGCCGAACTCCAGGAGGTAACTGTGCCGACCACCGTAGGTGTTGTGCACCTCGAAAACGGTGGCGAGGGATTCGCCGTCTTCATCTAAGGCCCAAAAGACGGTTAGCGGATCGAAAACGTGTCCGAGTGCGCGCGCGTTCGCGAGCATAAGGATCCGGTGATCTGGCATCAGGTCGATCTCTTGCTCTGCAAGGAATGCTTCGAGGTCGCCACGGATTCCCTTGCCAGACTGTCCCCCTGCAAGGTGGTCTTCGGCCCGAAAACTGGCGAGCGGCCTCAACCAGAAGGGTAGGCGAGGTAACCGGTCGACGTCGACGAGCCATTGGTAACTGCGGTAGCGGAAAGAGTGGAAAATTGGGGTCCGGCGGGTGTGGATTACCTCGCCGACCACGAGCGACGGCACCTCCGGAAGGGGATAGGTCGTGGTCACCAGGTCACTCCGAACGACTCGGCCGCTTCGACCCCAGATCGGCAGCCGTCTTCGTGAAAACCCCAACCGAGGTGAGCGCCGGCGAAGGCCAGCCTGGGTCCTCCTGAAGTGCGTAATTTCGCTGCTGCGGCTATTGCCTCGGAGGTAAAAACTGGGTGCCAGTAGGTCATTTTCGCCGAAACCGTTTCTGGATCGACCTTGTCAGTGGCGTTTAGGGTCACGATGTAGTCCCGGGATTCCCCAATGCCTTGAAGCCGGTTCATCCAATAGCTGACAACTACCTTGTCGGCTCCACCACTGCATGAGGCTAGGCGGTAGTTCCACGAAGCCCGAGACCGCGAAGAGGGAAGTGGGAGCAAGGAGGAATCTGAGTGCAACCAGGTCTCATTGCGCGAGTATCCGATCGCTGCTAACTGTGCCTTTTCTTCGGGCGTTGCATCAACGAGAATCTCTAGCGCTTGGTCCGCGTGGGTGGCGACGACTACCCGGTCGAACGAGTGTGTTCGCGAAGTTGTGCGAATCTCAATATGGTTTTCGAAGCGTTCGACTGATGCCACGGCGTCACCAGTTCGGACTTGCCCAATACGGCTTTCTATCTTTGAAACGTAACTGTGGGACCCACCGACGACTGTTTGCCAAGTCGGCGAACCGGTCACCTGGAGCATTCCGTGGTGGTTCAGGAAAGCGAAAAGGTGTCTTGCGGGGTATGCGAATGCTTCCTCGTCGCCGCAGGACCAGACGCACGAAACAAGTGGAACCGCAAAGTGCTGAATGAAGTAATTGCTGAATCTTCCTTCGCTCAAGAAATCACCCCACGTCATTTCGCTTCCAGTGTTGAGTAGTTGGCGCGCTTTTCTGTGAAAGCGCGGAATCTGCATAAGCATGCGCAGAAACCGAGGATCCGCGAGCCGTCGAGGCTGCGCGAAGATGCTGCGAAATCCTCGGCCTCCGGCGTACGAGAGGCCGCATCCATTGCACTCGATGCTCATGCTCATCTCGGTTGGGCGCGTTTGCACCCCTAACTCTGAAAACAAG
>DAONBX010000047.1:0-15160 GCA_035401705.1 Aeromicrobium sp.
GCGGCATAGGACCGCATCGCCCGCAGGAAATCGACCCGGCGAAAGGCTGGCCACAACGCGTCGCTGAAGTAGAACTCCGAATGCACGCTTTGCCACAGCAGGAAACCGCTGAGGCGCTGCTCGCCCGAGGTGCGGATCACTAGGTCCGGGTCGGGTTGGCCTTTGGTGTAGAGGTGGTCGGCAATGTGGTCTACTTCGAGGGTTTCGGCGACCTCGGCCAAAGTGCGGCCTTGACTGGCTTCGGCGAGCAGCAGCGACCGCATCGCGTCGGTGAGTTCTTGGCGACCGCCATAGCCGACACAAACGTTGACCACTAGGCCAGAATCTTTGACTTTGGACTGTTCGGCAGAACCCTTCAGTCGCTGCGCCGAATCGGTCGGCAGCAGGTCAAGATTGCCGATTAGGTTCAACCGGTAGCCGGCTTGGGAAAGTTCGGCCACGAGTCGTTCGATCACCGCGAGCAGCGCCGCCAACTCCTCGGCCGGACGGCGAAGGTTGTCGGTCGACAACAGCCACAGCGTGACGATCTGGACTCCGAGCTCGTCACACCATCCCAAGAACTCGGCGATCTTGTCGGCGCCGGCTTGATAGCCGTGGTCGACTTGGGCACCGGTGCCTTTTGCCCACCGGCGGTTACCGTCGACGATCGCGCCTACGTGCTTCGGCAGCCTGGCCGGATCTAGACCTTTTGCGAGCCGACGTTCATAGGCTCCGTAGAGCAGATCGCTGACCGCCATGGCGCCAGCGTACGCCGAAGGTAGCTGCCGGTGAGCGGGGACGCACCCACGCGTCAGAGATTGGTCTTGGCCACGGTTATCGTTGTCCTATGACCGAATCCAAGCCAGACTCCAAACTCGACGAGTTTGGCGAGCGGATTCGCGAAACTGTCGAGGACATCAAACCGAAGTTGCGCGGCTGGTTGCACGCTGCCACTGCTCCCTTGGCGTTGATCTCGTTTCTAGTCCTGCTGGTGTTGACCGAGTCGCGCAATGCTCGGATCGCGGTGGCTATCTTTATGCTTAGCGCACTGTTGTTGTTTGGCGTCAGCGCGGTCTATCACACGGTTCCGTGGCGCGAGAGCGTCAAGCAGATCCTGCGGCGCCTGGATCACTCGAACATTTTCGTAATGATCGCCGGTTCGTATACGCCGTTCAGCATTTTGTTGCTGGACACCAAACAGGCGACGATCCTGCTGACGTTGGTGTGGGGCGGCGCGATTTTGGGCGTGCTGTTCAAGGTGTTTTGGCTAAGCGCGCCACGTTGGGTTTACGTGCCGCTGTACTTGGCGCTCGGTTGGGCCGCGCTGATCTACCTACCCGATTTCTACGTCACCGCCACGACAGCCGAGTTCGCCATGTTGTCCATCGGCGGCTTGCTTTACACGATCGGTGCGCTGGTTTACGGGTTCAAGTGGCCCGACCCGAATCCGAAGTGGTTCGGCTATCACGAGGTGTTTCACGCCTTCACTATCGCGGCATTCATCGTGCACTACATCGGCGTGAGCCTGCTGGTCTACAGCTCCAACTAGCCAACTAGTTTTGCCGGGTCGGTGACCGGTAGCGAACACACGAAATCTCGGCACACGTAAGCCGTAGGTTTACCCTTGATTGCGGTGCGGCCTGCTAGTAGCGGCACTTCGCTTGCGGTTTCGCTTGCCACCACGACCGCGCCGGGAGTGGTTAGCGCAAGCGCCGCCCGGTGCATTGGCCCGCCCACCTCGCCCACTACCGCGACTTCGGCCGGGCCGGCTAGGACTGCTTCGGCCGCGGCGAGCGTCCAGCCGGCGAACCGAGGTGCGCCGGTGGCGATATCAGCGGCTTGTTCAATTCCGGCCACCGCCGCTTCGCGGTAGCGGTGTTCGCCGGTGACTGCCGCCAGGGCGAGTAGTCCGTGAACGGTAGCCGCCGAGCCGGATGGGACGGCGTTGTCGGTCAGGTCTCGCGGGCGAACTAGCAGCTCTTCGGCGTCGCTGGCGGTGTCGAACCAGCCGCCGGTTTCGGAGGTGAATTTGGCTTCGATTTGGTCAGCGAGGTGGCGAGCGCGGTCTAGCCAGACTGGGTCGCCGGTTGCGCCAAGGACGGCCACAAACGCTTCGAGTCCGGCGCCGTAGTCTTCTAAGACGGCGGCGTTTTGGGACCGCTCACCGGCAAGTGACGTGCGCACGAAACCGGGTTCGATGTGCAGGTTCCACAACAGTTCGGCCGCTTCCTGGCTCGCGGTTGCGAGGTCTGGGCGCTGCAGCAAGATGCCGGTCTCGGCCAGTGCGGTGATCGCGTAGCCGTTCCAGGCGGCCACGACCTTGTCGTCGCGTTCGGGCCGTTCGCGTTTAGCGCGAAACTCCAACAGTTTCGCCTTGATTTGTGCCCAGCGTTGCGGGTCGTCGGGGTCTTTTCGCAACTGCAGGGTCGACAGTCCGCGTTCGAAGGTGCCGGTTCCGGTGACGCCGAGCAGTTCGACCGCCCACGGCGCGTCCGTGGCGCCGAGTACCTTGCTGAGTTGGTAGGGGCCCCAGACGTAATAGGTACCTTCGTGGCCTTCGCTGTCGGCGTCCAGCGCCGAGGCGAACCCGCCTTGTTCGGTGCGAAGTTCGGTCAGGATGAAGTCGGCCGTTTCGTGGCAAACGCGTTCGGCGAGCGGCCGGTGGGCCGAGTCGGCCGGCAGGGAGCGCCACCAGTGCAGGTAGGCCCGCAGCAGCAGTGCGTTGTCGTAGAGCATTTTTTCAAAGTGCGGCACCCGCCAGAACCGGTCGACGCTGTAGCGGGCGAAACCGCCGCCGAGTTGGTCGTAGAGGCCGCCGCGGGCCATCGCCTCGAAAGTTTCAGCAATCACTTCTGCGGCTTGGGTGTCGCCGGTTCGGTCTTGGTAGCGCAGCAAAAACTCCAGCACCATCGACGGCGGGAACTTCGGGGCGGCGCCAAACCCGCCGGCTTGGCGGTCGGCTTGACTGAGCAGCGTTTGGGCCGCGGTGTCGAGTTCTGCTTGGCCGATCGGGTTCGGTTCACTGGTTTCTTCGGCGGCAAGGAATTGGCGGATCTGGCCGGCCGATTCGAGTACTTGGGCACGCCGGTTCTGCCACGCGTCAGCGAGCGCTTGCAGGATTTGGGTGAACGCCGGATGGTTGCCGCGCGGCTCGGGCGGAAAGTAGGTACCGGCGAAGAACGGCTCACCTTCGGGGGTGAGCACGCAGGTCATCGGCCAGCCGCCCTGCCCCGTCATCGCTTGGGTGGCGCGCATGTAGACCGCGTCGATGTCTGGTCGTTCCTCGCGGTCGACCTTGATGTTGATGAAGTGCTCGTTCATGTACGCCGCAGTCGCCGCGTCCTCGAACGACTCGTGAGCCATCACGTGGCACCAGTGGCAGGCAGCGTAGCCGACGCTCAGCAAGATCGGCTTGTCTTGATCTTTGGCCGCCGCCAGCGCCTCTGGCCCCCACTGCCACCAATCGACTGGGTTGTCGGCGTGCTGGCGAAGGTAAGGACTGGTCGCGGCGGCGAGACGATTCACTCCCCCAGCCTAGAGAGGGTGGCGATGGCGCATCTCTAGAAGCCGGCGCAGGTGGCGCGCGGCAGACTCGGGCCCACTGCGGGGCCCCTCACCCAACCAGCGCGTCCCGCCACAGCCCAAAGAGCCGATCGATAGCGACCGGATCGACGAACTTATCGAAGGCGGACTTGGCGCGTTCGGGGCTCAATGGGTCGGTCAAGACCTCGGCGGTCCACTTGAAGCTCTGCCTGACGTCAGTCCCGACTTCGGGGTGATCCACAAACTCCCCAATCACGCTGACGGTCTCCTCTGGATCAGCGACTGCCATCAGTCGCCACAGGTCGCCCAGATCCTTGTCCCGAACTGGTCCCTTGCGCGGCTCCCGCAGCCGTTCGCCGATCTTCGAGCCCTTGGCCAGGATGAGCGCCGGGATCTTGGCGACGTGGAGGTCAGCTGTCAGCCGCGGGTCGGCGAAGTCGGTGATCGTCACGAGCGATCGGTTGAAGGCAGCGAGTTCGAGGCCCCGAGCGTTGCCAACGGCTTGCTTGCCGTGGGCCTGCTGGAGAGCAGGAACGCCGCGCCTGGTCCGACTTGCTGTTCCGGACAACCCATGCGGAGCGAGCAGATCGATCTTCTCGCGGAACGATCGCGGGCCATCGGCCTCGTCGTAGGCCGTCCGGCCCCACAGTCCAGGACGAGCTGTTGTGCGGTGCTCGTAGCCAGCGTCGGCAAGGAGGGCCTCGATGCTCGGGACGTCGCCGACCAGCCCCGGCGTCACGCCAAGGTCGCCGTCGCCGGTCGGCATCCGGGGGACATCGAGGTCCATCGTCCTCAGTAGGACTGCATGAGCGCCGATTAAGGTCAGCGACTCAGCGTGGACCTGGAGAACCTCGACGACGTTGATGATCGCGCGGCGGCTCCACTCGATTTCGGTGCGGGGCTCCTTGTAGGCCTTCACGCGACCCGCCTCCCCATGAGAATGTCAGCCTGCTCGCCCATGCGGTCGATGCCACCGTAGGCGTCGATCACGACCTGATCGCGAGCGACGACCGTGACGCCGGCGATGTCGACGCGGCCGACCTCGCTCACGCCGTCGAACGGGATCAGCGTCACCCGCATGCCGAACGAGCCGGGCTCCTTGCGCGCGAGACCGGCGGCTTCGGCGGCACGAGCCACGTCTTCGACGTAGAGAACCGGCCATGCCTCACCGGCGCTCGATCGGTACCGGTTGGCTCCGGCATCACCGGTGAGTGCGTAGTCGATACCGGCCCTGCGAAGATACTCAGCGATCTGACCTGCAGTCGGTCCCGCCGCGAAGTCCACTGCTCCGGCTCGCCGCGTCAGGCGCGCTGCGCGCCCCGCACGAAACAACAGATCCGCTTCCTTCCCGGCGACCGCCCGGCCGTCGCCATCGATGAGTCCGATGCGCGCCCAGCGCTGCCGCCACAGCGCGACGCCTGCAGTCGACGCCACGCCAAGTTCCGGGTCGAGCGCAAGGCGTGCGGTTGCGATCGCACCGACGTCCGCGGTGCCCGTGAAGCCGATCGGTTCCCCCAATACCGTCAGAATCTCCTGCGCGAGGTCGAACGACGGGCTCACCGCACCGGACTCAATCCGCGTGACGGTGGTCGGGGCAACGTCAACCAGCGCCGCGAGTTGACGAGCGCTCAGCCCGTTCACGCGGCGCAGCGTCGAGATGCGTTCTGCCAAGTCCATGCCCAACATTCTACGAGGCTGTTGCAAATACGCAACACATGAAGAAACTGCCCGGAAATCAATATGTTTTCGAGACGTGTCAGGTCCTTCAATACGTCGAATGGGATGGTCAGGGGCCCTAAGCGCCAAGCGCTTTCTGGACGGTGCCTCGAGCGACTGTAGAACACATTTTGCAGTAAAATTTTCCAGTAGAAGCGATGGATGCCGAAGGGCAGGACTACCTGTCGGGCCTCAGCGCCAGACAATTGGTCTCGGCAATAGTCGTGTGCGAGCGCGTATCAAGAAGATACGAAATAGCACATGCTTCGAGGGAACTTCGGCGACCCAAGTGATGCAAACAAGTGATGCAAACTTTCCTGGAAACTGTGTCCAACGGCGATACGGCGTGACACACCGCGGCAAACCAAACCCGCTCTGACCTGCGGTTTTGTCGAAAACCGTCAATGACCGTCTAAGCGGCGACGTTTTGAAGGCCATACAGGCAGCACAGGCACCGCCACGCTTCACCCAGAAATTCCTCGAAGGCATCGGCTATCAGAACTCAAATGTCCGGGCAGTCATCAACGTCCTGAAGGCCCTCGGATTTCTGGATGACTCGGGCGTACCCCTCTCGCGTTGCCACCGATACCTTGACCAGACCCAGTCTGCACTCGTACTGGCAGGGGCATCCGAGACGCCTACGAGGACCTGTTCCGCGTCAACCGCAGTGCCCAAGAGATGTCGATCTCCGAGGTCAAGAACTGCACCATCGCGACGCTTCGCGGGTCGGGGGCGAACGACGACCTAGATGCCACGGCGGTTGCCGAGGCAAGGCGCCTGGGCGCAAAGGTGGTCGACCTAGACCAAATTGAGGTCAGCAAGCTATTCGACGAAGACCTGTTGAAGCAGGCAAGGCTGATGTCGACCGTGTATACCGCAATCTCTGCGTTCGAGATGTCGGTGAGGCGGTTCATCAAGAAGGTCCTGATGGACACCCACGGTGAGGATTGGTGGGACAGGGGTGTCTCCGAGAAGATCCGCAAGTTCGTGGATACCCGCCGCGCCGACGAGGAGAAGGTCAAGTGGCATGGCGTCCGCGGTGATGACCTCCTGAGCTACACCGGTTTGAGCCACCTCCCGCAAATCATCCAGCAGAAGTGGGAGCACTTCGAGGCCTACGTGCCGCGCGTGGACTGGGCGACGGCACTATTCTCCACCTTGGAGCGATCGCGCAACGTGATCACGCACAGCGGGTTCCTGGCGATGCCAGACGCCGAACGGATCGGCATGCATATCCGAGATTGGAACAAGCAGGTTTCTCTCTGAGCAGCACTGAGCCAGTTCGGCCAAACTCCCCGACTCAATCGTCGTCGCGAACTGAAGGCAGTTCTCGCCGGGCCAGCCGCTCACGCGCGTCGCGGAGGATCGTCCGGAGACGCTGCTCCAACTCCTCCCGCGACGGCAACTCGGTCCAATACTCAGCTACGACGATGCCGTCCTTGTGCATCTCCAAGAGTTCGACCTGCTCACGGCTGGCCTCGGTGCACAAGATCAGGCCGATCGGCGCTTCTTCGCCTGGTTGACGCTCGTAGCGGTCGAGCCACTTCAGGTACAACTTCATCTGGCCCTCGTAACGCGGGTCGAACTTGCCGGTCTTCAGTTCGACTGCCACGAGCCGCTTCAGCGGGCGGTGATAGAGCAGCAGGTCCAGGTGGAAGTCGGTGTCGTCGATGATCATGCGCTTCTGGCGCTCGACGAAGGTGAAGCCTCGACCGACCTCTAGGAGAAACGACTCCAGCTCCCGGAGGATCGCTGCCTCCAGGTCGGCCTCCAAGAAGTCGTCGTGGAGGCCGAGGAAGTCGAGCAAGTACGGATCGCTGAAGGTGTCGGCTGGGACCAACGACCCCGGCCCGACCTGGGAGTCAGCGATCTCGCGCCGTTCGAACGCCTTCCGCTGGATAGCGCTCCGAAGCTCGCGGACGGTCCATCGAGAAGTAGCGGCCTGCTCGGCGTAGAAACTCCGCGCCTCGGGGCTCCGCAGCGGCAAGAGCGCGAGAATGTGCGACCAACTCAATTGTCGTGACAGCGTCACGACAATCTCAGGGTCCGGGAACAGCCGAGCGAACTGGACCATCCGTCGCAAGTTCTTCTCCTCGAAGTTCATGCCGTAGCGGTCGACCAATTCTCGTGACAGCGTCACGACAGTCTGAGCTCCGTAGTCGGCGCGCTCCCGGTCGAGGACCTCCCCATCGACCAGGACACCCACGCGCCAGTAGGCGAAGGTGGTGGTTGCATTGGCAAAGGACGCAACCGCCTCACGGGCCTCGTCGACAAGAGCCGACACCCGCTCGACCAGATCCAACGCGACCTCGGGCTCGTCTTGGCCCCGTCGCGCTGGATTCCGGTCACGCTCGCCATCTGGCGGAGTCGGCTCAGTCATGTCTCGAGTGTTCCAGCAGACACCGACAT
Source organism: Aeromicrobium sp. (assembly GCA_035401705.1). Lineage (GTDB taxonomy): Bacteria > Actinomycetota > Actinomycetes > Propionibacteriales > Nocardioidaceae > Aeromicrobium. Next base: position 7,648 of record DAONBX010000047.1, read on the forward strand.
CAACCGGGAGGCGGGCGCCCGAGTGATGCAAACAAGTGATGCAAACTTTCCTGGAAACGGTGTCCAACGGCGATACGGCGTGACACCCCGCGACAAACCAAACCCGCTCTGACCTGCGGTTTTGTCGAAAACCGTAAATGACCGCCTAAGCAGCAACCTCGTGGCACCAGTGGCAGGCCGCGTAGCCGACGCTCAGCAAGATCGGCTTGTCTTGGTCCTTGGCCGCCGCCAGCGCCTCTGGCCCCCACTGCCACCAATCGACTGGGTTGTCGGCGTGCTGGCGAAGGTAAGGACTGGTCGCGGCGGCGAGACCTTTCACTCCCCCAGCCTAAAGTCGACGGCGATGGCGCATCGCGCGAAGCCTGCGGTGGGCCAGAATTGCAACCTCACGAGACTTCGAGTTCTATCAGGTTCAGTTCGCTCGGTAACCCATCCTCGAACGTACGTAACATATATGGTACGCTCTCCAATTGGAGAGGAGTTATCGACATGACCGGCAGCAGCGCCTTCTGGGATGACCTTGCACGCGACCTTGAGGACCCTGAGTTCCTCCGGGAGTTCGTCGTCGAGTCCATGCGCATCGCCACCATCGACAAGGTGGTTAACGCGCTCGATGACGCCCGCGATGCAGCTGGACTGTCCAAGGCCGAGCTTGCTCGCGCCATCCAGGTCGAGCCGGCGACGATCCGACGCCTCTTCGCCTCAGACAAGTCGAACCCCACTCTTGGCACATTGGCCGAGGTCGCAGCAGCTCTCGGGATGAGGATCACCATCGAACCACTCGGTGACGACGAGCGGACGAAGGTCACCGAGCCTCTCTTGGCTGGACGGGCCGCTGACCCGGCGGGGCTTGCCCGCCACCTTCACGAGTTACGGACCCGATCCAAGGTTCCGGCGTAGCCTCAGCCGATCGAGCGCGGGTTGCGGCTCAGGTACTCCTCGCCCATCGAGCACACCGACGCGTAGTCGGCGTGGTTCAACGTCGTACGGAACGGCTTGTCACGTCCGTCGACCACCACGAGCAGCGGCTTCTTCTGCCCGTTTGCCTCGTAGTCGAGTAGGCAGAACAAGCGATAGTGGTGGCGTCTCGGTCCGTCGATGCGGACCTCGAACCATCCGCTCATGTCGCCCTTCATGGCCTCCCAGTAGCCACCGCCGGCGAACCGTTTCGGCGGGGCCGCGGCAACGGCGATGAGGATGGCGTTGGCCTTCGCGCGGACCGAGGTCGGCCAGGAGCGCAGCGCATCGCGACCGGGCTCGGCCTGATCGGGGTCGTTTTTGACGTGACGCTTGCAGTAGACGATGTCATGCACGTCGTCAGGAGAAGGCCCCGTGCGCACACTCGGCGCCGGGGCGTTCTTCCGTTTCTTCGAATTCACCATCGGCGCAAAAGATATCGACGGCGACCGACACCACGAGGGCGCGGACACCCGAGAAATGCAATCAAGTGATGCAAAGTTTCACGGAAACGGTGTCCCGCAGCGATACACCATGAACCGAGGTGGCACGCCTACCACGCCTGACCTGCGGTTTCGTCAAAACTCGCCAATGACCGCCTACCCGGCTCTTTCGCGGCGCAAATGGCAGGCGGCGCGTAGCCGACGCTCAACAAGATCGGCTTGTCTTGGTCTTTGGCCGCGGCCAGCGCCTCAGGACTCCACGGCCACCAATCGACCGGATTGTCGGCGTGCTGGCGCACCCCTACGTCAGGTACCTCTCGGCCTATGCATTGAGCCTACGGCGACCTCAACCGAGACGCCCGTCCGAGCGCCCTGCATGGACAGGGAATCCCGCGTAGACTCTGGTGCCATGACGAACACCGTGCCCGGCTTTGACCGGCTCACCGTGGAGCCGGGAAAGCTGGGCGGGCAGCCGTGCATCCGCGGCCACCGATTCAGCGCTCAGCAGTTGCTTGAACTCCTGGCCGCCGGCAAGACGTTCGACGAGATCCACACGCACTTCGACTTCCTTGAGGTTGAGGACGTTCATCAGGTTCTCGGGTACGCGGCGGCTCTAGCCGATCGCGACTTCTACCTGCCGACTGCAAAGCCAGCGTGAAGTTCCTCGTCGACCAGAATCTCCCGGCGTCGCTCGCTGGTCGACTCACGACCGCTGGCCAGGATGCACAGCACACCAGCGCTCTCGGGATGGAACGCACCGACGACGAAGATCTCTTCGAGTGGTGCAGGCAGCACAACGCTGTCCTCCTCACGGCCGATAAGCGGCTGACGAAATATCTCGCGTCCCAACGCGCGACCAACCCGTCGGTGATAGTTGTTCGGGGCTACCTGCTCGACTTCGCCAAGCTTGCAGCTGACGTACTCGGAAATCTCGACGCCATCGCGCAGGTAATCGTCTCCGACGGCCATGCAGTGTTTTCGATGGGCCCGGACCGGCCGACTAGGGCACAGCTGCTGCCACTGGTCTCAGAGGCTGGCTAAAGCCGGCCGCTAGTAGCGAACTCTTGATACTAATTCGTCGGGAACCCGTGTCAAGCAGCGTCTTCAGCCGATCATAAACGGCCTGGATCCGGCTCAAATCAAGCTTGTAGTGACCCAAGGAGTTGCGACCCGAGAGCAACCCCGACCTATTGGCGCCAGCGGCAGGCGGCGTAGCCGACACTCAGCAGGATCGGCATGTGTTGCTCTTTGGTCTCCGCCAGCGCCCCTGCTCCGCCGGCCAACAGTCGACCGGGTTGTGGGCCTGCTGGCGCAGATACGGGCTCGTCGTGTTGGCGCATCAAACCTCCCCCCGCAGCCCAAACGATGGCAGAGAGCGGAGTAATCCAGATTGTTGCGTCAGTGTCGCAACAATCTGGAGGACCATTCGGGAATGCTCGGAAGAGAGCAGGAATCCACAACACCGTGAGGTAGCGGGACGCAGCGAGGTAGCGCCAGAAACCGAGGGTCAGTTCAGCCACGACCTTGCCGTGCTGTTCGGACTGGTTCGTAGGTCGCCGAGCACGTTTACGCGCCTTCCTAATATCGTCCTGTCCTCGCCGGTCGAGAGGCGCACCGTCGAACCATGTCGACCAGCCGCGCACCCCAGCTAGAGATTTCAACTCCCTGTCCATCGCATTGCGAACGATGACCTCCACCATCCCGGTGGTGTGTGTAATAGCCGCGGCCGCGGCCATGTTCCACTCATAGAGCGCAAACGCCGCAGCGACGTCGCCACCACTCCACTGCTGGTAAGAACCAAGTCGCTCGGATGTCAGCAGTTGGGAGAGTCCGGCATAGTCACGGGTTGCAGCGGCATCATTACCGGTGTTTCCTACCTGATTGGTCACACGCTGCTCTTCCGGTAATATCTTCTCCGAAGACCCCGGAACGATCACTGGCTTCGGCCACATCGCCGGGGTTTCGCCTTTCCCTCGACCGTATCGGCGACAGCAGACACCAACCGAGATACGGATGCCTACGTGATTCAAAAAGGGAAATTCGACAACCCAAACGAGAAGTGCCAACTCATGTCAATGGGTCGCTGCATGCCGAAGCAATCTCAACCGTGCTGAACCTGCACGAGGACATTGAGTGCAAGTGCATGCTGGACAAGTGCCATTAGCAGGGTCAACCTAGACCAATCGAGCAGAAATTCACCTAGTTTTGGTCCGGCGCCGAGACGATGTTCCTAAGCGATCTATGCTGTCACAAAGGGGCATATTTCCAGGAATCCTCTGGCGCAGCACCGGAGTCCGTTTACCCGGCATGAACAGCCAACCGAGGCATCGCGGCACAAAGTGCACAGCACGCGGCCCAACACTTGAACTACTGCAGTATTTCGGTACCAGGAAGCAGTACCCAAGCAACCCGGCCTACTGAACCTGAACTACGTAGTCGCCGATCAGTCTTCGAAGATCTGACTCAATTCATCGCGCTTCTTTTCGATTTCCACCTGATAGTAGATAGCTTGCGCGAGTGTGAGCGCCATGAGTATCCCCAAAATTGCCGAGATGATGACCCGGCGTTTCGTGGCCAGCCCCAGCACAAATGCAAATACCGTCACGCCCGCACAAGCCCAAACTGTCCCCATCCCACTGAGAAGGCTTACTTCAGTGACCATAGACACGAGAGCAGCGATAAGCGACAGGGTCACAAGACCAATACTCAAGGCGGCTGGCGGAATCGACGGAGTACTTCCGTCGGAAGTGCCAGGAGAACTGGGTGGAGTCAAACCACTTTCGCTCATTGGCCCAGCCTAGCGATTTTCATCCGTGCAGATTGCCAAGTTGCCAAAACCGCTCCGAACCAAACGCTCAGAATGGCTCTTCGAAGATCGCCCTTGTTTGAATCTCCCACGACCAACGGATTTGGCGCTCTCCACCTAATCCCGTCGGCTACCGATTGCTAGGCGGCGGCACAATAATGAAACCGAACCAACCAAGTTCACCCCAGTATCCGGCAAAGGATCGCCATGTTGCCTAACCGACTCATCGCCACCTCCGTTGTGCCGGGATGGCGATCGCGGCTGCGGGAAGCGCGGCCGCGACAAGCAAGCCAGCCACCAACCCGTTCCCACCCAAGACGCACCGCATTTGCTAGGCCAACGGCACCCAAACCCAACCGTACGGATGGACAAAGTAGTTGCACAATTTGTTGCCGCGAAAGGGTGACAAACTGGTACGCGACCCCGGCTTTCCAGACGAAATACTGCTCGATACCTCTACAAGGGCCAACGCAAAGCCAACTCATATCGGCTCCGACCGGTGGTCACCAGATCGTAGACACCCGGAACTCGAGGAGCCTTGGGCCTGCCGACCCCAAGACGCCCTGGCCCTTCATCCAGTTTCAGGACCCGACCGGTCGGCATTGCAACAAACGTGGGTAAATGATCGGCATGACCACGACTCGCGCATACGCAATCGCCGGGGTTATCACGGGCGCACTGCTGTCGCTCACCGGTTGCGGCGAAGTGCCTGCCGAAGGCCCACCCGTGGCCCTGGTCTACCGGGGACCAGCAAGCTGTGACGGATGCGCGGAGTCGGTGGCGGCGATACTGGCCTCGTCAGACCATGATTTCGAGGTGCAGTTTGTCGGCCCCGACGAAGAGTCAGAAGCTACCCACGAGACACTTTCGGGTGCCGACCTTTATGTACAGCCGGGCGGCGGGGACGACGTGGCCGAGGCGATGGCCGACCTGGGTCAACCTGCGACGCGCGCGATCCGCGACTTTGTCGAAGGCGGCGGGCGCTACCTCGGATTCTGTATGGGCGCCTACCTAGCTGGCTCCGACCCCGGCATGGGCCTGCTCCTGCCGGGAAACACCGACTCCTACACCGCGCTGCCGGACGCAACGACCACGACGGTTGACGACACCGTGCTGCAAGTGACGTGGGGCGAAGGCACCCGGTTGCATTTCGCGCAAGATCCCCCGTATCTGATCCCTTCGGGGGTGCCCGGCGAGAAGATCCTGTCTCGTTTTGCCAGCGGACAAGTCAACGCGTTGGTTAGGCCACTGGGCGAAGGCACGGTTGGAGTAATCGGCACTCACCCTGAGGCCGAACGCGATTGGTACAGCGACGAACTTTGGGAACTCGACACCGATGGGCTCGACCATGAAAACGCGCTCGAACTTGTCGATGCCGTGATGGGCTCACCTGCTGAACCGAGCAAAGCTAGCGGCCCAAAGCCGAAGGACTGAACCAGCAAGCACCGCACCGGAGTCGCACATCACGAAACCCAAACTGTCGCCCAATAACGGCCGAAACGACCCCTGTCGCGAAAAGTCGGAAAACTGGTTTGAGATCCGCTCTGGCCAGAAGTACACCGTCGAACTCGGAACCACCGACAAGAAGAAAAACAAGTTCGCCGCCCGCGAAGTCAGTCTGGTGTCGATCGCGCCAGCGTCAGTGTTCGCGTTGGAAGAGTCTCCACGCCCAAGCTGTTGAACCCCGAAACCAAGCGTGTGCGGCAATTGCGAGCAAGACAATGACAGTTGCCTGAGGGAAATGGCTCTGCCCGCGGTCGTCATAGATGGGGATAAAAGCGACGTCTGCCAACCACGAACGGACAACTAGTAGACCTAGGTATCCAACAAAAGTAATTACGCTTCCCAACGCTGGACCAATGAATGCTGCTAGGAGCAAGGTGAGCCCCCCGATTACCATCGCATTGCTGTAAAGCGGGCCCGGATCAAAGTCCACTCTGCTACTGGCAGGGACTGTGCCGATGAGGTAGAGGTGTTGGCAAGCGACAACTAGGACCGGCGCGAGACATGCGACGGCGGCAAAGCATCCCGCGACGATTTTTGCTCGGCTGTTTGGTTCGCGTTCCCATTCCCAAAAACGTGGCCTCAAAAGAATCGCGCCCGCGATCGCAATAACAAAGAGGACCAAGATTCCCCAGACTACATATTGGGGGCTTCTCATCGAATTGAGTTGTATACCGAATCCAACATTGGCGAAAGCCACTGAGGCGCAGCACAGCACGAGTGCGACTAGATAAATGGAAACTTGGCGAGTCTTGAGAATAGGGAGAATCAGTTTCATCTGGGCAGGTCCTCGGCGTTTACTCTGCAGTTTCGCAGGCGCTCACCGTTCTTCGCGAACCAGTTGTGAATCTGTGACTTTGTCATGGTGCCGAACAACTCTGGCAGGGGCGAGCCACCCCCGTCGTAGTCGGGCGTCGCTGTCTGTCCATCGACCCCAGCGCTTAGCCAACTCGTGACGAACCGTTGCGCTTGCGCTGCCGATGAGGAATTCTGCCCATTTTCGCAGGCCTCAGTGGTGGTAAGTGCAAATGCAAGATCCGTGGCGGCAGACTCACTGGGGGCTTGCATGGGCGGTGGGGCGATCGCCGTCCAGAAGGTGGTGTCGGGATCTTGCGGAACCGTGCCTCGCAGGCCGGTGTCATAGATGGCGGTCAACTGAGGAGGCCGAGTCGGCGAGTAGCGCGCGAGGACCGTCTGACTGGCTTGGATTATCGGGGTGAGTTGGGCCCGATTCTCCTGGTGGACGCAGTACAAAATTCCATGCACGGTTCTGCACGTCTTGGGCGGACTGGTTTCGTAGGCAACAAGCGGAATCGGACGCCAGATTGGCGCGACGGCGGCTCCGACTGCCAATAGCGCCAACACGATCAAGGTGACTGGAGGACGCGCCTTAGCCGTCGCACGCAAGTACCGTGCGCCATGCCAAGCAGCTAATCCGATCAGGCAGTAGATCACGAACCGGTAAACCACACTTCGTGTTGTAATCACTTGACCGGGCACAAGATCGAACGGCAGGACAACTGCACCGACGTAGGATTCTGTGCCCGCAAGCGCCAAGTAGAAGAAGACAGCCGCGAATGACACCGGTGCCCATAACGCGCTCCGACCGAGAAGGCCGAGCATGTAGCCAAACAGAATCGCGCTGGAGAGGCAGACTAGGACAGTTAGCGCAACAAGTGGGTCCAGCGTCCCGTTCGTGGACTCTCTTGCCCCTAGGAATAGCAGCGGCGCCAAACCAATCCATGCGGCACTTGCGCCAACGACCACGACTTGAGCCAACTCTCGATTGATGATCTGGCCAGGC
>DAONBX010000048.1:0-14503 GCA_035401705.1 Aeromicrobium sp.
CCAATCACCTCATGGACATTCATCCAGGAAATTCCAATCCCAAACGATGTCACCGAACTCCTACTTGACGGCGAGCAAGCCGTTGCTGCGTTCAAGACGTTCCGCGACTCGGCAATTTTCACTACCAAACGGTTGATAGTCCGCGATGCCCAAGGAATGACAGGCAAGAAGGTCGAAGTTTATTCACTCCCATACCGAAGCATCAACATGTGGTCATCGGAAAACGCTGGACGACTACTTGACTCCAATTCCGAACTCGAAATGTGGACGAGAGCAGGTCACGTCAAGATCCGCCTCAACAAGGCAATCGATATCCGGCGACTCGACAAACTGATTGCTTGGGCCACTTTGCAGGCCTCGTGATTTACAACTTCTACTCAATTTACGAGGAAAGAAGCGGGCATTTCAGCCACTCCTAGCGCGACCATCGAGGCTTCTTCGCCGGCCGGCCAGTCTGGGTGATCAGGGTGAATTCCGGCTCATACGGTTCGAGAGCATCAACCCGGTCGGCGAGTTGATCGACCGCCCGGTCGAGGTCGTCAAAGGCGATGCCGGAAAGCTGGTTCGGCGAAAACCGCCACCACTGCAACGCCAGCAGTCGCTCGCGAAGCTCTGGCTCCACTCGATACCGGATCGGTTTCGCCGGCACCCCACCAACAATCGAATACGGTTCCACGTCGCTGGTAACCACGGCACCGGCAGCAATAACGGCTCCGTCACCAATCGTGACGCCGCGCAAGATCACTGCTTTCGCACCGACCCAAACATCATTTCCGACGATCGTTGGCTCCCCGCGAAAGGACGACCGGCCGCCGGCCTCCGGGTCGATCACCTCGACCTGATCGGCCGAGTTATGCCACTTCCACGTCGACGCCTTGTACTGGAACGAATTCACGCCCAACCAAGTCAATGGGTGACCGGTGGCGCCCACCAACACCCCAGGCGCGAACTCGCAATATCGACCGATTTGCGCGCCCTGGCTTTCGAAACCGTGAGCCAAGCTCGTGAACGCGCCTACCGTCGTCACCGGTCCACGAACGACAGCGTCGCCCAAAAACAGGATCGGCGGTTCCGCCAGAAGTTTGGCCCCACCGACGATTCGCAACCGTTCGGTGCCGCGCGCATGCTCACTCACGGCTGCCAGCCTACGGTCTGTTTGCACAAACTGCGGGGTTGTAACCCGCAAGCAACATCGACTTGAAACAATATGGACATGGCATTCCTGTTGCGAGTTGAACTCCCAGACGTGCCCGGCTCACTTGGCGCACTTGCGACTGCACTCGGTACTGCTGGCGCTGACATCGAAGCAATCGAAATCGTCGAACACCGCGCAGACGGTGTCGCCGTCGATGATGTGCTGCTCGAGTTGGCCCCGTCGGTGATGCCCGACGCGATGATTACTGCTTGCCAAAGCCTCGAAGGTGTTCGAGTTCATTGGATCAGCCGGTACACCGCCGGCGCGAACCTGAGCATGGATTTGGAAGCAGTCGAAGCGTTCACCGAGGAGCCCGACCTCGCCATCGAGCGGCTCGTCGAGGTGATCCCGGCAACATTTCGAACCGATTGGGCGCTAGCGGTCACCCCGACAGACGATGCGGTTGAAGTCTGCTTCAGTTCATCAACCGCCCCACAAGTCGTTGAAGCCTGTGCGAGCTGGCGAACCGTGGAGAAAGCAGGGCCACTGCCAGACATCGACGACTGGGATTCGACCATCTTGGCCGGCTGCCCGGGCACAACCCGTGGTGGCACCAAGTTCGTCATCGTGGTTGGTCGCCATGGCGGGCCCGAATTCCTCGGCTCCGAAATCGCTCGCCTCGGCCACATGGTTTCGCTGGCGGCCTCAGTCCAGACCGATTCGGACTGAGTAAACGTCCGTTACCGCCGAAGTGTCCACGTGAGCAAGGTCATTTAGGCACACCGGCACACATCCGCTATTGTCTGCGGGATGAGCACCCCGGAATCCGAGGTCGGTTCAATGCGAATCGGCGTCGTCAAGGAATCCGCACCCGGCGAGACCCGGGTCGCGGCAACTCCGACGACCGTCAAGCAGTTGATCGACTTGGGCTACCTAGTCACCGTCGAAGCCGGTGCAGGTATTGCCTCCAGTTTTTCTGACGCCGCCTACGAAGCCGCAGGCGCAACCATCAACGACAAGGCCTACACATGGTCGAGCGATGTCATGTTCAAGGTCAACGCACCGACTGAACTCGAAATCGCGCTCATGCTGGACGGCGCAACGCTGATCAGTTTGATCAGTCCGGCACTAAACCCGGAGTTGGTTGAGACGTTGGCCTCCCGGCCGATCACCGTGCTGGCGATGGACGCGGTGCCGCGCATTTCACGCGCCCAGTCGATGGATGTTCTTTCCTCGATGGCCAACATTGCTGGCTATCGTGCCGTCGTTGAGGCAGCCAACGAGTTCGGTCGCTTCTTCACCGGCCAGGTCACCGCTGCGGGCAAGGTTCCGCCGGCGAAGGTGCTGGTTGCTGGCGCTGGCGTCGCCGGTCTGGCCGCGATCGGTGCGGCTTCAAGCCTCGGCGCCATCGTGCGTGCAACCGATCCTCGCCCCGAGGTCGCCGATCAGGTCAAGTCGATCGGCGGCGAATACCTTGAGGTAGTAGTCCCCGAAGAGAACAAGGAAGTCTCCTCCGACGGCTACGCCAAGGCAACCAGCGACGCCTACAACGCCCGCGCCGCTGAGCTTTACTCCGAGCAGGCCGCCGATGTGGACATTGTGATCACCACTGCGTTGATTCCCGGCCGCGCCGCGCCGCGCCTACTAACCGAGGCCGACGTCGCCTCGATGAAGCCCGGCAGCGTCATCGTCGATATGGCCGCGGCCCAAGGCGGAAACGTCGCCGGCTCGGTTGCCGGCGAGAAGGTCGTCACCGAAAATGGCGTGACGATCCTCGGCTACACCGACCTGGCCGGTCGCCTGCCCACCCAGGCCTCGCAGCTTTACGGCACCAACTTGGTGAACCTGATCAAGCTGCTGACCCCCGGCAAGGACGGTCAGATCGTCCTCGACTTCGATGACGTCGTCCAGCGTGGCGTCACCGTCGTTCGTGACGGCGAGAAGACTTGGCCGCCGCCGCCGGTTCAGGTTTCGGCTGTCCCGGCAGCCGCTGCGCCAGCTCCTGCAGTTGAACCAGCCCCGGTAAAGGAAGTCAGTGCCTCAACGAAGGCCCTTGGCCTCGTTGGTGCCTTTGCCGCCTACTTCCTGGTACTCGCGTTTGCTCCGCAGCCGCTGCCGCAGCACTTCACCGTGCTCATGCTGGCGATCGTGATCGGCTACTACGTGATCGGTCACGTTCACCACGCGCTGCACACCCCGCTGATGAGCGTCACCAACGCGATCAGCGGAATCATCGTGGTCGGTGCCGCCTTGCAACTAGTCACTGACGACCCCGCGGTTCGCATTCTGGCTTTCGTGGCCGTCTTGCTTGCCAGCATCAACGTTTTCGGCGGTTTCGCCGTGACCCGACGCATGCTCAGCATGTTCTCGAAGGACTGACGCGCCATGACCGCCATCAGCGTGGCCACTTCGGCCTACATTGTTGCTGCCCTGCTCTTTGTCCTCAGCCTCGCTGGGTTGAGCAAGCACGAAACCGCCCGCAAGGGTGTGTACTACGGCATCTCGGGTATGACTCTCGCGCTCGTCGCGACCGTCATTCTGGTGATCGACGCCTCTAACTATTACGACGACTGGGTAGGCTTCGGGCTGCTTCTACTCGCGATGGTTATCGGCGGCTCGATTGGTCTTTGGCGCGCGGCCAAGGTCGAAATGACCGGCATGCCCGAACTGATCGCTCTGCTGCACTCGTTCGTCGGTTTGGCTGCGGTGCTCGTTGGCTGGAACGGCTACCTCGAGCATCATGCGCTGCCTGGCGCTCTCGAAGACATCCACAACGCCGAAGTCTTCATTGGCGTGTTCATCGGCGCGGTGACGTTCACCGGCTCGATCGTGGCCTACCTGAAGCTCTCGGCGAAGATCAACTCCGCGCCGCTGATGCTGCCGGGCAAGAACTTCATCAACGTCGGCGCGCTGGTCGTGTTCGTCCTGTTGACGATCTGGTTCGTCATCACGCCGAACATTTGGCTGCTGATTCTGGTGACGATCGTCGCGCTGGCACTCGGCTGGCACCTCGTGGCTTCGATCGGCGGCGGCGACATGCCCGTCGTGGTTTCGATGCTCAACAGCTACTCGGGTTGGGCGGCGGCGGCCTCGGGCTTCCTGCTCAACAACGATCTGCTGATCATCACCGGCGCACTCGTCGGCTCCTCCGGCGCCTACCTGTCTTACATCATGTGTAAGGCAATGAACCGGTCGTTCATCTCGGTTATCGCCGGTGGATTCGGGATCGCGGCGCCGTCCAGTGACGACACCGACTACGGCGAGCACCGCGAGATCAACGCCGATGGCGTGGCGGCAATGTTGAGCGACGCCAAGAGCGTCATCATCACCCCCGGCTACGGCATGGCGGTCGCTCAGGCTCAATACCCAGTTGCTGACTTGACGAAGAAACTTCGCGAGAAGGGTGTCGAGGTTCGCTTCGGCATCCACCCGGTCGCCGGTCGCCTGCCAGGTCACATGAACGTCTTGTTGGCTGAAGCGAAGGTGCCCTACGACATCGTCTTGGAAATGGACGAAATCAACGACGACTTCGCTAGCACCGATGTTGTCTTGGTGATCGGGGCGAACGACACCGTGAACCCGGCCGCGTCCGAAGACCCGACGAGCCCGATCGCGGGCATGCCGGTGCTGCACGTTTGGGAAGCGGCGAACGTGATCGTGTTCAAGCGGTCGATGGCTGCCGGTTATGCCGGCGTCCAGAATCCGCTGTTCTTCCGGGAGAACTCGCAAATGTTGTTCGGCGACGCGAAGGATCGCGTCGACGACATCTTGCGCGCGCTCGACTGACGTCTAATACAAGTCAGCGGTGCCCGGCGACTTCGGCGCGAAGATTTGCCTTCAAGTCGTCGGGCGCGAAGCTGGCATCTACGGCCGCGAGCGCTAAGTCGACCACGCCCGATTCGTCCAAGTTCAGCATTTGGGCAGCGATCTCATATTCCCGATTCAACGTCGTGCCGAACATTGGCGGGTCGTCGGAGTTGATCGTCACCGGCACCCCCGCGGCAACCAAGGTCGCCAACGGATGGTCGGCCAGCGACGGCACCGACCGGGTTCGCACGTTCGACGTCGGACACACCTCGAGCACGATTTGTTCGGCGGCGAGTCGTTCCATCAGGACTGGGTCTTGGGCGGCGGCGATACCGTGGCCGATCCGTTCGGCGCCGAGGTGATCGAGCGCTTCGATGATCGACTCCGGTCCGGTCGATTCGCCAGCGTGCGGGACGCTTCGAAGTCCGGCGGCGCGAGCTTTGGCGAAATGGTCGGCGAACTGGCGGCGCGGCACCCCGATTTCGGGGCCGCCTAAGCCAAAACCGACCAACGCTTCGGGTTGCAGCCGCAAAGCGACGTCGAGTGTGATGTCGGCCGACGGCAGTTTCGATTCACCCGGAATGTCGAAAATCCATTGCAGCGTCACCCCGAAGTCGCGTTCGATGGTCCGGCGCGCGTCCTCGATCGACTCAAGGTAGGCCTCGGCGGCAATGCCGCGCACGATCGACGAATACGGCGTCATCGTGAGTTCGGCATACCGCACGTTTTGGGCCGCTAGATCGCGCCCGACCTCGTGGGTAAGCGTCCAAATATCCTCAGGCGTGCGCAACAAGTCCACCACCGACAGATAGACGTCGATGAAATGGGCGAAGTCAGTGAAGGTGAAATATTTGGCCAGTTCGTCTGGGTCTACTGGCACGGGCGAATCCGGGTGGCGTTCGGCCAGTCTCGCTACCGCGGCGACCGAGGCCGAACCGACGTGGTGGACGTGAAGTTCGGCTTTTGGCAGTGCCGCGATGAACTCTTCCATCGGGGGTCAGTCGACGATCCCGTAGAGCCGGTCGCCGGCGTCACCGAGCCCGGGGACGATGTAGGAGTTCTCGTTCAATCCTTCATCCATGCCGGCGGTCACGAGGTCGACGGCGGTGGTGATGTGCGCGATTTCGGATTCGACTCTGGCGACACCTTCTGGCGTGGACAGCAGCGTGATCGCGGTGATCGAACTCGCGCCACGGCGAACGAGGAAGTCGATTGCTGCGGCGAGGGTTCCGCCGGTGGCGAGCATCGGATCTAGGACGTAGCACTGGCGTCCGTCGAGTCGATCCGGCAGCCGTTCGGCGTAGGTTTCGACCTCGAGTGTTTCGTCGTTTCGGATCATGCCGAGGAAGCCGACTTCGGCGGTCGGCAGGAGTCGCTGCATCCCCTCGAGCATCCCCAATCCGGCGCGCAAGATCGGCACGACGAGCGGCCCGGGGCGGGTGAGCCGCACCCCTTGGGTGGTCGTGATCGGCGTGGTCACTTCGATCGGTTCAACGTCGACCTGCCGGGTCGCCTCATAGGCGAGCAGCGTCACCAGCTCTTCGGTCAGCCGCCGGAATGTGGGCGAATCTGTGTTCTCGTCGCGCAAGACGGAGAGCTTGTGGGCAATGAGCGGATGGTCGGCTACGTGAACGCGCATGTGACTGAGACTAGCGGCCGACTCGATCTGTCTGTCACCATCTCTATGTGGCCGAGGACGATGTTGACTTCGTGGTTGCTGCCTACCGCGACGAAGGAGCATGGACTGTCGTTGAGCTTGCCCCCCGGTTGGGTGAGGACTTCGACGGGTTCACTACTGCGCTGACCAGGTTCCCCTCAGATGTTGGGGTGCTCGGTTTGGCGTCAGTAAATGACGACTTTTTTGTGGTCGTGCGGCGCAGCGGAGACCATCTGCGGGTGTTGCTTTCCGATTCGACGGCGGCGCGTGACTGGTCGTTGGCGGCCGATGTTTCTGATCAGATCCACGCCCTAGCCGCCGAGGACGAGCCCCGCCCAGTGGGCGACTTGGAGATCGTCGCTGATCTCGGTTTGTCGTCGGTCGAGTTGAGTTTGTTGTGTGAGGATGACGACCTATATCCCGATGAGGCGTTGGCCGATTTGGCTGACCGGCTCGGCTTCGGCGACCAGTTCGAGGCAATCGTCGGGTGAGTTCTGAATTGTTCATGCGTCGGGCTTTGGAGTTGGCGGCCCAGGCGGCCGCCGAGGGCGATGTGCCGGTTGGCGCCGTGGTTGTCCACGAAGGACAAATCGTTGGCGAGGGCCGGAACACCCGTGAGCGTGACAACGATCCGACCGGCCATGCCGAGGTGGTCGCTTTGCGGGCCGCAGCGAGTGCGCTTGGTCGGTGGCGGCTGGACGACTGCGCGCTTTTTGTGACTTTGGAGCCGTGCACGATGTGCGCTGGTGCGCTGGTTGGCGCCCGGGTCGAGCAGCTAGTTTTCGGCGCCTGGGATGAGAAGGCCGGGGCGGTCGGGTCGCTGTGGGACGTGGTGCGCGACCGGCGCCTGAACCATCGACCCCAAGTCACCGCCGAGGTGTTGGCCGACGAGTCGGCTGTATTGTTGCGGTCTTTTTTCGGCCGCTGACGTTTTGCTTTTGTCCTAGCGGCTGAGTACTGGTCTGGCTTCACGGACCCTTAGCGCCGTCGCCGGACCTGGTGCGGTGATCGGGTCGGCGAGTTGCTGCCAAGACCCACCCTCGATCCGGAAATCGACCTGGTAGTTCACATCAACCCTCAGGTTCACGTGGCCGGGCTTTCGATACTGGTGAACTACGTCTTTGGCCGGATACGGTCGCCCCGGTTTAGACGTGGTCTGGCTGGTGCCGTCACCGTGATGCCACGTGAACGACGCAGCCGACGCCTTGATCTCGACCGGAGTGCCCAACACCGTCACCGTCGTCTCGATCGGAGCGGCCGTGGTCGACAAAATCGTTTCAAAATTCACCAACGTCGCACCCGCCGGCTGAACATGCACGTTCACACTCGCCAACCCAACCCGCTTGACCTCTTCACGCACCTGACCTGGAGTTGCGGGCCTTTGTGCTCCCGGTTCGCCATCTTCAGGCAGTGGGATGCAGTGATCCGTATTGGGAAACGGTGCCTGCGGCCGACAATAAAACGGATCAGGCACCCACTCCTCCACGGGAGCAGGAGACCCAACCACCGGTGCCGGCCGCTTTGGATTTACTACCACCGGCGGCTTGGATCCGATATTTCCCACGTTCACGCCTGGATCGATTGGCGCTGGATCAACCGTGACTCCTTGCGGGACGACCCAAAGAATCATTGAGAGAAGAAAAGTGATCACTTGTGTGTCCCGCCGTAAGCAAACTGGTTGACCGTCCAGCCGTCTTCGAAGATCACCCCGAAAGTGACTTTGTCCTTGGATCCCCCGTACTTCTTCAATTTCTCGTCGCGCGAGATTTTTGCTTCAACGCCGGAGATACTCAGCTGTGTTGTCGCCATCGTTTCAGAACCACGCGTTCCTTGGAAAAGTAGCTTGATGCCGCCGATTGTCCAATCGTGATCCTTCATGAATCCACCGTCCTCATAAATCCCAACGAACAGATCGATGTACCGGTTGCAGCCTTCGCAATTTTTGCGAGACAAGCGCTCTAGCTCGGCAACGTCACCTGTCTGTGATGCGTACTCGAGCACTTCGACGTAGTGCGCAACGAAGGCACTCGCCCCTGACTGGGTGAACTCGTTTGCCATCGCCGGCATCGGCGGCAACTTCGCATCTGGGTTCGCTGGCGCTGTCGTCTGTGGCGCGCCCTTGGGTTCGGCCGCCTCACCTTGACAAGAACTCAACAAGAAAGCGCCAACTAAAAGGGCGCCCACAATTGCTTTCATCTTTCCCCCTGAAACACGTTTGGTCCTACCTGCTGAGCACTGGTCGGGCTTCACGGATCCGCAGGCTGGTTGCTGGGCCGGGCGCGGTGATCGGGTCGGCAAGTTGCTGCCAAGACCCACCCTCGATCCGGAAATCGACCTGATAGTTCACGTCCACCCTCAGGTTCACGTGGCCGGGCTTTCGATACTGGTGAACGACGTCCTTAGCCGGATACGGTCGCCCGGGTTTCGTGGTCGTCTGACTAGTGCCGTCACCGTGATGCCAAGTGAACGACGCAGCCGTCGCCTTGATTTCGACCGGTGTGCCCAACACCGTCACCGTCGTCTCAATCGGCACCGCCGAAGTCGACAAGATCGTGTCTAGGTTCACTAACGTCGCACCGACTGGCTGAACCTGCACTCGCACGCTCGCCAGACCGACTCGCTTGACTTCTTCACGTACCTCGTCGGGCGTCGCCGGTCGCAAAGACTCGGGTTCGTCGTCAGGCTTCATGATGCAGTCATCCGTGTTCGGAAACGGTGCCTGCGGCCGACAATAGAACGGTTCAGGCACCCACTCCTCCTCGGGAGCAGGCGGCCCCGCCACCGGCAAAGGCTGCTTCGGAATAGGTCCGTTGCCTTTGCCGTTATCAACGTCACCAACGACGACGCCTGATTCATGCGGATCAGGGTCAACGGTTGGGGACATTGGAAGTGAAAATATTGCGAGCGAAACAATCGTGGCGATCATTCCGCTACTCCTTGCCAGCAATTTGAGACATCCGCCAACCATCGTCGAAGACGAGCCCCAAAATTACTTTGCCCGAAGTCTTTGGGTAGGTATGTTCTGTAGCCTCACTTGAAGACTTAATCGTGCCGGTTGAGAGTTTCAATGACGTTCTGGCCGTTGACTCATAGCCTTCGTGCTTATTGAAAAGCAGATTGATTCCCCCGACGCTCCAGTCACGCGGCTTGGAATAACCTCCCTTGGCGTACATATCGACGAAGACATCGATATACCGATTACAGCCCTCACAGTCTTCGAACGATAGGCGTTTGAGCTCGCTCACATCGCCGGTTTGCGACGCATATTCCATGACTTCGACGTAGTGCCGAACGAAGGTGCTCGCCCCCGATGGCGTGAACTCGTTCGCGGCTGCCGGCATTGGCGGCAACGTCGCATCTGGGTTCGCTGGCGCTGTCGTCTGTGGCGCGGCCTTCGGTTCGGCCGCCTCGCCCTGGCACGAACTCAACAAGAATGCGCCAACTAAAAGGACGCCCAAAATCGATTTCATCTTTCCCCCTGACTCGAAAACTAAACCCGAGTTACACCGAACCTTAGTTGCCGAACTGGCCCTAGTCACCCCCTTGTCTCACGCCTGTGGACGGGGGTTCGGGAATAACGAACCCAGTCGAACGTTGTAATAGTTGAATCTTCAACTACTTTGTGAGAGGCTAAGTCCATGAGCACAATGCAATTTGGCGTCATGTCCGTCGGCGACATCACCACCGACCCGACCAACGGCACGACCCCAACTGAGAATGACCGCATCAAGGCAGCGGTCGCGATTGCTAAGAAGTCCGAGGACATCGGCCTGGACGTGTTCGCCACCGGCGAGCACCACAACCCCCCGTTCCACCCGTCGAGCCCGACCACCCTGCTCGCCTACATCGGCGCGCAGACCGAAAAGCTGATCTTGTCGACCTCGACGACCCTCATAACTACGAATGATCCGGTCAAGATCGCCGAGGACTACGCCACCCTCCAGCACCTCGTCGACGGCCGGATGGACCTGATGCTCGGCCGCGGCAACACCGCCCCCGTCTACCCGTGGTTCGGCAAAGACATGAGCAAGGCGATCGAGCTCACGATCGAGAACTACCAACTGCTTCGCATGCTGTGGAGCGAACCCGTCGTGAACTGGGAAGGCCAATTCCGCACGCCGCTGCAGGGCTTCACCTCGACGCCGGCGCCGCTCGACGGCGTTGCCCCGTTCGTCTGGCACGGCTCGATCCGCACCCCAGAAGTCGCCGAACTTGCTGCGTTCCACGGTGACGGGTACTTCGCCAACAACATCTTCTGGCCCAAAGAGCACTACATCCGGCTCATCAATTTCTATCGCCAACGGTTCGCCCATTACGGCCACGGCACCCCCGAGCAGGCGATCGTCGGGCTAGGCGGCCAATTCTTCATGCGCAAGAACAGCCAGGACGCAATCAACGAATTCCGGCCATACTTCGACAACGCGCCGGTCTATGGCCACGGCCCGAGTCTGGAGGACTTCAGTTCACAGACTCCGCTTACGGTCGGCAGCCCGCAGCAGGTGCTTGAGCGGACGCTCGCATTTGCCGACTACTTCGGCGACTACCAGCGCCAGATGTTCCTAATCGACCACGCCGGCCTGCCACTCAAAACTGTGCTGGAGCAGCTGGACCTACTCGGCGAAATCTTGCCGACGATGCGCGCCGAGTTCGACGCTCGCCGACCGGCGAATGTCCCGGACGCGCCAACTCACGCGGCTCGTGTCGAAGCGTCCGCCCAGGCGAACGAGCCGATGGAGGTAACAGCATGACCACCAAGATCGTCGCAATCTCAGCCGGACTTGGCGACCCCTCCACCACGCGCATGCTCGCTGACCGAATCGCCGCCGCCTCGGCCAACGCCATCGACGACAACACCAGCATCGAAGTCGTGAACCTGCGCGAGTTCGCCCACGAAATCACCGACGCAGCACTCGCCGGGTTCGCGGCTCCAGGCCTGCAACACGTCTATGACCTAGTGGGCGCGGCCGACGCGTTGATCGTTGTCGCGCCGACATTCAAAGCCTCATATCCGGGACTGTTCAAGTCATTTATCGATGCGCTCGACAACGACGCCCTCACCGGCAAGATCGTGCTGCTTGCGGCCACCGGCGGCACGGCTCGCCACTCGCTCGTGATCGACTACGCGCTGCGGCCGCTTTTCGCCTACTTGCAAGCAGTCGTGATTCCGACCGGCATCTTCGCCAGCGGACACGATTGGGGCTCCAGCGGCGAAACTGCCCTGCAGAGTCGAATCGAGCGAGCCGCGGCAGAGTTGGCCAGTCTCCTTGGCGGCAACGGCTCGGGGCGCAGCGCAGACGACGAGATCGACCTGTTCAGCCCGACGATGCTTTCAATCAGCCAGCCACAGTAGCCCGGATCGACTGCCCCGATTGGGCCAAGTCAACGGTGCTGCCGTAAACTCTGCGACGGTGGCGTGTCCGAGCGGCCGAAGGTGCATCACTCGAAATGATGTGTGGGGTCAAACCCACCGTGGGTTCAAATCCCACCGCCACCGCCAAGTGATTTCGCAAGAAATCAGAAGCTCCTAGACCTGCAGTTTGTGGGTCTAGGAGCTTTTTGGCTCCTGCTGAGATTCGGGTTATAGGCAGAAATGTGTGTATGGCTTCGGCGTGTCACGAGCGTCCTGCCCAGCCTTTGCGGGTCCAGAGTCCTTCTTCAGGGCTGAGTCCGGCGTCGTATTTGACAGGGCTTTTCGGTGAGGCTGTTCAGTAGCCAATCGACGGCGCGTGTTGCGTGCGTGTTCGACAGTCCCCGGTGGTGACGCAGGAGGTGCTTGATCGCGTTGTTCGGTCCGCCTTCGAGACGTGATGTTGTTCGCTCGACGGTGCGGTTCCCGTGCTCGAGGTAGGCGTCGTCGAGCCAGGTGAACAATGCCCGATCGCCGATGAGTTGACGGTATAGGCCTTGGGCGCGGCGTAGCCGAATGTGGGTGTACCACCATCGCTGGGAGGGCCGAGCCCATGAAGGTCTTTGTGTGGTGCTGCTGGCGTAGGTGCGTTCGCTCAACAGTGCCTTCCATCGGGTTTCCCAGGACACGTAGGCGCCCATCCATTTAGCCGCGGCATCAAGGTCGGCGACGGCCATGAGTTGACGGGTCAGGTTGAGGATTTCTTTGCCTGCTTGCAGGCGTGGATGCAAGGTGGTGTGGCGACGAACGGCCGCGAAGATGTGGAAATAGCAGCGTTGGATTTTGGTGCGTGGCCAGTAAATGTCCAGTGCTGAACGTAGGCCGGTGCCGCCGTCGGTCACGACCACGTCAGGGGCTGGGAACTGGCTGATCAACTGGCCCCAGGCTGCCTTGTTCTCTTGGTTGCACCATTGCCAGCCGATCACGTGACGGCCGTTGTGCGCGATCAGGACGCACCAGTGGGCGAAGTAGGTGCCGTCGAGTATTACCTGCCGGTGAACCTCACCAGTCCCGCGTGGCTGCGCGACAGGAATGTCCCAACACCAGGCGATCTGTGACCGCAGCGTACGGCCCGTTCCGCCGCCGAACTCAGCTTGGCTGAGTTTGCCCAGAAGCCACCCAGTGAACGCAGCCAGATCGGCACGGCGGCTGATGTCGAGACGTTGCTGCGTCGCTGAGGATCCACACGCTTTGCAGCGCCACCTAGTCCGACCGGCGCTCGTGACTCCGTTCTTGACGAGTTTGGAATCGCATACATCACAACGAGGAGAATTTCCAGAACCGGGCACGGTACATGCTTCCAAAGCATGTAGAAGCCAGATTCACACTGCAACACCAGACAGAAACAGCCATCTCATACACACATTCCTGCCTATAGCCCGCGCTTTCGGCCGAAAAGAGTGTGAATAACCTATTGACCTCGAACGTTTGTTCGATTAAGTTTGGGTTATGGCAACGGCGATCGAGAACCTCAGCGGCGGGATTGCTGTGTTTGATGCGGCGCTCGCGGTTGACCTTGATTCGCTTGGGCCGGTCGAGTTGGTCTCGGCTTCGAAAACCGTGCAGTCGATCATCAGTCGGGCACAACGCCTGCAGTTCGCGTTGACTTCTGCTGCTGCGCGTAAAGACGCGCACAAGGCTGCTGGGGCGGGGTCGATGGCTTCGCTGGTTGCTGCTGGTTCGGGGTTGTCTCGTCGGGGTGCGGCGAAGCATCTCAAGCTCGCGGCGCAACTCGATGAGTCGCCGGTTCTGGCTGAACAACTGTCGAAACCGGGAATGAGTACCGACAAGGCCGCCGTAGTCGCCAAAGCACTCGCTGATCTGCCGATTGACTTGTCGGCGGCTGAACGTTCTGCGGTTGAGACTGATTTGGCTGAGGCCGCGCCAGGCATGTTGTTGGAGCAGCTCCAGCACAAGGCCCGTCGTGCGGTTGAGGTCGTGGACCGTGAACGCGCCGACCGGATCGAAAACCAAGAGCTTGGCCGTCAGGAAGAAATCGCCGTCCAGGCGGCAGAGTTTTGGATGACTCGCCCTGATGAGGCCGGGATGGTCAAAGGCGGCTTCACGTTGGATGCGTTGACCGCCGACATGCTGCGGTCTGCGTTAGAAGCTAAAACCAGTCCACGGCGCCGCAACTCAGTACTCGATACCGATACTGGTGAACTGACTTTCGAGGACGCGACCTTAGATACACCGCCGTCCTATAAGGAGCGGGCCGGGAATGCGTTCGCTGACCTGCTGCGGCATTTGCCGACTGGTGAGTTCGGCAACCACGGCGGTGTCGCCGCCACCCTCATGATCACGATCAGTGAAGACTCGCTGCGGGGCCGCTGCGATACGGCTGGCGTCACCGAACACGGCACACGGGTTTCGGCCGGCCAACTACGCCAACTCGCTTGCGGTGCGGGTGTCTTGCCGGCAGTGCTCGGCACTGAATCGCAAGTCCTCGACCTTGGGCGCACCCAACGACTCCACTCGCCGGCCCAACGACGGGCCC
>DAONBX010000049.1:0-14124 GCA_035401705.1 Aeromicrobium sp.
GCCGGTCGGCGACGGGGTCGAGCAGAGCACCAAGCCGGGTGGTCGTTCCCATCGACCTGGCAATTTTGCCGTCTAGGTAGTCGGTGATGCCTGAAACGACTAGGACTGCGATGGCCAGGCCGTCTGCCTTCGGGCCCAGCACGAGCCACAGGAACACCGGAACCAGCAGGAGTCGGATGCCGCTAAGGACGTTCGGCAGAGTCCACACGTTCTCGGCGCTGTTATTTGACACATCGACTCGCGCGGCAGGCACAACCGACACCGGCTCCTCGACTTTAGGAACGGCGCTGTCGTCTCTTGTCCGCTTGCCAACCACGAGTTCAGCCTACCGGCGACGCCTCAGCTAAAGGGGTCAGCCTTGCGGCGTGGTGGCCGACTGACAGACTGGGGGTAGAACTTGAAGTTCGAATCATTCCACGCGACCAGATGGAGGACTCATGGCTGACTACACCTTGCCTGACCTGCCCTACGATTACGGGGCACTTGACCCGCACATCTCCGGCAAAATCATGGAACTGCACCACAGCAAGCACCACCAGAACTACGTCAACGGCTTGAACACGGCGTTGGAGAAGCTTGAACAGGCGCGCGCTGAGAACTCCTACGACACGATCAACCTGTTGGAGAAGAACCTCGCGTTCAACCTCGGCGGACACATCAACCACTCGCTGTTCTGGAAGAACCTCTCCCCCGAGGGTGGCGACAAGCCGACCGGCGAACTGCAGGCCGCAATCGACGACAACTTCGGTTCGTTTGACGCCTACCGCGCACAATTCGAGCAAGTTGCCCTTGGCATTCAGGGTTCGGGTTGGGCAATCACCGCGTGGGACACGCTCGGTCAAAAGCTGGTTATCGTCCAGCTTTACGATCAGCAGTCCAACATTCCGGCGACGTTGGTTCCGATCTCGCAGTTGGATATGTGGGAACACGCCTTCTACCTTGACTACCTCAACGTCAAGGGAGACTACGTCAAGGCGTTCTGGAACATCGCCAACTGGGCCGACGCCCAGGAGCGGTTCACCGCTGCATCCAGCGGCGGCCAGATCCTGTTCTGAGTAGTACTTTCAGCGCCTACTTGCTGCGATCTTGCATCGCACGCAGGTAGGCGTTGTACTTTTCTAGCTCGGCGTCGTCGTCGCGGTCGGCGGCACGATCGTTGCGTGCGGCCTCTCGGGTGTCCGAACGAAACCATTGGATGAAGATGGCCGCGACCACCAACAGCAGCGGCACCTCGCCCATCGCCCACGCGATCCCGCCGCCGACGTACTGATCGTGCAGCAGATCGGTTGCGTATGGCCGGTCCAGCGTCGTGTAGTACTTCTCGGCGATGATCACGGTTGAGGACATCAGTGCCACCGAGAAGAACGCGTGGAACGGGATCGAGAACATCAGCACCCCGAACCGCGCGAGTGGGCCGAGTTTGACCGGCGACGGATCCACGCCAACGATCACGTAATAGAACAAGATTCCCGAAAACAGGAAGTGGATCTCCATGATCGCGTGACCTGAGTGGGTCTGCATCATCAACTCGAACAGGCCAGTGAAGTAGACCGCATAGAGCGTCCCCATGAAGATCGACGCCGCCACGATCGGGTTCGTGTAGAACCGAGACACCGGCGAATGCAGCAGCGTGTGAAGCAGTTTGCGCGGCGAGTACTCCCCCGGCTGACGGGGTCCCGGCAGGGTTCGCAACGCGAGCGTCATTGGTGCCCCGAGGACTAGGAAGATCGGCGAGATCATCGACAGCATCATGTGCGAAATCATGTGCAGGCTGAACATGACGCTGGAGTAGACGCCGAGCCCGCCAAAGGTCGCCCAACCGACGATCGCTAGACCCACGAACCAACTGATGGTGCGACCAATCGGCCACTTGTCGCCACGGCGGCGCATGACGCGCAGCCCAGTCAAATACAACGCGGCGCCGATGAGCACGATGGCTAGGCCGATGCCGTCTGGGTTGAACCCGACTAGCACTCGCCCGAGCGTGGGTGCTGGCGGCAGCGGTCGCCCGAGCAGGATCTCGGACGGCGTGGTCAGCACGTTTTCACCCACCGGTGGAGGCGTACGCGAAAGCACGACTGCCACCGCGAAGGTGAAGACCATCAGCGTTATCTCAAACAGCGCCAAGGTGGCGAACCTTGCGCCACGAGAATGTAACCGCCGGCGCTGGGCGACACCGAAAACGCCTAGCGCGGCCAACGCCAGCACTTTGACTATGAGCAGCGTGCCGTAGGTGGTGTCGAGGCCGCGGATTGAACCGAGCGAGATGATCGCGTTGATCGTGCCTGAGGCGGCCACCAGCACGAAGCACCAGAGCGCCAGTGCCGAGTACCGGGTGACGGCGGCGTCTAGGCGTTTGCTGCCACGCAACGCGACCCAACACAACGCGATCAGTCCACCGACCCAAAGCAGCGCACCGACTAGGTGGATCACCAAGCTGGTGGTGGCCATCGCATGCGAGCCCGAAGAGGCGGAGTGGCCGGTGAAGCCAACTGCCGCAGTCCCCAACAGCGATAGTCCAAGGTTGATGGTTAGCGGGCCGACCGACAGCGTCCACCGCGTCCAAAGCGCGACGATCAGGACGGTGAGCGCTTGGACCGCAAGTCCTCGCCCAGTGGCGAAGTTCCGGGCAAAGTCGACCCATTGAGCAAAATTGACCTCGCCGGGACTGCGGGCGTAAAGATCGGCGACTGTTGCCCAATAGACAACAACGATGGAGGCGAGCCAGCACCAGGCGCTCACCGACGCGAGCCGGACTGCTTGAACGGCCAGGCCTTCGAGCCGTGCGGTGCTTGGCAGGAGGAATACGGCCACCAGCAGCATGCCTACGGTGACTGACCCGAATACGGTCGACAAAAACCCGGCCACTGGGATGGCCCAACCAACAAGCGGACCGGGGTCGGGCAGGCCTTGTGGGACTGGCTTCGGCGACGCGCCGGTCACCAGCAGCAGGACGACCAGCGAAGCAATCCCAAAAAGCAGGATGCCTGCCGACCACAGCCGAGTGCGCGAGCGACTATTCATCGTCGGCGGTGTTACCGCGACCACGCATCAACGCCCAAGCGGCGCCGATTAGGGCCACCGCAGCGACGATAACGCCCAGCAGCAGCGGCGAAGTCCAAACTGAACCGTCGGAACTGGACTCCACTGGCACGGCCTCGGTCGGTGCGGTTGTTGGCCGCTCCGTGGACGAAGGGGCAATCACATCGAACGAAATCGAGCCGGTTACCGGGTGGCCGTCAGCAGAGACAACTCGATAGTTGACGTCGTATTTGCCAGTCATCGTGTTCTGGGGCGAACTCAAGGTGACGTCGCGGCCGTCGAACTTGGCGTCCCAGTTCTGAGTTTCGCCGTCGACCACGACTACGGCTTCACCGGGGACGTCGTCCGAACCACCGATCGCCTCCGAGAAGGTCAGCCGAATAGTTTTCGGTGCTTCGAGCACCGACGACCCGTCGGCCGGGTCTGAGGATTCAAGGCCAGTGTGCGCTTGGGCCGGCGCCACCGCCGACCCCACTAAGAGCATGGTGAAGAGCAAACCGAACAACGCTGAGATCAATCGCACCCGCTCAGCCTAACTGGCTCGAAATGATCACTTTCACCGCCTGCGCGGGGCCCGGAAGAGTGGTGCTCGTGTTTCTTATGTGAATTCGGTGAACACGGCTAGGCCCGACATGGTTCACTCTGCGTTGGAGGGAGAAACTCATGCGTTTGACTCGGGTCATCGCGTCAGTGACTGTCGCGGCCTGCTGCCTGGCCCCGAGCGTCGCTCACGCTGCCGATCCTTCGGCCACGCCTAGTACTGGCGCGCCCGCAATCACTGTGCCCTCGGCGGCCGTCCCGGATCCGCTGTCGATCGCGCCAAGTGTCGTCACCGAACTGACCGCGTTGGCGATGCGATACGAGTCGAACCTGAGCGTCGCTGAAGAACGCCGCGCCGAGGCCGCCGAAAAGGAAAAAGACGCAGCACATCAGCGTGAAATCGCCAGCGAATACATCGCCCAGGTTGTCGACTATGCGATGAGCCCGTCGGCAGATCCGTTCTCCCAAAAACTCCTCGCCCTCGGTGCAGCCGAGACCCCCGAGGAACTGATCACCGGCATGTTCAGCACCGAGCAGGTCACCGACGCCCAAGAGGGCCATCTCGTGGACGCGAAGGCCGCTTTCGATGCCGCCCAGGTCCTAACCGACGAAGCAAATAAGCTGATTGATCAGGCAAAAGTCGCCGAGGCCGCGGCCCAACGTCAACTCAAAGATGTTCACAAACTTGCCAAAGAACTTGGTCTCGGTTCCTCCTCCACTCCAGACGGCTTGCCAGCGACACATGCCGAGCAGGTCCAATGGAATACCGACGCGAGCAACGACTGGAAGGCCTACGTCGAGCAGTTGTCCAGCCTCGGCGTGAAGGCTCCGAAAGCCGCCGAACTCAAGTCTGACGGCGGATACACCTCCGCGACTGTCGGTTCCAAGACAGTTGAGGTTCTCCCCGCCGAAACCATCGCCTTCGTCAACGCGATGTTCGCTCGAATCGGCAACGACTACGCGCCCAAGAACCTGGCCGGCGCGTGGAGCTGCGGCGGCCTCGCCACCGGCACTGGCGGTTACCAACTGGCCGGTACGCCAGCCGAGCTTTACGCCAAGACAGTAAAGGTCAAAGTTGGGGACATCCGTACGGGCGACTTGGTGTTTTCGGCCAACAAGGCCGCCGGCATTCACCACGTTGGCGTTTATGTCGGCAAGAACATGGTGATCGACTCGGCCGCCACCCGCTATCAGGTCGGCGTTTCGAAGATGCCAACCAAACCGTTCGCGGTAACTAGACCAGCCCTTGGCGCCGGCACGAATACCGCACCCAAAGCCAAATCAGGGGCAACCAACACGGTCTGCAACGCCACCAAGCCAGTAGCGGGCAACATGCAGGGTTGGACGTTCCCACTCAAGCGCGGAACCTACAACATTTCGGCCGGCTTCGGCCAAGCCGGCGGCATGTGGAAGGCCAACCACACTGGCCAAGATTTGTCGGCCGCGATCGGCACGCCGATCTTCGCCTCTCGTGGCGGCACGGTCGCGCTCGCTGAGGTCGGTTGGGCGGGCACGCTCATCACCGTGAATCACCCCGACGGGACCGCAGAACGCTACGCCCACTCGTCCAAGGTTCTCGTCCAGGATGGTCAGCAGGTCGCGTCGGGCGAGCAGATCGCGCTGGTGGGCGCGCGCGGAAACACCACCGGGCCCCATCTGCACTTTGAACTGACCGTCAACGGCGAGTTCGTTGACCCGATGCCCGTCTTGGTTCAGTTCCTCGCCAACAGCGGCGCGGGTACTGGCTGGGGCGGCTACGGCAACGGCCAGATCCCCCAAGGCGTCTTGTGCCCGGCCGGGGACGTGCTGCTGCGTTGCGACGTGGCCGGTCGCGCGAACACACTGGCCCAAGAGTTCAAAACAAAATTTGGCACACCACTGGAGCTCACTGTCGGCTACCGCGACATCGTCGGCCAAATTCAGCGCGGCCCGAACGGAACTCTCAAAGACATTCCGGGCACTTCTAGCTTCGGCTGGGGAACCCAGTTCAGCCTCGGCGAGCTTTCGGCCAAGCAATCCGCTTGGGTGGCAAGGCGCGCGGCCGGACTGGGCTTGAGCGCCCAGGAGCCCGGCACTTGGGCTCGAAACGCCTGAGCCGCTCCCGCGCACAAACAACTACCCAAACACAACGAAAGGGCCGCCCCACCGAATCGGTGGTGCGGCCCTTTGCTGTCAGTCTCTGACTGTCGTCAGGCTCAGGCCTCGTCGAGCGCCTGCTCCACGCGACGGTGCGCTTCCCAGATCTCTTCGGGCAGTCCGTTGAACTGCTCGAGGTGCGTCTGGCGAAGACCGATCTCCTGCTTCCAACGATCGATGTCGATCGTCAAGAGCTGGTCGATGACCGCGTCGTCGATGTCGAGGCCGTCAAGGTTGAGTTCGGACTTCTGCGGAACAACGCCCACCGGAGTCTGCGTACCGGTGACCCGGCCCTCACGGAAGTCCATCATCCACAGCAACGCGCGCAGGTTCTCGCCGTAGCCAGGCCACAGGTAGCCGCCGTCGGCGTCGCGCTGGAACCAGTTCACGTGAGCGAAAAGCGGCTTGTCACTGACCTGGTCGAGCAGGTCGAGCCAGTGCTGGGCGTAACGACCTTCGGGCAGCGCCAAGAACGGACGCATGCTCATCGGGTCGTAACGCAACTGACCGGCAACGCCTTCGGCCGCGGCGGTTGCCTCGGCACCAAGAGTCAGACCGTCGTAGATGCCTTCAGCAATGTCGCTGATCGCGCGGATCAGCGGCTCACGGTCGCGAGTACGACCGCCGTAGATGATGCCGTCGATCGGCACGCCGGCCGGATCGTTGTACTCGGGCGACTCGTTCGGCACGTTGGCCATCGTGGAGGTGAACCGGCAGTTCGGGTGACCCCAAACGTGGTCTTTGGAGCGCTGCTCCTCAACCGGACGGTCCGAGATCATCTGACCCTTCCAGTCACGCCAACCGGTCACGTCGGTCGGGTAGTCAGGCGTCTTGCCTTCCCACCAGGTCTCGCACGTGTTCACGTTGTAGGCAGTGTTGGTGAAGATCGCACCGGTGTTCGGCTGGACCGACGCCAGCGCGTTCGGGTTGGTGGCTTCGTTGGTGTCGATTGCCACGCCGAACACACCGAACTCGGGGTTCATGCCATAAAGCTTGCCGTCTTCGCCGACCCAAAGCCAAGCGATGTCGTCGCCGAAGAACTCGACGTAGTAACGGTCGCCGAGCGCGTCCGGCGGAACCATCATCGCGAGGTTGGTCTTGCCCGAGGCACTCGGGAAACCACCGGCGATGTGGTATTTGCGGCCGGTCTGCTTGTCGTGGATTGCGATCAGCATGTACTGCTCGCCCAGGAACTTGCCTGAGGCCCAGCCGTCCCAGTTGGCCTGACGCAGACCGTGGGCGATCTTGCCCAAGAGTGCGTTTCCTCCGTAGGAGGAACCGAAGTGCAAGATAGTGCGCTCATCGGCAACGGTGACGAAGTAACGCTTGTCGTCGGGGGTGCCCTGACCGAGGTTCTCGAGGTCGCCGGTCACGTGGACGGCGCGCACGAAGCTGGCTGGGTCGGCGAGGTTGTTGAAGATGTCGACGCCAACGCGGGCCATGCGGATCATTTGCAGCACGACCGAACGGTTGTCGGTCAACTCGATGCCGGCGGCGTACGCCTCAAGCGGCGATCCCGGCGCTGCCATCAGGTAAGGGATCACGTACATGGTCTTGCCTTCGGAGGCACCGGTCATGTTGCCGATGACAACAGGCTTGATCTCGTCGGCGTGACGCCAGTTGTTGTAGACGCCCTTGTCCTCGGGGTTGCTGGTGGCCACGATCGTGCGCTCTTCCGAACGCGCGGTGTCCTTCCAGTAACTCTGGGAGTAGTACAGGCCGTCACCAGCCGGCTCGAGTTCGCCGGCCTCAAGGGCCTCGGCGATAAGTCGTGCATCGTCGCTTGCGTTCACGACCTCAATGCGTGCGGGTTGGGTCACCCCCGCCCAGTGCGTGACGAACTCGCGGACGTGTGGGTTTTTCAGCCCAGCGTCGTCCAAAGCCTTATCAACGTCGACCATCTTTCAGCCTCGTCCTCTCCTGATCGGCCCGTCGGTCCGATCTCCGAATTTAGGAACTTCCCAAATGTTCACGCAGGCGTAACACGCCAAGAACAAACGGGAGAATACCGTGACTTTACCGCGACACCGAGTCCACGTGCCGCGTGGCCCTGTGTAATGAGACACACCCTCACAATCGAGTGACGATCCGGTCGCGATCAAAGCGATAAACCGCGAACCAGAACACCATCAAATTGGCGAATATCAGCACGAGCCCGACGGCGAAAACCAGCTTCGCATCGAAGGCCACCACGCCAGCGACTTGAGACATGATCAGCAAGATCACCGGCAGTACCAAAAGCCCGGCGACTGCTTGGGCGCCTTGCAAAGTGGCGGCCCGGTGCGAAATCAGCACAATGCAACCGATTGCGAAGAATGCGGCCAACGGGGCGATCAACCCGACCAAAACCAGCCAGGTGCCGTTGGGAAATACCCAACCGTGTTGCCAAGGCTTCGCCAAGGCCGAGACCACGGCGGTATAGATAAGTGCTGATCCCCAAGTGACTGCCACCGCTGGGATCCAGGTGGCGAGGATCTTTGAGATCACCAGTTCGCGGTCGGTCAGCGGCGTGAACAGTAGACCCTCGAGCGTGTCGCGCTCCTTCTCCCCCACGAACGACGCCGTAGCCAAGACGGTCGCGATCACCATTGGGATCATCAAGAAAACCGGCGCCAATACGAACTCCACCATGGCCCTAGTCGGGTCTGCCACCACGTGGCCCGGCATCGCGCTGAGCCAAGCTTCAGTGAAGCCGATACTCGACAGCGCTTGTGGTTGATTGGCTGCCGCGATGAGCGTCGCGGGCAGCAGCAGGGCGAACACCACCGGCAGCATCACTACCGGGAGCAGGGTCTGTTTCGTGCGCGAAAGTTCGCGCCAGTCTTTGACCACGACTGCCCACATCCGGGTCTTGTTCATTCGCCCTCCCGGTGGGGCAGCAGCCGAAAGTAGAGTTCGTGCAGCGATGGCCGTTCGGTGGTGACCGTCGCTGCCACGCCGGCAGACTGCAAATCGGCGACGATCTGCTCGGCCACGGCCAGATCATTGACTTTTACCGTGAACTCCGGTTTAGGCCAGTGTTCGTTTAGGAGTTCTTTCACCTGGCCGGCAGCGACCATCTGCCCGTTCACCAGTACGACCACGTCGTCGCAGATTCGCTCAAGCCCATGAAGTTGATGCGTGCAAAGCACGATCGTCGTACCGAATTCGCTACGCAGGTTCGCCAAATGGTTAACCAGGTCCTCACTGGCTTCGGGGTCTAGTCCAGCGGTGGGTTCGTCTAAGAAGAGCAATTCGGGTGAGTGCAGCAAGGCGCGAGCGATCTTGGCTTTTTGCCGCAGGCCCTTGCTTAGCGAGCCGACCAGGGACTTTCGCCGGTCGGCCAGCCCAACAACCGCCAGTACTTCGTCGATCCGGTCGGAGATCTTTGGCGCCGGCACGCCGTGCAGATTTGCCCACGCTTGCAAGTTCTCCGCCACGGTGAGTCGATGATAGAGATTCGATTCTGTTTGCACACCGATCCGAGTGCGAAGCCGCGGCGCCGACTTGGCAGTGACCGGCTCGCCGAACAATTCGACCGAGCCTGAGGTCGGTCGCAGCAGTCCAGTGACCAAGCGAACCGTGGTCGATTTGCCCGAACCGTTGGGCCCGAGAACGCCGAGAACGCGGGCACGGTGAGCTTCAAAACTCAAGTTCTCGACTGCCGGTCGGTCGCCGAAATTGCGGGTTAGTTTCTCCGCCCGGATCAAAGGTGTGGTCAACAGTCACACGTCCTCGTGTGTTTGCGGGTCCCCGCCCCACAGCCGTCCGTCTGGTTTGGCCAGCGCAGTCAGCGCTTGGATTGACTTGTCGTCCAAGACGATTTCCACCGCAGCCAAGTTCGCCGCTTGGCGTTGCTTCGAGGCCGACTTCGGGATCGGCAAGGTGCCGAGTGCGCCGTGCCAGGCCAAAACCGCCTCGGCGCTGGTGATGCCGTTTTCGGCGGCGACCCGTTGCACCACCGGGTTAGACAGCAGATCGCTTCCGCGCCCGAGCGGGCTCCAGGCTTCGGTAACGATTCCGCGGTCGCGGTGAAATTTGATCGCCTGAAGCTGGGGGAAGAAGGGATGAACTTCGATCTGGTTTAGGAAGGGCAGCACGCCGGTTTCGCGCTCGAGTCGGTCAATGTGTTCGGCGGTGAAGTTACACACGCCAATTTCGCGCACCAAGCCGCGCTCTTTGCAGTCGATCAATGCTTGCCATGCTTCGACATAGTGGTCGCGGCGCGGGTTCGGCCAATGGATCAACTGCAAGTCCAAGTGGTCTAGTCCAGAACGAAGCAGGCTTTCTTCGGTCGCGGTCACCGCGCTTTCGTAACGGTGGTATCGACCGGTCAGTTTGGTGGTGAACAGCAGGTCGTCCCGCGCAACGCCACTTCGACGTATGGCTGCTCCGGCAGTTCCCTCGTTGCCGTAGGACCAAGCCGAGTCGACTAGGCGGTAGCCGACGTCAATCGCGTCAGTGATCGCCGACATCGCTTCAAAGCCCTGAAGTTGGTAGGTTCCAAAACCGATTCGCGGAAGGTGCACCCGGCCAGACTAGTTCCCCAAGTTCCAGATACCGACGGAATCCGACGCGTTTTGGCCCATCGGCGGCTAATCCAATCCAAGATGGAACCCAGACGAAGGGAGCGAGCGTGTCTAAACCAGTAGCGGTAATTGTCGGGGCTTGCAGTGAGTCCGGTCTACATGCAGCGCGTGGCCTGGGACGCGACCATCACCTAGTGCTCAGCGACAGCAACGGTGAGCGACTCGTGCGTACCCTCGAGCAAGTAGACGCGATGGGATTTTCGGCCGAGTCGATCGTCGCCGATGTGACCGATCGCCGCTCTTGCGAAATCCTCATGGTCACCGCACGCACCGCTGGGCCGATCGCCACCGTCACCCAACCGGTGAGCCACTCCCCCCGCGCGAACACCATCGGGCTGCTCAACGTCTCGCGGGCCGTCTTGGCCGTTGCCACAAAAGAGACGACTCTGATCCAAAGCGCAATCAGTTCACCGCGGCTTCGGGGCGCGCGTGCGGTAAGTCAACGCGTGTTGAAATTGGCCGACACCGATCCAGAGGCGTTCATGAAGTGGGTGGGCCGAGTCGCATCACTGCTCCCTTCGCGCTTTGGCGTGGCCGACGTTTGTGCCCAGTTCGCGATTTGGCATCACACGAGCGTGGCCGCTCAGTTCAACGCCCGCGGCGCCACTTTGATCACTACGTTCGCTGACCGGGTGCTCACCTCGGCCGCGGTCGACTCTGCCACCGGAGAACTTTCCGACTTCCTCACTGGCCTGGCCACGCAGTCCGGCACCGGCTTCGAAGACGGTTGGGATCTGCGCATAGCCTGAGGCGTGCGCGGATCTCTGCTCGTTGCCGGAACCACCTCTGACGCCGGCAAGAGCGTCCTAACCACTGCCCTGTGCCGGTCGCTGGCTAGACGCGGCGTTTCGGTTGCGCCGTTCAAGGCCCAAAACATGAGCAACAACTCGATGGTTGTTGCCGGGCCAAACGGTGAGGGCGCCGAAATCGGGCGGGCTCAGTGGGTGCAAGCCGTCGCCGCCAATGCAACCCCCGAAGTGGCGATGAACCCGGTGCTTCTGAAACCGGGCAGCGATCTGCAAAGCCACGTCGTGGTGAACGGTCAGCCGGCCGGGGTTTTGGGCGCGCACGAGTTCGCGCTTTCGCGGACGGAGTTGCAGGAGGCAGCATTTGCCGCCTTCGACGATTTGCGTTCGCGTTTCGACGTGGTGATTGCCGAAGGCGCCGGCAGCCCAGCCGAGATCAATTTGCGGGCCGGCGACTTCGTGAATATGGGCCTGGCTCAGCACGCCAAGATGCCGGTGATCGTTGTTGGCGACATCGACCGGGGCGGCGTCTACGCTGCTTTTCACGGAACGCTGGACTTGTTGTCGGCCGCTGATCAACGGCTCGTCCGGGGTTTTGTGATCAACAAGTTCCGCGGCGATGAGTCGCTGTTGGCGCCAGCGAACGCCGAAATCTCGCGCCGCACCGGTCGACCTATCCTCGGCGTGCTGCCTTGGCAAGCAGATTTGTGGCTGGATTCCGAAGACGCCCTCGACGTCGCAGTGCGCGGCTCGACCGAGATCAACGCACTGAAGTAGCGGTCGTGCGTCTCCCCCGGATCAGTAATTTCACTGATCTTGACGCACTTGGCTTGGAGCCGGATGTTGATGTGCGTTTCATCAGTCGGTCAAGCGACCTGATTGGCGCAGACGTTGTCGTTTTGCCCGGTACACGCTCGACCATCTCCGACTTGGCTTGGCTGCGCCAACGCGGCCTTGCCGACGCAATCGCCGAACATGCCAACCGCGGGCTACCCGTGCTGGGTATTTGCGGCGGAATGCAGATGTTAGGCCACTCCATCAGCGATCCAGCAGGCGCCGAGGGAAGCCCCGGGGCCCGCGAGACCGGACTCGGGTTATTGGATCTCACCACGACTTTCGGGCCCGAAAAGCAACTCAACTTGCCCACTGGCGCTTGGCACGAAGCAGTTGTCAGCGGCTACGAAATCCACCACGGCAAAGTCGAGGTAGGCCCCGGTTGCGAGCCATTCCCTGGCGGTGGAAGCTCCGGCAACGTATTTGCGACCATGTGGCACGGTTGCTTGGAATCGGACAAGTTCCGGCATGCCCTGCTGGCCGAGTTCGCGAACTTGGCCGCTCGGCCGTGGGAGCGGTCGGACGTCAGTTTTGGCCAAGCCCGCGAAGCCCGACTCGACACCCTCGCCGACCTCGTCGACGAGCGCTTAGATATGGCAGCGATCGAAGACCTGATTTCTGCAGGAGCGCCGGGTTAGTCTCAGGCTTTCTATGCAACTAGGTTTTCGTTCGTCACGAACGAGTGCTTTCCATTGGCGTCCTCCCAATAGACCAAAGTTGATGCCTGAGCCTGCGCATGCGGCAATTCATCGAGTTCACGACGGGTCGTCTTAGCTGAACTCACGAGGGCATCGAACCCTTCCATAATCTCGCGTTCGCTTTCAAGCGTGGACAGATAGGCCGCGCGAAGTCTTTCGAGATTCTTCTCGTTGGAACTGCCTTCTCCGCCGAGTACGCGCGGTAGGTTGCGATCGGCCCAATTCATATCTTGGCGTTTAGATTCCAAATCACCGATACGTTCCTTGAGCTTCTGCGACCGCTTGATTAGCTTCTGCCACAGCTCGACTCCTTCATCAATTCGGCCCTTCAAGTGTTCAATCCCGAGCTCAACGGAACGAGGATTTTCTTGCATGTCTACGCATACTCGCAAATAGGCAACTCGAAGATCCAAGAATGAAGCCAACATTGCACTGTGCGCGTCATAGTTTGAATGACGCAACTCCAAGATGTCATCGACCTTGGTTTCATCTTGTGCCTCGACAAGTTGAACAAATCGGGCTGCCAGCGACCTCACATCGCGTTCGGCGAGCGAAAGCCGAACGAGCATGTCGGTTGAAAATTCTCCCTCGACTTCGTACTGCTGATAAACCTCATCAACGACACGAGACGCTGCCAAGAGCTCACCGGCGTGGGTTGCTTCTGCTCTGGCGATGGCTCGATCCAAGGTGGATTTAATCGCGTCCAGCTTCTTGTCGACCTGCTTGAACTGCTGCATCATCAACGCCGTGTTCAATGCTTGAATCGCTAGAAGCGGCGCAACTACCGGAAGCGAGCTCGCCACGGGCAAGAACGGGGCTTGACCAACGATCCCGGAAGATCCCATCACCGCGCTACCAACTCCGCCCGCGTTGCCAAGGCTCATGAGCGTAGAGGGGTTGGCAGTAGCTATGTATAGAGTCGGAGCCATCGAGGCCGACCAAACTGCGGCTCCCCCAGCAACACCAGCAAACGCGACCGAAGAAGCCGTCTGAGGTGAAACTAGTTTCGCGTCGGGAAGGTATCGCCCGGTGGCAAGGAACCCTTCTTGGAGACTGGCAACGATCTGCTCTCGTAACTCACCCTGAAACTCGAAAACCGCCATCTCAGAACCCGCTTCGCCAAGCCTCCGTACCGTGACTTCCTGCGGGCTCGTCTCAACTGGTGCGCTCACTAGCAATCCTTTTCGGTTCGAGGTTCGAAATTTGATTGTAGTGAAGTATCAGAGTTTCGTTTGCTCAAAACGACCTGATTCCAGGCGTAGCACGCCGTCGACGCCTATCTTCCAAGAATGCCGTTACCACCGTCGACGAACAGGGTCACGCCAGTGATGTAGGAAGCGGCATCCGAGCAGAGGAACACCGCCGGCTCGGCTTGTTCCTCTGGTTCTGACACCCGGCGCATGGGGATGCTGTCGGCGACTGCTTGGAATGCCTCGGGTGACGATTCTTTCCAACCTCGAAGTGCCGCTGTCATAGTTGCGCCTGGGCCTAGGGCGTTCACCCGCACTCCCTTTGCGGCAGCTTCGGCTGCGGCCACCTTCGTCATCCCGGCTACGGCCC
>DAONBX010000050.1:0-13828 GCA_035401705.1 Aeromicrobium sp.
GATCTTGGGCAGCACCCTGCTCCTGCAGTCTAGCCAAAACCCGGCGGGTGATTTGGTCGGCAGAGGGCACAGTTGCCGCTTGGGCGCCGAAGGCACAGTCCACCACGACCAGTTCGTGACTGGCCGAAATCTGTTGCAGAACCGACTCAATTGCCGCCGGGCGCAGGTTGTGCCACATGTCCGGGCGTGGCACCCCGGTGAGTACGTTCGTTCGCTCATCCAAGCTGAGCAGATGGGTTTGCGCTGAGCCCGGTACTCCTCTGGTCACATCGCGACAGGCCGCCATCAACCCGCTGACGTCGTCCAAAATGCCCAACCATTGACCGACAGCGCCACCGTGCACGTCCGCGTCGACGATGGCGGTTTTCACGTCGGCCGCAGCGGTCGCCGAAGCCAGCGAAATCGCGAGCGACGTTCGCCCCGGCGCACCGGTCGGGCCCCAAATTGCCACGATCTTTCCGGACTCCACCTCAGTTGTGCCCACCACTGGCTCAGCGGTTTCGGCAAACCAGGCGGCCAAGTCGCCGATTCGCACTGGCCCGCCAATACCTAAATGCGCGCCGTCGGCCTCGACGGCACCGATACGAACTCCGTGCGCGATCAACTGCTCAACCACCGAAGCGTCCAGTCCCGCGCTACTAACGGCCACGAGAGCGGTATCGAGCCGGTGGGTGGCCGAAGTAGCCAACAAGTCCGCGATGTCAACGCAGCGCCGAACCAACTGAACCCGATCGTTGCGGTCAATTTCGGCTAACAGATCCGACTCCCAGCCTGCGCCGGCCGCCGAAACCGCGACCCGGATGACTTGGCTCACTGAACTCGCACCAGCGTCAGGTGCCCGGCCGCAGCCTCAGCCACCACTCGGGCGGTAGGTCCGGAGATCCCAGTGTCAACGACGATCGTGCGCGACCCCGTGCCGTCTGAATGCGACGCCGAGACCACTGAAGCTGCGGTCAGAATTCGCCGCGCCTCGACTGCTGGGTCGGCGTTCGGTCCAGGTCCGGACCAGACATCGACTCGCTGGCCAACTGACAGTCCCGGTGGCACCGACCCCGCCACAACCCGAAGCGGTAGTTGACGACCTCGACTGGCTCGGTCGGCGACCGCGTCTTCGGTGATCATCGTGCCCGCGGTGACGTCTCGCGCCCAAACTCCGCTCGGTAGTGGACCGTCGGCCGGCAATAGCGCACTTGCCGCGACTGCATCGACTCGTGCCGATACTGAAGTAAGGTCTGCCGGGTCGATTCGCTCCCCGCTGCGCACATCGGACCTGACCATCCAGTAGTCAGTTGAGTCTCGTGCGGCCGCCAACAGCGATCCGCCAACGACTGCCGAAATCAGGACGAGTGCGACTCCGAATAGCAGTCGTGGATTGCGCCAGCGTGACATTGGTAGGCGATGGGCCGGCGCAGGCCTCATCGCGTCTCCCCCCGGGACGTACATATGGCAATTTGTACTCACTTGAAACGCTGAGCGCCAGTGCTCGTCCACAGTCCGGTCGCCATGCCCGTTCTTTCTGGCTTTCGCGTGGAAGAATGTTCGCCATGGATCTGGACGAACGCTTCCTCACGCTCAGCGAGGTCGCAGACACGCTAAAGGTTGATCCACGGGTGGTCCGCAGCCTCATCGATTCGGGCGAACTCCGCGGAATTCAGGTCGGAAATCGCGGCCAATGGCGGATCGAGACGGCCGAATTCGAGAATTACATTGCGCGCCAGTACCAGCGTGCCGACCAACAGGGCAGCACCGAACTCACGCCTGAGAAAGCGTCGCAATAGCGGCCCACGGCACCGAAACTCGTTGTTGACCAACTTGCAACTGGACGAAGTCCGCACCAACGACCTGTATCGACCCCACGACAACTGCTGAGTCGCGGCGAGTGAGTCGGATTTGAGCGCTCTCCGTCCGCAGCATCCGGGCGAACTGCGCTCGAGTCCGACGCATCTTAGTTGCGGGGGCGACGCGACCGTCAGTGCCGAATACGGCCAGGATTGCTGCCGGGTTCACCGCCGCCCAAGGACCAGATTGGCCAAAAACGATCAGTTCACCAACGTATCGAACTGGGCCCTGGAGTCGACCGTATCCCTGCACCTCCACCGTGACTTCCCCGCCAAGCAGTTCCAACCAAGAAACTTCGGCCCAATTGGCGTCTTGCAGTTCGGCCGCGAGCGCATCACGGTCAGTCGCCATGGCGTCTGCCGTCGAGTTCTCGAGATCGGCGAATAAGCGTTCCCAGCGCATGGCCTCACCGTAGGGGGTCGCAGAGCAACCATTGCACACACCCCTGCTGACCCCAGGGTTGACAGGCTGCCAGTTAGCGTAGTTTGCTGTCCTTCATTGTTATTACATGTAGTTACATGTAATCTAAAGTCGATCGGGGGATCGCATGGAACTGGCTTCGAGCCACGACTTCGAGTCGATCGTTAGATTCGCGCTGCTGGTTGTCTTGGCCGGTTGGCTGTGCTGGATTCTGCTGGTATTCGCGGTTGCGATATTCGACCGGCGATTAGCCGCCAAGTTCGCTCCAGCGATGTTGCGCGGGCTACTCCTTGCCGGCACCTGCGTTGCCACTACCGTGCCGGCCCATGGCGCCGACGGAGCGCACTCGCCGCTCGACGGACTACTGCTGCCCGATCGCCCCGCCATCACTGCGGCGCCGGCTCCCACACCCGCCTTCGGGGCGCAAGTGGCAACTGCGAAGCCCAAACCAGAAACTCGGACGACCGTTGTGGTCAAGCCCGGCGACTGCCTGTGGTCGATCGTGAGCGAACGCCACCGCGGCGCCGACAACGCCACCATCGCAGCCGAAGTCGCCGCTTGGCATCAAACCAACCGCGAAGTCATCGGCCAAAACCCAAACCTGCTACAGCCCGGCCAACACCTAACCGAACCTGGAGAAAAATGATTACTGCAACCGCACTTGTTTCCGACCCATTCAACCCCAGCCAGGTGCCCCTGCCGTTCCCGCGGCGCACGCCCCTGCTGCCAGTGCCAGTCGAACACGGCGACGTCGGCGAGTTGCGACACCGCTGCGCTCGCTTCGCCCAAGTCCTCGCTGAAGCGATCTGCGGAACCCGGCCCGTACGCCAACTCGGCCCGTGGCTGAGCCCGGACGTCTACGAACAGCTTTGTCGTCACGTGAAGGGTCGCTTCGGCCCCGGCGTGCCCGCCCGCAGCCCCCGCGTGGTGTCAGTACACGTCTCCAGGGTGAACGAACGCTCGGCCGAAGTGACCGCCCGGATCGTGTTGAATGGGCGCTCACACGCAATCGCCATTGGCCTGCACCGTCAGCAAGACTCGAGCGAACGCCTACATTGGCGCTGCACCGCAGCCGAATGGGCGATCAACTGACCGCCGAAAACGAAGAACGTCAGCGGTTGTTTTTACGGGACTGGCGCTGAGCCTTGGCCTTTTTGCGTGCCGTCGCCTTGGCCTTGTTCTGACGCGCCGTCTCCGCGGCGTCATCGTCAGCGCCAAGCCCGGACTCGCCGACAATTTCGGCTTCGCCGTCTTCACCTGGCGCCGTATAGGTCAACTGCTTCGGCGTGGAGTCGTGCTCGAGACCCTTGGCCGTGACGTGCGGTTCTTGGCCATCGCCGTCCGCTTCGGTTTCAACCTCGACATTTAGGTTGAACAGGAAGCCAACGGACTCCTCGGCGATTCCGTCCATCATCGCGGTGAACAGTTCGTACCCTTCGCGCTGGTATTCCACCAAGGGATCACGCTGGCTGTACGCGCGCAGGCCAATGCCCTCACGTAAGTAATCCATTTCGTACAGGTGCTCACGCCACTTGCGATCCAACACGCTGAGCACCACCCGGCGCTCCAATTCGCGCGCTACCGGATCGCCTAGTTCGACCTCGCGGGTGTCGTAGGCGGCCAAGGCGTCAGCAACTACCAACTCGTTCAGCTCACCTGCATCCATTCGCTCCAGCCCACCAGCGGACTCCACCAGGTCCTCATGCGAGAGGCTTATCGGGTAGAGAGTTCCCAGCGCCGTCCAGAGCGTCTCAAGGTTCCACGAAGTCGGGTAACCCTCGGTCGCGGCTGTGGTGTAAGCGCCAGTGACATCTTCGATCATCTGACGTACGCGTGGCTCAAGGTCTTCGCCTTCAAGCACTCGGCGGCGCTCACTGTAAACGACCTCGCGCTGACGGCTCATCACGTCGTCATACTTCAAGATGTTCTTGCGGGTCTCGAAGTTCTGCGCCTCAACCATTCCCTGCGCCGAAGCGATCGACTTGGTTACTCGCTTGTTCTCGATCGGGACATCGTCTGGGATCTTCATCGTCTGCAAGATCCAGTTGACCCAGTCGCCCTTGAACAGGCGCATCAAGTCATCCTCGAGCGACAAGTAGAACCGAGTAGATCCCGGGTCGCCCTGACGGCCGGAACGACCACGCAACTGGTTGTCGATTCGACGCGACTCATGTCGTTCGGTGCCGATAACTGCAAGACCGCCAGCCGCGACGACTTCGGCCTTTTCGCTAGCGACCTGCTTTTCCAGCCGCTCGACGGTCTCTGGCCAGGCGGCCTCATACTCATCGGGCGTCTCGACCGGGTCCAGTCCCTTCTTACGAAGTTCGGCGTCGGCCAAAAACTCGACGCTGCCGCCAAGCATGATGTCGGTTCCGCGGCCAGCCATATTGGTGGCGACGGTGACCGCGCCTTTGTGACCAGCCATCGCGACGATCGCTGCTTCACGGTCGTGCTGCTTAGCGTTGAGCACTTCGTGGGCAATGCCGCGCTTCTTCAGCAGCTTTGCCAAACGCTCGCTCTTAGCGACGCTGGTGGTACCGATCAGCACTGGCTGTCCGGTCTCGTGCCGCTGGGCGATCTCATCGGCGACGGCGTCAAACTTGGCGTCCTCGGTGCGGTAAACCAGATCGGCAAGATCAGCACGCTGGATCGGCTTGTTCGTCCGAATCGGGACGACGCCAAGCTTGTAGATCTTGTCGAATTCGGCGGCCTCAGTGGTGGCCGTACCGGTCATTCCTGAAAGTTTGTCGTACAGGCGGAAGTAGTTCTGCAAGGTGACCGTGGCCAGCGTCTGGTACTCCTCGCGAATCCGGACGCCCTCCTTGGCTTCGATTGCCTGGTGTAGGCCCTCGTTGTACCGGCGACCGTCGAGCAGTCGGCCGGTGTGCTCATCAACGATTAGGACTTCGCCGTCAAGCACGACGTAGTCCTTGTCGCGCTTGAACAGTTCCTTCGCCTTAACCGCGTTGTTCAAGAAACCGATCAGGGGGGTGTTGACCGCGTCGTAAAGGTTGGCGATACCAAGTTGATCTTCGACGACGTCGATCGCGGCTTCGGTGACACCGATCGTGCGCTTCTTTTCGTCTACTTCGTAATGCTCATCGATCTTCATCGCGCCAACGATCCGGGCGAACTCGCCGTACCACTTGACTTCGTCTTCGGTTGGCCCCGAAATGATCAGCGGCGTACGAGCTTCATCGATCAAGATCGAGTCGACCTCATCGACGATGGCGAAGTTGTGACCACGCTGAACACATTCTTCAAGCGAATCGGCCATATTGTCGCGCAGGTAGTCGAAGCCAAATTCGTTGTTGGTGCCGTAGGTGATGTCTGCGGCATATGCCTCACGGCGCTGCGCTGGCGTCTGCCCAGCAACCACAACCCCCACGCTCAAGCCGAGGAAGTGATGAACTCGGCCCATCATCTCGGACTGATATTTAGCGAGGTAGTCGTTTACGGTGACGACGTGAACGCCCTTGCCCGAAAGCGCATTGAGGTACGACGGCAAAGTCGCTACGAGCGTCTTGCCTTCACCAGTCTTCATTTCGGCGATATTGCCGAGGTGAAGTGCGGCGCCACCGAGAATCTGAACGTCGAAGTGGCGCTGGCCGAGCACTCTGGTCGAAGCTTCACGGACGGTCGCGAAAGCCTCCGGCAACAGATCATCGAGAGTTTCGCCGTCCGCGAGGCGCTCCTTGAACTCGGTGGTCATTTCACGGAGTTGGTCGTCGCTGAAGGCGGCAAACTCTTCGCTTAGCGCATTGACCTGGGCGGCGATGGCGTCAAGGCGCTTGAGGATCTTGCCCTCGCCCGCACGCAGAATCTTATCGATGATCTTCGGCACGCGCCCAATACTAAGACCAGAGCCATGAGCGGCCTAGCCACCGGCCATCTCGGTTGAACGTTCAACCTATCTCAGCAGGCCGCACGCAGGGCAGAAGCCAGATCTCCATTGGCACGAACCTCAACTTCTCGCAGGCCGAGCCAACCGGCCAATCGCCAAAGTTCGGCCGCCAACTCCGAAGCGGTTTCGTCTGGCGCCTGCGGTTCAGCGAAGGAACCGTTAACGAGTAGGCGGCCACTTGCGCGATCGGCTTTCAGGTCTACGCGCGCCACGAGTTGGTCGCCCAACAAGAACGGCAGTACGTAGTAGCCGTGAACCCGTTTTTCCTTGGGTACGTAGATCTCAATTCGGTACCGAAAGCCAAATAGTTGCTCTGTCCGAGTTCGCTCGAACACCAGCGGGTCAAACGGGCTAACTAGCGTCCGAGCGTTCACCTGACGCGGCTTGGCCGCAGCAGCGTACAGATAAGCCGGCCGGTTCCAGTCGGCAATCTGAACCGGTTCGAGCCGACCGGTAGCCACTAGGGATTCGATCGCCTGAACAGTTGGGGCACCGGCGAGACGGAAATAGTCCGCAAAGCACTTGGCTGTACCGACCCCTAACGCCTTGGCCGCATGTTCAACCAAGAGCAGGTGGGCTTGCTGGGCGTTGGGTGGCTCCACCGCAAACACGCGCGCCGGTAACACCCGCTCGGGCAGGTCATACTCACGCTCAAACGCCGAGTTCCGTCGTGCCGCAGTGACCCGGCCGACGAAGAACAGGTACTCCAGCGCATGTTTGGTAGCCGACCAGTTCCAGCCCCAATTTTCACGATCTCGTTGTGGACCACCCAGCTGTCGATCGAGTTCGCGAGCAGTTATCGGCCCCAACTGTCCAACCTGCTCGAACACCGCCTCGATAAGTTCGGGCTGTTCGGCCCCGATTCGCTCCAGCGAGCCCCACATCCCATGTTTGGACTGCATCTTGTGTGCCATCGCCGGCCACAGGTCCACATCAACGAGAGCCGCTTCGTGCGCCCAGTACTCCACGAGCAGCCGTGGTGACCGGCCGGCTGCGGCGTGCAACAAGTCAACGTCGTACGGGCCAAGTCGCGAATACAACGGCAGATAGTGGGCCCGCTGCAGCACGTTCACCGAATCGATTTGAAAGAAACCAAGCCGACGGACCACCGAAGCAAGATGAACGCGTTTCACCTCGGCTGGCCCGGGCCTAGTGAATCCTTGAGCCGCAAGCGCGATTCGCCTAGCCTGCAGCGCGGTTAGCCTCACAGGACGTCGTCAACCAACTTGCTTCGCACGGCGAACATTGCCGCCTCCATCCGCGACTTCATCTGGAGCTTCTCCAAGATGTTGCGGATGTGGTTCTTAACCGTGTTCTCACTGATGAACAGCTCCCCAGCGATGTCACGGTTGCTCTTGCCGTGGGCGACCAAGCGCAAAACTTCGAGTTCGCGGGCGGTCAAGGTGGTCGCTGGCGCCGGACCCTTGGCCATGTGGACGAACTCATCCAACAGCTTCGTTGCCATGCTCGGGCTGATGAGGGACTGGCCGGCGGCTACCAACCGAACGGCTTCAGCGACCTGATCGTAGGTCGAGCCGTCTTTAAGTAGGTAGCCGGCCGCGCCAGCCTTGATTGACTCATAAAGGTCAGCTTCGTCATCGCTGGCCGTCAGCATGATGATTCCGGTAGTCGGTGCGGTCTCCTTGATCGCCGCGCAGATTTCAACTCCGCTGCGCCCTGGCATCCGCACATCCAACAAGACGACATCAAAGGGTTCTTCCGCGATGCGGACCATGGCAGTATCACCGTCGTCGACGTCTTCAATTTCGAAGCCTCCGTCGGCGCCCAAGACCATCGTCACACCGCGACGAAATAACTCTTGGTCGTCTACTAGAAGAACCCGAATGGCGTCTGCTGTCGTGCTCACGGTTCGATCATGCCACGAATCGACTACTCACTCTTGGACGGTGAGCCGCAAAACCCCGTAGTCGTAGCCCTTGCGGCGATAAACCACCGCGGGCTTCATCGAATCCTTCTCTACGAACAGGTAGAAGTCGTGTCCGACCAGTTCCATTTCATAAAGAGCCTGATCCAAAGTGATCGCCTTTGCGTCATGGTCCTTCTCACGAACAACGAGCGGTCCGTCACCCTGAACTTCCATCGAGGCGACGTGATGGATTTCGGCTCCTGTTTCGGCCTCTGCACTCGGTCGCAGGAGATCTGCAGCTGCCTCTTCCAAGGTGTGAGGCAGGTGCTTGTCACGATGGCGTTGCTGGCGATCGCCGATCTTGCGCAACCGGAC
Source organism: Aeromicrobium sp. (assembly GCA_035401705.1). Lineage (GTDB taxonomy): Bacteria > Actinomycetota > Actinomycetes > Propionibacteriales > Nocardioidaceae > Aeromicrobium. The sequence continues at coordinate 8,406 of DAONBX010000050.1, forward strand.
CTCAAGCTTGTCCATCGCCGCGTCGAGCGCCGAATGTTGATCCGGCGAAGATGCCTCCACCCGGATCGCCGGGCCCGCGGACCGCAAGGTCATCTCGACTCGGGCGGCAGTGTCATGTTGTCGTGGATTTTTGGCGTGAGTCACCTCCACTTCGACGCGGCTAATCCGCTGACGGGCATCGTATTTTTCGATGCGCTGGAGTTTGTCTGCGACGTGCTCTCGAAAGCGATCCGAGATCTCACTGTTGCGACCGGTGACCACGATTTCCATGTTCGACTCCTCGCCTAGATATTCATTGCCCGACACTTTTGGGCTCATCTCGAACCTAGCCCGTCCGACGGCCTAACCGCTACTAATCGGCGAAGTGTTTTCAGTTCCCGCAAATGATTTGACGGCCGCAACGATCGCGCACCCAAGAATCGGTGTATCGGTGCTTTCGGCTAGCGCCCGAACCGCTTCGCAAAGCGTCGCTCCAGTGGTCAAAATGTCGTCGATGACCACCACGTGGGAGTGTGGCCCCAGTTGGCGTCGCACCCCCATCGCCCCGGCTAGATTCTGCTGGCGGGCCGCCTGATCCAATTCGTGCTGATCTTCGGGCTGACGAACCAACCGCAGGGCGCGAACGACTTTCGCTGCTACACCGAGCCGGCGCAACTGACTAGCGCTGCCGCGCGCTAGTTCGAGCACTAAGTCACGATCGCGCTCACGTCGGGACCGTCGACTCGTGGGCACCGGCACCAACACGACCGCCGAACGCACCCCGATCAGCTCGACGATTGCGGCCGCCAGAAGGTAGGACAACAGCCGATCATGACCGGTTTGCTGCCCAACCTTGAAAGACAGCAGAACTTCGCGTAACCGGCCGCCATAGGCGCCACCGGCAACCGCTGGCAGACCCGCAACCTCTCGGTGAATCAACTCAACCTTTGTTTGCACCGCGCACGCACGACAAGTTCCAAGACCTGGCCGACCACAACCGGGACAACTCGCGCCAAGGATCAGGTCGGCCGCACTTGCCAAGAGTTTTCGCATCCGGCAAGTCTCGAACTGGTCAGCCGGCGAAGTCACGATCCTAAAAGCGCGCTGTGGAAACTCAACCGATCCCTGAGACCTTGCCCAGATCGACCTTGACCCACCTCGTTCGGTCCAATACCCACAGCCCACCGGCCGCGTCTTGGAGGTAAACGTCAGGCTGGGGTTCGGCCGTTGCAAAAAGGGCAACTGGTTCGATTTCGCCAAGCAGTTGACCACCGCCGGGCCACGCCGCGATTGCCCCTGTCCCGTCAATGCGGACCGACTGAAGTTGTCTGACCCCGTCGGCCAAATAGCCGAGAGTGACACTCTCCAGCCACGCAACCTCAGTTACTCGTTGACCGGTCTTCAGCCGGACCGGTTCGGTCAGACCAATCGGCTTACCGCCGCGACGATCAATCCCGCCAAGGTACAGCCGATGGTCGACAACGAGGGCATAACGAGAACCGTCGGGTGAGACCGCGAAGGAGCTAGCCCGGCCCAGCCCATAGTTGGGCAACTCGGCCAACACGCGTGGTCCTGCACCGGTTACGACTCGTATCCGATTTCGACCGCCAACTGAATCAACCAACCAGACCGCCGCTTCGCGGTCGATTACTGGCCGCAGAAACTGATCGCCGCCGACTTCTATCGTGTCCTTGAGATCCTCTGCGGCCGTCACTCGAGCGCGGTCGGGCCAGACGGCCGCTACCTGGTCGTGACCGGTCGTAACCAACGCGGCTCCGGAGGCGTTCTTGCCCCATGGTCCAGAAACTGGCACTACTGCCAGATCGTGCACTTGGTACACCGCGTTTTTGACCACCGCAGTCACCCATCGCCGAGACTTGTCCGGACCAAACGATGCCCAGCCCAAAGCATCTTGGACGGCATCTCCAGCAGGCGCAACTACCGTTCCGTCGCCGGTGACCTGGATCCCAGTTACGCCAGGAACCTGGCGCAGAGTCCACGCGATTTGGGCCGAAAGTTGACGCTGCTTCGCGGCCGACAGCTCCCCCACTCGCGTTGAAAACTCGACCTCGGCAACTCCGTCGACAATCGGCACTGAGGACCGCAAGTCCGCGGCCTCACCCACGGCCGTGCTCAACCCGGGCGGGTCGGCGCGCTTCGGACCGATTGCGATACTCGTCATCAGCGAGGTCGCCAACTGATCACCAACAACTTCATAAACCGGCACCGGAACGACTCTTCGACCGGACTCGTCAAGGAAGTACAACTCGAACCCGCGAATGTAGTCGTCGAACCAACGTTGACTCACTAGGACGCCAGGTGGCGCGGTGTTGATCCGCCACTGCCCGTCCTGTTTGACCATGTCAACCTCTAGTCGCTCTGTTGCCGACGATGGGCTGAGCCGGCCCTGCTCATCTAAATAGGACGAAAGTTGCAGTTCGAGCCAACTCGATGCACCTTCGGTTTTCGGTTGAGCCACCGAATAGACCGTCGTCGACTCGTTCGGCCGCCAGCTTCGAGCCGCGCCTGCAGTTAGGTATTGGGCCGCTACCCGGTGCGAAACCGGATAGGCGAGCATCGCGTCGAGAAACCCACGCATGATCTGCTCTCGGCTTGCGCCCGGGATCGGCCCGGCCGGGGTGTAGCGAACGGTGCTCTGCCCCAGTCCACCGTCATCATCGACTCGCTCAACTTGGCCAGAACTTGGAATTGCCGCGCATGCTGCGGTCAGCACGCTAGTGACGATCAGCGCCACCGTGAGTCGAAGACGGCTAATCATTCGAACTCCGCCGGCATGACTGCTCCGCTGACCTGCTCGCCAACGTTTCGCGGCAAGGTCAAAATGAACTCGGTCCCCAGCCCCGGCTTGGACCAGACCTCGAGCCGGCCACCATGAAGCGCCGCGTCTTCGCGCGAGATCGCCAAACCCAAACCTGTTCCGCCGTGCGAGCGCGCCGGGTCGCCTCGCCAAAACCGGTCGAAAACCCGCCGCACCTGCTCGGCGGTCATTCCCACGCCGTGGTCCCGTACGGAAAGCGAAACTCGATCGGCCGCTTGCGCGACGCTAATTTCCAGGGTCTGGGACTGGCTGTACCGAATCGCATTCGCCAACAGGTTTCGCACCATGCGATCAACTCTACGAATATCGGCATCAACGACGGCCGGTTCAGCCACGCCAAGAGCCGTCGCCGAGATTTGGGCGCGCACCAGCGACTCGTCAGCGGCAGCGGCCTTAGCCACCTCGGCCAGATCGACCGGATCGAGTTCGAGGGTGGCCGCACCCGCATCGAAACGGCTCAAATCCAACAGGTCCGACAGCAGCGCCTCAAACCGGCCCAATTCTGCGTTTAGGAGCTCAGCCGAACGGGCCGTTTGTGGATCGAAATCACCGCGCGCCTCAAGCAAAACTTGGCTGGCCATTTGAACGGTTGTCAGTGGGGTTCGAAGCTCGTGCGAAACGTCAGAGACGAACCGTTGCTGCAGCATCGACAGGTTCTCCAGTCGGCGGATCTGACTTTGCAGACTCTCGGCCATCTGGTTGAACGAGGAACTCAGCCGGGCAATATCGTCATCGCCTTTGACGTGCATCCGCTGTTCGAGGTTGCCGGCCGCGAACCTTTCGGCGATTCGGCGCAACAAACGCAGCGGGTCGACGACCTGGCGCGAGACGAGCCAGGCGACCATGCCGACCATGATCAGCAGGACTGCACCGCCAGAAAGCAAAGCGTTTCGCACTAGGTCCAAAGTTTCTTGCTGGTCGGCCATCGAGAACACGTAGTAGAGCGCGTACTGCTCATGTGACCCAGGATCGGTTACCCGACTGCCGACGGTGACCACGGGAGTCCGATCAGGTGAGCCAACCGTCGACAGACTCGAAAATGTCCAAAAGACGCCCTGCTCCGAACCGACCTGTTTGACCAAATCTGGGTCGACATCTGCCAAATCTAGATCGCCCGAAGACCTCACCGGCGCTTGTCCGGCAGCTCCGAGTGGTCCGTGCAGAACGAGGTCGTAACTTCTCACTTCGCCCTTGGTGGCGGCCAACGAGTCCACTAGTTGTGTAAGCGCCTGCGACTGGGGGGCACGCTCGGTGTCCACGGCGGCGTCGAGTTGAGATTGGGCCTGCTCGAATCCGGCCCGCGCTTCAGCGATGGCCACTTCGCGCCGGTTGTCGGCAAGGCCACCGGCTACATCGCGCAACAGGGCAAAGCCGACGATCAAGATGACTGCGGTGCTCAGCAAGACAGTCGTTGCGACCACGCGGGTTCGCAACGAGCGACGCCACAGCCGAACGAGCGGGCGCATCAGTCAGCGGCCGGGGCAATCGCCTGATAGCCGACACCGCGCACGGTGCGAATCACCCTCGGTGACTCAGCGTCGTCTTCGATCTTCTGCCGCAAACGAGTCATATGGACGTTGACAAGTTTCGTGTCGCCAGGATGGTGGTAACCCCAGACCTTTTGCAGCAGCACTTCACGGCTGAAAACCTGTTCTGGTGCCGAGATCAGACAAGCAAGCAGATCAAACTCAAGCGGAGTCAGTGAGACTGGCTTGCCGTCTCTGGTCACCGTGTGAGCTTGCGGGTCCAAGACGATTTCACCGAATTCGATACGCCCGGCCAATGGATCGGTGCGCCGCAATCTGGCCCGTACCCGGGCGACGAGTTCGTTGTTTCGAAACGGCTTGGTGATGTAGTCGTCGGCGCCGACTTCGAGCCCATCGACGATGTCCGTCGTGTCGCCCTTGGCGGTCAACATGATAATTGGGACGCCCGAAACCGCCCGAATCTGGCGGCATACTTCCATCCCGTCAATGCCCGGCAGCATCCGATCGAGCAAGATCACGTCGGGGCGGAACTGCTCGAAAGCGGCCATCACCTCGTCGCCGGTGTTACAGATCCGAGTGCGCAGGTCCTCACCTTCAAGCACGATCGCGAGCATTTCAGCCAAGGCTGCATCGTCATCGACGACGAGCACGCGATCGTGCTTGGAACGGCGAACGGTCATGCTCAGTAGCGGTAGTGGTCCGACTTGTACGGGCCGGCCACATCGACGCCCAAGTACTCGGCCTGCTCCTTGGTCAACTCGGTGAGTTCAACACCGAGTGCGTCCAAGTGAAGGCGGGCAACTTCTTCGTCGAGATGCTTGGGCAGCACGTGAACCCCTAGTTCGTACTGGTCGGCCTTGGCGAACAGTTCAATCTGGGCGAGCACCTGGTTGGTGAACGAGTTGCTCATCACGAAGGACGGGTGACCGGTGGCGTTACCCAGGTTGAGCAGACGACCTTCGGACAAAACGATGATCTTCTTGCCGTCGGGGAAGATCCACTGGTGCACCTGCGGCTTGATCTCGTCCTTGACGATGCCTGGGATCTGCGCGAGGCCGGCCATGTTGATCTCGTTGTCGAAGTGGCCGATGTTGCCGACGATGGCCTGGTTCTTCATC
>DAONBX010000051.1:0-13208 GCA_035401705.1 Aeromicrobium sp.
GTTCGGCGTTGGTCACATCGGCGGCGACATAGGTGACGCCGCCGACTTCGGGCGCCTTGGCGACATCCAAGTCGATACCGACCACTTGCGCGCCGGCGGCCGCGAACTTGGCGGCCGTGGCCGCACCCAAACCCGAAGCCGCGCCAGTAACCACCGCGACGGTGTTTTCAATCTGCATGTGTACCTCCAGTTGGGCGATCAGCCGCGGGCCAGATCGCGGCCTATTACGAGTCGTTGAATCTGATTGGTTCCTTCAAAAATCTGCATGACTTTGGTTTCGCGCATGAAGCGTTCGACCGGAAAGTCCTTCGTGTAGCCGGCGCCGCCGAGCACCTGAACGGCGTCGGTGGTCACTTTCATGGCGTTGTCGGTGGCGACGAGTTTGGCGATCGACGCTTCGCGAGTGAACCGGCGACCGGCGTCACGCAAGCGGGCGGCGTGCAAATAGCTGGCTCGCGCGGTTGCCACCGCGGCCTCCATGTCGGCGAGCAGGAACGCCAACCCTTGATGCTCGATGATCGCCTTGCCGAAAGTTTCGCGCTCCTTGGCGTAGGCGACCGCCACGTCTAGTGCGCCTTGGGCGACCCCGGTGGCGACCGCAGCAATGCCCAGGCGCCCAGAGTCCAAGCCGGCCAATGCGATCGACAGTCCGTCGCCGTCGGCGCCGAGACGACGATCGGCGCTTACCCGAACCTGATCAAAAATCATCGACGAGGTCGTCGAACTCATCAACCCCATTTTGTCTTCGGGAACGTCGGCGCTCAGACCCGGCGCATCGGCCGGGACGAGGAAGCAGGTCACGCCGAGGTCAGTGTCGCCGTCGAACGCCCGGGCCATCACCTTGTAGAAGTCGGCCTCACCGCCGTGGGTGACCCACGCTTTGGTGCCAGAGATCAGGTAGTCGTCACCGTCGCGCACCGCTTTGGTGCGCATCGCCGCCGGATCGGATCCGGCGTGCGCCTCCGACAAGCAGTAGGCGCCAAGAGTTTCACCGCCAAGCATTTCGGGCAGCCAACGCTGCTTCTGCTCATCGGTGCCGCGCTCGAACAGCCCAAAACAGCTCAGCGCGTGGACGCTGACGCCGACCCCAACAGCCGCCCAGCCAGCGCCGATTTCCTCGAGCACCTGCAGATAAACCTCATACGGCTGACCGCCACCGCCGTACTCGACCGGATAGGGCAGGCCGAGCAGACCGGCGCGGCCGAGGGCGCGAAAGACCTCGCGGTCGAAGGCGTGATTGCGTTCGGCAACGCCCGCGCGCGGCCGAAGTTCGCGATCGACGATGGAGCGGGTCAACTCGATCAGTTCAGCCGATTCGGGCGTCGGCATCAACCTGTTTACAGCCACCTCAGAAATCTCCCTACCGTTCGATAACACCGCCATCCTAGGGTTCGGAGTCGCCGCCTAGCCGCGCAGTACGGCAGACCTTGGCGCCAAACCGGCCCAACTCGGACATTTGCGAACTAGGTTGGCCCAATGGCAGAACACTCGTTGCCCAACGCAGCCGACCCCAACCGTTCCTGGTGGGGTTGGGGCACCAACGACCAACAACTCACCGCGGCCGAAAGCGAGCAACTCGCCGGCCGAGTCGCCGAACTGCTTCCCGGTCACGACCTGACCGACCATCAACCGCCGGACCCCCACGCACTGGCCGTGCCTGATCCGCGGATCAGCCCGAGTCCGGCACTGGCGCAAATCTGCTCGGCGGACCCGGTTGATCGACTCGCGCACGCTCGCGGGAAAGCTTTTCGTGACGTGGTTCGAAACCTGCACGGCGAGGTCGACTACCTGCCCGACCTGGTGGTGCGGCCGCGCAACGAAACAGATGTTGTTGACGTATTGGATTGGTGCACTGAAAAGTCCATCGCTCTAGTGCCGTTCGGTGGCGGCAGTTCGGTCGTCGCCGGAGTCGAGCCGAGGTTTGACACGCCCAGCATCAGCCTCGACTTGCAGCACCTGAACCAAGTCCTCGAAGTTGATCCGATCAGTCGCGCCGCGCGGATTCAGGCCGGGGTGTTTGGCCCGTCGCTAGAAGACCAGTTGCGCCCCCACCAGTTGACGTTGCGGCACTTCCCGCAGTCGTTCGAGTTCTCGACTCTCGGCGGCTGGTTGGCTACCCGCGCGGGTGGCCACTTCGCCACCGGCTACACCCACATCGACGACCTGACCGAGTCGCTGCGGGTGGTCACCGGCGCGGGCATTTCTCAGTCGCGGCGCCTGCCCGGTTCTGGCGCCGGCCCCTCCCCGGACCGGCTGTTCCTAGGTTCAGAAGGCGCGCTCGGCATCATCACCGAGGCGTGGCTGCGGTTGCAGGCTCGCCCCGTCTGGCAGGAGACCAGCACGCTAGCTTTCGACGATTACGCCAGCGCCGTGGCCGCGACCCGCACAATCGCCCAGTCGGGTCTATTCCCGAGCAACTGTCGACTGCTCGATGCAGGCGAGGCGTTCATCAACGCCGGCACCGCAGTCGGTGGCGGCCTGCTGATCCTCGGCTTCGAGTCGGCCGACCACCCGGTGTCCGGTTGGCTGGATCGGACGCGACAAATCGCCTTCGACCACGGCGGGACCGAGTTGAGTTCTCGTTCGCGCGACTCAAACGCCGAGGACGCCTCGAAAACGTGGAAGTCCTCATTCATTCGGATGCCGTACCAGCGCGACGCACTTGCGCGCCGGTCGATGATCGTCGAAACCTTCGAGACGGCCTGCACTTGGGACCGGTTCGAGCAGTTCCATCACGCGATCACGACCGCAGCGAACGCGGCGATCGCTGAGGTGACTGGCGGGCTGGGCGTGGTTACGTGCCGGTTCACCCACGTCTATCCCGACGGACCCGCGCCCTATTACGGGATTTATGCCGCCGGCCGTTGGGGCAGCACCGTCGCGCAGTGGGACGAAATCAAAACCGCAGTCAGTGACGCGATCATCGAGAACGGTGGCACCATCACCCACCATCATGCGGTCGGCCGCGACCATCGACCGTGGTACGACCGGCAGCGTCCCGAACCGTTCGCGGCGGCGCTGCGAGCCGCGAAGCACGCCCTGGACCCGAGCGGCGTGCTGAACCCGGGCGTCCTGGTCTGAGCCGGCTGGCCGCTACTGAAGGTCGATTGCCTCGCGAATGGCGTCAGCGTCGCGCGCGACCCGGGCGGTGCCGTCGGCCGCGGTGACGATCGGCCGCTGAATCAGGATCGGGTGGGCGGCCAACGCCTCAACCCATTCGCTGCGATGCTGTGGCGTTTGCGGCAGGTCGACCAAGCCCAGTTCGGTCGCTGCTGGTTCGCCCAGGCGAGCAACATGCCACGGGTCAAGGTTGAGCCGGTCAAGCACCTGCTCGAGTTCAACCACCGTCGGCGGGTCGTCAAGATAGCGCCGAACCGTGTATTCGACCCCCTCCGCGTCGAGGGTTTCGAGCGCCACTTGGCATTTGCTGCATTCGGGGTTGATCCAGATCTCCACCGGTTCAGCCTAGTGGGCCGCGCCTCAGTATCCGCGCCGGATTGCCGACCGCGACCACGTTCGCGGGCAAGTCTTTGGTCACCACTGATCCGGCCCCAACGACGGTGTTCTCACCGATCGTCACGCCAGGGCAAACGATCACGCCGCCGCCCAACCAGACGTTGTCGCCGATCGTGATCGGTTCGCCGGCCTCCCACTTTTCACGTCGGGCGGTCGCGTCGAGCGGGTGCGTCGCAGTCAGCAGTTGAACGTTCGGACCGATCTGCACATCCTCGCCAATGGTCACCGCGACCACGTCAAGCACCACCAAACCAAAGTTCGCAAACGATCTGGACCCGAAACTGATTTGGGTGCCGTAGTCGCAGAAGAACGGCGGCCGAATTTGGGCGCCGACACCCAGCTGACCGAGCAGTTCACCGAACGTCGCGTCGATCAGGTCAAGCTCGGTCGGGTCCGCGTGATTGATCTGGTGAACTAGTCGTTGAGCGCGCAAATAGGCATCACGAATCTGTGGGTCGTCGGCTTGGTACGGCTCACCGGCGAGCATCCGGTCGTACATGGACGTTTCCGTCACGTCGCTCGCCTACGCCCCGATTGAAGGCTCAGGTGGCCTTGCGGCGAAACTCTGGCTGATCGATCGGCCTATTCGAACCGTGTGACTTCTCGCTGCCGTCGTGGTCGGCGCCGGCAGACGATGCGTGCTGACGATGCTTCTTCTTGTCGAGGGCCTCGCGGAACTTCGCCTTCATGTCTTCAGAATCGGTCATGCGGCCTCCTCAGGTTGCCTCAACCGTACGCGATCATCACGGTTGGGGGCGACGGTTGGCTTCCCACGCTCGCAGCAGTACATCTTCATCAATCGCGTCCCACACCGGATCTGGAACGTCATCGGCCAACTTGGGGCCGTGGACTTCGGCGTGAAGCTGTTCCATTCGCCGATCAAGTTGCTGAGCTGAGGTAGCGGCTTCGAGCAGGCTTTGCGCCAAATGTTCTGGCACAACACCCGCGTACTTGTAGTAAATCTTGTGCTCGAGGCTCGCCCAAAAATCCATCGCGATCGTACGGATCTGAACTTCGACCCGCACCGGCACTTCGCCCGTGGAAAGGAACACCGTGATTTCGATAATGGCGTGCAGGCTGCGATAGCCGTTGGGTTTCGGCTCGGCAATGTAGTCCTTGATCTGGACTACCTTCACATCGGCCTGAGCGGTAAGTGTTTCGAGAATTCGGTAGGTATCGGCGATAAAACTGCAGGTGATTCGCACCCCGGCAATATCGGTCAATGCCTCTCGGATTGCCGCCGGCGTCAAGTCCAGGTTCCGGCGGATCGCCTTCTCCAAAATGCTTTGGACGCTCTTGACTCGCGATCCCACGTGTTCGATCGGGTTGTACTGGTTCAGGTGCAAGAACTCTTGGCGCAGGATCGAAACTTTCGTCAGCACCTCATCGACCGCGAACTGATGCTCCATCGTCAGCCGATTCAGGTCGTCGCGCATTTGCCGAGCAAACGTGAGTAGCTCCGGGTCTGGCGAGTGCATCGGGACTTGGTTTGTCACGCTAGAACCCTTTCACCTGTCACCTTGCGGTCAAGCCCACTATAGGAGCCGGTTCGCGACGTCGGCGGCCTCTTCGTGAGTCGGTTCGGTACGGTTCTTAACGAGCCCATATTCAACTCAAGGAGCATCATGGACCTGTTAGAACTGGAGCAAAAGCAGAAGTTGTCGCGTGAGGCTGCGGCCGAGAAGCTGCGTGCCCTCGCCGACGCGCTCTCGCGCCACAATTCGGTCGAGTTCGAACAAAATGGCCAGCGAATCACCGTAGACGTGGCCGACGAGGTCGAAATGTCGGTCGAGATCGAGGTCGGCAAGCACAAAGAACTCGAAATCGAAATCAAGTGGTGAAGTGACTTCAGCATCTGAATCGACCTTCGCAGACGCAACCGCGGTCACCGCGAACGACGACGGCCCCTTTTCGGCGGAGGTCGATTCACGCTGGACGGTCGCCGGCAACCCAAACGGCGGCTACCTGCAGGCGATGATGGCTCGGGCTGCACAGTAGGTTTCGCCACATCCTCACGTCGTTGCGGCGAGCACTCATTTCCTGCGAGCGCCCGAATGCGGCCCGGCCGCCTTGCAGGTGACGACGTTGCGCGAGGGTCGAAGTGCCAGCCAGTTCCGGGTGGGGTTGACCCAAGACGGCGAACTCAAGGCCGAGACTACTTTCGCACTGGGAGACTTGTCTGCAGTTGACCCGACGCCGCAGTGGGCGGCTCAGACACTCCCGGCGCCAGTTCGCCCGTTCGACCAGTGCCCACGGTTCCTGCCGCCGCAGGAAGTTTTTCCGGTCCAGATTCTCGAGCACGTCGCCTTGCACCTTGAACCCGAAGCGTTAGCGTTCACCGCCGGTCAGCCTCGAGGCCTCGGCCTGCTTACCGGCTGGCTGGACTTGCCCGGCGGCGCCGACTTCGACTCCACTTCGTTGCTGCTCGCGGCCGACTGTTTCCCGCCGGCGACCTTCGATATTGAACTGACCGGTTGGGTGCCGACGCTGGAACTTTCGACCTACGTGCGCGCCCTGCCGGCGCCCGGGCCAGTGCAGATTCATTTTCAAGCGAACCTGATTCAAGGCAACCGTGTCGATGAAACCTGCACGATCCGTGACAGTGCGGGCAATGTGGTTGCTCAGTCCCACCAGTTGGCCGGGATCCGGCTCGCCGCTAACCCGAAGTGACAGGTAGCAGGGTCGCCGCGACTTCCGTTCGATGACTAACGCTGTTGGCTGAGGGTCCCGTCTTGGTCGAGTTCGAGTACTACTTCTAGTTCGAGCCGGTCAAGGAACCGCCGATCGTGGCTGACGACGACGAGCGCGCCGCCAAAGGCATTGAGCGCGGTCACGAGTTGGTTGATGCTGGTCAAGTCAAGGTCGTTTGTTGGTTCGTCCAGAACCAGCAGTTCAGCAGGCGGATCGGCGAGCAGCAGCCGCGCCAAAGCGACTCTGAACCGCTCGCCTCCAGACAGTGAACCAACCGGGCGGGCGATGGTTGCGCCGCGCAGCAGCAGCCACGCGAGTTGGTTTTTGAGTTGCGCCGGCGTCACGTTCGGCGCGAACTCGCGGACCGTTTCGAACACCGATTTCTCGTCGTCGAGCACGATCCGCTGCGGCAGGTAGGCCGTCTTTACAGTTACTTGGGCCAGACAAGTCTCGATAAGTGTTGTTTTGCCGACTCCGTTCGCGCCAACTAAACCGACCCGCATCGGCCCGGCAATCACAAAGTCACGCCCGTCGCTGCTGACCAACTCGGCCAGTCGTTTGGAGCTGGACAGATTGACTTCAGGCAAGACGAGTTGAACCTGGTCATCGTCACGGACTTGGGTTTCGGCCGCTTCGACCGCGCTCTTGGCCCCGGCGACTGACTGGTCGGCGTTACTGCGCCTGGCCCCTTGGGACTTCTCGGCAGCATTGCGGCGTTTGTCGACGATCATCCCGACGTATTTTCGGTTTGTTCGATCTTTTCTGCCTTGGCGTTCGCTGTGGGCGATCCGCTCTTCGGCTTTGATCCGCTCACGTTTTTCGCGCTTTAGTGCCTGTTCTGCCGAACGCAGTGATTGGGCCGCTGCCGCCTGTTGAACTTCAAGCCAGCTGAGGTAGTCGCTGTAGTTGCCACCGAACCGAGTCAATTCACCGGCGCGAAGTTCTACCGTCTCGTCCATTAGGTCGAGCAGCTCGACGTCGTGACTGACGATGATAAGCGTCCCAGACCAAGCGCCGATCAGGTCGTAAAGCTGTTTCCGAGCGTCACGGTCGAGGTTGTTTGTTGGCTCGTCGAGCAGCACAATGTCGGCGCCGCGAAGTCGCACCCCGGTGATCGCGATAAGCATCGCCTCTCCGCCAGAAAGCGTCGAAACTGGTCGGTCTAAGTCCGTCGGCAACCCCAGCGCAGCCAACTCGGCGACCATTTTGTCTTCAACGTCCCACCCGTCGCCAATAGTGTCGAACTCGCTTTGGTCGGTCGAACCAGCCTCGACCTGTCTAATGGCCGATCTAATTGCCGAGATCCCGAGGAGGTCCGCAACCGTCGAACGACTTCTGGTCAGGTCCTGAGGCAGATAATCGACCATGCCGGTGGTGACGATCGTGCCGGCGGTTGGCGCGAGTTGGCCGGCGATGAGTTTGAGCAGCGTCGACTTGCCGGCCCCGTTTGAACCGATGAAGCCAGTACGCGAGTCACCAAATGAACCTCGGATATTGGTTAGTGCCGCGGTGCCGTCTGGCCAAGTGAAGGTGAGGTCGTTGAGTACGACCGAGGTTGAAATAGACAAGTTGCTCCTGCAGAGTCGCGCTGGCGCCAACACCGCGTTGCGGCATCAGCAATCTGAAAATGCGGGATTACTCCGGTTGCCGAACATGTCTTTTCCTTGAGTCGTTCCCTGTCACCTGCGAGCACTCGCGAGAACGTGGCCATCATTTCACAGACATTTATCGGCGATCCGCGCTGGTTTTGCCTGCCGGTTACCGTGGCTAGGGACGCAACTGCGCCCCAGCAGTTGCTAGGGAACGGAGCAGCACAATGACTGAAACCAACCGGATCGTGATTCTTGGCGGGCACGGCAAGGTGGCACTGTTGGCCGCTCCCCTGCTTGAGTCCGCGGGTTTTGCCGTGGACTCGGTGATTCGAGATCCGGCCCAGGTCGCCGACATTGAACAGGTCGGCGCGAACCCGGTCGTGCTCGATATTGAGCATATGAGCACTGCTGAACTTGCCGCCCTTTTCACTGGTGCGGCCGCCATCGTGTTCTCGGCCGGCGCTGGCGGGGGCAATCCGGCGCGCACTCGCGCGGTCGACTTCGAGGCCGCCACCCGCGCGATCGCCGCTGCCGAACAGTCGGGAGTGAACAGGTTCGTGATGGTTTCCTACGCTGGATCCGGCTCGGACTTGCAGCGACTCGACCCGGCCGACTCGTTCTACACCTACGCCAAAGCAAAAGCCGACGCCGACGAGGTCCTGCGCAAATCGACACTCGACTACACGATCCTCGGCCCAGGCATGCTCACGCTCGAGCCGGCGACCGGCAAGGTAGACCTTGCGGGCACGCCCTGCGCCGGGTCACACACCTCGCGCGCAAACGTGGCCACCGTGATCACCCACGTCTTGGCCACGAACGCTGCTATCGGCCAGCGGGTCGACTTCTTTGACGGCAAGACGCCGATCGCTGACGCAATCAACTGAGCCGGCGTTTTCCACAGCCCACGGGGTTTACGTTCCCCCGTCGTTATTTTGCCCAATAGTTTTCACTTCATGCCGGACCAAGGACAACCGAACCCACGAGTACCCAAAATCAAACCCGTCAGTTATAGTGGACATATCGGGAATGCCTCACACCTAGCCACATCGGAGTTCACACAATGGCTAAATCAACTTCCCGAAAAGACCACCAGACTTCGAATTTTGGCCCGAATAGACCGGCTCTTTGCTGGCCTCGCCGGTGACTCCAAGTCAGTCGGAGGTGGGGTCCAAGAGCTTCGGCTCAACTTCGGCTCCGGTTACCGCGTCTACTTCCTAAAGTCTGCGGGGGGATTGATTCTGCTTCTTCTAGGAGGAGACAAATCCTCGCAACACCGAGATATTCCAAAAGCACAAAGCCTCGCATCCCAATGGCGAAGAGGACAGAAAGGATCTGACAATGACAAATCAATCGAGCGCTGAACAGTCGCATGGGATCGAACCATTTGACGTCGCCGATTTCTTGGTCGGTGTCGATGACGTGGCCATCTACCTGTCGATCGCACTCGAAGATTCCGCAGACGACCCTTCTGCCGTGCCACGTGCACTTGGGGTGATCGCGCGTTCACAGAACATGAGCGAACTCGCCCGCAGAGTTGGAATGAGCCGCGAAGGTCTCTACTCGGCGCTTTCAGCAGATGGAAATCCACGCTGGAGCACGATCCTAAAAGTCACTCAAGCTTTGGGGCTGCAGATTGAATTGCGCAAAATCGCCTGACATCCCCTGCCCGGCTGGCGAGCCGGCGGGATCTCGGCCCGCAATAGACTGAAATCGTGGAGAAAACTGGCAGCCCTTCGGACCGGCTTTGGGTGGTCACCGGCGCCGAAGGGTTCTTGGGCAACAATCTCGTGCGCGAGTTGCTGGCTCGAGGCGAACGGGTGCGCGCCCTCACCCATGCCGTAGGTCCCCACGAGTCGCTAACTGGTCTGGCCTGCGAGGTGCAACAGGCCGACGTCACTGACGAAAGCGCCCTCGTCCGTGCGTTCACCGCAGAACCTGGCGGCCAAGTCATCGTCGTGCATTGCGCGGGGATCGTGTCGATCCGCAACAAGGTTTCGGTCGAGGTGAAGCGCGTCAACGTGGGCGGCACGCAGAACGTGATCACCGCCTGCGAACAGGCCGACACCACTCGACTCGTCTATGTGTCGAGCGTGCACGCGCTAAAGGAACCGAACCCGTCAGCCACCATCACCGAGGCCGACAGCGCGGCCGACTTCGACCCGGCGGCAGTAATCGGTGAATACGCCAAAACCAAAACAGAAGCCACCGCATTGGTACTCGCGGCCACCGGACTAGATCGAGTTGTTGTGCATCCGAGTGGATTGATCGGCCCACACGACTACGGAGACAGTCACTTGACCCGACTGATTCGAGACGCGGCCAACGGAAACCTAACCGCGGTCGTTGGTGGCGGCTACGACTTTGTCGACGCGCGCGACGTCGCGAACGGAATCATCGCGGCCGCACACGCCGCGCCAACTGGTCGCACCTATCTGTTGACCGGCCACTACGCCAAAGTCGAGGACTTGGTCGAGATGGTCGCCAAGCTCACCGGTCGAAAGCGCAGGTTCAATGTTTTGCCGCTCTGGTTCGCGCGACTCAGCGCGCCAATGGCCGAACTGTTCTATCGAATTCGGGGCACAAGACCGCTCTACACGCGCTATTCGTTGCACACCCTAACCGCGCCAGCGGACTTCTCCCATGCCCGAGCCAGTGCCGAACTCGGCTACCTGCCGCGTCCCCTCGACGAGACTCTCGCCGACACGGTCGCTTGGCTCGGCCTTTAACCAGCGAGCACGCGCCCGGCCGAGCACGAAACTTCAACAGCCTCCTGCGAACCCAAAATGCGATACCGTGCCGGGTATCAGGTGAGCTCGCAATGACTCACCGGTAACTGGCGACTCTAACGGTTGCCGTTCATCGAAAACTCGGAGGAAAACCATGAACCGTAAACTCCAGCTAGCCGCCGCAACTGCCGCGACCGCTTTGTTGACCTTGACCGCGGGGTGTGGCGGTGACTCGGCCACGATCGACACCGGCGACGGGAAGGTGAAGGTCGAGAAGGACGGCGACGGCGTCAAGGTCGAGTCCAAGGACGGCACCCTCGAGTCAGGCACCAAACTGCCCTCGGACTTCCCGAAGGAAATCCCGCTAGTCGAGGGCGAGGTCGTTTCGGCCACCTCAGTCAAGACCGATGGCAAACAAGGATTCGTTGTCGGCCTGAGCACTAAGGCCAGCGCCGAAGATGTTGCTAACGAAGCCGTCACCGAATTTGAAAAGGCTGGCTTTGAAACACTGACGAAAACCGTCAGCGGAAACTCCGCATTCCTTGGCTTCAAATCCGACAAGTGGGAAGTCGCGGTAAGCGTTGGCTCCGAAGGTGAGACCACCGTCAGTTACATCGTCAGCGCGGTTGAGTAGCCCGAGCAACTTGGTAGCGCCTCGGCCCGCCGCCTCAACCCATCTTGTCGACCCAAAGGACGAGCAGTCCTTGATCGTCGACCTCGTGGAAAGCCGGCGGGCCGGGCACACCGTCACCCTTTAGGCACTCGACCACTTCTTTGGGGCCGTAAAGGTGCTCTTCGACGGCCGTTATCCAGTGAATGTCTTGCGATAGGGCGCGTTCAAATCGCACCCAGTCGCGGCGCTCGAGCAAACTAATGATGTTGCTTACCGCTGGGACGAACTCAGCCACCAGAACACCTTTCGTCATCGCCAACACCTAGTCGAGCTTTGGGCCGGGCGTGAAATCAGAACCCTCTTAGGCTAGCGAAAAACTTTCGCCGGACGCGGGCCAATTCGCGGCGACGAGCTTTAGGGAGCCTGCCGATTTTTCCCGGAAAGTGAACCCCTGGTGAGGCGATACTGAAAGAGGTTGAACTCATCCACTATCGACAGAGGTAAAGATGTCAATCCACTTCACACTTCCCACTCCGGCTGACTTTGAAGCACTTTCGAAACCGCGAGATGTCGCGGTGACGGTGTATGTCGAAACTGCACCGAACGTAGCCGACGTCGAGCGAGCCAAGGTCGCGTTCAAGAGCGCCTTCGACGATGCCCTGAACCAGCTTGAGGCCGCAGGTATCAGTCACGGCGTGCGCACCGAAATCGCAGAACAACGTGACGAGATCCTCAAGGAGGCCGCATGGCACAAGTTGTCGCGGTCACTTGCGGTGTTCGTTGCGCCGGGGTTCAGCGAAGTTTTCGTGCTGCCGAACCGGATCGAAGACCACTTCGATGCGGGCACGTCGTTCTCACTCGGGCTGCTTTGGCGCGCTGTGACGCAGGTTCAGGAGGCGTTCGCGCTCACTCTGTCGGCCAATGAGTGGAAGCTCTGGCACGCCACTCCGACTGCGCGAGCAGTCGAGCTCAAGCTCAGCGGCGACTACCCCACCAGTGCAGCCGACGCGACGAACCGCAGTTCGGCGGGCCGCGGCGATGACCGACTCGCTGGCGATCCCTACGACCTGTACGCCAAGCGGGTTGCTGACGCCGCCCGGACCGAACTGGCCGCGCTCAACCCGGCCGAGGATCTGCCGTTGTTCGTCTTCGCCGAGGAGCAACTGCTTGGCCGGTTCGACGAGCGCAAAGAAGGCCGTCACCTCGAGTTCGTTCGCGGCGCGAGTGACCGACTGACTGCCGCCGAAATCGACGAGGAGATTCGGGCTCGTTTGGCTGAAGTCAACACCAAGATCACGGCCGCGGAGTTGGCGAACCTCGAAGACATCGACCAGAGCCGAGTCGAACACGACTTGGCCGCGATCGCTCACCTCGCCGCTCAGGGTTCGGTCGACACGTTTTGGTTCGACATGACCCAAGACGCGTGGGGCACGCTCGACACCCAGACCGGAGAAGTCACCTATGCGCCCGACGACTCGGGCGCCTTCACCCCGGGCATCAGCGAACTGTTCGGTCAGATCGCCTCACTGGTGGTCGCCAACGGTGGTCGTGCGGTCGCAGTACGGGGCGCCGATCTGGAGAACTGGTCCGGTCCGGTCGTGGCGCATCTGCGGTTCGCGCTGACCTGATAGGACGCCCAGCTGCGCATAGCGCAAACGCCGAAGCCGAGTCAGTCGAGGAACATATCCAAGACTGACTCGGCTTCGGCGTTTTCAATGAATTCGAAGGCCAATACCCAGGCTCACGCCCTGACCGGGCAGGTCCAGACTCGCGCACCGGCGAGTCAGCCGAGGAGAGCTTTCTCCGCACCGATAGTGGTGTCGTCGCCGTGTCCGGTGTGGACGACGGTGTCGTCGGGCAGCTCGTAAAGTTTGGCCCGGATTGACTTCTCGAGCGTGCCGCGGTCGCTGTGTGAGCGTCCGGTGGCGCCTGGGCCTCCGTTGAATAGGGTGTCGCCGGTGAACACACACCCCAGGTCGGCGGCGTAGAGGCAAACTGCTCCCGGCGCGTGCCCCGGCGTATGAATCACCTTCAGGTCGACGCCCCCCACCGAGATGACCTGACCGTCGG
>DAONBX010000052.1:0-12968 GCA_035401705.1 Aeromicrobium sp.
CACAGTGGGCGAACTTCGCAGTTGGCTCAACCGGATGCGCGCCCGCCTCGAGCCAGACGAGATGCGTGCCGAAGCACACCGAGCCGTCGAATATCGGCGGGTCGATATCAACCACAACGACGACGGCACCTCGTGGCTTTCTGCGCTGCTGCCCACACCGATAGCGGTAGCCGTCGCCACGAGGCTGCGCAAGACGGCTAAGAAACTCCCGTTGTTCGATCCAGAAACCGAAGAAAGAGATCGGCGCACCCACGAGCAAAAGAAAGCCGATCTACTTGCGCACTGGCTCACCAACTGCACCGGCACCGAAACTGACATCCGCGCCGAGATCGCCATCTCGATCGACGCCGCCGACCTAATCGGCCTCACCGACGGCCCAGGCATCACCCGCGATGGCGAGCACGCGCTGCCCGCCGAATGGGTTCGTGAACTTGCCGCCAGCGAATACACGGTCTTTCGCCGACTAGTCCTCGACCCGATGGGCCGCGTGCTCGACACCACCAAACTCGGTTACCAACCACCGGGCGCAATGCGAGCCGCGCTCCACTGGCGAGACGGGACTTGTCGAGTGGCAGGATGCAAAGCTCCCGCGGCCGAAACTGACCTAGACCACGAACTCGCCTACGACCGCGGCGGCACAACCAGCGCCAGCAACCTGCGGTGCTTGTGCCGAAAACACCACAATATGAAGTCCCATGATCGGCTTCCCGAGAAGTTCATCACCGAACCGATCGAACACCGTGAACGCTGGCACCGACCATCGCCGGTCGTGGCTACCTTCGACCTCGTTCCAGCCTGCTAACGAACGATTTCGACGACAAAGCCGTCGAGTTCCAGCCTGCGCCGAGCCTCATCGGCCATTCGCCGGCCCACATCAGTAATCTCGTCGACCCCAGTAAGGTCAAAGATCACTTGCGGCGTGCTCGGCGGCTGCTCTACCAACTGCCGAATGAGCGACTCGGCGCTCGAAAACAACAGGTCACCGCGCAGCACATAGGTGGTGCGGTCGCCCGAAACGTTGACGTCCGCCAAGGCCGATCGAGAAGGTCGGCCCGGGCTCATCAAGTGCATGCTCATGTCGGTAGAGAGGCGCCTCATCATCGCCACCCCGCGCGAACTGTTGCCGTGCGGATCAAGCGGCGGCGAAAACACTGCCACACCCACCTGGCCAGGCAGAACCCCGATGATTCCGCCAGATACCCCGCTCTTGGCTGGAATCCCGATCGTGCTCAACCAGTCGCCGGCGGCGTCGTACATTCCGCAGGTCGCCATCAGACTCAAAACCTGACGCGTCGTCGACTCGGCCATCAACCGTTCGCCAGTATTTGGTTGCACGCCGCCGTTGGCCAGCACCCCGGCCATCGTCGCCAAGTCCTGCACGTCCACCAATAGCGAGCACTGCCGCACGTAGCGAGTCACCGCCCCGACAGGATCATCGAGCAATCCATAAGAAGCCATCAGGTGAGCGCTGGCCAAGTTGCGGTGCGTGGTCACCAGTTCGGACTCGAGTACACGTTGGTCCACTTCGAGTTCCCGACCGGCCAACTTGGAGGCGAATTGCGAAAACAACTCGAACGAACCAACAAGCGCCGAAGTGGCGATCGCGCCTGCGTTGATCATTGGGTTGCGCGGAATCCCGGTGTCCGGGTCGAGCGAAAGTTCATTGAACGCCTCCCCCGACGGTTCAACTCCTACGCTTTCGAGCACCGCCGCCAAGCCGAGTTCTTCGATCGCAAGCGCATAGGCGAACGGCTTGGACATCGACTGAATGGTGAACCGGTGCGCGTCATCGCCGGCACTATGGTGCGCACCATCGACAGTCGAAAAGGCTAGAGCCGCTAGGTTCGGATCTACTTGGGCCAACTCGGGGATGTAGTCGGCCACCTGACCGGACCGAACGTCGGCGCAACGGACCAGAACTTCAGCCAAATAGTCCGGAACCGGCGAGCGCACTTACTTGCGCTTCCGCTTTTCGCGGGGGCGCTGCTGCAGATGGATCGGGCTGCCGACGAAGCCGTACTCCTCGCGCAACCGACGCTCGATGAATCGCAGGTAACCGGCCTCGAGTTTGCCCGACGTGAACAGCACGAACGTCGGCGGTGCGGTCGAAACCTGAGTGCCGAACAAGATCTTCGCCTGCTTGCCGCCGCGAACCGGGTGCGGATGCTCAGCCACCAGTCGCCCCAAGAACGCATTCAATGCACCGGTGGAAACGCGCGTTTCCCAACCTGCAAGAGCCGAATCCAGCGCGCGCACCAGCCGGTCAACGTGCCAGCCGGTCTTCGCGGCCACGTTCACTCGTGGCGCCCACGGAATCTGCACCAGATCGCGTTCGATCTCACGCTCTAGGTAGTAGCGGCGCTCATCATCAACCAAGTCCCACTTATTGAAGGCCAGCACGACCGCGCGGCCAGTCTCTTCGATCGTGTTCAGTATCCGTAAATCCTGTTCCGAAATCGACTGACTCGAGTCGATCATCATCACCACGACTTCGGCTCGCTCGATTGCCGCGGCGGTACGCAGGCTCGCGTAATACTCGTGACCGGAGGCCTCTTTTACGCGCTTGCGGATGCCGGCCGTGTCAATGAACACCCATTCGCGCCCACCAAGGACGATCGTCTCGTCGACCGGATCGACCGTCGTGCCCGACATGTCGTGAACTACGACTCGCTCTTCCTGAGCCAACTTGTTCAACAGACTGGACTTGCCGACGTTCGGTTTGCCAACAATCGCAACTCGACGCGGGCCGCCGATCTCTTCGTCGCCCTCTCGCGGGGCCTCGGGAAGTGCCGCAAGAATCGCGTCCAACATGTCGCCACTGCCGCGGCCGTGCAACGCCGACACCGGATACGGCTCACCGAGGCCAAGGTTCCACAGGCTCGCCGCTTCCATCTCGCCGCGCTGGTCATCGACCTTGTTCGCGGCCAACACGACTGGTTTACCCGAGGCGCGCAGCAACTTGACGACCTTGTCGTCAATGTCGGTGGCGCCAATCGTGGCGTCCACGACAAACAAGATTGCGTCCGCGACGGTGATTGCAATCTCTGCCTGAGCCGCGATCCGTTCGGCCATTCCCTTTGCGTCGGGGTCCCAGCCGCCGGTGTCAACAACAGTGAAAGTGCGGCCGTTCCAGTTCGCGTCATAGGAGACCCGGTCACGGGTAACGCCGGGAACGTCCTGCACTACCGCCTCTCGCCGACCAATGATTCGGTTTACGAGAGTCGACTTACCGACATTTGGACGACCGATGACGGCAAGTACGGGTTGGCTGGACACTAGTGAATCCTACTCGACAGGTTCAGCGAACTGCGCCGAGTAGAGCCTCTGGTAGGCGCCGTTGGCTGCAATCAGTTCATCGTGCGTGCCCTGCTCCATGATCTGACCGGCTTCCATCACCACAATTAGGTCGGCATCACGGATCGTCGACAGCCGGTGAGCGACCACGAAACTGGTGCGACCAGAGCGCAAATTGTTCATCGCCGTCTGGACTAAAGCTTCAGTTCGGGTATCTACCGAACTGGTCGCCTCATCAAGAATAAGAATCGCCGGATCAGCCAGGAAAGCGCGCGCAATCGTCAGCAGCTGACGCTGACCAGCGCTCACTCCCCCGCCCTCATCGTCGATGACCGTGTCGTAGCCGGCAGGCAAAGTCCGAACAAAGTGATCGACCGACGCCGCCTTGGCCGCGTCGAGGATCTGTTCTTCAGTCGGCTCGTCTGCGCCGTAGGCGATGTTCTCGCGGATCGTGCCCGAAAACAGCCAAGTGTCCTGCAACACCACTCCGAACGCGTCGCGAAGTTCACCACGCTTCATCTCAGCGATGTCAACACCGTCGAGGGTGATTTTGCCACCATCGAGTTCATAGAACCGCAGCAACAAGTTCGTCAATGTTGTCTTGCCTGCGCCGGTCGGCCCAACGATCGCTACCGTCTGACCAGGCTCGGCAACCAATGACAAATGTTCAATCAATGGCTCACCGGTGTACGAGAAGTCCACGTCGTCAAACACGACCCGACCACGAAGCGGATCTGGGCGTTTAGCGTCCGCGCGATCGGGACTTTGATGCGGCTCGTCAATGAAGCCAAACACACGTTCTGCCGAAGCCATGCCCGACTGCAACAGGTTCACCATCGACGCGATTTGAGTCAACGGCTGAGTGAACTGGCGACTGTATTGAATGAACGCCTGCACCTCACCGAGTGAAAGCGAACCCGAGGCGACGCGAACGCCACCAACGACCGCGACCAAAACGTAGTTCAGGTTCGAAATGAACATCATCACCGGACCAATGACGCCCGAAATGAACTGCGCCTTGAAGGCAGCGCCAAACAGCGCCTCGTTCGTTTCAGCAAATTCCTCGGCCGTCGCCTTTTGGTTGCCGAACACCTTCACGACCTCGTGCCCAGTGAACGACTCTTCAATATGTGCGTTCAACCGGCCGGTCTGTCCCCACTGCGCCACGAACTGAGGCTGCGAACGCTTCATCACGGCCGCAGTGATCAGCAGCGCCACCGGGATCGTCACGATCGCAATCACCGTCAACAACGGCGAGATCCACAACATCATCGCCAGCGTCCCAACGACAGTGAGCAGACTAGTAATCATTTGGCTGAGCGTCTGCTGCAGCGACTGGGCGACGTTGTCCAAATCGTTCGTCGTGCGCGACATGATCTCGCCGC
Source organism: Aeromicrobium sp. (assembly GCA_035401705.1). Taxonomy (GTDB): domain Bacteria; phylum Actinomycetota; class Actinomycetes; order Propionibacteriales; family Nocardioidaceae; genus Aeromicrobium. The sequence goes on from DAONBX010000052.1 coordinate 4,680, forward strand.
GCTCCTGACTATCTAGATAAGACAACGGCAACTCGTTCAATTGCGCCTCAACATCGTTACGCAGGTTTGCGACCATCCGCTGCACAACCGTCGTGGCCAGCACGCCCTGCAACCACATGAACAGCGACGAAACCAGGTAAAGCACGGTCACTATCGCCAGCACCATCGCGAGGGCACCCGTGTCGATTCCATGGCCTGGGTTCAAGTCCATCGAACTGACCATCGTGGCCAACTGGTCTTGGCCACCGGCCTTTAGCGAAGCGACCGCTTCTGCCTTGGTCATCGTCTCGGGGAAACGACTGGAGACGAAACCGTTGAAGATCAGATCGGTCGCATGGCCGAGGATTTTCGGTCCGATTACCGAAAGTGTCACTCCGACGACTCCGAAGGCCAGGAGCGAGAAGACCATTACGCGGTCGAGTAACAACAGCCGGAAAACTCGACCAAACGTGGCCTTGAAATTCAGTGCCTTCGCACCCTGCTGGGCGCCACCATGGAAACTCATTGCGCCTCCTTCGCCGAAAGTTGCGAAAGGACAATCTGGCGGTATATCTCGCAGTCGGCCATCAGTTCGTCATGAGTGCCCGTGCCTGCCACGTGGCCCTCGTCGAGGACGACAATCCGGTCGGCCTGACGGATGGTGCTGATTCGCTGCGCCACGATGATCACCGAAGCCGCAGCAGTCACCTCAGCCAACGCATGGCGCAGCCTCGCATCGGTGGCGTAATCCAATGCCGAAAAGGAATCGTCAAAAAGGAAGATTTTTGGTTGCTTAACGATCGCGCGGGCAATCGCCAGGCGCTGACGCTGCCCGCCAGAGAAGTTCGAGCCACCCTGACTTACCGGGGCGCCGAGGCCCTCGGGCAAGGCCCGGACGAAGTCCTCGGCCTGAGCGATCCGAAGTGCCGACCACAGTTCTTCATCGGTGGCATCGGCCTTACCGAATCGTAGGTTCGAGGCGACTGTGCCGCTAAACAACAGTGCTTTTTGCGGCACCAAACCGATTGCACGCCAGACATCGGCCGGACGCAAATCTCTTACGTCCTGTCCGTCGATGAGCACCTGCCCAGCCGTGACATCGAAGAGGCGGGTGACTAAGCCGAGCACCGTAGTTTTTCCGCTGCCAGTGGAGCCGACAATCGCCGTGGTCTCCCCCGGCCGTGCGACTAGCGAAACCCCCGAAACAACGGACTGTTCGGCACCTGGATAGCTGAAAGATGCTTCCTTGACTTCAACGTTGCCGGTAACCAACTCGACCGCTGGTACGTCGGGGAACATTTCAATGACCGGCTCGGTGTCGAGGACCTCGGTGATCCGTTCGGCCGAAACCTCCGACCGCGGCCAAAGCATGAACATGAACGTGCCCATCATCACGGCCATCAGCGTCTGAATCAGGTACTGCTGAAATGCCGTCAACTGGCCGATTTGCAGATCGCCAGAACCGATTCGCATTGCCCCCCACCACAGCACCAGCACGATCGAAAGGTTCATGATTCCCATCAAGAGTGGGAAGAAGAGCGCCATCAGTCGCCCCGCACCGACAGCAACCTGACGGTTCAGTTCGTTGGCTTCAGCAAACCGCTCGGCCTCTGACTCTTCACGAACGAACGCCCGCACCACGCGCACGCCAGTGATCTGCTCGCGCATGATCTGGTTCAACAGGTCGATCCGCTTTTGCATGAGCCGAAACAGTGGCCGCATCCGCCAGATGATCAGTCCCAGACTCACGAGCAGCACTGGCAGCACGATCAAAAAGATGCCCGAAAGTTCCACGTCTTGGCGCAACGCCATGAACAGGCCGCCGATGGCCGTGATTGGCGCAGCCACCAGCATCGTCAAACCCATGAACAGCAGCAACTGAATTTGCTGGACGTCGTTGGTACTGCGCGTGATCAAGGTGGGCGCACCAAAAGATGACATTTCGCGACTGCCGAACGACTGAACCTTGTCGAAAACACCAGCGCGCAAGTCACGGCCCACCGCCATGGCGATGCGTGCGCCTAGATAGACCGCCACGATATTGCACAGAACCTGCAGCACGGTCACGCCGACCATCAGGAAGCCGACGTGCCAAATATGGCTGATGTCGCCCTTGGCAACACCGTCATCGATGATGTCGGCGTTGAGGCCCGGCAAATACAGCGAGGCCATCGTTTGAATGAGTTGGAACAAACAAACCGCTAGAACCTGCCAGCGGTACGGCCCAACATAAGTTCGCAAAAGCGCAATCAGCACTCGGACAGCCTACTCAGCGTCGACCAAGTTAGAGCAGATCACGCAGTTCTTTAGGCAGTTCAAACTCTGCCGCAGGTTCAGCCAATGGTTTGCCGGCCGCAGCAGCAGCGCGCTTTGCCGGGTTACCCGAGACCTTCTTGCCCTTTTTGCCCTTGACCTGCTTTGGCTGACGCGCACCGGCACGCTTGCCTGGGCCTCCGGGCATTCCTGGCATTCCGCCCGCGCCAGGCATTCCTGGCATTCCGCCACCCTTAGCCATCTGCTGCATCATCTTGGCGGCCTCAAAGAAACGCGTAACCAACTGGTTGACGTCACTAACTTGAGTGCCTGAACCGCGCGCGATTCGGGCGCGACGTGACCCATCAATCATTTTCGGGTTGTCGCGCTCAGTCGGGGTCATTGACCGGATAATCGCCTTGATCTTGTCCAGATCACGCTCATCGAAGTTCGAAAGTTGTTCCTTGAACTGACCCATGCCCGGCAACATGCCCAACATCTTGGTCATCGACCCCATCTTCGAAAGGGCCTCCATCTGCGTCAGGAAGTCCGCCAACGTGAACTTTCCACCGGCGACCTTCTCGGCCGCATCTGCCGCCTCCTTGGCGTCAAAAGTGCGCTCGGCCTGCTCAATGAGGGTGAGCATGTCGCCCATGTCGAGGATCCGCGACGCCATCCGGTCGGGATGGAACACATCGAACTCGTCGAGTTTTTCACCAGTCGATGCGAACATGATCGGTCGGCCAGTGACCGAGCGAACCGAAAGCGCCGCACCACCGCGAGCGTCACCGTCCAACTTGGACAAGACCACGCCCGTGAAGTCGACACCCTCAAGGAATGCTTGGGCCGTGCCAACCGCGTCCTGACCGATCATCGCGTCGATAACGAACAGGACTTCGTCCGGGTTCGTCGCCGCGCGAATGTCAGCCGCTTGCTTCATCAACTCGCCGTCAATCGCGAGCCGACCGGCGGTATCGATGATCACCACGTCGTGCAGGGTTCGTTTCGCCTCGGCGATCGCGTCGCGGGCAACCTGAACCGGATCGCCAATGCTTTGAGTGCCCGACTCGGTTTGGGCCGTACCCACGTTTCCGGCCTCGGGCGCGAACACGGTCACGCCAGCCTGCTCACCAACCACCTTCAACTGGGTGACGGCGTTCGGGCGCTGCAAGTCGGCCGCAACCAACATCGGGGAGTTGCCTTGGGACTTGAGCCAGCGCCCCAACTTGCCGGCCAGCGTGGTCTTGCCGGCTCCCTGCAGACCAGCGAGCATGATCACCGTCGGCGGATTCTTCGCGAACTGGATCCGTCGCGTCTCGCCACCAAGGATGCGCACCAGTTCGTCGTTGACGATCTTGATGACCTGCTGCGCCGGGTTCAACGCTGCGCTGACCTCGGCGCCGCGTGCGCGTTCCTTGACGTTCTCGACGAACTCGCGAACCACCGGAACCGCGACGTCCGCATCCAGCAGCGCGACCCGAATCTCGCGGGCAACCGCGTCAATATCAGCGTCGGAGAGTTTGCCCTTGCCGCGCAGGGACTTGAAAGCAGTCTGGAGGCGGTCTTGCAGCGAATCAAACATAGGCCACCAGCGTACCTGCTAGGTCAGTTGCTGACTGACCGCCAGCCGTAACCGCTCGGTTGTTTCGACACTAAGTGCCTGCTGATTCTCGTCGGTCACATAGAAGACGTCGCGCACTTCGTCGCCGTAGGTGGACAAGTGCGCCGAGCGAATATGCAGACCCTGTTCGGCGATCGCATGACAAACCGTCCAAACCAAGCCACGCCCATCCAGTGCCCGCACCTGAACGAGCGTCGCCGTCTGCTCCATCGCCTCAAGCACAATCACGTGCGGTTGTTGGGCATCAGGGGCGACCCGATATTTCAGTCGGTCGGCCAAGTTGAGGGACCCGTCGAAAACTCGCCGCAGTCGCTCAGTCACAGCAGCCGCGTCCACGCCAGGTCGGGTCACCTCCCACAGCGACGTCGCAGCGTGGTCGATGGTGACGCTTCGACACGACCTGATGCTCAACCCGGCCACCGTCAAACCACCCGCCAGATCGGCCAGGAGGCCGCGTCGGTCAGGCGCGACAATCTTCAGTAGCGAACCATCGTGTTGCGGTTCGACTTCAACATAGAAGCCGCCCGATTTTGGCAAGTCGCCGTTCGGCCGAGGCACCGCTGCCGGCCAGCCCTCATAATCGGTGATTTCGGGATTTTTGCCGCTGAGTTGGGCGTTCACTTTGGCGACCAAGCCGTCGATCAGGGCCCGGCGCCAACCAGTCCAAGCAGTCGGACTGGTCGCTTGGGCATCGCTTGCGGTCAAAGCCGAAAGCAATGCCAACCGCGAAGTCGAGCCGACCAACTGGGCGACCTTCGCTGCCGTCACCGGGTCCTCGATATCTCGACCGGTGGCCACCGTTGGCAGCAGGAGATGCTGGCGCACCAGAAAGCCGATAGTGATGGCATCGTCAGCGCCAAATCCCCACTGCAACGCGACCTGTTCAGCAAGCGGTGCACCTACCTCGCTGTGGTCGCCAGGCCGGCCCTTGCCGATGTCGTGCAAGATGGCGGCTACCGCAAGCAAATCAGGGCGTTCTACGCCTCGGTTTAGCTCAGCTGCGTTCACGCACGCCTCGAGACTGTGCCGGTCGATGGTGAACCGGTGAACCGGCGAAGCCGAACCGCGCAACCGGATACGCGCCCATTCAGGTAGGAAAACATCGATGAGACCGGCGAAATCTAGTTGTAGCCAAACTGGCACGAGCGAACGCCCAACGGTCAACAGATCAACTAGGGCCCGGTTCGTCGAAGCGTTGAACTCGGCCGGTTTCAGGTCACGGACCAGCCGATTGAGCGAGGCCTCGTTGATTGGTAGTTCTCGCCTTGCTGCGGCGGTCGCTAGGCGAAAAAGGAGCTCTAGGCTGATCGTGGCGTCAGCAAGCAATACGACTTCGCCGTCAAGCGCGCCGACACCTTCGCCGAGGCGTTCGATCTTGGGTCCGGCCGAACTCACTCGGCGGTGCGGATCGCGTTCGAGCACCGCCAGGCGGTGCCAGGCCCGCTCAACGAGATGGAAGATTCGCCGACCAATGTCGCGCACCCTGATGTCGGCTTGGCTATCGCGGACATATTCAGGGAGCATCTTGTCCCCTCGCCGGCCGGCCGCCTCATGCAACTCGTCTCGAAAGTCCAAAAGTTCGCCGGTGAGTTCTCGCACCGTATCCATCGGCAGATCAACTAGCCAGGTTGCCGAGATCGCCCGCAACAGCACCGCATCGCGTAAGCCGCCACCAGAGTTCTTTAGATCTGGCACGGCCTCGTAAGCCAACCAACCCGAGCGTTCCAGCCGGAGTTCTCGGTCAGCGCGAATCGCCGCCAGTTGCTTCTTTGCGTCTCTTCGCCAGTGGGCCAGAACCGTTGATCTGAGCGCGATTACGAGTCCGGCATCACCGGCGACCGCCCGCGCATCTAATAGACCCGTGGCCACTCGAAAGTCAGCCTCGGCCAACGTGACCATCTGGGTCAGCGACCGAACCGACTGATCGATCGGGACTTTCTGTTCCCATAGTCCGCGCCACAGTTGCTCAGCGACCCGGTCCACCTCCGAGGCGTCCAGTTGATCGCTGTGGAGCAGAACTACGTCGACGTCACTAAACGGTGACAGTTCGGCTCTGCCGTAACCACCAACAGCAACCAACGCCAGCCCAGCGTCGAAAGACTTTGCGGCCTCGGTGAAGGCGGCGGCCAGGCTGGCGTCAGTTGAATCGGATCGTGCCCGTCGAGCTTGCTGGCTCAGAGCGCTGCTTCGTCGGTCTCGCCGGTGCGGACTCGAACTACCGAGTCAACCGGAACCACCCAGACTTTGCCGTCGCCGATCTTGCCGGTTTGCGCAGCCGAGGTGATCGTCGAAACGACCGTGTCGAGGTCGGCGTCATCAACGACAACTTCCAGTCGGATCTTCGGCACCAGCGACACGTCGTACTCGGCGCCACGGTAGACCTCCGTGTGACCCTTCTGCTGACCGTAACCGCTGGCCTCGGTGACAGTCATACCCGCCACTCCTGCACCGGCAAGGGCTTCGCGCACTTCTTCCCACTTATGCGGCTTGATTACCGCAGTCACGAGCTTCATCTGGTCGTTCTCCGTTCTCAGAGGATGCCGCCGGAAGTACCGGCGATGTCGTAGGCGGACTCTCCGTGCTCAGCAAAGTCGATGCCGGCTGTTACTTCGTCTTCTTCGTCCAAACGCCAACCAATCGTGTACTTGATCGCCAGCGCGATAACCACGGTCAGCACACAAGTCCACCCTAGAGCGATCAAGGCTGCGACCGACTGATTGATCAACGACTCAGCACCGCCGCCGTAGAACAGTCCGTCGATGCCACCTGGCGCCGAGGAAGTGGACAGGAAGCCGATCAGCAGCGTGCCGATCAAACCACCGACGAGGTGAACGCCAACGACATCGAGCGAATCGTCTAGGCCGAACTTGTACTTCAAACCGACCGCCCAGGCGCAGACAGCGCCAGAAACCGCACCAAGTGCAATCGCGCCAGTGATGCTGACTGCACCACAAGCCGGAGTGATGGCGACTAGGCCTGCCACGATGCCTGAGGCAGCGCCAAGCGAGGTTGCTTTGCCGTGGATGAGGCGTTCTACCACCAACCAAGCCAACAGCGCTGCCATCGTCGCCACCGTCGTGTTCATGAACGTCACGCCAGTTTCGGTCATGAACTGGGCCGAGTCCTTGACGCCACCATCGCCGTCAGCGAAGACAATCGAACCGACGTTGAAGCCGTACCAGCCGAACCAAAGCAGGCCCGCGCCGATCATCGTCAACGGCAGGTTGTGCGGGCGCATCTGCTCTTTGGGCCAACCGAAGCGCTTGCCGACGATTAGCGCCAACACGCCACCAGCGATACCGGCGTTGATGTGCACCACCGTGCCGCCGGCGTAATCCTGCGCCGGGAAATGCTCGGCGATGAAGCCGCCGCCCCAAACCATGTGAGCCAGGGGGAAGTAGCAAACTGTGACCCAAACCGGCACGAAAATCAGCCACGCCGAAAACTTCACGCGGTCAGCGATCGCACCCGAGATCAGGGCGACGGTGATAATCGCAAACGTCATCTGAAAGGCGACTGCGATGTAGCTGTCCCAGCCGACGCCGTTAAGACCCCAAAGGGTGAACGGGTTGGCGAAAAACTTGCCATCACCGGTCGAACTGTAGGACGTGGACCAGCCCCACAAGACGTAAACGATGCCGACGACCGCGGCCGCCGCGTACGACATCATCATCATGTTGAGCACCGAACGCGCTCGAGTCATTCCGCCGTAAAAAAGCGCAAGTGCGGGGATGGTCATCATCAGCACGAGGGCCGTTGCCATGAGCATCCAGGCGTAGTAGCCGTCCATCTGGCCTCCAAGTTCGCAGTTCGGACGCGTCTAGCGCCCGGTACAAACTTGGTGGCCTTTAGTTTCGTCAAGCCACGGTCGACGTTTCGTTTCCGTGACAGAACCCGTCGCCGTGTTACTGACTTGTTACAAGTCAGTCAAGCAGTGCGTCGACGAACTCTTCAGCGTCGAACGGCGCGAGGTCGTCTGGGCCCTCGCCCAAGCCAACGAACTTCACCGGCACGCCGAGTTCTCGTTGAACTGCGATGACGATGCCACCCTTTGCCGTTCCGTCCAGTTTTGTGAGCACGATTCCGGTGACGTCCACAACTTCGCTAAAAACGCGCGCTTGAGTGAGCCCGTTCTGTCCGGTGGTGGCGTCAATAACTAGCAGCACCTCGGTAACTGGCGCCTGCTTTTCGATTACTCGCTTGACTTTGCCGAGTTCGTCCATCAGACCCGACTTGGTGTGCAGTCGCCCAGCAGTGTCGATTAGTGCGACATCAAGATCCTCGGCTACGGCCCGCTCGACCGCCGAAAAGGCGACGCTCGCCGGATCTGCTCCTTCGTCGCTACGCACGACCGGGACGCCCACACGAGATCCCCAAGTTTCGAGCTGGTCTGCGGCTGCTGCTCGGAAGGTGTCGGCCGCGCCTAGGAGCACCGA
>DAONBX010000053.1:0-11671 GCA_035401705.1 Aeromicrobium sp.
CCCTTGGCGAGGTCGCGAGGATGATGCGTCGCCACTGCGAACTGCTTGGCGATTGGCTTGGCGAAGAACGCGGCTGTGTCGAGTTCCGCAAACATATTGCGTGGTACCTAAAAGGGTTCGGCGCGGGTTCACGAATCCGAGATCAACTCGGCCGGGTGTCCTCATTGGCGATCCTCGACGAACTCTTGGCCGACCTCGACCCGACCGAACCCTTCCCGGCGAGTGAGCTTGGCAAACCGCGTGGCCGTCAGGGTTCGCCGAAGAAGGTCGCGCTGCCAGACGGTTGGCTCCTAGACAGAGAAATGGCCGGCAGGTTGGACCCGTCGGCCGAACTGGCCATCAGCGGTGGCTGACTGTCCGCTTGCGCGTTGTGCTGGACTCACCCGAGTTGGCTATGGGATACTGACAGTTGCAGCGTTGATCGCTGCCATTTCATTCTCTTGAAAAGGAAAATCATGGCGAAAGCGCTGTTCGGTCATGTTGGCGGCAACTCTGCTGCTGCCGCCCATGAAGTGGCTGTACTTCGTCGCCGGATTGCCGATCTGGAAGACGAAATTTCGCGATTGACTGCGGGAATCCACGATCGAGAACTCGCTGAGATTCTCGAGACTGCTGCCCACTGATCGCTCGCGTTAGAACGTGTATCTCAAATCGCTGACCCTGCGCGGGTTCAAGTCGTTCGCTTCCTCGACGACACTTTTGCTTGAACCCGGCATCACCGCAGTAGTTGGCCCCAACGGTTCAGGTAAATCCAACGTCGTTGACGCACTCTCTTGGGTGATGGGCGAGCAGGGCGCAAAGTCGCTTCGCGGCGGCAAAATGGAAGACGTCATTTTCGCCGGAACTGCCGGCCGGGCGCCGCTAGGTCGTGCTGAAGTCGTCTTGACGATCGACAACTCAGATGGCGCGCTTCCGATCGAGTACACCGAAGTAACGATCAGTCGAACCATGTTCCGAAGCGGCGGTTCTGAGTACGCCATCAACGGAAATACCTGCCGACTTTTGGACGTCCAAGAGTTGCTCAGCGACTCGGGCATTGGCCGTGAAATGCACGTCATCGTCGGCCAGGGCCAACTTGATTCAGTCCTGCGAGCGACGCCGGAAGAACGACGCGGCTTCGTCGAGGAAGCTGCCGGCGTTCTAAAGCATCGAAAGCGCAAAGAAAAGGCATTGCGCAAACTCGATGCTACGAAGGAAAACCTGACCCGGCTCAACGACTTGTTGACCGAGTTGCGTCGCCAACTTAAACCACTTGGCCGCCAAGCCGAAGTCGCGCGTCGCGCTCAGGGCATCCAAGCGACCGTCCGTGACGCGAAGGCCCGTTTGCTGGCCGACGACATTCTGGCAGCGAAGACGACGATCGAAACCGAACTCGCTGATGAGAGCACCCTGCGGGCGCGCCGCGAGGAGGTAGAGACGGCGCTAGCAAAAAGTCGCCAAAGCGAAACTGAACTTGAGAACGCTTTAGCGGTAGATGCGCCGCTGTTGTCTCGTTCAAATGAGACGTGGCATTCGTTGAGCCGATTGCGTGAGCGACTTTCCGGTACGGCGAACGTGGCCCGTGATCGAGTCCGGTTGGCGGCGGACGTGTCGGCCGATCGAGTCGCTGGGCGCGACCCAGCAGAACTTGAAGCCGAGGCGCAGCGCGCTCAAGAGCGGCTCGCCGAAATGGAGACTGCGGTGGCGTCGTCCACCTTGGACCTGCAGGCTGCGGTGGAAGCCCGCGCGCAAGCCGAAGCTACGTATGCCGAAGAAGAGAAGCGGATCGCCGGCCTGTTGCGCGCTGCTGCAGATCGGCGTGAAGGCCTCGCCCGATTGCACGGGCAGGTAAACGGTTTAACGAGCCGGGCGGCGGCCGCGGCCGAGGAAATCGGGCGACTGACGAAAGCGCAAGCTGAAGCCGAGCGCCGCGCCGAGGAATCCCAGCACGAATTCAGCGCCCTCGAAAGCACCATCGCGGGCCTGAGCGTCGGCGAATCGGGACTAGACGACGAACTAGATCTTGCTGAAACAGCGTTAGCTAAAGCAGAGGCAGAGGCGCAAACTTTGGCGACTCGTCGAAACGAAGTCGATCGGATCTTGGCTGCTGCCGAGGCGCGCAAAGAAGCGCTTGAATTGGGTCTGTCCCGAAAGGACGGTTCTGGCGCACTGCTCGCAGCCTCTGACCGGCTGAACGGATTGCTCGGTTCAGTTGCCACCTTGATCACGGTCAAGGCCGGGCATGAAACAGCGATCGGGGCGGCGCTGGGTTCTGCGGCCGACGCGGTCGCGGTCGATCGAGTGGACTCGGCCATCAGCGCCCTGCATCTGCTTCGCGACGAAGACTTGGGCCGCGCGGGCCTGTTGCTCGGCTCAGCGACCGGGACTGCACCAAATCAAGAAGACTGGCCCAAACTCCCAGCGGGCGCGAGTTATGCGATCTCGCTGGTTGAAGCACCGGCCGAACTCATTGCTGCGCTTACTCGAGTCCTTTTCAAGGTAGTAGTCGTCGACGACTTGACCGCAGCAAAAAAGCTCGTCGCCCAATTGCCCGACGTGACTGCGGTGACCGCTGACGGCGACCGAGTGGGTGCGCACTTTGCTGAGGGCGGTTCGACTTCGGCGCCAAGCCTGATCGAGGTGACGGCCGCGATCGAAGAGGTTGGTGCCACGATCGAAAAAGCGGTCCGAGATCGCGATTCTCTGCGGTTTGAGTCTGAACGTTCGGCGGCAGCGACTACTGCCGCAAACGAGCGGGTAGAGGCCGCGCTGGCGCAATTGCACGAATCGGACGCCTCCATGTCGGCGGTTGCTGAAAAGCTCGGCCAGTTGGGTTCGACCAGTCGCTCAGCGGCGGCCGAAGCAGGCCGGCTCCAAGGCGCAATCGAGGCAGCCGAGCAGGCGCGCGACCGTGATATCGCCGGGCTGGCTGAACTTCAGGAGCGGCTCACCGCCGCCGAGGAAGCGCCCGAGCAGGAACCAGACACCACCGAGATGGAACGGTTGGCTGAAGCTGCCTCGGTGGCTCGGCGCAGTGAAACCGAAATGCGGTTGGCTCTTCGGACCGACGAGGAACGGCAGAAGGCGACCGCAGCTCAGGTGACTGCTCTGCTCGAGTCGGCCGCCGCCGAGCGACAAGCCCGCGAAAAGGCTCGTCTACTGGCACAGCGTCGGCGCCTGGAGGCCGAGATCGCCGCCGAGGTGCTCGCGGCCACCGAGTTGACCATTGATCGCCTAGGCGAATCGCAAACCGCAGCAGACGCAGTTCGGCGCGAGGTCGAAGAGTCCCGCCGAACGCGCGAAGAGCAACTACGCAATGCGCGCACGAAGGTCCGCGAACTTACCGCAGATCTAGAAGCATTGACTGATTCGGTTCACAAAGACGAGATGGCTCGGGCGCAACTTTTGGCTCGACTTGAGGGACTGCACGAGCGTGCCCTTGAGGAACTGGGCATGGAACCAGACGTGCTTGTTGCCGAGTATGGGCCAGACCAGTTGGTGTTGCCGATTGGCGAGACCGAACCGATCCCGTTCGACCGAACCGAACAGGCGAAGCGACTAAAGACGGCCGAACGCGAACTGGCGATGCTCGGCAAGGTGAACCCGCTGGCCTTAGAAGAGTTCTCCGCTCTGGAGGAGCGTCACCAGTTCCTGTCCGAGCAACTCGACGACTTGAAAAAGACCCGCGAAGATCTGCTGGAGATCGTAGAAGAAGTCGACGCCAAGGTTGAAAAGGTGTTCACCGAGGCCTGGCTCGACGTCGAGCGCGAGTTCAATCACGTGTTCGCGCGGCTTTTCCCCGGGGGAGAGGGCCGACTTGTCCTCACTGACCCGTCCGACATGCTCGCGACCGGCATTGACGTTGAGGCCCGGCCGCCTGGCAAGAAGGTGAAGCGTTTGTCGCTGCTTTCAGGTGGAGAGCGTTCCCTGGTGGCGGTGGCATTCTTGGTTTCGTTGTTCAAGGCCCGGCCAAGCCCGTTCTACATCCTCGATGAGGTCGAGGCGGCTCTCGACGACACAAACCTCGGCCGACTTTTGGAAATTTATGAAGAGTTGCGAGCCAACAGTCAGCTGCTGGTGATCACTCACCAGAAGCGGACGATGGAAGTTGCCGATGCCCTCTACGGCGTTTCGATGCGCGGTGATGGTGTCTCCGCGGTGATCAGTCAGCGACTTCGAGACGAGGAATCGGCGTGAGTCTGGCCGACTACCAGGCGACGTATCGAATCTCGACGCGCTGGGAAGACGAGGACGTTTACGGTCACGTCAACAACGTCAAGTACTACTCCTACTTCGACACTGCGGTGAATGGTTTTTTGATGGCGGCAACCGGTATCGACATTCGAACGTTGCCGGCCTACGGGATCGTGGCCGAGACTTCTTGTCAGTTCCGCCGCGAACTTCGGTTTCCACTCGACGTGATCGCGGGGCTAACGGTTACGAAATTGGGTAACTCCAGCGTCGTCTACGAGATCGCCCTGTTCCAAGGCGACGAGGAAGAACCGGCAGCACTCGGACGCTTCGTCCACGTGTATGTCAGGGGTGACGATCGGGCCGTCACGCCGATCCCAGATCAACTTCGCGCGGTATTGACTCCACTAGCGCGGTAGTGGAGCCAAGTTCGCTGAAAAACGCCCGCCAGTTCGTCGATGCGCTCGTCGGACAGGTCAGTTTCTCCGCGAGTTAAAAAATCGCGACGATATTCGACGTGGACGGCATCGAAGTCGGGGAACTGCCTAGCCGTCGAGACTATTTCGCGCCCGCCGACTCTAGGACTGTTCAAAGTTACGTCGTCGTGGCTGCTGACGCGAAGCGCGGTGCGGTGCGAATCAGCCAACAGCCGCAACCGCTCTGGATCCATCGTTACCTCGACTTCGCCCGGCCGCAGGTTGCCGGCCGAATCGCCCCTGTTCGCCAAAGAGAGGATGCCTGGTGCACCTCGAAAGTCGCTGGTGTCGTGAACCGACATTGTGGCAATTGTCCCGGGAACTGAACCGGCAGTCTGTCGTGACAAGGCCCCCAAGAGTTCCAGGCGGTGCCGTTCGTAGCGGGCAGCACCGTTGGCGTTCACGGCCGCCAAAGCCTTGGCACGTTCTTGAATTTCGTCGTCCGATTTGAGTTCGCGAAAGATGCCAGCGACGGCGTTTGGTTCAGATACGAACCACGGTTGAGGGTTTTGAATGAAAATTACCGACGGGTCCGTTTCGGCCCATCGGCGAACGACAGCGGCGATCAAGTGGTCGGCGTTGGCCGCGACTAACTCGTCAACGACGTCGAGGTTCAACCACGGCCGCAGTTCAGTTGGAATCTCGGTGCTGCCGTGGGGACTGGAGATCAGCAGATCGGCAACCGCGAGGGCGTCGTCAAGTGACCGACTTGCTCGGTCGGTCCAAAAAATCATCCCTGTTGTTTCTGCCCCCATAGGTAGAATGTAACGCAGAACACAACCCACCGACGAGCGCATTTTTCACGGAGTTGAACCCCCGGGGGTTTAGCCTGCAAGGGTGGATTCCGCACTAGAACTCGCCCGTTGGCAATTCGGCATTACGACCGTCTATCACTACCTGTTCGTACCAATCACGATCAGCATGTCGTTCCTAGTAGCGATCATGCAGACGTTCTGGTGGCGAACCGGAGACGAAAAGTGGCTTCGGCTCACTCGCTTCTTTGGCAAACTCTTCCTGATCAACTTCGCCATGGGCGTGGTTACCGGCATCGTGCAGGAGTTCCAGTTCGGCATGAACTGGAGCAGTTACTCAAGGTTCGTCGGTGACATTTTTGGTGCCCCACTCGCGATCGAGGGCCTGTTGGCGTTCTTCCTGGAGTCGACCTTCCTGGGCCTGTGGATCTTCGGTTGGGATCGTCTCAAGCCGGGTCTGCACCTGATGACCATCTGGATTGCCGCCATCGGTACAGCCCTTTCGGCGTACTTCATCCTTGCGGCGAACTCGTTCATGCAGAACCCGCAGGGGTTCACGATGAATACCGACCGTGGCCGAGCCGAACTAACCGATTTCGCCGCCGTCCTGCTCAACAAGGTCACCTTGGTGACCGTCCCGCACACCCTGCTTGCCGCCTTCATGGTTGGTGGCGCCTTCGTCGCCGCGATCGCGATGTGGCACATTTTGCGCCGGCCCGAGTCTGGCGTCGAGGCATTCGTCAGCGCTGCCAAGCTCGGTGCGGTTACCTTGCTCATTGCCGGACTCGGTTCGGTCTTGTCTGGCGATATCCAAGGCAAAATCATGACCGAAGTTCAGCCGATGAAGATGGCCGCGGCCGAAGCACTTTATGAGGACGCCGACGGTTGCGCGCCGTTCTCGGTGTTGACGATCGGCACGCTCGACGGCTCTGAGTCGGTGTTCAGCATTGAGGTTCCGTGCGTCCTGTCGCAGCTGGCGACCGGGTCGTTCGACGGTAAGGTGCGCGGCATCAACTCACTCAACGCCGAGTACGCGAAAACCTTCGCTGACTCTGGAATCACCAACTTCGCGCCGAATATCCCGGTCACCTACTGGAGTTTCCGGTTGATGATGGGGTTGGGCTTCCTAGCGATGGCCGTCGGCGCCTGGATCTTGTGGGCGCTGCGTAAGGGTCGTGTTCCTTCGCTGGAGACCAAGTCCGGTAAGTGGTTGTTGCGTGCGGCCATTTTGTTGCCGTTCATGCCGCTGTTCGCAAACTCGTTCGGTTGGATCTTCACCGAGATGGGCCGCCAACCGTGGGTCGTCTTTGGTCTGATGCCGACCGCGGCCGGCGTCTCGCCGAGTGTTTCGGCGGCGCACGTCTGGACCAGCCTGATCACCTTCACCCTGCTTTATGGCGCACTCGCGGTGGTCGAGATCAAGTTGCTGATGACCTATATCAACAAGGGGTTGCCGCCAGCCGATCCGCCAACGGTGCGCGACGACGACTCCGAAACCCCACTCGCGTTCGCGTACTGAGGAGCTAACTCATGGAACTGACTACTTTCTGGTTCATTCTCATCGCGGTCCTATTCGTGGGCTACTTCGTGCTCGAAGGGTTCGACTTCGGTGTCGGCATGCTTGTTGGCCTGCTGGCCAAGAATGAAAAAGAGCGGCGCGTGCTGCTAAACACGGTCGGCCCGGTCTGGGACGGTAACGAAGTCTGGCTTTTGGTCGGCGGTGGTGCGCTGTTTGCCGCCTTCCCGGAGTGGTACGCGACCTTGTTCAGCGGTTTCTATCTACCGCTGCTGCTAATCCTTGTGGCCCTCATCATTCGCGGCGTCGCTTTCGAGTACCGCGGCAAACGCGATGACGACACTTGGCGTGCCCGTTGGGATTGGGCGATCATCGTTGGATCGTTCGTGCCGGCGCTGCTTTGGGGAGTTGCGTTCGCCAACATAGTTCGCGGCGTTCCGCTGGATTCGGCACACGAGTACACCGGCGGCTTCTTCAACCTGCTGAATCCGTATGCACTGCTCGGTGGCTTGGTGACCTTGACCGCATTCATCGTTCACGGTGCCTTCTTCGTCGCACTCAAGACGGTCGGCGACATTCGTGAACGGGCACACAAACTCGGTCAGCAAGTTGGTTTGTTGTGTGCCGCACTGGCGGTGGCCTTCATTGTCTGGACTGGGATCGACCAAGGTCAGCTGGCCGTTTGGATCCTCGGTGCACTCGCTGCCGTTGCGTTCCTGGCTGGTCTCGGGGCCAGCTTGAAGCAGCGCGACGGCTGGGCATTCGTGGGTACCGCGTTGACGATCGGTCTGGTCGTGTCGATGCTCTTCGTTGGTCTGTTCCCTGACGTGCTGCCATCGACGATTGATGCGGCCTACAGTCTGACCACCACGAATGCTTCTTCAACGCCCTACACGTTGAAGATCATGAGTTGGGTGGCGGTGTTCTTCACCCCGATCGTGATCGGCTACCAGTCGTGGTCGTACTGGGTGTTCCGCAAGCGCATCGGCGTGCAGCACATTCCGGACCCGGTTGCTCCGAAAGCGTGAAACCACTAGATCCCCGGTTAGTTCGTCGGTCTTCGACAGTTCGCGCCCACCTTGGGTGGTCGGTAGCACTGGGGATCGGTACGGCACTGCTCGTCATCGGTGTCTCCTGGCTTATCGCTGAGGTGGTAGCCAGGAGATTCGAGGGCGAGCCAGTGCTGGTTTTCCCGGTGGTGATCGCCTTGGCCTTCGCGCTGCGAGCCCTGATCGCTTGGGGTCACTCGGTGATCAGTGAACGCGCGATAGTTCGAGTCAAGTCCCAACTTCGCGCTGAAGTCGTAGACGATCTGTTGGATCCCCGTCGAGTCGGCCCGCGGCCCGAAAGCGGCCGACTCGTGGCTCTGCTGGGCCCGGGCATGGATGCATTCGACGGCTATATCGGGCGCTTCCTGCCGCAGCTGGCTTTGGCGGTGGTGGTGCCGGCGATGGTTATTGCGGTGATGACTTATGTGGATCCACTGTCGGGACTGATCGTGATCCTCACCTTGCCGCTGATCGGCCTGTTCATGGCACTGGTTGGGCTGCTCACTCGGGACAAGGTTGAACGGCGGTGGGCTGCGATGGAACGACTGGCCCGCCACTTCAGTGAGGTTGTTGACGGCATCGTCGTGCTCAAAGTGTTCGGGCGTCGTCAGGAACGCGGCATTCGCGAGGTCGGTGAAGCGCACCGCATCGAATCGATGCGTGCGCTGCGGTTGGCATTTCTGTCGACGCTGGTGCTCGAACTGATCGCGACGATCTCGGTGGCGTTAGTTGCCGTCAGTGTCGGCCTGCGAGTTGTTGAGGGCCACCTGGATCTAAACGATGCGATGTTCGTGCTGTTGCTCGCGCCGGAGGCGTACCTTCCGGTCCGTCGGGTCGGCACGATGTTCCACGACAGCACCGAAGGCGCCACCGCGACTGCTGAACTCTTAGATCTGCTGGATCACCCGAAGCACACCGGAACTTTGGCCGCCCCGACGAGACCGAGCACTGTTCGGGTGGCCGATCTGACGCTCACTCACCAGGGTCGAAGCGATCCTTCGTTGTCCCTTGCCGAACTCCAGATTCAGCCGGGGGAGTTCGTCGCGATTGTCGGCCCATCGGGTTCAGGCAAATCGACTCTGCTCGACGTACTGCTGGGATTTGAGGCCGCCGACGAAGGTGCCGTCGAGGTTGCGGGTACGCCAATAGCTGAACTGGACATCGTCCAGTGGCGTGAGTCGATTGCGTGGGTTCCGCAAACGCCGCACCTGATCTCGGGCACGATCGGTCAAAACGTCGCGCTGGGTCACCCGGCCGCGACCAGCGGCCAGATTTCTGCCGCGCTAACTGCCGCCGGTCTCGACCTGCCGCTGGAACGGCAAGTGCGCGAAGGAACCGCCGACTTGTCGGCGGGGGAGCGGCGCCGATTGGCGATCGCGAAGGCACTTTTGCGCATCGAATTCGGCGACGCCTGGCTCGTGCTTTTGGACGAGCCGACGGCCGGTTTGGACGCAGCGCGTGAGGCGCACGTTCTGGCCACTTTGCGGGCAACGGGTGCCACCATCTTGGTGGTTTCGCACCGGCCAGAGTTGATTTCGGGTGCCGACCGAGTGGTCGAGGTGGCGTGATGGGCAAGACGTATTCGCGTAAGACGCGGCTGGGATTTGGCTTGGCAATGGGGATCTCGGCCCAACTGGCCGCGATCGGCCTGCTATTGACCGGCGCTTGGCTAATCGTGCGGGCGGCGGAACAACCACCGGTTTTGTATCTGATGGTCGCGATTGTCGCCGTTCGCTTTTTCGGTATCTCACGATCGGTGCTGCGGTATGTGGAGCGACTGGCCACTCACGATGTTGCTTTGGCCGATGCAGTCGAAGAACGGGTGAGCACCTACGTCGACGTCGACCGGGTTGCCCCGGTAGGCCTCGGCGACTTGCGTAGTGGCGATGTGGTCAGCCGGGTGGTGGCGGACGTTGCCCGTTTGCCTGACCGGCTGCTGCGGGTTCGTATTCCGTGGTGGACTGGCGTCGCCGCCACCGCGATCGTGATTGGGGTGATTGGCGCGATCGACGGCGTCTCGGCGGCGGTGATCCTAGTGGGTACCGGGCTTTGCGCCTTCGGCCTACGAACGATAGTTTCGCGAACTGGCCGCAACCGCGGCACCCAAGTCGAGGCCCAGGGCCGCCTATCGGCTGAGGTCACCGCGGTTGCCATTTCGGCGCGCGAAATTGTCGCCTACGGTGCGCAGGGTCCCATCCGCGAGCGTGCTCGGGCGGCGACGGCAGATGCCGAATCAGCTCAAACCAGTGGCGCTGGGGTTAGCGGACTCGGCGCGGCTTTGGTCATGCTGGTCACCGGCGCGATGGTGTCGGTTTTGGCCGCTTCGAGTGCCGGAATTGATCCAGTCGTGATCGGGGTAATCCTGTTGGCGCCAATCGCGTTGGCCGAACCGATGGATGGTTGGGCTGAAGCGGAGCGTTTCCGGCCACTGGTCGAGGCGGCAGTTGAACGCCTCAGCGCACTCGGTTCGCTATCGAGCCCAGTGTCCGATCCGGCCAGCCCAACAGATCTGCCGAGCAACTACGACTTGGCCGTCACTGATCTGGTCGCGGGCTGGGACGGTCAACCGACGACTAGGCCGGTTAGTTTCAACTTGGCCCAAGGCGGCAAGATCGCCTTGACCGGACCGAGTGGTTCTGGAAAGTCCACGATGGCGTACACGTTGTTGCGCCTGATCGAGCCGATCACCGGCGAGATGTTGCTGGGCGGAACCTCAACTGGTGACCTAACCGCCGCAGACGTACGAACTCGGATCGGTTATCTCGGCCAGGACGACATGGTCTTTGACACCACCATTCGCGAAAATCTGCGAATCGCCGACCCGCAGGCAAACGACGGGACCTTGCACAATGCCCTACGCCTAGCCGGGTTGGCGGCCTTAACCGAGTCCCTGCCCAAGGGTCTAGACACTGAAGTTGGTGAGCGCGGCGGCAGGCTTTCGGGCGGTGAGCGTCAACGGCTTTGCTTAGCGCGGTTGCTGTTGGGTGACCACCGGATTCTGGTTCTTGATGAGCCGACCGAACACTTGGACCCGCCAACCGCCGAGGCGCTCATGGACGACGTATTGGCGCTCGCTGATCAAAGTGGTCGTAGCTTGATCGTGATCAGTCACGCACCGATGGTGTTGGCGCGCTTCGAAGAAGTGCTGACTTTGGCACCGGACTCGATAAGGTTGGCCGGTGAGCACCACTGAACTCTTGATCCTGCTCGTTGTCGCCATCGTGTTGGTGGGCGGCGGGCTTGGCTTCTATCTAGGTTCCAAGCGTCGTGAACTTCCACCGGCTGCTGATGTCGCCGATGAGCTCGAGATTGAGCAGCCAAAGGAGGTCGAACCGCACTTCGATCACCCTGATTTGCCGACTGGCCGGTTGGCTCGACTTCGCTCGCGGTTGGCTCGATCCCAGTCGACCTTAGGAAAATCGCTGGTTTCACTGCTGGGCGGCGGCAACCTCACTGAGGATCAGTGGGAGCAGATCGAGGACACGCTCTTGGCCGCCGACGTGGGCGTCGGGCCAACTACCGAACTGGTGGACAAGTTGCGCTCGCGGCTGGCTGCCGAGGGCGTTAATGATCCGGCCGCGGCCAGGGCCGTCCTACGTAGCGAACTGATTTCGCTTGTCGGCACCGACACGGACCGTTCACTAAACAGCGAAGGCCAAGGCGACGTGCCCGGCGTGGTGGTTGTCGTCGGCGTCAATGGCACCGGCA
>DAONBX010000054.1:0-10161 GCA_035401705.1 Aeromicrobium sp.
GCCAACTGCTCGCGCTCGGCCTCTTCGAGTTGGCGGCTGGACTGAGTAGAAGCGTCGAAGCCGACGAGTACCGCGTGCGAGGAAGCCAGCACTTGATCGCCGCTGAGCAATTGGGATTCGACGACGAAGGAGGAGTTCCCCAACCGCGAAAGCCAAGAGACCGCGGTCAACGGCTCGGCCTGCCAGCCAATTGGCTGGTAGTAGCTGATCTCGATTTGGGCGACGACAAATCCGCCGGCCGAAAGTCGCACGAGCACGTCGTTTAGGAATGGAATCCGGGTTTCTTGGAAGAGTTCGAAAACTTGGGCCGGTGACACTTCCCCGGACTCGTCCAGATCTGTTCGACGCAGCCAGAACTCTTCTCGGTGGCCGCCGACATGCGGCTCAACTTGTTCGAGAAAGCCACCAAGGTCAGAGGTGACGGTCGCGAACTCGTGGCCCGTGCCGCTCACCCCGATGGACTGCGCCACCTCGAAACCGTCGACCTGCGAGGTCACCACAACTGGAGTCCGGCTAAGCAGAATCGGTCGCTTGAACTGGACGGTCATTTGACCTATCGGCCCGGCCGGCAAGTCGGCGATCGCCGCGCGCGCGTCAGCGGCGTAACGCAGATAGACAACGTTGTTGACGTGATTTAGCGTGTCCAGATCCGCCCAACGCATGGGGATCTCGTGTCGAAACTCAGTCACCTGCGCATCCTGCCACGCGGCAGCACTAGCGCAGGTTCAGGCACCCAAGGTGTTGTCGATTTCGACAACCGGGTCGCCCTCTTGGACGATTTGCCCCTCGGTCACCAGCACCGCCGCCACGTGACCATGGCCTGGCGCCACCACCGGGATTTCCATCTTCATCGACTCAAGGACAACTAGCGGGTCGCCGGGACCCACCTGGTCGCCGACTCGCACGAGAATCTTCCAAACGTTGCCGACAATCTCGGCCTTCGCCGCGATCATCGGTGCGCCAACAAACGCATCGCCGCGACCAATCGTTCGCGGGTTTCCTCCGGGTGGATGACGTCCTCGACGATGCCGGCGCCAGCAGCCACATAGGGGCGGGCGACCTGTTCGCGATAGTCGGCGGCCAACTCCTCGCGAAGCGCGGCCGGGTCCTCGGCTTCGGCTAACGCCCGCCGATGAAGCAGACCAACCGCGCCGCCCGGCCCCATCACGGCGATCTCGGCATTGGACCAAGCCCAAGTGTGATCGGCGCCGAGCGAGGCCGAACCCATTGCGATGTAGGCGCCGCCGTAAGCCTTGCGAACGACAACGGTCAGCCGCATTGAGTTGGTGGCGTCGACGTATGCCTTTAGGACTTTGGCGCCCTGAGTGATGATGCCGCGGCCTTCCTCAACGGTTCCGGGCAAGAAACCGGGCACGTCGACCAAGGTCAGGATCGGGATGGCGAACCGGCCACAGAACTCAACAAAGCGAGCTATCTTGACCGAGTTTTTGGAGTCGAGGATGCCGCCGCGCACCGCGGGCTGGTTTGCGACCACCCCGACGGGTCGCCCATCGATTCGGCCAAACAGGGTGATCGCGCTGGCGCAGTATTGGGGCGACAACTCCAGTCGGGCACCGTTGTCGAGGATGCCGTCGATCACCTCGTGCATGTCAAAGGGAACGCTGGCGCGCTCGGGCACAACCGCCGAAATCGCCTCGGCCGAAATCGGATTCACCGGCACGGCCGCGGTCACCGCCTGCGGCGCTTCGGCGCTGCTGGGCAGGTAGGACAAAAGTTGTCGCGCCGCCTGCAAGGCTTCGAGTTCGTCGGCGGCTTCGAGGTGGGCGACGCCGCTGGTTTTGGTGTGCATGCCCGATCCGCCGATTTCGTCGGCCGTGGCGTCCTCACCGGTGGCGGCGCGCACCACGTCTGGCCCGGTCAAGAACATGTGACCGTGGCCTTTGACCATGATCGTCCAGTCGGTCAACGCCGGCGAATAGGCGGCCGCGCCCGCACATGGGCCGAGGATCACCGAGATCTGCGGGATCTTGGTTTGCGCCTGAACGTTGAGGGCGAAGATCTCGCCGCAACCGTGCAGGGCCAAGATCCCGTCCGGCACCCGGGCACCGCCCGAGTCGTTGACGTAGACGATCGGGAATCCCTTTTCAATTGCGAACCGTTGGGCTCGACAGATCGCGTCTGCCATCACCGCGCCGATCGCACCGGCGGCGATCGAAGCGTCATGGCAGGCCACCACGACTGGGCGACCATCGACCAGTCCCCAACCGGCAATGACACCACTGCCAGCGCCAGGCTGGTTTGATCGCAGTGGCGCAAACTCCACGAAGGTATCCGCGTCGAGCAACAGTTCAGCGCGCTCGCGGGCGGTGTAAACGCGGCTCCCCCGCGGGTCAGTACGAACGAAACGCTGGGCGCGGTGGTCGGCCAGCGTGGCGCGCGCCGCATCGGTCGCGGCTTGGGTTGAGGTGCTCGACGAAGCAGCAGAAACATGAGGCATGCCTCAACTGTAGCGCAAACATGAGGATTTCCTCACATTCAGCAATGTTCATCTCCTGTGACCTTTCGCACGCCGCGCACGTGCGCTACGCTTACTAAGCAAGCGCTTAGAAACCTAGGAGTAACGTGTCCGAGTCCCGTACCGCCATCATCACCGGAGCCGCCCGCGGCATCGGCGCCCAAATCGCCAAGCGATTCGCC
The DNA here is from genome assembly GCA_035401705.1 of Aeromicrobium sp. Lineage (GTDB taxonomy): Bacteria > Actinomycetota > Actinomycetes > Propionibacteriales > Nocardioidaceae > Aeromicrobium. Next base: position 2,659 of record DAONBX010000054.1, read on the forward strand.
GCCGATGGCTACCAAGTAGCCGTCCTCGACCTTGACGAAGCGGCCTGCCAAGTCGTGGTCGACGAAATCGTCGCCGCCGGTGGCGCCGCCCTAGCCGTCGGCGCAAACGTCGCCGACCCCGAAGCCGTAGACGCTGCGGTCACCAAGGTCGCAGCAGAACTCGGCGCCCCCACCGTCCTGATCAACAACGCGGGCATCATCCGCGACAACATGCTGTTCAAGATGAGTGTCGACGACTGGGACTCGGTCATGGCCGTCCACCTCAAGGGCGCCTTCCTGATGACCAAGGCCTGCCAGAAGTACATGACCGAAGCCAAGTACGGCCGCATCGTGAACCTGTCGAGCACCTCGGCACTGGGCAACCGCGGCCAGGCCAACTACTCGGCCGCCAAGGCCGGCATGCAGGGCTTCACCAAGACGCTCGCGATCGAGCTGGGCAAGTTCGGCATCACCGCCAACTCCATCGCCCCGGGCTTCATCCAGACCGACATGACCGCCGCGACCGCCGAGCGCATCGGCGTTTCGTTCGAAGACTTCATCAAGTTCAGCGCCGACCAGATCCCGGTTCAGCGCGTCGGCCAGCCCGAAGACATCGCCCACACCGCAGCGTTCTTGTGCAGCGAAGGCGCCGGCTTCGTCTCCGGTCAGGTCATTTACGTCGCCGGTGGACCGAAGGACTGACATGTCTGACGCGCCGGCCAGTGTTGAGGGCCTAGACCTTGGCGCTCTGCGCACTTGGCTTGACGTTCAGGTCCCCGGGCAACTGCCTGGGGACCTGAACGCGACGCTAATCGTCGGCGGAAAGTCGAACCTGACCTATATCGTCAGCAACGGCGAAAAAGACGTCATCGTGCGTCGCCCGCCGCTTGGCCACGTGCTGGCGACCGCACACGATATGGGTCGCGAACACCGCATCATGGCGGCGCTGGCCGACACTGCCGTACCCGTGCCCAGAATGATCGCCGAATGTAAAGACGACTCAGTCATCGGCGCTCCGTTCTACATCATGGAACGCATGTCGGGCACGGCCTTTCAAAAGGCCGCCGAACTTGAACCGCTCGGCGCCGAGCGCGTCCGCGCCATCACCGAACGACTCGTCGACACTCTGGTGGACCTGCACGCCGTGGACTACCGCGAGGTTGGGCTCGCTGAGTTTGGTCGACCCGACGGCTACCTCAACCGCCAAGTGGCCCGCTGGCAGAAACAACTCGAAGCCTCGCGTTCGCGCGAAATTGACGGCATCGACGAACTAGCCAACCGGCTCAGCGACACCGTCCCGACCGCAAGCGAAGGCACGATCGTCCACGGCGACTACCGGCTAGACAACGTGCTGGTCGATACCGCTGACGGCGACCGAATCACCACCGTGCTCGACTGGGAAATGAGCACCCTCGGCGATCCGCTCACCGACCTGGCCGTGATGCTGGCCTACCAGAAGCTAGCCCTGTCGGACGGACGCGGCACTGCGCAGGTAACCGATGCGCCGCTAGCAACCGGCTACCTCTCACCGGATGAGTCGATCGAACGGTACGCCGCCCGGTCGGGTCGTGACGTGAGCGAACTTGGCTTCCACCTTGGTTTGGCGTACTTCAAGCTCGCCGTCATCCTCGAAGGAATCCATTTTCGGCACTCGCAGGGCAAAACTGTCGGCGCCGGGTTCGAGGGAATCGGCAACATGATCGATCCGCTCGTCCAGCACGGTTTGGCCGCTATCTCGCGCTAGCAACCGGTAGGGTGACGCGCGTGAGCACCCAGATCCTCGAACCGCGAAAGCGCCCGACTCAGGAGCGCAGCAAACTCAAGTTCGAGAAACTGCTGCAGGTTTCGCGCGAAGTGCTCCTTGAGGTCGGCTTCGACTCGTTCACCTGTGAAGAAGTCGCCACTCGCGCTGGACTGCCGATCGGCACCCTCTACCAATTCTTCGCCAACAAGTACGTCATCTTGTGCGAACTGGACCGCCAGAATGCGGTCGCGGTCCGAGATGAACTGGACAAGTTGGCGGCTGAACTGCCGAGCTTGGACTGGCTGGTGTTGCTCGATCGACTCGTCGACCACGTTGGCGAGCTGTGGGTGAGTGACCCGTCGCGACGGGCAGTTTGGTATGCGGTTCAGTCCACCCCGGCCACCCGAGAAACCGCTCAAGTTACCGAGTCCGAACTGGCCAGCCGAGTTGCTCATGTGCTCGCACCGCTAACTCCGGGCACACCCCGAGAGCGGCGCAAGATCATCGCCGAAGTGCTCGTTCACGTCACCTATTCGATGCTCAACTTCGCCGTCCGCGACAACCAAGAGCACCTCGAGGCGGTCATCGAACTCAAGCGCCTGTTGGCCTCCTACCTGCTTTCGGCCGAAGTCAACGCCACCTGAGCCAATCTCAGCGCGAGAGGGTCACCATCGCGGTCGCGAAGGATCCGTCGTGACTCAGCGAGACGTGGCTGGTCACGTCCGCCAACTGCTCGGCGACTTCACCGTGAAGCCGCAGTCGGGGACGACCCCAAGCGTCACGCACCACCTCGATTAGGTGATGGATCTGCTCGCCGGCAATCGGCGGCGAACCCCAAAGCGACTCCGACCACGCCTTGATGAATGCCTCCTTTGCCGCCCACCTCGCCGCCAGCGATGCCAACTCTTGGTCGCGGTCGCGACGCCCGGAGCCGCAGAGTGAGCTCCGGGCGTCGCGGCGCTCGGCAGCGGTAAATGCGCTGCCAGCGCGGGTTCCGGGTTGGCGAAACTGTTCGGCGAATCCGGAAAGGTCGACCAGGTCGATGCCGGTGCCGATCACCGGCACGAGTAGACCCCGTCTGCGCCAAGCCGCGCCGCCGGGTCGAGCAGTAGCGCAGCCTCACGCTCGCGCATTCCCTCGTCACCAAGACGTCGACCGGCAGGCCGGCGATACAGCGACTCGCCGCCATACATCGCACTCGCCAACCGGACCCGACCGGCGATCTCGCGGGATTGCGCCGCCGCCAAATAGTCGTCGCGCTCGTCGGCCGGCAGTGACTCGACGAACGCCTGCGGATGGACCACCGCGATCAGGCCGGCCACGTGCCCAAAGCCCAAACTGGTGACCAGGCCCGCCTTCAACCCACCGGTGGCCAACGGTTCGCGCAACCAGACCAGATGCTCGTGTTCGGCCAAGTCGTCGAGCACGCAATCGAGGCTGCGGTTCGGCGGCACCACCGAGGTTGCCAGCACCTGACAAAGTCCGATCAGCTGGAAGGCAGCCGCGCCACCCTTGGCGTGACCGGTCAGTGCCTTCTGGCTCACCACATAGAGAGGGTTGCCCGCCGAACGGCCCAAGGCGTCAGCCAACCGCTCGTGCAGTTCGGACTCGTTGCGCTCGTTGACGCCCGTTGAGGTGTCATGCTTGCTGAGCACCGCGATGTCGTCGGCGCCGACGCCCAACTCGGCCAGCGACTTGGCCAATGCCGACTGTCGGCCACCGCGCCCGGCTGCCAGCGCGCCAAGACCGGGCGCCGGAATGGAGGTGTGAACGCCGTCGGCGAACGAGGCCGCGTAGGCGACGACGCCCAAGACCGGCAGACCCATCTTGGCCGCCAGGTCGCCCCTGGCCAGCAGGATCGTGCCGCCGCCTTGGGACTCGACGAACCCGCCGTAGCGACGATCGTTGGCCCGGCTGAAGTACCGGTCCTCGATCCCCTTGGCCGACATCTGCGCCGACTCGGCGGTCGCGGACATGTCGCCGAACCCGACGATCCCTTCAACTGAGAGGTCGTCGAAGCCGCCGGCGACCACGAACTCGGCCTTGCCCAACCGGATCTTGTCGACGCCTTCCTCTACCGAAACGGCAGTCGTGGCGCAGGCGGCGACCGGATGGATCATCGCGCCGTAACTGCCGACATAGGACTGGACGACATGCGCCGCGATGACGTTCGGCAACGCTTCTTGCAAGATGTCGTTTGGTTTGGCCTCGCCGAGCAGCGTGTCGACGTAGAGCGAGTGCATCGAACTCATCCCGCCCATGCCGGTGCCTTGGGTGTTCGCCACCAGGGTTGGGTGCGTCCAGCGCATCAGTTCGGCCGGGGTGAAGCCAGACGACAAGAAGGCGTCGACGGTGCAGACGAGGTTCCACAGCGCCACCCGGTCGACCGCCTCGACCATTTCGGCCGGTATCCCCCAAACTTTGGGATCGAAACCGGTCGGGATTTGACCGCCGACTGTTCGGGTCAGTTTCATTCGCCGCGGCACTCGAACCTCGGTGCCGGCCTTACGGGTGACCGTCCAATCGCCTTCGCCGTCTTGACCGATCCCGGTATTTTCGGGGTCGGCGTCGCGCATCGCCTTGGCTTCGGCCTCGCCCGAGACCGCGAAGGTTAGGTCTTGGTCGAGGTAGACCGAGGCCAGCAATGGCGCCGAGTTGTCGACCATCGAGCCGTCGTCGCCGTAGCGACGCACCCCGATTCGCTCCCTGACCTGATCTTCGTACTGATCGGCAATGTCTGCCTCGGCGACGGGCTCACCAGACTCGGTGTCGAACCAGCCTCGGTTCGCCTCGTCCCAACTCAATAGGCCGGTCGACCACGCCAACTCCAGCACGCCGGCGGCCGACAGGCGGTCCTCGACCTCCATCTCGAACCGGGTGCGAGCAGACCCGAATGGCCCCAGTTCGCCAGCACCGACGATGACCACGAGATCTTCGGGTTTAGCCGTAACTTCGGCCCAATCGGGTGCGCTCACCCGATCGAGCCGCGACGGCGGGGCCGGCAGCGCCTTTAGCGTCTCGGCCGGCTCAGTCGCTTTAGCCGACTCCACCGTTTCAGTCGCTCCTGCAGCCACTTGAGCAGCTAACTCTTTGAGATTCAAGTCGGCATCGAGCCCGCCGGTCAGGTCCAAGGTGAGCGGTCCGGTGGCAGCCAACAGGCGCGCCTGCGGCGTACAAGCGCCGAGAAGTTCGGTCCCCATCTCGGCCGGCGACCACGTGCGCACCCCGGCGGCTTCGACCGCGTCAACGAGCGGATCGTTCGCGCCCATCAGGCCGGTCCCGCGAACCCAACCGATGATCGCGTGCGCCAAGGTGACCTTGTCTGCCCAACGCTTTTCCGAATCCCACTTCGCCACCAGCGCATCGAGGGCGGCCTTGGCTTCACCGTAGGCGCCGTCGCCGCCGAAGGTGCCTCGGTTGGGCGAACCGGGCAGGAGCACGTGCAGTCTGGCCGCCAAGTTCGTGGCGGTGACGTTCTCGGCCAGTTGACCAATGAGGCGTTCAACCGACCACAGCAGGATCCGCATTTCGAGTTCGGCGCGCGGACCGGCCTCGGTGGCGTCGCCGCTGACCCGGCCGGCCGCAAACGGCACGAGCAGGGTCGGCGTCAGCGCCGGCTTGGAAACGGTGGTGACGCCAGCCGCAGTGTGCGACTGTTCGGTACCGATCCAGTCGACTAGCGCGTCGACGTCGGCGAACGAGGCGAGGTTCGCCCCGACCACCCAAAGTGCCGCACCAGCGCGAGCCTGCTCACGGTAAAGCCGCTTGAAGTAGGACAGCTTGGCCGAGTCCAGCGATGAAGTAGTAGCGATCACGGTGGCCCCACCGGCGAGGAGTCCGCCAACTAATGAGCCGGCGATCGATCCCTCGGCAGCGCCAGTCACCACCGCAACCTCGCTGGCGAACTCACCCGGAGCCGTGTCGCGGGCTTGGGCCGCGACGTGCGCGAACTGCTCGTGGCCGGTCTGGGCAAACCAGTATTCGGCCTGCTTGGCCACGGCTTCGCCGGCACCAACGAAACTGCCGGTCACCGGTTGACCGTTGCCAAGTTTGGCTAGGTCTTCGCGAGCAGACGCCCACCGGTCATCGAGCAGGACGGCCTTTTCGGCGGCGAAAACTCCGGCGGTCGACTTGACCCAGTCCGGACCCAACTCGGCCTCGACTCGTGCCAAGACCATCTCGGCCTGTTCGTCGGTTTCGATCGAGGTCGGCGCGTCTTGGAGGTCGAGTCGCTCCAGCACGAGCCGAGCCGCGGCCGCCAACACTCCGCCCGGGCCGGTGATCGCCGAAGTGAACTCAGCCAACGCGCCTGCGTCGATGGACGCGCCCTCGCTCGGACCGGCGACTGGCAAGTGAACCGTGATTCCTTCGCGCGCGGCGACTGCTTGGACGGCGGCGTCGATGGCCGCATCAACGTCAGCGGCTGAGGAGATAGTCACCTCGCCGAAGGCTCCGCCGCGCACGCTGGCGCCGTCGCGAGTGGACATGGCCAACTCGACCAAAACGTGCGTGGCCCAGCCGGTTCCCAACGCCCAGGCGCCGGTGACGCGTTCGGCGATTGCCGACTGCTTGCGGCCGGTCGGACCAAGCACCTTCTTCAAGTGGTCGCCGATCGCTTCGCCGAGCACCGGCCCGAGTGGGCGGTAGGTGCGCGCTAACGCGTCCACCTGCTGACCGAGGGTCGCCAAGTCGGCTTCGGCGGCGCCATCAATCGCGCCCAGTGACAGTTCACCACCAAGGTCGATAAGAAGTTGGTTGCGCCGACTCGAAGCCCCGTCGGTGAGCAATTCAATCGAATCGGCCGCACCCAACTGGTCGGGCCGCACTTTCGTCCACCAGGCGATCAGCACCCGAGTCGCCGAAGCCGCCGTGAAGCCCAAGTCCGCAGGCGTTTGCAAAGCCGATGCCGAAGTTGGCGTGGTCGTCACCGGTTGGGGTGCTGCTTCGGCCACTGGCACGTCCTCGACTTCGTCTTCGTCAACTGGCGCCAAATCTTCGTCTTGACCAAAAACGATCGCGGCGTCACGTTCAACGTTGAGGACCTCGACGCTCGCGTAGCCGGGCAACTTGAGGGTGCCGGCAGCTAGGTTCGCGACCGTGGGCGCCGAACCGACGCCGACCTCAACGAACCGCTCAACGCCGAGGCCGCCTTGTTCGACCGACGTGAACATCAAGTCTTGAGTTTCGATCCAACGCACCGGACTGGCGAACTGCCAAGCGAGCAGTTCGATCAGCAGGTCCCGACACAGCACTGCCTCATCTTCGGAACGCACGATCGTGGTGCCGACGTACCGTTCGACTTCGCTGATGAACTCCTCGGCGAGGCTAAACGGCTTCGGCACCAGGTTCGGCACGTAGCGGCCGATCAGGATCGCCGGGTCGATCGCCGGCGGCAGTAGTTCTTGGAGTTTGCGCCGGAAGTCCGGCACTCCCTGGTGCAGCACCCGACTGTGGAACGGCACGTCGATGCCGGGCACCAGAATGAAGGCCGCCTTGCCGCCGAACTGTTCGCGTCGTTTCGCTACTTCGCGTTCGAGGATCTCGAGGCCAGCGACCGTGCCAGCGATCGCGTATTGGGAGCCGCGCAGGTTGTAGTTCACAATCTGCAAGAACTCGCCGGAGTCGGCTGAAAGCGCTTCGATGTAGTCGGTGACTTCGTCGTCGGCCAAACCGATTTGGGAAGGCCTGATCGCGGCGAGGCGATAGTTGCTGCGGCCCTTTTCGTGGCTCATCCCAGATGAGGGTGTAGCGGACATCTCCGGGGCTGGCGGCGCGTCAGT
>DAONBX010000055.1:0-10013 GCA_035401705.1 Aeromicrobium sp.
CGAGATGACCTGACCGTCGGCGAGGTCGCCATCGCACAGTTCTTCATTGTGGGTGAGTTTCCAGAGCACCAGGTCGTCGGGGTGCAGCAGGATCGGCGCCTTGGTCGCCTCTCGCAGCGCCGGTGCCACCCGGACGTGATCGTCGTGGGCGTGGGTGCACACGATCGCCTTGACCGTGCGGTCCCCCACCACCGCGAGGATGTCCTCGACCGAGTGCGGCGCGTCGATCACGATGCATTCCTTGTCGTCGCCGACCACCCAAATATTGTTGTCGACGTCGAAGGTCTCACCGTCGAGGCTGAAGGTGCCCGACGACACCGCATGGTCGATCCGCGCGGTCATCAGAACGCCACCACTGAACGGAGCACGTCCCCGTGGTGCATTTTCTCGAACGCGGCCTCGATGTCGCCGATCCCGATCTCCTCGGAAACGAATGCGTCAAGGTCCAGCCGGCCTTGCTGGTAAAGGTCGACGAGCATCGGGAAGTCCCGCGACGGCAGGCAGTCGCCGTACCAAGACGACTTCAACGCACCGCCTCGACCGAATACGTCAATCAGCGCCAAGTCAGGCACCTTCCTGTCCGGCGTCGGCACCCCGACCAGGACGACAGTGCCAGCCAAGTCCCGGGCATAGAACGCCTGCTTCCAAGTTTCGGGGCGCCCGACCGCCTCGATCACCACATCGGCGCCCTCGGCACCCTCGTAGGTCTGAGCGCAGATCCGCTTTATTTCCTCGACGGGGTCGACCTTGCTGGAGTCGACGACGTGAGTGGCGGCCATTGTTAGGGCAGTTTGGAGTTTCTTCGCATCGATGTCGACCGCGATGATCGGCGAGGCACCAGCCAGCGCTGCGCCCGCGATCGCCGCCACTCCAACACCGCCACAACCGATAACAGCCGCGGACTTGCCGCGCGTGAGAGCACCGGTGTTGATCGCCGCGCCGATGCCCGCCATCACGCCACAGCCAAGCAGCCCGACTGCAGCCGGGCGGGCCGACTCGTCGACCTTGGTGCACTGGCCGGCTGCGACGAGGGTCTTCTCCGCGAACGCTCCAATACCCAGGGCAGGCGACAGTTCGCGACCATCTTCGGCCAGCGTCATTTTCTGGGTGGCGTTGTGGGTGTTGAAGCAGTACTGCAGGTCGCCGCGCTTGCAGGCGCGACACTCACCGCACACTGCGCGCCAGTTGAGCACCACGAAGTCACCAGGAGCCACCGAGGTGACGTCTGGGCCGACCGACTCCACGATGCCCGCCGCCTCGTGGCCGAGCAGGAAGGGGAACTCGTCGTTGATTCCGCCCTCGCGGTAGTGCAGGTCGGTGTGGCACACCCCGCATGCCTGAATCTTCACGACCGCCTCGCCCGGGCCCGGGTCTGGGATGTTGATTGTGGTCAGTCAGACCGGCTGGCCTTTGCCCAACGCCACCACAGCTTGCACTTGCTGCATGTTGCTCTCCTTGGATTCATTGGTCGCACGGGCAAGAATCGGAGCTAGCCCAACTCCTGCCCGCCCAACGGTAGGTGACGGTAGTGACCGCCAGTTCAGAATTCGACTTCGCCTCTCAAACCGGGTTTCACGATACCGGCACCATTTAGCCGTCCACGGTGACGTTCTGGCCTCTTGCGAAGTTCGCATTGGCCGGCGCCAAGTCAGTCCAAGAAGGTATCAAGGACTGACTCGGCTTCGGCCTCTTCGATGAGTTCCAGGACACCAATACCGAGGCCGATTTCAGCAACCTGCTCCCCCGCTTTGGTGAACACTGCGGTGACCGGACCGTCGTCGTCGGCCAGTTCGTAGGCGTCCACTCGGCCGATGCTGGCGGCGAGCAGTCGCGCCAACGCCGAGTCGCGACGCTCGTAATAGGTGTCTGCCTCAGCAGCCGGAATCCAATAGCCATCGATGCGCACCGCGGCCACACCAGTGGCCGAACGCGGCGCTCGCTCAAGCCAATCGATCGCGACGGTCGGGTCGATTGTTTCGGCCACAGCAGCCACCAGATCGGACAAGTATTTGATCGAGTCGCAACCGTCTTCCCCGCTTGAGGAGACAACGATTCTGCCCTGCTCCAACCTGGCTAACGCGCCACCTTGGACCACTGAAGTTTCATTCGGCCAAGGGTGCGCCTCACCAAGTTCGACCAGGTGTACCAAGACTTTGGCGGCCAAGTTCGGCTCACTGAACGTGCCTTCGAGTTCAAGCAGCGACGAATCGCGATAGCTCTGCCCCAGCACCCACGAGTAGTTCAGTTCCCACCTGTTTTTGGTCACCTCACGATGAAACCAGACGTCCGGTTGAGGGTTGCAGCAGTGTCAAACCTCGCCCAGCGCCGGGTAGTCGGTATATCCGTGGTGGTCACCGCCAAATGCCTTCGATCGGTCGGCGGCGGCAAAGGGCCCACCTTGGGCAAGTCGCGCCGGCAAGTCTGGGTTGGCGATGAAAAGCGAGCCGAATGCGAGCAAATCGGTGGTTCGGCCCTCAATCAGCGACAGTTCCTCAAGTCCGGTTGGTCTCGGCCGTGTGGACGGGTTGAGGATGAACGTATTTGGCCAGGCCGAACGCAAGGCATTCGTGAGGTCTCGTTGACCTTCAGACTCCAGCACATGGAGGTAGACCAGTCCAAGATCGGCCAGTCCGGCGACAAGTTTTTCATACGTTTCGCCCAACTCAGTTTCAGTGATGTCGTGCAAATGGCTGCCCGGAGACAACCGAATGCCGACCTTTTCGGGCCCAATCGCCTCGGCAACTGCCCGCGCTACTTCTAGGGGGAACTTGATCCGCCCGTCGATGCTGCCACCCCAACTGTCTGCGCGAGTATTCGCGCTAACTGAGATGAACTGTTGAATTAGGTAGCCGTTGGCGCCGTGTAATTCCACGCCATCGAATCCGGCCTCGATCGCGTTGACCGCAGCGTCAGCGAAATCGGCAACGGTTTCAACTATTTCGGCTTCGGTCAGCGCGTGCGGGACCTCATAAGGCTTCGGGCCCGCATGGGTGTAGATCTGACCAGCAGCAGCCACTGCCGACGGTCCAACGACGTTCATTTGGCCCGGCAACAAATCCGGGTCACCTACTCGACCAGCATGCATGAGTTGCGCAAAGATCACTCCCCCCTGATCGTGTACTGCCGCAGTTACCTTGCGCCAGGAGTCGACCTGCTCAGCGCTGTGCAGTCCGGGGGTGTCCGGGTAGCCCTGGCCTACTACCGACGGCTGGACTCCCTCGGTGATGATCAGGCCAGCACTGGCCCGCTGGGCGTAATAGGTGGCCATCAGTTCGGTCGCAGTGGCCCCGTCACCGAAGGCGCGGCTGCGAGTCATCGGCGCCATGGCAATTCGGTTCTTTAGTTCAATCTTGCCTAGTTGGTAAGGCTCGAAGACGATTGACATGTCAGCCCTCCTGATTCCAGAGCAGGGACAACGCCCACGCACCGGCAGTAACTACGTGCATGAAACCCAGCGCGAGGCCAGTTGCCCAGTCGCCGGCGTTGACCTCAAGCGCATAGGGCTGACCAACTTCCCAGGTCGCACCGGCTTGGTCAGCGACCCAAAAGGCGACCACGTTCAGCACCAGCGCTACTGCCGCGCCACTGACTAGGTAGGCGGGTCTGACTGGATTTTTAGTCTTTGCCGTCCCGTGGGACTGTTGATTATTCATTGAGAAACTCCATCGTTGAGTGAGTCATGCAATTTCACTGTACACCAATTGTTTACTCACTCAACTATTGACTGGGTGTGTAGAATTTCAGGCATGACAAGTCACGACCGCCAGTACGCCGACGCCCGGTACCTGTCTCAATTGCTGGTTTCGATCGCGGAGCAGGCAAAGGCCGATTTCGCCGATACGGTCGCCCCACTTGGTCTACCCATTCACCTGGCGCGCGCAGTTCTGCTGCTTGATCAGCCGGCCCCGATGCGCGATCTGGCAGACCAGCTGGCCTGCGACCGCTCCTACATCACAAACCTCGCCGACCAACTAGAAGAACTCGAACTAGTCGAACGCGTCCCCGGCCAGGACCGGCGAGTCAAACTCCTAGCGCTAACGAAAAAGGGCGTCCAGACTCGCGACGCGATCTCCAAGGCCGTCGCCGAACGCAGCATGGTGTTGCAGCGGCTAACCGACGCGCAGCGCGAAACCCTCAGGCCGCTGTTGGAATTGCTTGCGGGTCAGGAATAGCGTCGCTCTCATCGCGAAACCTAGCTGCCTTGCTTTGGTTTTCGCGGCTTCGGCGCCGGCAACGCGTCTGCGGTTGCTCGGGCAAGCTCGGCGAGATAGTCCTCGTCAGCCAAGTCCGCTTCGGCAACGACGTAGTGCGGCTTCGCGCCCGGGTAGGGACTCGCCAGTTGTGTGCTGCGCAAAAGCCCGGCGACCGGGTCAGTTGGTTTGAGGTACAACCGGTCGTCGCAAACCATCGCAATGACTTTGTCGTCCAGATAGATCAGCCATTCGCCCATCATTGAACGCGACCGCGCCAGTCCGGCCGCCGACATCGCCTCGACAATTGCGTCTACCCGGGCGCGACTAGAAGCCATTATTTGCTCCTGAATGCAAAGCCAACCTAGCCTCGAATCGCGTCCGGTCGATGATTCCGCGTTGATGGCGGCCAACACTGATCACCGCCTGCTCATCACGGGCCTCGACCTCGAACGTCAACGTCCGCCCAGCAACCTCAATTAGCGTGACGTCGATGGTGACCGTTGCCCCCGGCACGGTGGGAGCCTGATGGGACAAGTCCACATGGGTGCCGACCGTCAGTTCGCCCTCGCCAAGATGACCCTCGAGCGCCTCAAGACACGTCCACTCAATGATTCCGACCATGTAGCCGGTCGCCAAAACCTCCGGCATGACCACAAAGCCCGGCGCCTCAGGCAACAAGTAAGGGACCGTTCGCTCAACCGGCACCTGGTAGTGCTTCGTGTGAGTGAGCCCTGGCTTCAACGAATCTTTCACCGCTAACTCCTTCACCGGTCACAACCTGCTGTTGTCTTACGACCGTAGCCGAAGCCAAACCTGAGTTCCTGACACCGCCACAACGGCTCTGCCTACTTGACTTCGGCGCGCCGCAACGTGAACAGCCCGATCGCGAGCGGAATGACGATCCAGATCATCGTGGTCGAGCCCAGCATCGCCCACTCTTTCGCGGTGTTCGTGGCCCCAGCGAAGAGTTCGACTTGGGTGAAGTTCCAGTCGATCCACGGTTGCAAGTCCAAGAACCACGGCTTTACCATCGCAAGCAGTTCAAGGACTCCGGACAGCACGAACGCGACCACGAAGTAGCCGACAATCGCAGCTGCCGAGGCCCTAAGAACCACGCCGAGCGTGAAGCCGATCGCCATGCCAATGAGGTTTCCAAGCGCCATCTGGGGTGCGGCCGCCAGCGACACGTCCCAGACAGTGTCGACACCGGCGAGGGTTGAGCCGACTAGGTTGCCGACGGCCCCCACCGCGAAGGCGATCGCCGTCGAACCAAGGCCCACCAGCACTGTTGCGATCGCTTTCGCGCCGACAACGCGGCCTCGGCTGGGCACGAGAGTGAACGTAGTTAGCCCACTGCGCTGGCTCCACTCACTCGTGACGGCCAAGATCGCGATCATCGGCAAGATCACCGACATTGGTAGGCCGATCGCAGTCGCAAAACTCTCGTAGGTGACCTTGCCCTGTGGAGCGAAAACGATCACCGCCACGGTCGCAAGCACCGACAAGACGCCAATGCTGACAAGCATCCAGAACCCCGAACGGGTGTTGAACATTTTGCGCAGCTCAACCTTCACGAGCCGAGTGGTCGCGATGGGCTGAACCGTCCGCCTCACCGGTGAGGCCTTCGTGCCTGAAGACGGTGGGAAGATCATGGCGGTCATAGCGCGACTCCTTCGCGTTGGGTGTCTGCAGTAAGTGACAAGAACATTTCTTCAAGACCTGCGCCCTCGGCAGGTCGCAACTCGGTTAGGGCGATTTGGTGCGTCAGCGCCACCGCACCGACGCGAGCCGGATCAGCATCCGTGCGAATTGAGCCATCCCCGGCGAGCGTGCTCGCTATCCCCGATGCCTCGAGCGCGTGGGCGAGGTCGCGCGGTGACGTCGCCCTGGCGAGAGTCCCAGCGGCCGAGAGGAGTTCTTCCTTAGTGCCGGCCGCGACAATCTTTCCGTTGCCGATCACTACTAGGTCATCGGCGATGACTTCGATCTCGTGCAGCAGGTGTGAGGACAACAGCACCGTGCCGCCATGGCTCGCAAACTCCGTAAGCAGGTCGCGCATCCACCGGATGCCAGCCGGGTCGAGTCCGTTGGCAGGCTCGTCGAGGATCAGCACCGTCGGGTCACCGAGTAGCGCGGTGGCGATACCGAGACGCTGACGCATCCCGAGGGAGTAGTTGCGCACGCGGCGCTTCGCCTCAGCGGGGGTCAGGCTCACCAGTTCGATCATCTCGTCGACCCGGCTACGAGGCAGGCCCATCGTGTCCGAGGCGACGGTGAGGATCTCTCGGCCCGTGCGGCCGGCGTGCTGAGCCGAGGCATCGAGCAGGACGCCGACTTCAAGGCCAGGATTGGGCAGGTCAGCGAACCGGACGCCATCGATGGTGGCCGAGCCCGACGTCGGAGCGGTCAGACCCACCATGACGCGCATCGTGGTGGATTTACCGGCACCGTTCGGCCCGAGGAAGCCGGTCACACGACCGGGCTGGGCGGTGAAGGAGATGTTGTCGACAGCGGTGAAGCCGGCGTACCTGCGGGTTAGTGATTCGACAGTAATCATGGGTTCAACCCTCGCCGCATCGTGGCGCGCGTACATCGGTTCAATGGCCAGACTTTGCCTAACCGAAAGCACCAGGACCTGACCGTACTTTCGGCCGACGGCGCTAATAGTCCTGCGCTAGTCCCGAACTCGACCGGTCTCGTATGCCCACATCGCGACCTCCACCCGGTTCCGGGCGCCGAGTTTGGCCATGAGGCTGCCTATATGGGCCTTCACCGTGCTGAGGCTGATGTGTAACTCCGCAGCGATCTCTGCGTTGGTGCGGCCCCGCGCGAGGGTGGCCAACACTTGCTCCTCGCGTTCGGTGAGCTGCTCGATGGGCTGCACCGGCGGTGCCGCCCGACCCCTGCCCGCGAACGTCGCCAACAGTCGACGAGTGATGCTGGGCGAAATGAGAGAGTCGCCTCGGGTTGCCGACCGGATCGCCTCGCCGAGCAGTTCAGGCCCAGCGTCCTTGAGTAGGAAGCCGGTGGCGCCAGCGGCCAACGCGCCGTGCACGTATTCGTCCAAGTCGAAGGTGGTGATCACCACGACCGCGATCGGGTTCTCGACCCCCGGCCCCGCCAGAAGACGGGTCGCTTCGGTGCCGTCGATGACGGGCATCCGGATGTCCATCAGGCACACGTCGGGACGCATTTCGCGGGCCAGTCGAACCGTTTCCTGGCCGTCGCGCGCCTCCCCCACAACCTCGATGCCCTCTAGGGTGCCAAGGATCAGCCGAAGTCCGGTCCGCACTAAATCTTGGTCGTCTGCGACCAGCACCCGGATACTCACGCGGCCACCTGTCTTGGCAGTTTCGCGCTGACGACCCAGCCGCGTCCGGGGCTAGGGCCTGCCTGACAAACGCCACCGAGGAGCAGCGCGCGTTCGACCATTCCTGTGATCCCAAAGCCAACTTCGGATGCCAGATCGGTCGTGACCGGGTCACCATCGTCGCGCACTTGGAGGTTTACCGTCGACTGGCCTGCAGAAACCAACACGTCAATCACGGTGGCGTTTCGCGCATGCCGCTGAGCATTTGTGACCGCCTCTTGGGCGATCCGAAAGACAGCAGCGTCGATTGCCGCCGGTAGTGCGGTCAGGTCGTCTGAGACCGTCACCTCGACCCGCGGCCCGGGGGTCGAGGCCCGCGACAGCCTCACCAAGTCCCCCACTCCTGGTTGGGGGGCGTAGTCGGCGGGCGTCTCGTTGCGAAGGGCCCGGACGATCGTCCGCATTTCAGCCAGCGTTCGTTTTGCCTCCACCTCGATCACCTCCAGCGCCTCAAGTGGCGACGACGGATTTGTGGCCGCGAGGGCTCGCCCGGCCTGCGCATGTATTGCAATGGCCGAGACATGGTGCGCCACCGTGTCGTGGAGTTCGCGCGCCAACAGGACGCGCTCTTCTGACTTGATTTGCTCCAGTTTTCGCTCCCGGGCCCCGTGCTGGGACCGCACAGCCCAACCCAGTGCCATGGTCGGCACCAAGACAGCGAACCCGCCGATTGGCTCGGTCAACCCGGCCCAACTGACGACGGTCACCAAGGTGGCTGGGACCAAAATGATCGCCAGCCCCGCCATCGCCTCTCGCCCCGAACCCCACCTGAAAAGCGAGTACGGCAACAGCATGACGTAGAGCATCGAATACACGTCTAGGGCCGAAGCACCCGAAGCGACCAGGCCGATGTCCACCACCGTGATCGCACCAAAGGTGGCCGCGACGACGGCGAGCGGGTGGCTCCGCCGCCAAAGCAGCAGCGGCGCCAGCGCAAGGGTCAGTATCACCGACAACCACGGCAGCGACAGGTCCTCACGCAGCAGGCCCTCAAGCACCACAGAGACCGTCACGGCTGCGAGCAACATCCAGTCGCGCCATACCCGAACAGGCGGGGCCTCGGGTCGGGGTTCCTCCAGCAGGGACCGCAGTGGATTACTCACCGCCTCAGCGTAGCGATCACACATCGCCAGCGGATCGGCCGAAAGTCCTAACCTGACCTCGGCCGAAGGCACCATCGCAGACCACCCTCATCAGGCACGTCGAGACCGTTTTGGCCTTGAGGATCGCTCTGCGACACCTAACCGAGATGGCACGTTCGTCGGCGGCATACACGAGGCCGTCCCGCGAGTACGAGCACATTCGCATCGCCCAAATCGACCTTCGTGGTGCCAAGAACCTCAGGGCTTCGCCAGTCACTCCACTAGTCCGGCATCGTTTTGGAACTTGGCCAACTCGACAAGGATGGGTCGCCCACACTTGCGCTCAGCCTCAAGGAACGTCCCAATCGACGCGAACGATTCGTATCTGGCCAAGCTTCAGAACAGACCAAGTTGGTCCAGCAGTCCTTGCGCTGCGGCGATGATCTTCTCAGCGTTGCCGACGCTTTGGCAAGCAAGAGTTGGCCGTTGGCGGCCTCCCCTATCAGTTTCTGGAGCTCCCCGCCTGCGACGAGTGCTTCGATCTCGGCCTCGCCCATCGTCCAGCGGGCCATCACGAACTCACCAGTTCACGGGTATCGAGCACCCAGGCGTGGGCCGATGCCTTGATTTGCTTCACGAGCGCATCCTCGGGGTCAGTCCACTGCTTCGCGGACCGGACCACCGGGTTGACCTCGATGCCGAGGCGGGCCGACGCACGATCGGCTGCTTCGTAGAGGTCTGCGCGGTCGACCTTGCCGACGACCAGCACGTCGATATCGCGTGGTGGCGGGCCGGACTCGCCTGCATAGCGGGCAGCCCAGGATCCGAAGATGACGACTTGCTCCGCTCCCGGAATTGCGAACTCCTCCGCAATGACCACGCGGGGGCCGAAGGTGACCTCCAGGAGCTGGGTGAGCGCCTTCGCCGCGGGGTGATCAATGTTGGCTCGGATGAGCCGGTTACGGCCGAGGGTTCGACTGACGATGAGGCCGGCCTCGTCTAGCCGCACGACCTCGCGGTGCAGGGTCGATAACGGCACCTCGAGACGCCCGGCAAGATCGCTCACGCCGTACTCGGTGTCAGGATGCAGATAGAGCCACATCAGCAGCTCCGCCTGATGCTGTGACCGGAACACCGGAAGCAGAGCCGGACCATCACTGCGCATAAATGAAAGATACATCCCGTTTATAGGGATCGTCAATAGGGCTCTTCGGATTCTGGCGGGGTTTGGGGAACGAAGATGCACCAGCCCTCAACTTGCGAGAAAAGTGTTCAGGCCCGGAATCCGTAGATTCCGGGCCTGAATTTGGTAGCGGGGACAGGATTTGAACCTGTGACCTCTGGGTTATGAGCCCAGCGAGCTACCGA
>DAONBX010000056.1:0-9447 GCA_035401705.1 Aeromicrobium sp.
CCGGCCACCCGGTTGGACCGAAACCCACCACATCAAATCCTGGCTCCACGACGGACCCACCGACCTGGACAACGGGGTCCTACTCTGCGGACACCACCACCGACAAATCCACCACTCCGGTTGGCGAATCGAACTCAACCCGAGAGACAAGCGCCCGGACTTCTACCCACCCGGCGCCAGCCAGCCAAAACGAAACACCAGATACCGGCCGCTAGTCGCCTAAGCGATCATCCGGACCAGTTGAAGCCAGCAGTTATCCAACCTTCACCGTTGGCGGGAGACCATTTTCCTGGCGAGGTTCGCATGCAGTTCGGCGAGTTCCTTTGGCGTTACCGGACCACCGGGGCGATACCAGCGGACGAGGTCGATGCTCAGTGAGAGCAGAGCCAACGCCGTGCCCTTCACGTCTTCGACGTCCATCTCTCCGGCTTCAACGCCGGCAGTCAACGCTTCGCGGACGAGGGACTCAATCCCGCGTCGATACGCGGCAATTTCCCTGCGATGTTCGGGGGTCAGTGCACCAAATTCGTATTGCACGATCCGTCCGACGCGACTGTAGACCGCATGCCAGCGACTGAACTCGGAGACCATCAACGCCACCCGGTCAAGTGGGTCATCGGTCGACTCGGCTGCCGTCTTCAAAATCTGCAGCGAATTGCGGTGGCCCCGCCGCGAGATCTCAAAGAGCAAATCTTCTTTCGTGGCGTAATGGACGTACACGGCCGCCGGGCTCATTCCGGCGCGCGAAGCAATATCCCTAGTCGTCGTCCCAGCAAAGCCAGAAGCGGCAAAAGCTTCGATGGCTGCCTCGACAAGTCGCTCACGCGTGGCCGATGAACGATCGCCGTCATCTGACGCAGGCGGGCTCGCTGGGATGGTGCTCATGGTGGACAGCATGCCTTGGAAGTGACAGACTAAGCAAGCGCTTAGTCATTTGGCGCTAGTTATTTCCAGAATATTTACCGAAAGGCCGAGCATGGACCGCACTGTCTACAACGAAGACCACGAGGACTTCCGTTCCTCCTGTTCCGCCTTCTTGGACAAGCATGCGCGACCAAACGCTGACGCCTTCGTCGAAGCCAAGGCGCTGCCGCGCGAGTTCTGGACCGCGGCCGGCGAACAGGGACTGCTCGGCTTGGAGATCCCCGAAGAGTTCGGCGGGACCGACGCCGGCGACTACCGGTTCAACGCGATCTGGGCCGAGGAACTCAGCAAGGTAAACGCTTCGGTCGCCTCCTGTGTTGGCATCCACGCAGACATCACCGTGCCCTACATCGTGGACATGGGCACCGAAGAGCAGAAGCAGCGTTGGCTGCCAGGTTGCGCCTCCGGCGACATCGTCACCGCAATCGGCATGACCGAACCTTCGGGTGGCTCGGACCTGGCCGCACTGAAAACCACCGCAGTTCGCGACGGCGACCACTGGGTCATCAACGGTTCCAAAACGTTCATCACCAACGGCTACTCCGCTGACTTGATCGTCACTGCGGTTCGCACCGATCCCGAAAAGGGCGCCCGCGGCATCACCTTGTTCGGCATCGAAGCCACCGATGAGGGCTTCAGCCGCGGCCGCAAGCTCGACAAGGTCGGCCAGGAAGAGTCCGACACGGCCGAGCTTTTCTTTGAGAACGTTCGCCTCGGCGATGACCGGGTTATTGGTCAACTTGGCGGTGGCTTCATCGCGATGATGCAAAAGCTCCCGCAAGAACGCCTCGGTGCGGCGGTCAGCAACATCGCCCACGCCAAGCAGATCCTCGCCGAAACGATCCAGTACTGCCACGACCGCAAGGCGTTCGGCCAGTCGATCGGTTCGCTGCAACACAACAAGTTCCTGCTGGCCGAACTGGTCACCAGGATCGAAGTTGCCGAAGCGTACGTAGATGCCGCGGTCGAGGCGCACTCGCAAAAGAAACTGACGCCAATCGATGCGGCGAAGGCCAAGTGGTGGTCGGCTGAGGTTCAAAACGAAGTCCTCGACCACTGTGTGCAACTGCACGGCGGCTACGGTTTCATGAACGAGTACCGCGTTGCTCGCGCCTGGCGAGACGCCCGTGTCACCAAGATTTGGGCCGGCTCCAACGAAATCATGAAGGAACTCATCGGCCGCGACCTCGGATTCTGAGCCGCCGCAAAACCTAAAGTCTTCAACCCTCACCCACTTGTAGAAGGACAGAAAAATGACTGAAGCCGTCATCGTTTCCACCGCCCGTTCGCCGATCGGTCGCGCCGTCAAAGGTTCGCTCAAGGACATGCGGCCCGACGACCTGACCGTCCAGATGGTCGAGGCCGCCCTGTCGAAGGTGCCTGAACTGGACCGAAAAGACATCGTCGACCTGATGCTCGGCGTCGGCCAGCCGGCCGGTGAAGCAGGCCACAACCTCGGCCGTGCGGTCGCGGTGCTTTCGGGCATGGACCACCTGCCGGGCGTGACCGTCAACCGCTACTGCTCCAGCTCCCTGCAGACCACCCGGATGGCGTTCCATGCGATCAAGGCTGGCGAAGGTGACGTGTTCTTGTCCGCTGGCGTCGAGACCGTTAGCCGGTTTGCGAACGGTTTCGCCGACCTGCCCGGCAGCGAGAACCCGATCTTTGCCGACGCAATCGCTCGCACCGCCAAGCGCACCGAAGGCGGTGCCGACAAGTGGACCGATCCGCGCGAATCGGGCCAGTACCCCGACCTCTACATCACGATGGGCCAGACGGCCGAAAACGTTGCCCAGCACTTGGGCATGAGCCGCCAAGAGCAGGACGAGTTCGGTGTGCGCAGTCAGAACCTGGCCGAAGCCGCCATCGAAAACGGTTTCTGGGCAAAGGACATCACGCCAGTGACCCTGCCCGACGGCACGGTCGTCTCGACCGATGACGGACCGCGCGCTGGCGTCACCCTCGAGGCAGTCAGCGGACTTCGTCCCGTTTTCCGCCCCGACGGGACGGTAACGGCCGGCAACGCTTGCCCGCTAAACGATGGCGCCGCCGCCGTCGTGATCATGAGCGACACCAAGGCCAAGGAACTGGGCCTGACTCCGTTGGCGCGAATCGTGTCCACGGCCGTCACCGGCCTGTCGCCCGAAATCATGGGTCTTGGCCCGGTCGAAGCGATTCCGGCTGCGCTCAAGAACGCGGGCATGGGCATCGACGACATCGACCTTTACGAGATCAACGAGGCGTTCGCGGTTCAAGCGTGGGGTTCGGCGAAGGTTTTGGGCATTCCGCTGGAGAAGTTGAACGTCAACGGTGGTGCGATCGCAGTTGGTCACCCGTTCGGCATGACCGGCGCACGAATCACCTCCACGCTGATCAATTCGCTGCAGTGGCACGACAAGCAGTTCGGTGTCGAGTCGATGTGCGTTGGCGGCGGCATGGGCATGGCGATGGTCATCGAGCGGCTTTCGTGAGCGGCTTCGTCGAGGGCGCGCATCCACGGTTCGACGGCCGCGTCGCGATCGTCACCGGTGCATCGCGCGGAATCGGCTTGGCCGTGGCGCAGCGGCTCGTTGATGACGGCGCAAAAGTCGTCATCACCGCCCGAAAGACCGAGGCGCTCGAGGCAGCGGTTGCCGAACTCGGCGAAGAGAACGCCGCGTTCGTGGCCGGCCCGGCCGACGATTCTGGCCACCAGGACGAGGCGATCGCCAAGGCCATCGACACGTTCGGCGGGTTGGACTTCCTCGTCAACAACACCGGCATCAACCCGACGTATGGGCGGATGATTGATTCGGACCTGTCGGCCGGCAGCAAGATCTTTGACGTGAACGTGCTGGCCGCAGTCTCTTGGGCGCAAAAGGCTTACGCGGCCTCGCTGAAGGACAACGGCGGCGCGATCGTCAACATTGCCTCGATCGCCGGACTGAAACCGGCACCGATGATTGGCCTGTACGGCGCGTCGAAAGCTGCGCTGATCCACGTGACCGAAGAGCTGGCGCTGGAGTTGGCGCCAACCATTCGAGTGAACGCGGTCGCGCCGGCGGTGGTCAAGACGAAGTTCGCGTCGGCTTTGTTTGAGGACCGCGAAGCCGAAGTCGCGGCTGGCTATCCGATGCAGCGTCTCGGCGAGCCCGAAGACATCGCCTCGGTGGTGGCTTTCCTGCTGTCTGACGATGCGGCCTGGGTGACCGGCCAGTGCATCACGATCGACGGCGGGCTGACGCTCAAAGGCGGCGTCTGAATTGTTGTTCGGTCCAGTCGTAGACCCGGTCCTGCTGGGCCGGGTCTACGACGAACTGCTCGCTAACTCATTTCCAGCAGATGAGCTGGTTTCACGGACAGAGTTCTTGACGTATCCGGCCTCAACTGTCGAAGTCGTTGTTGAGTTAACTGGCGAAGATCTGCTAGGCGCGGCGGTGTTGACTCATCACCGAGACGTCACCATGTTGACCTATCTGGTGGCCTCGGCATCCTCGCGCGGGCTTGGCACCGGCGGGAAGCTAGTCGCTGAGGCGACCAAGCTTTGGCGCGAACGCGGCACAAGCTTATTTGTCGCTGAGGTTGAGCGTCCAGGCCGCGACCATGACCCAGATTTTGGTGACGCCGAACGCCGGCTGGCGTTTTATGATCGCCACGGCGCGCTCGCTTTGGATCTGCCCTACTTCCAGCCGCCAGTTGACCAAGGCCAGCCGCGCGTTCCGATGCTGCTGATCCTGATGGCGGCCGTATCTGCGGCGTTGAACTCAACCGGTGATCGAGTGGCCGATTCGGTCGGCCTTCATGGACTTTTCGAGGACACCATCGGGCTACCTGAAGCCGGCGATTCGGCCGCGACCGCCCTGTTCGCGGCACTCACCTCACCGGGCGCGGTGAAGCTTTATCCGCTGAGCGAGCACCATCTCGTTTCGCCGTAGCCCAGACCCGGTTGGCGGGGTGTTCAGGTCGCGTTTGCGGCGTATTCGCTTCAATCGCTATTTTCAAACCCTCAATTCACATGAATCACTTGTTCACCTTTCCCCAACTGTGTGTAACCATGTGTGTAACTTGTGGTTACATTTTCAAGTAACGAGTGCGTGTGATCTAAAACATGAGGAATCCCTCAATCTAATATGAGGAAAGCCTCATGTTTATGGCACCATGGTCACATGACGACGCTCTACACCACCGCTTCAGCCACCCCAGCGCCCCGCGCCACGCATCGCGACAGCCTGCTCGACGACTTGCGAACCGGGACCGAATGGGGACTACTGCTGGGCGGACAGGGCGGTCCCTGGCTCGAACCGTTAGCCGAACTTATCGGTGACTTCGCCCTTGAAGGCGACATCGCCGACCTAGTTCAGCGGTCCGAAACGATGCTCGCTCCGGTGGTCGACGAACTAGCTAGGACTGGAGTTTCGTTCGACCCGCTCGGCTGGATTGACGTACTGAACGCCGGCGAATCTGCCGAAGACGACCAAGCGCTCACCCTGCCATCAGGGGCCGACCTGCTCGCCCCGGCCGCCTCGGTGCCCGGCATCGTCTTGGCTCAACTAGCCGGCCTTGCGGCACTGGGTAGCCAAGGGCTAGACCTGAACGCCTACCGGCCCGCGGCAGTCGCCGGGCACTCCCAAGGAGTCCTGGCCGCCGAAGCGCTCGCCGGAGTTTCACAAGTAGAAGTCCTCGTCTTGGCCCGACTCATTGGCGCTGGCGCCCAAATCGTGGGTCGGCGTCGCGGTCTGCTTGGCCAGACCATGGTTTCGGTCTCGGGTGTCGTGCCAGAGCGAGTCGCCGAAATCATTGACGGCACCGGTGCGGTCTGCCGGATCCGAAATGGCCACCGCGCGGTCGTCCTGTCAGGGACCGAAGCCGACTTGGCAGTAGCGGTGGCACGGCTCGAGCAGGTCGCGGCCACCGAAAAGGCCGAGCGCGACAAGCTCGCCACTGGCGGCGCCGGGTTCGCGCCAATCATCGAGCCGGTTGAATCGCAGTTGGCTTTCCACCACCCGCAATTGGCCGAGGCGGCCGATCTCGTCGCTGACTGGGCCGAACGCATTGGCATCGACGTCGAGCACGCCCGCCGCCTCACCTTCGAATCAATCGTCAACGAGGTGGACTGGGTCGCGCAACTCACTCAAGCCCTAGACGCTGGACCGAGCTGGTTGCTCGACGTCGGCCCAGGTGACTTGGCTTTGCGGCTATCGGCTGCTCAAACCCGCGCGCGAGGCGTTGGCCTGGTCGCCACCGCCACCCAACGCGGCCAACGCGAACTTTCGGTGGTCGGCGCTCGGCCGATTCGCCCAGTCGCCTGGTCGGCGTTTGCGCCCAGACTCGTGACCGCGCCGACCGGCCAACTAATGCTTGAAACTAAATTCACCGAGGCCACCGGCAAATCGCCAATCCTGCTCGCGGGAATGACGCCAACGACGGTCGAAGCGCCCATCGTCGCCGCCGCCGCGAACGCCGGATTCTGGGCCGAACTGGCCGGCGGCGGCCAAGTCACCGAAGAGATCTTCGCCGACCGGATTGCTGAACTGACCGGCCTGCTCGACGAGGGCGTCTCGTTCGCCTTCAACTCGCTATTCCTCGACCCCTACCTGTGGCGGCTCCAGTTGGGTCAAACCAAACTCGTCCAGCGTGCCCGCAGCGCCGGTGCCCCAATCGATTCGGTGATCGTCACCGCCGGCATCCCCGAACTCGACGAAGCCGTCGCCCTGGTGGAAGAGCTGACCCAAATCGGCATCGAGCATGTCGTATTCAAGCCCGGCACGATCGGCCAAATCCGGGACGTGATCGCGATTGCCAAGTCGGTGACCGGAACCGTCATCGTGCAGGTCGAGGGCGGTCGCGCCGGCGGCCACCACTCATGGGAAGACCTCGACGAACTCATCTTGGCGACCTACGGCGACCTGCGCGCCCAAGCCAACATCGTGCTTTGCGTTGGTGGCGGAATCGGCACCGGCGAACGCGCTGCCGCCTGGCTGACTGGCAATTGGGCGCTTCGCCACGGCTTCGAAGAAATGCCGGTCGACGGCATCCTCGTGGGCACTGCCGCGATGGCGACCCTCGAGGCCAAAACCTCACCGGCAGTCAAGGAACTGCTCGTGCAAACCAAGGGAACGGACGCTTGGGTGGGGGCCGGCACCGCCCGCGGCGGCATGGCCTCGGGGCGCAGCCAGCTCGGCGCCGACATCCACGAAATCGACAACACCGCCTCGCGCACGGGGCGACTGCTCGACGAAGTCGCTGGGGACGCCGACGCCGTCGCGAGCCGGCGCACCGAAATCATCGAGGCACTCAACCGCACCGCCAAGCCGTACTTCGGCGACGTCGACCAGTTCACCTACGTCCAACTCTTGAACCGGTTCGTCGAACTTTCCGGCAGCGGAACCGGCGGCTTCACCACCTGGCTGGACGAGTCGTGGCGTGAGCGGTTCGGCGCCCTGGTCGGCCGAACCCAAGCGCGGCTCAGCGAGGCCGACCGAGGTGAAATCCGCGACGCGTTCGCGGATGCCTTCGTCCTGGACGACCCCGAATCGGTGATTGCTGAACTGTTGCTCACCTACCCAGACGCCGACACCGTGACCCTGCATCCGGCCGACGTCGACTTCTTCGTCGAGGTTTGTCGCCGGCCGGGCAAGCCGGTCAACTTTGTGCCCGTGATCGACGCGCAGGTTCGACGCTGGTGGCGGTCCGACTCGCTGTGGCAGGCGCACGATCCGCGCTTTGGCGCAGACGAAGTCTGCATCATTCCGGGCCCGGCGAGCGTTGCTGGCATCACCCGCGTCGACGAGCCAGTCGCCGAACTCCTGCAGCGCTTCGAAGACGCCACCCTCGACGTGTTGTTGGCCGCCGGTCGCGCCCCCCAACGGGTCGCCGGCCGCCGCCGCTCGACCGGCCCCGACCTGGCCGAACCGCTCGCACTGGTGCTGGCGGCCGCTGACGTTTCTTGGGCGGGTCGACGGGTCACGAACCCGGTTCGCCGTCTCGGTGACGGTTGGGTGTTGACCGGCGGGCAAAGCGCCGAACACGCCCAGACAGGTGCTCGGCTTGAGGTGGTTGGAACCCATGAAGTTGAGCTAACCGTTCCGTTGAGTTCTGGCCGCGAGCTGAGCCTGCAAATAGACGTCCCGTCAGGGACCGCGTTGGGCAATGCGCCGGTGGTTAGTGCAGATTCGGCCGTGGCCTCGATGAGTCAACTTGTTCGCCAAGCAGTGCCAGGCGACCTGCCCGAAGTGGTCGACAACGTTGCGGCACTAACCGTCGCGTTCTCGCCCGACCTGGTTGCCGATCACGGCGCGGTGAGTGGCGCGGCCCTAGTTTCGAACCAGCACGGCGTGCCCGACGTCCTCGTCGGACTCGCCTGGCCGGCGGTGTTCGCAGTCATCAACGCGGCCACCACCGACCGCGGCGAGCGAGTCGTCGAGGGCATGCTCGATCTTGTTCACCTCGACCACCAGATCACCACCGAGGCGCTGCCAGCCAGCCCGGTCGACCTGAAAATCGAGGCGACGCTCGCCTCGATCGAGCAGACCCAATACGGTCGCGTCGTCACCGTCGACGTGAACCTTGGCGACCTAGCGACGATGACCGAACGGTTTGCGATCCGCGGGCGCACCGGCACCGAACCCTTGGCGGACCCGGCAACGGCCGGGGGAGCCTTGGGCGGCCTGCAGGTCCACGACACGCCGCGGCGCGAGCGGGCTCGGGTGACGGTGACCGCGCCGGGCGACATGAGCGCGTTCGCATCCCTAACCACCGACTTGAACCCGATCCACACCAGTGCGGCAGCCGCGCGACTGGCGGGCTTGGGTGAGCCGATCGTCCACGGCATGTGGACTTCGGCGGCCGCTCAGCAGGCCGTCGCAGCCGAAACCGGTCGACGGATCGTCGGTTGGACGACTCGGTTCATGGCACCGGTGTCGCTGGGCGCCGACGTTGAAATCCGCGCCGACCGGGTGGGTCTGACTGGCGGTCGTGAAGTGCTGGACGTGACCGTGCGGGCCGACGGCGAGCTGGTGATGGCCGCGTCAGCATTGCTGACGGCCCCGCGAACCGCCTACGCCTTCCCCGGTCAGGGCATCCAGAGTCGCGGCATGGGGATGGCCGGCTATCAGCGGTGCCCGGCGGCCCGCGAAATCTGGGACCGCGCCGACGCGCACACACGCAAGGCGCTGGGGTTCTCGATCCTGACGGTCGTGCGCGACAACCCGACCGAACTGACCATCGACGGCGTAACCCACCACCACCTGGACGGCGTGCTGTATTTGACGCAGTTCACCCAAGTCGCGATGGCGGTGTTGGGCGCGGCGCAGATGGCCGAACTTCGTGCCGGTGGCGTCTTCGTCGACGATGCCGTGTTGGCCGGACACTCGGTCGGCGAGTACAACGCACTTGCGGCCGTTTCTGGCGTGATCAGTCTTGAGGCAGTCGTCGAGGTCGTCTTCGGTCGTGGCTCGGTGATGCACACCCTCGTGCCGCGAGACGAAAAGGGCTCATCACAATCCAGGGTGTAGGAGTCGTGGTCTGAAACCTCCCGTCTCGAGC
>DAONBX010000057.1:0-7655 GCA_035401705.1 Aeromicrobium sp.
TTCATCTCCTAGATTCAGTGACTAATGTCAGGAACTACCGGTCCGGCCGGCCGCACGAACGCCGAGACGCCGCCTTCGTGCTGCGCCGCGAGGATGGACTCATGCGCTGCGGCAGCTGTTGCCGCTGCGGTGATGCCGAACCGTTCGTAAAGTTCAGCGAACGGCGCGGAGGCGCCGAAGTGTTCGAGCGAAACAATCCGACCCGCGTCGCCGACAATGTCACGCCAACCCAGCGAAATGCCGGCCTCGACTGCCACTCGCGCCCGAACTACCGGCGGAATAACGCTATCGCGGTATTCGGCGTCCTGCTCTTCGAACCACTCGCGACATGGCATCGAAACGACCCGGGCGCCGAGCCCTTCCTTGGCCAATAGGTTCCGCGCTTCGAGTGCAATTTGAACTTCGGAACCGGTAGCCACGATCACCACGTCAGGGGTGGCGTGGTGGATCGCGTTTGGGCTGTCGACTAGGACGTAGGCGCCGCGCGCGACATTGTCGGCCGAGGCAAACTCCCCGGTGCGGGGGAAGACCGGCAAGTTCTGCCGACTTAGTGCCAGTGCTGCCGGGCGGGAGGTGCGGCCCATGATCGTCTGCCACGCCACGACAGTTTCGTTAGCGTCGGCCGGGCGCACCACGTCGAGTCCGGGAATCGCCCGCAGCGAAGCAAGATGCTCGACCGGTTGGTGGGTAGGTCCGTCCTCGCCAAGGCCGATGGAGTCGTGCGTCCATACGTAGGTGACTGGCAACTGCTGCAGCGCAGCCAACCGAACTGCCGGTCGCATGTAGTCGCTGAACACTAGGAACGTTCCGCCATAGGGCCGCGTCGGTCCGTGCAGCGCCATGCCGTTCATGATCGAACCCATCGCATGCTCACGGATACCAAAGTGCAACACGCTGCCGTACCAGTCGCCGGTGAACTTCGCCGTCGAGTTCTGCGGCGGCAGGAACGAAAGCTGGCCCTTCGGGGTGGTGTTGTTCGAACCAGCAAGGTCGGCCGAACCGCCCCATAGTTCGGGCAACTTCGGTGCCGCTGCACTCAGGAAATCGCCGGAGGCAACTCGGGTTGCCACGCCCTTGTCACTGGGTTCGTAAACCGGTAGGTCCACGTCCCAGCCTTCGGGCAGTTCATTTGCAGTCAGGCGATCAAGCAGTGCCTTGCGTTCGCTGTTGCCCG
Organism: Aeromicrobium sp.; assembly: GCA_035401705.1. Taxonomy (GTDB): domain Bacteria; phylum Actinomycetota; class Actinomycetes; order Propionibacteriales; family Nocardioidaceae; genus Aeromicrobium. The sequence goes on from DAONBX010000057.1 coordinate 1,175, forward strand.
TCACCCAAAGGTCGAACTTTGTCTGCCATGCGGCGTGTGCCGCCTGACCACGTTCGCGAGCCAGTTGCGTGTGGGCGATCACGTCGTCGGCCACATTGAAGTCGATGTCGGGGTCAAAGCCGAGCAGCGCCTTCGTCGCCTTGATCTCATCAACGCCAAGAGCCGACCCGTGGGAGGCCCCAGTGTTCTGTGCGGTCGGTGCCGGCCACGCGATGATCGTGCGCAACACAATCAGGCTGGGGCGGTCGGTGACTGCGCGAGCCGCGGCATAGGCATCGGCCAACGCAGGGACGTCCTCGCGGTATTCGCCGCCACCGTGGGTCCAGTCGACCGTCTGGACGTGCCAGCCGTAGGACTCGTAGCGAAGTGCCACGTCCTCGGTGAAGGCAACGTCGGTGTCGTCTTCGATTGAAATCTTGTTGTCGTCGTAAAGAACCGTCAGGTTGCCAAGCTGCTGCAGCCCGGCCAGCGAGGAGGCCTCGCCCGAAACGCCCTCTTGGAGGTCACCGTCCGAAGCGATGACATAGACCTGATGATCGAACGGGCTCTCGTTCGGTCCGGCGAACGGATCGAACAGTCCGCGCTCGCGCCGCGCCGCCATCGCCATGCCGACCGCATTGGCAACACCTTGGCCCAGCGGACCGGTGGTCACTTCGACCCCGGGGGTGTGGCCGTACTCGGGGTGGCCTGGCGTTTGGCTTCCCCAAGTCCTCAAGTGCTTGAGGTCGTCGAGGGTCATCGGATAGCCGGCCAAGTAAAGCTGGATGTACTGCGTCAGGCTCGAGTGACCGCACGAAAGCACGAACCGATCCCGACCGAGCCAGTTCGGATCTGTCGGGTCGTGTTGCATCAACTTCTGATAGATCAGGTAGGCGGCCGGAGCCAGGCTCATTGCCGTACCCGGGTGGCCGTGACCGGCTTTTTGAACCGCATCTGCGGCCAAAAGGCGCGCCGTGTTTACGGCACGGTCGTCCACTTCGGACCAATCGATCGACGGGCGGATGGTCATCGGGGGGTTGGTCACCGCTGCACTCCTGGGTTGTGACGTGGTCGGTTGCGCGAGGTCTACATGTCGAGCCTATCGGCCAGCGATTAGAATGGCCTACGTGACCGTCCTTCCGCAGGCAACAGATGATGTGCGCAACGACCCTCGGCCAAGTCGCCGAGACGTTTTTATGGCGTACGTTGCGCTGACCAAACCGCGGATTATCGAACTGCTCTTGCTGACCACCGTTCCGGTGATGTTCTTGGCCGAGCAGGGAGTACCTGAACTCAGTCTCGTGGTCCTGACGTTGGTTGGCGGCTCGCTTTCTGCCGGGTCGGCCAACGCGCTCAACTGCGTGGTTGACGCCGACATCGACAAAAAGATGCGACGAACTTCACGTCGGCCACTGGCGCGTCACCAGATCGCTACTTCGAAGGCCTTGGTTTTCGGTCTTGTGCTTGGCGTGGTGTCCACGCTTTGGCTCGGTTTCTTCGTCAACTGGCTTTCGGCTGGGCTCGCGCTGGCCGCGAACGTGTTCTATGTCGTTGGTTACACGATGCTGCTCAAGCGCCGGACGACGCAAAACATCGTTTGGGGCGGGCTTGCCGGTTGTTTCCCACCGCTGATCGGCTGGACCGCGGTCACCAACGAGCTGGCGTGGGCGCCGTTCGTACTGTTCTTGGTCGTGTTCTTCTGGACGCCACCGCACTTTTGGGCGCTGGCGTTGCGGTACCGCGAGGACTACGCCGCTGCCTCGGTGCCGATGTTGCCGTCAGTTGCGCCGGCCGCCGAGGTTGGCCGCCAAATCGTGCTTTACACGTGGGCGACCGTAGTGACTTCGCTCGTGGTTTGGCCAGTAGCCAATACTGGGTGGTTCTATCCCACGATGGCGATCATTTTGGGCATCGTCTTCCTCGTTGAGGCTTACGACTTGCGCTCGCGTACCCGCCAGAGTGAAGAACTTTCGGTAATCAAGCCGATGCGGCTGTTCCATTTCTCCAACGGGTACCTCGCGCTGCTGTTTGTGGCGGCCGCGATCGACCCGTTCATCGGCTAAACGCGCTACGCTCGCGCCATGCGCGGACTAATTTCTTGGCTTGCCCCGGCTGCGGCCACCTTTGCGACCTGGTTCATCTTCCTAGGGATGGATTCAGATGACCAGTACACGGTCATTCAAGTTGCCGCGATGGTTGTGGTGCTTCTGGTCATCGGCGTCGCCTTCGGCTGGTTCGCCAGAAAAATGGACCTACTCGCCATCATCGTTTCGGGAGTGGCCGGTATTTCCGCAGCCTGTTGGATGAGTTGGTCAGACGACGAGTCCGGACTGTTCGGTATCGGCTGGATGATGGTCACCGTCGGTGCGGCCATGGTTACGGCGGTGCTGGTGATTGCTACTTGGCTGGTTCGTCAACGGCTTGCGCCAGTTGACTGACCAAACACATACTCAGCGAGGCTCGGGCCGGGTTGCCAACACCCAATAGGTCGTCACTGACAGCAACATCGCCGCGCCAATTAGGTGGGCGGCAACCAGCGCGATCGGCAAGTCCGTGAAGTACTGGATGTAACCGATAGAGCCTTGGGCCAGACCCGCGATCAGGACCACAATCCCGATCCGCCGCGACTTTTGCGAAAGCTGAACGATCGCGATCACCGTCAAGATGATGAACAGCCAGATGGTCCACGCGTGGATCTTGCTGAGGTGTTCTGGGTTTAGACCGTTTCGCGGGGCATCAGCATCTCCGGCGTGGGGGCCGCTACCGGTAACGATGGTGCCCAAGTAGATGGCCGCGAGTAGGAAAACGTAGGCCGATCGGACGATTAACGCCGGCCGTCGGGGCGCGTTCGCTTCGAGGTTTTGGACACTGATCAAAAAGGCAGTGGCCGCGATGACGATCGCCATCGAAAGCACCAAGTGAAGCGACACCACCCAAGGGTTCAACTCAGTCAGGACAGTGATGCCGCCGATGATGCCTTGGAACGGGATTCCGATCGCAATGGCGACTACGAGTTGGCGTTGGTATTTGGTGGCTGCTGGCCAACGCCAGACCGCGATGACCGCGCCGATGGCGATGGCGATTAGGACGTAAGTGAGCAGACGATTGCTGAACTCGATTGCGCCATGCCAGCCGAGGGCGCTATGCGGCGCGATCTGCGTGCCTTCACAGGTCGGCCAGTTCGGGCAACCAAGTCCCGAACTGGTCAGCCGAACCAGTCCGCCGGTCAGGATGATCAGCGTATTTGCGACTAGGTTTGCCCAACCCCACGCGAGGACGGTCTGCTTTGTGACCGGACCGTTGGCGATCGATTTCACTCCCACTTGAACCACCTTTTTGCTGCCGCTGAGGCCACGATGGCCCAGCCGCCAAGAACGACGAGTACGACGGTACTGGGTGAACCGGTCACGAACGCTTCGCGAAGCCCCTCGCCGAGTGCGCCCGAAGGCAGCAACAGCAGGACGTTATGGACCGAATCTGGATACCGGTCAAGCGGCAGCAGAATTCCGCCGCCGACCAAAAGCAGCACGTAGATCAAGTTGGCCAGCGCCAAGGTGGCTTCGGCACGCAGCGTTCCGGCCAGCAGCAGTGCCAGCGAGCCGAACGCGATCGTGGCCAGCACGGCGAGAATTAGCAGCCATACCCACGCGGTGGGGCTGCCTGTGGGCCGCCAGCCTAGGGCCAGCGCGATCGCGGCGAGCACGATCAGTTGGATTGCCTGCAACGCGACGACCGCGAGTATCTTGCCGCCCAAGAGTCCTGAACGCGCCAGCGGAGTCGCGCCAAGACGTTTGAGTAGGCCATAGCGACGTTCAAAGCCGGTCGCGATCGCAACTGAGGTGAACGAACTCGAGACGATGGCGAGGGCAAATACCCCCGGAACGAGGATGTCTAGTGGCCGTTCGGAATCGATCAACCGAGTCGAGCGTGAACCGACAACCAGAATCAGCACAGGAATCACGAACGTCAGGACCAACTGCTCGCCTTGACGAAGTGAAAGTTTGAGTTCCATTGCCGCTTGAGCGCCAATACGGCGAGCAGTGCTGGCGGCGCCGGGTGCGGGGGAGAAGTCAAGGTTCGTCATCGCAACTCCCGGCCAGTAAGTTCCAAGAACCTGTCTTCGAGGCTTTGTTGTTGAACCAGCACCGACTCGAGCAGGACATTCTGTCCAGCGAACCAGCCGGTAAGCAGATGCAGCAGCTCAGGTTCGACTTCGGCGACGACGGTGTAGTCGCCGGGGGCCGACTCGGTCACAGTCGCGTGCGGGGGCAACGCCGCCGCCAACGACCTCAAATCAAGTCCGGCGGTTGCCCGGATGCGGATGGTGTTCTGGGCGCCAGTGGCAACTAGTTCGGCGGGGGTACCCGAGGCGATTACTCGGCCGGCGTCGATCACATGGATTTGGTCGGCCAGTTCCTGCGCCTCGTCCATGTAGTGAGTGGTTAGCACGGTGGTGACGCCGCTCTCGCGTAGTTCGGCGGCCAAGTCCCAGGTGTCACGGCGCGACTGCGGGTCGAGCCCGGCGGTCGGTTCGTCGAGGAACACCAGCTCGGGTCGCCCAACGATTGCCATCGCGAGCGAGAGCCGTTGCTTTTGGCCGCCAGAGAGCCGGCGGTAGCTAATTTTCGCGAACGGACCCATGCCGAGCCGGTCGATCAGTGCCTCAACGTCGAGCGGGTTGGCGTATAGCGAGGCCACGTGTTTGAGCATTTCGCGTGAGCCGACTCCGAGCCAGGCACCGCCGGACTGCAGCATCACGCCAACTCGCGGTCGGAGTTCGACTGCATCGACTATGGGATCTAGGCCTAGAACGCGCACGGTTCCAGCCTGGGGGCGCCGGAATCCTTCGCACGTTTCGATCGTGGTGGTTTTGCCCGCGCCGTTAGGACCCAAAATGGCGGTGATTGTGCCGCGGTTGATGTCGAGCGAAAGGCCGTCGACCGCCCGAATCTCTTTGCCGGCGCGACCGTAGATCATCTTGAGGTCGCGAATTTCGACTGCGACCTCTGACTGGTTCACGGGCACCGGGACAGTCTAAGTCGGCCGGGTTCAGGACTTGATTGTGGGCAATCACGATTCGGCACATTCGACCAAACAGGTGTGGCACAGGTCACTGAGGCTGACCTTGCTTGATTCGATGGAATCAATAACGTCACACTGGTGTTGTGAAAAGTATGCGCGTTAGCGAGGAGTCCGTCGAAGACGACTCTCCTACGCGCGAACGCGTTGCCGAAAGCATCCACCGAAACGGCCCCTCGACCGCCACTGAACTTTCTGCTCGACTTGGCCTGACGCCTGCTGGCGTGCGCCGTCACCTCGAACACATGGCAGCCCAAGGCCTCGTTGAATCGCGTGAAGAGCGGATTCACGGGCAACGTCGTCGGGGCCGCCCGGCTCGCGTGTTCGCGTTGACTGACGCTGGCCGCGACAATTTCACCCACTCCTACGACGACCTTGCCGCCCAGGCGCTCCGCTTCTTGCGTGAGACCGGCGGCGAAGACGCAATTTCGGCTTTTGCTGAGCGGCGACTGGCCGAGTTCCGTACCAAATATGAAGCCGTCCTTGCCGGAGTTGCTACCGACGAACGAATCGAGCGGCTCGCAAAGGCCCTCACCGACGACGGCTTCGCCGCCTCGGTCAGCAGCACCCCGCTGGGCATGCAGATCTGCCAGCACCACTGCCCGGTCGCCCACGTGGCCGAAGAATTCCCCCAACTTTGTGAGGCCGAGACCGAAATCTTTGCCGAACTGCTCGGAACCCATGTGCAACGGCTAGCAACCATTGCCCACGGCGACGGCATCTGCACGACCAATCTTCCGCAAATCCATCAGAGCAGAACCGAAAGGCTGTCGCGATGACCACCACCAACGAAACGAACACGATTGAGGACCTGAACCCAGGCCTCAAAGATGTTGGCACCTACGAGTTCGGCTGGCACGACTCCGACGACGCCGGTGCGAGTGCCCAACGTGGCCTCAACGAAGCCGTCGTTCGTGACATCTCGGGCAAGAAGAGCGAACCGCAGTGGATGCTCGACCTTCGACTCAAGGGCCTGAAGTTGTTCGAACGTAAGCCGATGCCCGCCTGGGGCGCCGACTTGAACACGATCGATTTCGACAACATCAAGTACTTCGTTCGTTCCACCGAGAAGCAGGCCACCAGTTGGGAAGACCTGCCCGAAGACATCAAGAACACTTACGACCGACTCGGCATCCCCGAGGCCGAGAAGCAGCGCCTAGTTGCCGGCGTCGCCGCCCAGTATGAGTCTGAGGTCGTCTACCACCAGATCCGCGAGGACCTGGAAGAAAAGGGCGTCATCTTCCTCGACACCGACACGGCGTTGAAGGAGCACCCCGAAATCTTCGAGGAGTACTTCGGCACCGTCATTCCGGTCGGCGACAACAAGTTCGCTGCCTTGAACACCTCAGTCTGGTCCGGTGGCTCGTTCGTGTACGTCCCCAAGGGCGTCCACGTCGACATCCCTTTGCAGGCGTACTTCCGG
>DAONBX010000058.1:0-7449 GCA_035401705.1 Aeromicrobium sp.
GCTAGTTTCTTGGTCAGGATCGGCAGTTCACTCGTCGACGGATCGGTGACTTTGCCATCGGCGGTCGGCACCGAGACCGTGTAGATCCGCTTGTTGCGGGCGGCCGGACCGTTGAGCTTGTCGCGCTCGATGACCACGAAAGTGTGGTCGTTGATCGCGGTGATCTCCGAAAGGCCAACCCAGTCGCCCGAACCGCGCTGCGGCGCCTGCAACTGGTAGCCGTACCAGTGGAACTTCTGATCGTTCACGTCGTAGCGACCGATGCGGGTGATGTTTTCGCCCTCGAAGTCCTCCAAGGTCGACAGGTTCGACCACAGCGGACGCTGCATCACGAACCAGACGTGCTCGCCACCGGCGTCGGTGGTAGCCGTCACGCCTTCAAGGCCCCAGTTCTTTACCTTGGCGGCAATGTCGGCCGGCAAGGTGACTCGCTCCTGGATTGCGCCCGCGTCATCGGTGCGAACTAGCACGTTCTTGTCGCCGGTCGCGCCCTCAGAAGCCAGCCAGAAGCCGCCCTGTGGCCGCTTGAAGACGCCTTCGATGTCTAGCGGTGCCGATTCGCCATTTTCGGTGACCGGCAGTTCGGCGGTGATCCGGGCGGGCGTGGCTGAAACGTCCAGCTTGAACAGGGTGCCGTTCTTGACGACCGTGTCTGCGGCGGTCCACAAAGTGGTGGCGCTGCTCGGGTCGGCCGAAAGCGCACCGAGTGCCTGCCAGCCGATCGGCTTACCGTCGACTTCGTCTGCTTCAATTGCGGTCGGCTGGGCCTGGCCGGGCTTGAACTCGTAGAGGCCGACGGAGGCCCGTACGCCCTTTGCGGCGTCATCGGTTTCGCTCGAAACGGCAAACAGTCCGCGCTCAGGAATCGCTAGCAGGCCTTCGGGTCCGTTCGTGGCGGGCATGATCTGGATGAACTTCGGCGCGGCCGGGTTCGAAACCTCGTAGACGGCGATGAAGTTGCTGCGCTCAGAGCCGACGAAAACGTAGGGCCTGCCGTCGAACTCGGCAAAGGTCAGGCCCTCTGGCTCTGAACCCTTCTTGGCTGCCCGGTCGTCGTTGTAGAGACCGTGCTTGATCGCCAGACGCTCGAAGGTGTTGCCAGCGTCCCAGACGACTGCGCCGTTCGCGTCGAAAATGGTCCAGCCGCGGCTTCCGCCCTTCCAGTCACCCTCGTTCGCGGTGGCCAGGTGGGTGTCGTTGACCCATGCAATCGAGTCTGGTTCGCGCGGCACCGCCGACAGGCTGTCGACCGGGTCGATGATGCCGTCCTTCTTGGCGTCGATGCCGGTCAGGTCGACCGAGCCGGCACTGAAAACCTTGTCGATCGCGCCGGTCGCAGTGTCGATCAGGACAATGCCGTTGTTCTCCTGGAGAGTCAGCGCCAACTTGCCGGCGCTGTTGATGGTGACGTATTCGGGTTCTGGGTCAGTCGGCGAATCTATGCCGGCCGCAACCATCGACGGCAATGCCGAACCGTCGGAGTTGACCAGATCCACGCGGCGCAGATTCCAGCCCGCCGGGTTGGCTCCTTCGAGGTCGAGCAGCTGGACGAAGCCGGCAGGCGCCTGCGGCAAGTCGCCCTTCTTGAGTCCGGCCGGTTTGAACTCTTCGTCACGCTGGTTCTCTATCGCGATCGCGGCAACCTTGTTCTTGACGCTCACGGCGATCGAGTCGGGCTGACCCTGCAGGTCGAGGCTGCGAACTCGGACCCCGTCGTTGATCCGCACGATGTCGAGGCGGCCGCTGGGGTTGGTGAAACTAGTCGACGTGTCGACCACGACTAGGACGTACTTGCCAACGACGGCGACCGAGGTGGGCTCGTCATGCTCGGCTCCCAGGGAGGCGAGCGAAAGCGAACCAGCACCCTTCGGGTCGGCCGGGTCGCTGATGTCTAGGAAGCCGATCCGCTTGCCAAGTGCGTCGGTGTAGATCAGCGTTTTGCCGTCTTCAGACACCGTCGAGATCTCCGCAACGGTCGGGTCCGACGCTGGAACTCCAGCAGGAGCATTTTTGAAGACCGGGAAGGTCGAGACGCGGTGGAAGGACTTTGCCTCCTCGGCCGCGGTGGCCGTAGCGGTGAAGGCCGCCGGTAACGCGGTTGCGAGGACTGCAACCGAGGTGGCAATTCGAATCGTGCGAGACATGACGCTCCTGAGTCGGTGGATGATCCGACCTGAGAGTGTCTGAGTCTGGGCAACTCTTCGAGTACGAACAGTGAACGCCACGTGACTAACGCGGCAACTCTTGGCGTTCGCCGCCAACTAGACCAACTGCACACCTTTGGTTGTCGCCACTGGCACTGCTTCGAGTTCGGTGGCAATCTCGATGACCCATTTGGCCACTTCTGGCTCGGGCAGGATCGAGTCCGGTCGATACAGCACCCGGTTTGGCTGGCTGCACCTTTCGATCCCACGACCGATGATGCTCTCTTGGAACATCGGGTCGTAGGCGACCAGAATCGGCACGACCACGAGGTGGTCAGCCTTTGGCAGCACCGACTCGATCGCGTCGATCGTGGGTTGGCGGCTGTACTCAACCAGATGCCCACACCAGGCGTGGACCGAAGCCTGAAAACCGATCACCTTTTCGGTGTGCTGACGAATGCTCTCGAAGAACTTGTCCCACTGTTCGATGAAGTCTGCGCTGCCATACCCGACCAAAACCAGCGCTTTGCTCGCTGCCGGATCGATTTGGTTTTCGGTGAGCAGTGCGTTGACCCGCCGGACAGTGTTTCGTTGCACCAGCCCGGAGAAGTCCAGCAGTGGTGCGAACACGAGATTTGCTTGCGGGGCGTAGACCTCGATTTTTTCCTTTGCCAGTTCAGCGAGTTTTTCTGCATCCTGGCTTTGGCCGCAAATCACCGGGATGTCGTCATAACTGTGGTCACTAATCGTCAACAGCAGCGGCACGATGATTACCCGGTCGATCTGCTCGGCGTCCAAGGCCCGCAATTGGCTGGCGATCGAAGGTTCGGTGTACTCCATGAAGGCGGTGCGCACTTGAACGACCGAATCAAGTTCAAGCAGTTCGGCGGCAACCTGATCGTGCAGGTCAAGCAACAGCGAACGCCACGCCGTTGATCGCGACCCGTGATTCACCAGCAGGATCGCGGTTCGCGGCCCCGAAGTTTCTCGCTCGTTTCGCGATACGGCCCGGGTGATCTCCTCGCCACCACCGTCGTTACGTTCGCGATTGACGTGGTGCGGGCAGCCAGTTGGCTTGGTCGACGACGTTTCGCTCATCAGGTTCTGCCTCCAGTTCGGGAAATTCACCCCGTATAGACAATGAGGCAAGCCTAACCTCAGAGTGGGTCAGCGAACTGACAACTTGTCTGGAACTGGCCGTCGTCCCGGTACTGGCAGGATTGCCCCATGCTGACGTCGATCCACCGCTACTTGGTCAAGTCATGCCAAGGGGAATCACTCGATACCGCGACGGTTGAGCCGTGGGGGTTGGCTGGTGATCGACGGTGGATGGTTTGTGAACCCGACGGCAAGTTCGTTACCGCTAGGACCGACCACCGGTTGCTGACGATCACTCCCACGCTGACTGCTGCTGGCCTGCGGCTTGGCGCTCCAGGCTTTGAGTCGGTCGAGGTGGCCACGCCAACGCCCGAGAACCAAGTACCCGTGCAGATTTGGAAATCAGAAATCACTGCGGCCGCCACCGTCGAAGCTAATGATTGGCTAGCCGAGGTGCTCGGGCGGAAAGTCCAGCTGCTCTACCTCGACGACCCGACCCGCCGCCAGACTGATCCGGCCTTTTCTGAGCCAGGTGACCGGGTGAGTTTCGCTGACGGCTATCCCCTGCTGTTGACCACCGAAGGGTCGCTTGCGGCGCTAAATGAGGCGATCACCGCGTACGACGATTCGGCAGCCACGATCGAGATGAGTCGTTTTCGGCCCAGCGTGGTCGTCTCGGACACGGTCGCTTGGGCCGAAGATGACTGGCGGCGAGTTCGCCTCGGCGACGCAACGTTTCGCGCGGTCAAGGGTTGTGCTCGCTGCGTGATGACGACGTTGACGCCCGATTTCGCCACCGGGGAGGTGACCGGGTCGAAGGAGCCGACTCGCACGCTGGCGAAACTGCGGCGGTTTGATTCGGGCGTCTGGTTCGGGGTCAACCTGATCCCCGAAACCGCTGGCGCCACGATCAGCGTCGGCGACGAGTTCGAAGTGCTTGAGTCTGTGCCTCCAGGAAACGGGCCGCTGCGCGGTTGAGCGCCTCAGCGGTATCGCCCCAGCGGTATCGCCTCAGCGGAAGGCCGACTCGCCAGTCAAGGCTTTGCCGATGACGAGTTGGTGGACTTCGCTGGTGCCCTCATAGGTCAACACTGACTCAAGGTTGTTCGCATGTCGCATCATCGGGAACTCGAGGGTGATCCCGGCCGCGCCCATGATCGTTCGACAACTGCGAGCGATCTCGATTGCCTCGCGCACGTTGTTGAGTTTGCCGATGCTGATTTGTTCAGCGGTGATCTCATGCGCGTCCTTGAGCCGGCCAAGGTGCAGCGCCAACAGCATGCCTTTGCCAAGTTCGAGGGTCATGTCGGCGAGTTTGGCCTGAGTTAGCTGATAGGAGGCCAGCGGCTTGTCGAAAATCTGTCGATCCGTGGCGTAGGCGATGGTCGTCTCCAGACAGTCGCGGGCCGCGCCGAGCGAACCGAAAATGATGCCAAATCGCGCTTCGGTCAAACAGGTCAACGGCCCGCTCAGTCCCGCCGCGCCCGGCAGCATCGCCGAGGCCGGCAGGCGAACCTCGTCAAGCACCAGTTCGCTGGTGACCGAGGCTCGCAGGCTCAACTTCCGGGTGATCTTGGGCGCGCAAAAGCCCGGAGTGTTAGTCGGCACCACAAAGCCGCGGATGTCCCTGGCCGTTTCGCCGGTTTGCGCCCAAACCACGGCCACGTCGGCGACCGAGCCGTTCGTGATCCACATTTTGTTTCCGGTCAGGATCCAGTCGTCGCCGTCTCGCCTAGCCCGAGTCCTCATCCCGGCCGGGTTGGAGCCGAAGTCTGGTTCGGTCAACCCGAAGCAACCGATCGCAGTGCCGGCGGCCATCGCCGGCAACCACGTCTGCTTCTGTTCCTCACTGCCCCAGTGGTGGATCGCAAACATAGCCAACGACCCTTGCACCGAGATCAGCGACCGCAGCCCCGAATCGCCGGCCTCCATCTCCAGACAGGCCAGCCCGTAGGCGGTAGCCGACGTGCCGGCGCAGCCGTAACCGTCAAGGTGCATCCCCAACAGACCCAGTCGGCCCAGTTGAGGGGCCAACTCCTTGACTGGGACCTCGCCGGACTCGTACCAACCGGCGAGGTGCGGCTTGAGCTCGGCCTCGACGAATCGGCGAACCGTCGCCGCAATCGCGCGATCCTCGGAGCTGACAAACGAATCAAGGGCGAACAGGTCAAGCGGTGCGATAGCCATTTGCCCAAGATATGCCCACCACCCACGCTAGTGAAAAACTTTTCGGCCAGTGGCCCCCGATGCGCCTTCGACTTGGCCCCGGTAGGTGACAGACGACTGGCCTAGTGCGAGCCTTGAGGCGAAGTCACCCGTCGTCAGGAGCAGTCATGCGAACAGTCAAAGCCGTCGGCGCCGTCAACGCCACCGACCAGTTGGTGCCGCTCACGATCCAGCGGCGCGAGGTCGGCGAGCACGACGTTCAGATCGAAATCGACTACGCCGGAATCTGCCATTCCGACATTCATACGATCCGCGGCGACTGGGGCGACATCGCCTACCCGCAGGTTGTCGGCCACGAAATCGTCGGCCGGGTTTCCGCCATTGGCAGCGCCGTCACCAAACATCAGGTCGGTGACTTGGTCGGGGTGGGTTGCCAGTCGAACTCGTGTCGCACCTGCGCCCAGTGCCGCAACGGCCAAGACCAGTACTGCCTAAACGGCAACACCCAGACCTACGCTGGCAAAGACGTCGACGGCACGATCACTCAAGGCGGCTACAGTCAAGCCACCGTGGTCAACGAGGACTTCGTCTTGACCCTGCCAGCCGGCCTAGACCCGGCCAAGGCCGCTCCCCTGCTGTGCGCCGGCATCACCTTGTACTCGCCACTGCGCCACTGGCAGGCCGGGCCCGGCAGTCGCGTGGCGATCGTCGGCTTGGGCGGACTCGGGCACATGGGGGTCAAGATCGCCAACGCCCTCGGCGCTGAAGTGACAGTGATTTCGCGCGGCACCAAGAAGCAGGACGACGCGTTGGCGCTTGGGGCGCACCACTACCTCGACTCGACGGACTCGCAAGCATTTCGCGGCGCCGCCGGTTCGTTCGACCTAATCATCAACACCGTTTCGGCCTCGCTGAAGATCTCGTCCTATCTGCGTCTGCTCGACGTGGCCGGCGTCTTGGTGAACGTGGGCGCACCTCCTGAGCCGTTCAGTGTTCCGGCGTTCTCGCTGATCTCGGGCCGACGCTCGTTGGCCGGCTCGACCACCGGCGGCATTCCCGAAACTCAAGAAATGCTCGAGTTTTGCGCCGAGCACTCGATCCACCCCGAAACCGAACTGGTTTCGGCCGACGGAATCAACGAGGCATGGGAGCGAGTACTCGCCGCCGACGTGCGCTACCGCTTCGTGATCGATACCAGCACGCTCTAGTCGGCCGCGATCCTCGGGGCTGCCAAACGAATCAAGGGCGAACAGGTCAAGCTGCGCTGCGGTCTTGAATCCAAAGGGAACAGCGCGAGATTGAACGCCCTTTTGATTAACATTTCACTGCCTTCCATTTCCAGAGCGCTCCGGCGCCGCCTAAGAAGTGCAATTCAAGACACTTCTCATTCTTAGCCGCGGACTTCGCAGTTTCGGCAATCGAGCTGCCCGCCACTGCGGTTATTGCAGGACTGGCCGGCGGCGCGCAATGACCGCGGCGACTACGAGGTTTACGAGCACATACCCACCGGCGATCAGCAAGTATCGAGAGCGAACGGCATCTCGACAGGCATACTTGTCTACTTCAATGCCCTCCGCTTGAAGCTCGCGTACTGTCATATCATCGAATTCGACCTGATTGACATCTCCAGGGCTTGCGCTCTGAATACAGGTGACACCATCGACCGACTGCGGAAGCCACGAGACCGCCAGGCCGGCAACTGTGGTCAAGCCAAATACGGCCACTGCAACCAGGGCACTGATGCCCGAGCGACTACCACGAGACCAGGCAACTGCCAGAACAATCGCAACAGCGACGACCAATACCCAGATGAAGGCCCAAGAGCCCAGCAGTTCCCACATTCGCTTGCCCCCACCGAGTAGTCCGGCCAAAATTGCGAGAAGGCGATGTGATCTTCACATCGCCTTTGTTTGGTGGAGCATAGGAGATTCGAACTCCTGACCTCTTCCATGCCATGGAAGCGCGCTACCAACTGCGCCAATGCCCCTTAGAACCAGAACGATATTACCCGGTCGGTGACCGTTCACCCAAACCGGGTCGC
>DAONBX010000059.1:0-6987 GCA_035401705.1 Aeromicrobium sp.
CCGGCGCGAGTGCGCAACGTCGAGGCAAGGTCACGACGGGACTTGGCATCGCGGAAATTGAACGACTTGGGAATGCGCAACTGACCCAGTGCTTCAACCGGCGTCGGGAAGTCGATCATCGCCAACCGTCGCGCGTGCCGGCTTGCGGTCAACACAAACGGTCGAGGCCCATCGAGTGCGTCCAAACCAGGATCGAGAACCACCGCAAGTCCGGCGAATTTGCCAACCGGCACGTCGATGACGTCGCCACGGCGAAGTTCGGTGAGCGAGGCGATCGCTTCTTCACGCCGCGCGGCCTTTCGAGCTTTTGAACCGGTCGACTCAAGGTCACTTAGTTGGCGCCGAAGCCCCATGTACTCCATGAAGTCGCCCTGGTCGCAGGTTGCAGCCTCGCGGTAACCCGCGACCGCCTCATCAGACTTGCTGACCTGGCGGACAAGCCCCACTACCGAACGGTCGGCTTGGAACTGGGCAAAGGACTGTTCCAACAGTCCCCTTGCGCGCTCGCGGCCCACTTGGTGGACGAGGTTGACCGCCATGTTGTACGAGGGTCTAAACGACGAGTTCAACGGATAGGTTCGGGTCGAAGCCAGCCCGGCGACGTGGCGAGGGTCCAGCCCCGCTTGCCAGAGTACGACGCCGTGTCCTTCGACATCGATGCCTCGGCGGCCTGCCCGGCCGGTTAGTTGGGTGTACTCCCCCGGCGTGACGTCAACGTGCTTTTCGCCGTTCCACTTGGTGAGTCGGTCGATCACCACCGAACGCGCTGGCATGTTGATGCCCAGCGCCAAAGTTTCGGTCGCGAACACGACTTTTACTAGTCCCGCGCTGAACAGGTCTTCGACGCACTCCTTGAAAGTCGGCAACATGCCCGCGTGGTGGGCGGCAACGCCGCGACCGATCGCGTCGCGGAACGCCTTGAAACCGAGGACGTGTAGATCTTCGTCGGGAAGGTGGGTACACGCTTGGTCGACGTGGGCGTGGATCTGGTCGCGCTCCTCGGGGGTGGTCAGGTTCATCCGAGTAGCCAAAACTGCGTCGACCGCATTGGCACAACCGGCACGGCTGAAAATGAAGACGATTGCCGGCAACAAGGCTTCGGCATCGAGCTTGGCGACCAGTTCGATTCGATCCGGGGTGCGGTGGCGGCTGCGTGGCCGCTTGCCGCCCTTTTCGGGACGGCGACTGCGATTCTTGTTGAACGCCCGGTTCCACTGGGCGTCATCGCGTGCCAACCGTTCCAGTTCTCGGTTGACCGATTGTGCCGGATCGTCTGGCTCGAACAGTCCGTATAGTCGCCGGCCAACCAGGACGTGCTGGTGCAGTGGCACCGGCCGTTTTTCTTCCAGAATCGTGATCGTGTTGCCGCGAACTTCGGTCAGCCAGTCGCCGAACTCCTCGACGTTTGAGACGGTCGCCGACAGCGAGACGATCGACACCGAGGACGGCAAACCGATGATGACTTCTTCCCAGACGGCTCCGCGAAACCGGTCGGCCAGGTAGTGGACCTCATCCATCACCACATGGCCCAGACCGTTCAGTGTTGACGAACCGGCATAAATCATGTTTCGCAGCACCTCGGTGGTCATCACCACCACCGGAGCTTCGCCGTTGATGGTGTTGTCGCCGGTAAGCAGACCAACTTGATCCGCGCCATAACGATCCACGAGGTCGGCATACTTCTGATTCGACAGGGCCTTGATCGGGGTGGTGTAAAAACATTTTCTACCAGTGGCCAGCGAAAGGTGGACGGCGAACTCACCAACTAGCGTTTTACCGGACCCAGTGGGCGCCGCCACGAGGACTCCGTGGCCGTCTTCGAGCGCTTCGCAGGCTCGGATCTGAAAGTCGTCTAGGGCAAATTCGTAGAGATCACCGAAGTCAGCAACATGCGGATAAGTTGTTTGGGCTTCGGTCATGAGTGAAGCCTACGGAGAACTACTCTGAAACTGAGTCAGGACCCGCGATCGTTGACGCCTCATCGTCGTCAAACTGACCTGCCTTACGGGCACGTTTGCGGTCAGTGATTCGGGCAATGACCTCAGAGACCAGATAGAGGACGGTCATCGGGATGGCGAGGAAGAGGAAACTAATCGGGTCGACGGTCGGGGTCGCCACCGCAGCGAAGACAAAAATGCCAACGATGATCCATGGCCGCGCGCGCACCAACTGGGCCGCACTCACGGCGCCAATTCGGTTCAGGACAACAACCACGACCGGGATCTGCGCGCCGATGCCGAACAGCAGAATCATCCGAGTCGCAAACGACAGGTAGTCAGCACCGTTGAGCAGGTTTGTCCAGCCTTCGGGCGCGAATCCGATCAACAACTCAATCGCTTTGGGGAACGTCCAGTAGCCCATCCACGCCCCGGCGAGAAACAACGGCAGACAGGTTGCCGTCAAAATTACCGCGGCACGCTTTTCGTGCTTATGCATTGCGGGCAGAACGAAAGCCCAGATTTGCCAGATCCAAACCGGACTCGACAACACGATCGCGGCGATAACGCTGGTCTTCAACTGGAACTGGAAGGCCCCACCGATACCGCTGACGACTAGCTGAGTATCGATGCCTTCGGCCTCGAGAGTTGGCCGCACCTGCTCATATGGCGCGGTGAGCCAACCGAGGATTTGGGGGTAGAACGTCCACGTGATTGCTAAAGCAATTACGACGGCCGCCGCAGATTTGATGATCCGCGACCGCAATTCGTCCAAATGAGCCATCAACGGCATTTCGCCGCCGGATGTCTGGCTTGGGGTCGACCCAGCCGATCGCTTGGAGCGACCGAATGAAAGTGCCACGTGGGTCAGGCGGGAGTATCGTCACGGCGCTCGGCCGTATCAATCTCAAGCAGAGCCTCTGGCTCTTTTTCCGTCGCGTCGATCTTGGATTCTTTTTCGCTCTCGCGCATTTCGGACTTGAAGATCCGCAGCGCCCGACCTGATCCGCGGGCGAGTTCGGGCAGTTTTCGCCCACCAAAAATTAGCAAAATGACCGCGAGGATGATCAGAATCTCGGGTCCGCCAAGCCAGCTAGGCATGTCGACTCCTTAGTCGGGGATGTTTCCATCGTACGCGGCCAACGCAGCCGCAGCCGACTGACTCACCAAATCGGCAAGCTCAGCCGGTTCAATAACCTTCATTCGACCGCCAGCACGAAGCACCACTCTACTGAGCCAATCGAAATCGGAGCCGAAAAGCCGAGCCTGGACGGAACCGTCAGCAGCGGTGGCCAGTTTCTGAGTTTCGTACTCATCAAGCAGCCAATCGTTACCGGCGGCCAATTCAACAAGTGCCGAGGCGCCGTCGGGACCGGGAGTGAAGATCGTGCCTCGACCACCGTGCTCGGCGACCGCTGAGACTGCCTGGTCGAGCATCGTGGCCGAGCGAATCCGATCGAGGCGAAACGATCGTTCAGCTTCAGCAAGGTGGCACCAGGCCGTCAAATAGCGCCGGCCATCATGGTCAAAAATGCGGTGAGGCTCGACCACGCGATCGGTGAGTTCATCTCGCGATTCGGTCGAATAGGCAAGCGCAAGTTGTCTACCGTTAGCTAGCGCTTGGGTCACGGTCGCTTGGATGGCCTCATCAACGCCCAGCGGCGGGCGAACCTGAATTGAGTCATCGACTTCGGTGCCGGCGGCCGCCGAGAGCTTCAGCATCGCGCTATCAATGATGGCGGTTTGCTCGTCGGTGGCACCTTGCCGCAGTGAACGCAACGCGATCAGGAGCGCAGCCGCTTCGCTCCTAGAAACACGCAAGGGGCGCGCCATGAACTCTGCGTCACGGATGTAAACCATGCCGTCGACTTCAAGCGCGGTCATATCGAAGTCGATCATTTGGCCGTGATACTGGCCCCAACCAGTCATCATCAACATTTCGAGTTCGCGTTGGGCCTTGGCCGGCTTGATACCGAATTCGCGAGCTAACTCCACTAGCGGAATGCCTTGGTTCTCCTGAAGGAAAGGAACCATCGCTAACATCCGCACGACTTGCTTGGCTGAAGGGTTCATTTCGCCAGACCCACAATCTTTCGAAGTCGATCCAATACTGCGGCCCGCAACTCGGGTGGTTCGATAACTGTGACCGAAGCGCCGTAGGAGACGACTTCATCGGCTAGGTCGGCTACTTCGGCGAAGGCCACTTCCAACTCGTCGATGCCTTCGCGCGGGCGCGAAACGCTCAATGCGTGGCGGCGTAGCCCCTGGCCCCTACCTGCGGTGACGTGCAAAATCGCGGTCCGGTTCGCTTCGCTTGGATAAAGTGCTTGGGCCAACTGCCCCAAGTCCGCATCTTCTGGCACTTCGAATCCGTCCGGCTCACCATCATTGGTGACTTCACCGAGAATGCGCGAGAGACGAAAAAGCCTAGGTCCGTTCCGATCCGTGTCGAAGCCGCCGACATACCAGCGGTCTCGATACGAGATCATCCCCCACGGCTGGAGATGTCGTTCGCTGTTGCTGCCGTCCCTAGTTTCGTAGGAGAACTTCAGCGCAATCCGCTTCGAGGTCGCATTGAAGATCGCGTCAAAAGAAGGCTCAGAGGCAGTCAAATGCGGCTCGGCCATCCGCAGCGACGAGGGGTCGAAGTCGTTTCCGATGGATTTCAGTTTTGCCAGCGCAGTGGTCGCCTCACGCGACATGCCCGAATGGTCCCAAAGTTGCGCGGCAAGCCCGATCAACGCACCTTCCTCAACCGTTAGGTCGATCTGTGGAAGTTCAACTTCTGACCGTTCGAGGCGATAACCCTGATGGCTGTTCAGCGGGTCGTGCGAGCCCAAATCAATATCGATGCCTAGTTCGCGCAGCTCATTCTTGTCTCGTTCGAATGCCCGCTCAAAAGCGGTGTCGGATTGCTCGCGGTAGTCGGCGATTGCAGTGCGCAGTTCGTCCTTGCTCAAATACCGTTCGGTGGCGAGGAGGGTGAAAACTAGGTTCATCAACCGTTCGGTCTTGCGATCTGCCATGGGGCAAAGACTAGCTTGCGTCGAGGATGTCCACGGCGAAGATGAGCGTGCCGTCTGGGCGTCCTTCGGCCTTGGCACTCTTGCCGTAGGCATCTTCACTTGAGCACACCAGAACTACGCGACTGCCGATAGTTTGACCAACCAACTTGTCGGTCCAGCACGGAATTGCTGCGCCCTTGGCCAACGAGATCGGACGCGGCCCGGTCGACCAAGACTCATCGAACACGTCGCCGGCGGGGTACTTCTGGCCTACATAGTGCGCGGTAACCGTCTGACCCGCCTTAACCGGATCTCCGGTCCCCTTGATTAGTACGGTGGCGCTGGTCTTGTCGACGTTCTTGTCGGTCTTGGCGGTGGCAACGAACTTAACCGGTCGCTTGTCTTTGTCAGTAGTCAACGTCGGCAACCACGACGGCGATTTGAGCGCCTTGCCGGTGGCCTGGGCCGGGACTACCGAAAGCAGGTCGAACACGAAGACCATCGTGTCGTCCTTCTTGAGGCCGAGAGTTTCGGCGCTCTGAAGAAGTGCGGCGCCATCCTTCGATGGGACTGCCACTAGAACACGTGAGCCGATGTTTTGTCCTACAAGACCCTCTTTGAAGCCAGGCAAAGACGTCTTCTCATTGAGGGTCAAAGTCATCGGGGTCTTGTTCGTAAAAGAGTTGTCGAACTCCTTGCCGGTGCGGCCATTCACGGCGATGTAATTGATCTTGACGGTGTCGCCAAGTACGACCTTTTCACCCTCACCTTTAGTGATCACACGGGTTTCGGTTTTGTCGGTTGAGAAGTCCTGCTCGACCTTCACCTTGGGCGCTGCCGAGGTAGTTACTGTAATCGCGTCGAAGTCGGTGCCACCTGAGCAACCAGTTAGGACGAACGAGATCGTTGCGGCTGCAGCCACCAGAACAGTACGACGCACGTGTTTCTCCTTGTGAAGGTCAATGCCGAGCCAACCCTAACGGCTAAACCCAAGGAAGTACTGAGAGGTCACATTGAATCGATCAAACGCTGCACGCGTTCGTCTTCAGATCGGAATGGGTCCTTACAAAGCACGGTCCGCTGAGCTTGATCGTTTAGCTTCAGGTGGACCCAGTCGACGGTGAAGTCGCGGCGTTCCTCCTGTGCCTTGGCAATGAAGTCGCCGCGAAGTTTCGCGCGTGTGGTCTGCGGCGGAACTGACTTGGCCGTATATATGTCCTGGTCGTTACAGATTCGGACCACTGCACCTTTGGCCTCAAGCAGGCTGAACACGCCACGATCTCGTCGGATGTCGTGATACGCCAGATCCAGCTGAGCGATTCGCGGATCGGACCAAGACAGCCCACGTTGGCTGCGGTATCGGTCGAGCAACTTGTACTTGATAACCCAGTCGATCTCGCGCTCGACAAGGCTCAGATCCTCACTCTCGACTGCTTTGAGGGTTCGCTCCCAAAGGTCCATCACTCGGTCGATCGTCGGCGTGCGCAGACCGTGACGATCAATGAACTCGGCGGCCTTGCCGAAGTATTCGGCCTGGATCTCAAGCGCAGACAACTCGCGACCGTTGGCGAGTTGAACTTTGCGACGACCGGTCATGTCGTTGGAGATTTCACGGATCGCTCGGATCGGGTTCTCTAGCGTCAGGTCACGCATCGGCACCTGGCCTTCGATCATCCGCAGGACCAGATCGGTTGTGGCGACCTTCAACATGGTGGTCGATTCGCTCATATTGGAATCGCCAACAATCACGTGCAGTCGCCGGAACCGTTCTGCGTCGGCGTGGGGTTCGTCGCGCGTGTTGATGATCGGCCGCGAACGGGTGGTCGCGCTTGATACGCCCTCCCAAATGTGTTCGGCGCGTTGGCTGACGCTGAACACCGTGCCGCGGGGGGTTTGTTGAACTTTGCCGGCCCCACAGATGATTTGGCGCGTAACCAAGAAAGGAATGAGCACGTCGGCCAGTTGGCTGAACTCCCCTCCCCGGCCGATTAGGTAGTTCTCGTGGCAGCCGTAGGAGTTTCCGGCCGAATCGGTGTTGTTCTTGA
>DAONBX010000060.1:0-6806 GCA_035401705.1 Aeromicrobium sp.
ATGCCTGAAGGCGGCGCCCAACTGGGCGCCGCCTTCAGGTTTGCTCACTTGTCGTCTTGCTCTAGCGAGAACAGTTCCTCTTGCTCGGGCGTCTGCTCGACATGCTTCTCGGCCGGAATCTCCGGCGTCGACTCGTCGTAGACGACCGCTTCCGCATCAGGTTCGGTGCTGTCGCCAGACTCCGGGTGCGGCTCGGCGTGCGGGGCGGCCGCTTCAGCAACCGGCTCTGCGGCAGGCTCATCGAGGATCGACTCGGCGGCAGGCTCCTCAACGACTGACTCTTCAGCAGCGGGCTCTTCAGCCTGCTCAGCCGCCGGTGCCGGTTGACCGCGCTTGACCGATTCGAGCAGCAACTGTGCGACATCGAGAACCTCGACGTTGAGCAGCGACTCGTCCTCGGACTGGCGAGCGGTGAGGCCATCGGAAAGCATGACGCGGCAGAACGGGCAACCAACGGCAATCTTTTCGGCGCCGGTGCTGATCGCCTCGTCGGTGCGGTTGACGTTGATGCGCGAACCGAGAGTCTCTTCCATCCACATCCGGGCGCCGCCGGCACCACAGCAGAACGAACGCTCGTTGCTGCGCTCCATTTCGACGTACTCAGCACCCGTAGCGCCAACGAGTTCACGCGGCGGCGTGTAGACCTGATTGTGGCGGCCAAGGAAGCACGGGTCGTGGTAGGTGACCTTTTGGGCTTCGTCCGCCGGCGGCGCGATCGGCTTGAGTTTGCCTTCGCGAACGAGTCGGTTCAGCAACTGGGTGTGGTGGACGACCTCAAGCTCGAGACCGAACTCCTTGTACTCGTTCTTGAGGGTGTTGAAGCAGTGCGCACAAGTCGAAACAACCTGCTTGACCTTCATTTCTTCAAACACCGCGACGTTCTCCATCGCGAGTTGCTTGAACACGATCTCGTTGCCGGCACGGCGGGCCGGGTCGCCGGTGCAGGTCTCGCCATCGCCCAGCACGGCAAAATCGACGCCAGCGATGTTCAACAGTTCGGCAACCGCCTGGGTGGTCTTCTTGGCGCGGTCTTCGTATGCGCCAGCGCAACCGACCCAGAACAGCCAGTCGACTTCGTCGAGCGATTCGACGTCGACGCCAACCTGCTTGACCTCAAAGTCCAGGCCTTCGGTCCACTTCGTGCGGTCGCGCGGGTTCATGCCCCACGGGTTGCCCTTGCGTTCGAGGCCCTTGAAGATGTTGTTCAGTTCGCCGGGGAAGTTCGACTCGACGAGCACCTGGAACCGGCGCATGTTGTCGATGTGGTCGACGTGTTCGATGTCGACCGGGCACTGCTGGACGCAGGCGCCACAGTTCGTGCAGGACCACAACACGTCCGGATCGATGACGCCGAAAAGGTCTTCGCTGCCGATCAACGGGCGCTCGAGCTCGCGCTGCTGCTCCTCGGTGAGGGTCGCCGGGTCGGCGTCGAGCAGGGGGATCTTGGCGTAGGCGTGCTCGCGCAAGCCCATCATGAGCAGTTTCGGGCTGAGCGGCTTTTCGGTGTTCCAAGCCGGGCACTGGCTCTGGCAGCGACCACACTCGGTGCAGGTGGTGAAGTCGAGCAGGCCCTTCCAGCTGAAGTCTTCGACCTTGCCGACGCCGAGCTTTTCGAACTCTTCCTCGTCGAGATCTTCCATCGTTTCGAGGTCGAGCGGAGCGCCGCCAACGTAAAGCGGAACGAGCGCGCCAAGAGCGGTGCTGCCGTCGGCCTCTCGCTTGAAGTAGATGTTGAACCATGCGGTGAAGCGGTGCCAGGCAACGCCCATCGTCAGGTTCTTGCCGATCACCATCAGCCAGATGGTCGCCGACAGGACCTTGATCAACGCGATGATTGTGATGGTGACTTCGAGGCCGTGCTCGTCCAAGCCGGACCACAGCGTCGAGCCGATCCAAGCAGTGGTGGGGAAGTGGAAGGTGCTGGCGTGCGGGTCGCCTTGCAGGTAGAGCAGTTGGTATTCGGCGCCACGGATCAAGAGGCCGGCGGCGCACTCAAGCGCGGCCATCGACTCGACGAAGTACGCCTGGCCGAAGCGCGAGCCGTAAAAGCGGCTCTTCTCGCCTAACTTGCGGGGATGGTTCTTCTGGCGGATCCAGATTAGGACGGCGATACCGATCAGGCCGAGCCACGCGATCGCTTCAGTTACCCACTCGAAGAGGAAGAAGTGGCCGATGATCGGCAGGACGAGGTGCGGGTTCCAGACCTGTAGGTATGCCGTGGCAACTGCAGAGCTGAGGATCAGGAAGCTGAAGAAGACGGCCCAGTGCATGATGCCGATCCAGTGCCACTGCAACATGCGAGTGTGGCCGAGAGTCTCGACCAGCATGTTTTTCAGGCGGGCCTTCGGGTTCTCGTTGCGACCATAGGCCGGTGCTCCAGCGCGGATAACGCCGAGCATTCGCTTGATTCCGGGTGCTAAGTAGTACACCGCCAGCGCTGTGGCGACGAGTGTCGTCACCCCAGCGAACACGTTGATCGGGTGCATGCTTGATCCTCTCGCGGTAAAACCGTTGGATTGACCCTATTGCGCTCTGTTATCAAGCGCTGACTAAGGCAAGCCAAATGTTCCGGGCTATGTTACCTGTCAGTAGCTGTTGAGTTGTACGGCAGCAGCGCAGAAGTCGGCTATTGGACCCCAAGATGAGCGAGCGCCTGCTGCATAAGTAAGCCGCGGCCACCTTCAAGTTCGGCCAAGATTTCGGGACTTGCAGCCTCTTCTGGGGTGAGCCAAGTCAACTCCAGCGCGTCTTGGCGCGGAGCGCATTCGCCCGCGACGGCCACGATGTACGCCAAGGCAACCGCGTGTTGGCGGTGGTCATACAGCGGGGTGACGCCTGGAAGTTGGAAGAGCTCGGCGACCGTGAAGGGCGCAATCGCTGCCGGCAGTTGCGGGAAAGCCGTCGGGCCTAGGTCCTTTTCGAGATTTCGCATCAGGGCAGTTCGGATCGGTTCGCCAAGAAGAACTCGACCCGAAACGAATGAACGCGTCAACTCGCCAGTAGTAGACGAGCCGCGCAAAAGGACACCGATCGCTTCGACCTGACCGAGGCTGTCGAGGCGGACGGGGATCGCTTCGACATAGAGAATCGGCACGCGCGACCGGGTCTCTTCTAGCTGAAACTCAGAAAGCCAGCCGGGATTCGGGTCAGGTGTTCGCACAGAAGGCATAAGTCCATTGTGAGCGACAGCGCCTACCCAGCGCCGGATAACACCATTTCGGGGGAGTTCTTTGCCACCGAATTTTCTGGATCAACACATGTCACTGTGAGTTACAGCACTTATGGTTGGCGCGTCCATTCTTTTCTGGCCGCTTGGGGGCGACCGCGAATGGGCGGGGATCTTTTAGGGGATTTAGCGTGTCTTTTTCGGGAAAGAATCACAGCATTCGGTCGGTAGTTGGGCTTGCCGTGGGGAGCCTTGTCGCGGGCGGCGCGATGGCAATAGCGCCGGCGGCCTCGGCGAGCGCGCCTCAAGCGACCGTAGAAAAGTCGTTTGATTATCGCTGCCAGGTGTACGCAGGTGGCCTAAACCTGCGCGTGAATACGGTCGCGGTTACAGCAAGTACCTCAGTACCGTCATCGGTCGAGCCGGGCGAGACTATTTCCGCAGCGGCACTGAACTTAACTTTGGCGATGCCCGAATCTTTGCGGTCCAAGATGGTGGATTTGTTGGCTGCGGAATCGGCCGGTGGCGAATCCACTGATTCTTCCTTGACGGTCACGACGCGCGGCAAGACCACCTCGGTGGCGATCCCCAGGTTGGCTGTACCTTCGACGCCGATCCCGCAAGCCGCTGGTGAGTCGTGGCAGATGCGAGCTTCGGGCGTGAGGCCGGCAATCACCACCCCTGACGACGCCGGCGCAACCCTAAAACTCGGCATGCCTGCGGCGTTCAACATCGCGGTCACTGTCGTCGACATCGACGGTGGAGACATTCCGACGACGTTCGCGTGCACCGGCCCGACAGACCTAACCCTAGGCACCATCGCGGTTGAGGGCGGCGCGGTCGACCCGGTTGAGCCGACGGATCCGACGCCGCCGACAGACCCGACGGATCCGACTCCTTCGACCCCGCCGACGACGAGTGTTCCGACTGATCCGACTGATCCGACTGATCCGACTGACCCGACGGATCCGACAGACCCGACGGAGCCGACGCCTTCGACGCCGCCGACGACTAGTGTTCCGACGGACCCGGACGGCACCGAATCAGAATTTGGCTATCGCTGTGACGTAGTCGCGGTGGGGATCAACTTGCGTGCACACCTTGTCCGCGTACTAGTCAAGCCAACCGCGCGCGCAGCGGTGAAACCCGGCCAGTCAATCCCGGAATCGTCGGCAAACTTCACTTTCGTAATGGCAGAGTCCTTGCGTTCGTCAGTCAAAGATCTGCTTGGCGGAGTCTCAATGGATGCACAGCTGGCTAACCCCGCCGTTACCGTCACCACCGGCGGCAACAAAAGCAAAGTGATAATCGGGCAAACTTTCGGGGTGCAACAGCCCGTCCCACAGATGGCGGGTACGCCGTGGCGAATTTCGGTCGGCGGAACGATCCCGGTTATCAAGGCGCCGAGCTACTCGGTCGACGACTTGAAGCTTGGCTTGCCGGTCAAGATCCGGATTGACTCAACGATTATTGACGAATTCGGCGGACCGCTCCCGGCTGAACTCAAGTGCACCGCAACTGGCGATTCCACCTTCGATACGGTGCCGGTGGTTCCGCTCGAGCCGGGTGACCCGGAACCGGAGGTCGACCCTGTCGTCCCCGACCCGGACGGACCGCCGACGCAGTGGACCCCGGGGCCGTGGACACCGGGGCCGACGACTACGCCCACCCCTTCAACACCTACTCCGACAGTCCCGTTCGAGCCGACGGACCCGAGAAATCCGTCGAGGGAACTGGACTACCGCTGCTCCGTGATCGCCGCCGGGCTAAATCTGCGCACCCACACCGTCAAGTTGAAGGCCGAGACGACGGCGCCAGCTTCGGTCAAGCTGGGTGAGGTAATTCCGGCAGCGCCAGTGAAAATGGCCTTCTCAATGACCGAATCCCTGCGAGCCTCAGCGGTGGACCTACTGGCAGCCGAGGCGATCAGTGGCGAATCAACCGATGCTGCGTTCACCGCGAATTCTGCTGGAATTGTCACGGGCATCCCGATTCCGAAGCTGGCCGCGCCGATCTCGGCGATCCCGCAGAATGTCGGCGAACTTTGGCAGTTCCAGTCGACGGGGACTCTTTCGGCCTGGACGGTGCCCACAGGTGCCTACAGAGACGTTCAACTTGACCTGCCATCGAGGTTCAAGTTCCTCGGAACGCTGGTAGATATTGACGCCCAGGATTTGCCGGTATCGCTCGATTGCGTCGGTCCGGTGGATTTGAAGTTGGTGACGATCCCGGTGGAGTACGTCGAAGATCCCGGCGGAACGCCAAGCCCTGAACCTGAGCCATCGACGGTCCCTACTTCTGTGACAACCTCAGCCCCGACGCCCGAACCAACAATCGTGCCTACTGCTGCGCCGGAGGCTCTGGCGCTTCAGTTGCCGTCCTCGGTTGCTGCTGGGGGAACTATGAAGGTGAAGTTCCCAGCCGGCTGGGCAGGCAAAAAGGTTCAGGTGTCGCTGAAAGCTTGCTCCGAAAACCTCGGAACGAAAACGGTCTCGAAGAATAACGAGATCGAAGTCAAGGTTCCCAAGAACACTTCGCTTGGTTCGCACACCTTGATCGTCAGTCAGAACGGAAAGCAGATCGCTTCGGCAACCTTCACGGTTACCGGATCCGGTGGTGGTTCAGGGCTGATCGCAGGCTGGATTGATGCGGTAGTCAAGTTGGTTGGTTCCCTGCTCGGCTTGTTGCGGGTCAAAGGCTAGGTGCGGCATATCAACTGCAATTCCATAACTGGGGTTGTCACTGTGAGTTACGGCACGTAAGGTGGTCGAGTCCAGCGCGACATGGAGCGCAGTTGGGCGGCCGGGGTCGAGTGCAATTCAAAAGGGGTATTACTAGTGTCATTTTGGGGAAGAAACGTAAACTTTCGACTCGTCGCAGGAATCGCTGCAACTAGTCTCGCCGCTGGTGGGGCACTGGCGATGGCAACAATTTCGGGTGCAAACGCGGCGGATGTGACGTTGAATAAGTCACTTAATTACCGCTGTAACGTAACGGCTGGAAGCTTGAACCTGCGTACTCACACGGTCGGCGTCCAAGCCACGACGACGGTGCCTGCAGCGGTCACCCCCGGTCAGGTGATTCCAGAAACACCAGTGAATATCACCCTGACGATGCCGGAATCGTTGCGTTCATCGACGGTCGACTTGTTGGCGGGTGTTTCGGCTGACGGCGCATCGACCGATTCGGCCGTCACGATTACGACTGGTGGAGTTACTTCGTCCGTCGCAATTCCTCGACTGGCCGCACCTTCAACGCCCATCCCGCAAGGGGTAGGCGAGGCCTGGCTGATTCCCGCCACCGGGCTTACCCCCGCGATCACGACACCTGACTACGCGGTCGACACTGTCGACCTTGGCATGCCTGCGAAGTTCAACATCGTCGCCACGATCGTCGATGTTGACGGTGGAACGATTCCTTCGACCTTGGCGTGCACCGGGCCAGCAGACTTGACCTTGGGGTCGATCCCAGTGACGCCGGCCGTTGAGCCGACCACCGAGCCGACCACGGAGCCGACGACCGAGCCGACGACCGAGCCGACCACGGAACCGACCACGGAACCGACCACGGAACCGACGACGGAACCGACGACGGAACCGACGACGGAACCGACGACGGAACCGACCACGGAGCCGACGAC
>DAONBX010000061.1:0-6493 GCA_035401705.1 Aeromicrobium sp.
CACCGCTGATCAGGATGGCTGCGCCTTCTAGTCCCTCATCAGCAAATCTGAAGAGGGACTAGAAGGCGCAGCCATCCTGATCAGCGGTGGCGACGTTTCAGTCGTCTCGGCCGATGACGGACTAAACGCCGCCAGCGACGTCGCGTCCACGCTCGTGATCGCGATCTCCGGTGGAACCACCTATGTTGACGCCGAAGGCGACGGTTTGGACTCGAACGGTTCGATCTTGATTTCCGGTGGGGACACCACCGTCGACGGTCCGACGAGTGGCGGCAACGGAGCACTCGACGCCGACGGGGGAATCTCGATCACCGGTGGCACTCTGCTCGCGGTCGGAAGCGACGGAATGGCGCAAACCCCAGGCGACGATTCGAGTCAAGGCTGGCTCACTTACACCGGCGCCCTCGCCGCCGGGCAGACCGTGGCCGTGCTGGACGCTGACGGAAAAGAGTTGGCCTCCCACAAGGTGGCCAAACAGGCCGGTTCGCTCGTGTTCTCGTCTGCGGACGTGAAATCGGGGGAGAGCTACACGATCACGGTGAACGGTTCGGAGGCCGGAACGGTGACCGCGGGCGAGGGTGGGAACGCCGGCTTCGGCGGAGGCCCCGGCGGCGGGCAAGGCGGCGGACCCGGTGACGGCGGTCAGGGCGGCCCACCGGAAGACAGCAACTAGGCCACCGCAATCCACCCGCCACAACCACAAAAGACCGGCCCCGACTGTGTTCCCACAGTCGGGGCCGGTTCTATGCGTACGCCTAAAAGCGCCACGCGCTCTGAAGCATCAGGGCTTGAGTGGACCCGAACGTAGCGCCATAATGGCGCCATGCCCACCATTCAGATCAAGCACGTTCCCGAGCAGACGCATGCGGTCTTGAGGGAGCGGGCTGCGCAGGCACATCAGTCTCTGCAGGAGTACCTGTTGAGCAAACTCATCGCTGAGGCCGAGCGGCCTTCGATTAGCGAGTGGCTGACTCGCGTCGATCAGTTGCACTCAACGGATTTCACCGTTGACTATCTCGTGAACGTACTTCATGACGAACGCCCTCGTCGTTGATTGCAGTGCCGTCGTTGCATTGCTTCTGGCGAAATGCGATGAAACGCGAGGGCTGAGATCGCTGCTTGCCGATAGAACTCTTTACGCGCCTGAACTGCTCGATATTGAGGTCATGTCGGTACTGCGTAGGTTGAATCGCGCCGGCGAAGTCGGCGACGAGCAGGCGAACGCGCTGCTCCTAGCCTTGATCGATTTCCCAGCTGTTCGGGTTGCCCACCTGCCGCTCTTGAGAACTGCGTGGTCGATGCGAGAAAATGTCTCGGCCTACGACGCGTCTTATGTGGCGTTGGCGATGCGACTGCCAGCGACGCTCGTGACCGCAGATTCGCGTCTCGCGCGCGCTATTCGTGACGTAGTCAACGTCGAACTCATCTAGCTTGGGCCGTGGTCTGAACGTTGATCCAAAGCCGGTTGACGACGCCGAGCGCCTTGGGCAGCCCGCCCGGATCCGTGTGCTGGGTACGCCGAAGGTGCCCGGCCATAGGATCTGCGTATGGTCAGTGACGTTTCCCCAACCGTCGTCGGAGGTTTTGACCGGAACGGCCGTTGGTGGGTCATAGCGATCTTCAGTGCGTTGGGCGCGGGCGTCGGCGCACTCTTGCCGTACGTTGTCGGTTGGGCTGCCGACCTTCCGTGGGTCCCTTTCCAAGGTCCGATGGAACTCCTAGCTTCCTTCGACCAAACATGGCTCGCATGGGGTCGACCACTGATCGGAATGGCCCTGGGGTTGGCCTTCGCGGGATGGACGATCGCCGACTCGCCCGTTCTGGAGATCGAAACTGCGTGCGTCCGGGTTCGTCGCCGCGGTGAGGTGCAGCGTGTCCTCAACCGCTCCAAGATCGACGCAGTCCATAGGAAGGGAAACGCCGTGGTGATAGAGAACGCGCAGGTAGTCACTCACTTTCAGGATCACTGACCCGCCGACCGTTAGGACGAGGTCACATGAGCAGCGGAAAATAAGCGATCGCCCACCCTGGGATCGATGAGTGTCGCGCAGTCCGCTGAGAGGCTGGGCGTCAGTGTGTCCCGGATCCACCAGCGCATCGCGGATGGCTCGCTTGTTGCCGAACGGATCGGGGCGCAGTGGGTCATCGACGAGAGTTCTCGCTAGCGCGGTTGAAGACGGCGGGGGAGTTGTAGCCATTCCGGGCGACTTCGCGATCGCCAGCAGTATCGAACTTCTGCACCGACGGCGCGCTACAGGTTGTCCAGCCCCACGAAGGCAATTACGAGGGCTGTTCCGCCAAAAATCAGCCCCAAGGCGACGACCCACGTAATCAGGTGAGCGTGACGGTAGAGCCACGGCAAACAAGGCTTGAAAATCGGATCGATCTTGGCGGAGGACTTGTCGAGAAAGACTGTTGTTTGGTGTGGGGTCAAGTTCTCGATCGCGGCGTAAAGCTCATCTGGATCGAAGAGGATTTGTTTGAGCACCACGGTGCAGCCGGACTCGATGTCGTGGATGCGGAGGTTTACCGGGATTCTTTCTTCCATTTGCCAGACATCGACGATTCGCAGGTGCGGCCCTGGGTTGGTGTCGATAAGCCATCTAGGGGACCAAATTTGTACCGAGTCCCCGTCTACTCGGATACCCGATTCGCGAATGTTTTTGAGCCGGTTGAAATAGTCGGCGATTGCGAGGGGGACGCCGATAATCATCGCCGTGCTGGCTGCGAGTACATAGACTTTGCCTTCGCCAATCCAGGCCAGAGCGAAAATGAAGACAAGCACTGTGCCAAGGAACTGCCAGCGGTATCGGTTCACGGCCCCGGTGTTTGCGCGCATGTTTTCGAGTGACGGGAGAGCTTCGATCGTCATCGGCCTTTCTTGCCCCCTTTATCTGCGAACAGCCGTTCTGGAAGTAGTCATCTTGCCGGGTAACGAAATTTACGGTTCACTGCGGGGGTGCAATATGCCGATCCGAAAGCCTGCCCGTCGTGTCGCGGACCCTTCGGGTCGCAGCGGTTCTGCCCTAACTGCGGGTTTGACCTGCAATCGCAGGAAGCGCTCCGGCTCTGGTCGCTTTTCCTCGAAGCCGACCAACTGGTTGCGGCGGCAAAACCTGGGCCGGCAGGCGCCCTAACGCCAACTCAAGCTCAGGCGAGCCACGAAGCCCCGGCCGTACCGCAGCAGGCTCAACTGCCGCGCCCGCGTCGGTCGTGGTCGGTTGGCTCGATCCTGCTCGGATTGGGCGCACTATGTCTCGTGGTCGCCGGCTTCATCTTCGTGACGATCGCGTGGGGCGATCTTGGCATTCTGGGCAGGGCGCTGATCCTGCTCGCCGTCACCGCCTTGATCGGCGTTGCCGCCGGTTGGGCGAGTCGAAAGACCCTGATCGGCACCGCCGAAGCGTTGTGGGTCGTCTTCCTTGCCCTCTTGACTTTGGACGTTTTCGCTGCCGTCGGTGAGGGCCTGTTCGGGCTCGACTGGGACGACTTCGCTTGGGTGAGCGTCGTCTGGACTGTCTTGGTTTGCGGCGCAGCCGCACTGATCGTCAAGCGCACCCGGCCCCACTTCGAACGGAACCTGATCAGCCCCCAAGTTTTCGCCGGGCTGACGCCATGGGTTTCGGGAATCGCCGTGACGGCTCGGGTCGCTGAACTCAACGACAAGATCAGTCCGTTCTGGCCGACCGCCGTCGGGTTCGTTCTGATCGTGCTAGTCGTGCTGGCCGCATTGCGGTTGAAGTTCGACGTAATGAAGTGGGTGAGCGCCCCGATAGCCGTGTTCTTCGCCCTCGCGCTGGTCGCCATCGCGGCCACGGAAGTCATTAGTTCAGATCCGCCACTGGACTTCTATGCGGCGCTGCCGATGTTGACGTTGATGGCAGCGGCGATCGGAATCAGTTTCATCAGCCCTCGAATCACCGAACCGGCGATGGCAGTCGCTGGTGTGTTCGGACTGCTTCTGGTTTGGGGTTTCTTCCGTGGGGTGCTCTGGTTCAACGGCGAAGACTCCACCATGGTCGAGTACTCCTTCCACCTGGCCTTCTTGTCCGTTGCGGTGGCCAGTGCGCTGATCGCGTGGACGATCACGCGGCCAACTGCTCGCGCGGCGGGCGAACGCCTGGCGTCGGTTGCCGGCGCTGGCGTCGTACTGCTGTGGTGCGCCTATGTGGCAACCGTCAACTTCGAACGGGCCGACCAAGCGCTAATGGCCGGAGATCCCTCGAAAACCTGGGTGGCTCCGACTGAGACGTTCATTGAGGCGCCGTGGCTCGGCGCAGTCGCCTTCGCACTACTGGTGGTTTGGGGGATTGGGGCGCGCCGCTGGACGTCACCGATCCTGCCTTGGCGCGAGTTCCACCTGCCAGTTGCTGTCGTGCTCGGTGCGGTGATGGTTGTTACCGCCATCGGTGGCTTTGAATTGCCCTACGTGGTTCACGGTCTGAGCCTGGTGGCGGCCGGCCTAATTGTTGCCTCTCTGACCCGGGGCAATAACGAGTATTTTGCTGTCTTTGGTCCGGTCCTTGTCCTCGCCGGCCAGAAACTCGTGCCGTCGCTCTCGTTGCAGTTGGTACTGGTTTTGGTTGCCTCGGCGATTGCGTTCGCGTTGATTGCGTGGTTTGACCGCAACTCGGACTCCAAGTTTCGCCAAATTGTCAGTGCGACTGGTGCGGCACTGACGGCGTGGGTGCTGTCGTCGGCAGTGAACCAGGCCTCCTACCTGCTCGACTTCAACCAGGCCTGGCTGCCGATCGTGCAGGTCGGTTTCGCCGCGGCTTTGGTCCTGTTGGCGATGGGGCTAGACGAGTATGGCTGGCACCGAATCGCAGTGGAGGTTGCCGCAGCGCTGATCTTCGCAGCGGCGATGCTTCAAGTGGACAGCCTCGCCATGGCTGCTCTGGCATTCACCATCGGTGCTACTGCTTGTGCGGTCGTAGGCCTGTTGGACGAAGATCGCAAGTGGGCGCGGTACATCGCCGGTGCATTGGCCGGTCTGGCCTGGATTTTCCGCCTTGCCGCCAGCGATGTCACCACGATTGAGGCGTACACGGCCCCGTTTGCCGTTGCCCTGCTTGCCGCCGGTTGGTGGCATCTGCACACGAAGCCGGCCAGTCGCACGTGGACTGCGCTAACCCCCGGACTCGTGCTGGCGCTGCTGCCGTCGCTACCTGAGGCGCTAGACGATCCGACCAGCCTGCGGGCCTTGCTGTCGGCGTTGGCGGCGGCGATTTCAATCGCGGTCGGCGTTGCGTTGCGTTGGGGAGCGCCGCTGGTTGCCGGCGCGGTCATCCTCGCGCTGATCGTCCTGGCAAATATCTGGCCTACGGCGGCGGCGCTCGAACGCTGGATCTTGATGGCCATCGCCGGACTGGTGTTGCTCGTGATCGGCACGACTTGGGAGAAGCGAGTCGCCGAGGGGAAGGCACTGATTGCGCGAGTCCGCGCGCTTCGCTGAACTTTGTTTGATATCGTTTATCTTGATATCAAGATAAACGTGGTGTTAGGTCAACCTGACCAGCCGACTTTGGCGGTTTGGGGGCAGGATGGAAACACCAGCGAAGGAGAATGACGATGAGCGTCGACACATTCCAGGCTAAGGATTCCCTCAAGGTCGGGGAAAACTCCTACGATTACTACCGACTTGGCGCGGTACAAGGTGAGGGACTAGACGTCGCCTCCCTGCCATTCAGCCTCAAGGTTCTGCTCGAAGCGCTGCTGCGCACCGAAGATGGCGCAGACATCACCGCAGACGACATCAAGGCCCTAGCGGCTTGGGATCCGTCGGCCGAGCCAGACAAAGAAATTCAATTCACCCCAGCGCGCGTGATCATGCAGGACTTCACCGGCGTGCCCTGCGTCGTTGACCTCGCCACGATGCGTGAGGCAATGGTCGACCTCGGCGGCGACCCCAGCAAAATCAACCCACTCGCGCCGGCCGAAATGGTCATCGACCACTCGGTCATCGCTGACGTTTTCGGCACGCCCGAGGCGTTCGAGCGCAACGTCGAAATCGAGTACGAGCGCAACGGCGAACGCTACAAGTTCTTGCGTTGGGGCCAAGGCGCCTTCGACAACTTCCGCGTCGTCCCGCCGGGAACTGGCATCGTCCACCAGGTCAACATCGAGCACCTCGCTCGCGTCGTGTTCGACAACGACGGCACGGTCTACCCGGACTCCTGCGTCGGCACCGACTCGCACACCACGATGGTCAACGGCCTTGGTGTCCTTGGCTGGGGCGTCGGCGGCATCGAGGCCGAAGCCGCCATGCTCGGCCAGCCGATCAGCATGCTGATCCCGCGGGTCGTTGGCTTCAAGCTCTCTGGCGAGCTGCCCGATGGCGCAACCGCGACCGACTTGGTGCTCACGATCACCGAAATGCTGCGCGCACACGGCGTAGTCGGCAAGTTCGTCGAGTTCTACGGCTCCGGCGTTGGCGCCGTGCCGCTGGCCAACCGCGCCACGATCGGCAACATGAGCCCCGAATACGGCTCCA
>DAONBX010000062.1:0-5329 GCA_035401705.1 Aeromicrobium sp.
ATAACCGCAGTAGCCCTTCTGGGAGATGACTTCCAGTTCCATTTCGGTGCGCGCCCGCACGTCGTCGGAGAAGTCGTCGCCGTACCTGGCGCGGATTCCAGCCCAGACTTCGGCGCGGAACCAGGACTCTTCGGTTTCACCTTCAGGAATATCGGCTCTGGCCATATAGCCGCCGGTCGACTCAGCGAACTCGACCTCACAGCGCTCGGCGATCAGGAGGGTGTTGTCGCAAGCCTCTTTCAGGTCGAACCGGTCTTCCCAGAGTTCGCGCATTTCGGCGGCTGACTTGATGTAGTAGCCGGTGCCCTCGAAGGCGAACCTTTTGCCACCTTGGGCGTAGGTCGGCTCTGACATCCGACTACCTGAGTTGACGCACAACAGTGCTTCTTGGGCGGCGGCATCTTCTGGTTTGGTGTAGTGCGAGTCGTTGGTCGCCACGGGCGGTATCGCCAGCTCTTTGCCCAGGCGCAGCAGGTCGTCGCGAACCCGTCGCTCGATCTCAATGTCGTGCTCCATGAGTTCGAGGAAGAAGTTCTCCCGGCCGAAGATCTCTTGCAGTTCGCCGGCCTCGCGCCGGGCCTCGTCGTATTGACCCAGCCGAAGCCTGGTCTGGATTGCCCCTGACGGGCAACCGGTGGTGGCGATGAGTCCGGGCGAATACTTTTCGAGAAGTTCACGGTCGGCGCGCGGCTTGTAGTACTGGCCTTCCAAGCTCGACAACGACGACAACCGAAAGAGATTGTGCATCCCTTCGGTGGAGGACGCCCACATCGTCATATGGGTGTACGCGCCACCGCCAGAAACATCGTCTCCACCTTCGGCCGATTCGTTTCCGCGGCCCCAGCGAACACGCTTCTTTTCGCTTCGGTGGGTGCCCGGCGTTAGATACGCCTCCAAGCCGATGATCGGCTTTACCCCATGTTTTCGAGCTTTGGACCAAAAGTCGTATGCGCCGTGCAAGTTGCCGTGATCAGTCATGGCAATTGCCGGCATTTCGAGGGCTGCAGTGTGTTCAAAAAGCCCGTCGAGAAGCGAGGCGCCATCCAACATGGAGTACTCGGTATGCACGTGCAAATGCACGAAGTTCGAGTTACTTGCCATGTTCTGGTGGCCTCCTAGACAGCACGATTTGGCCCTCAGCAAAGGGTTGGGGCGGGGAAGACTTACAGCCTACGCGAGCGGTCCGACTAAATTGGCAGGCACGCCACGTTCAGTGGTCTTGGCTGTAGTTAGACAAGAAATTGCCCATCCGGCCGATTGCCTCGGCCAGGTCGCGCGACCATGGCAGCGTGACTATCCGCAGGTGGTCTGGGTCCGGCCAGTTGAAGCCAGTGCCCTGGGTCAACAGGATTTTCTCGCTCATCAGCAGGTCTAGGACGAACTGCTGATCGTCCTTGATCTGGTGAACCTCTGGGTCGAGCCGCGGGAAGGCGTACAGCGCACCTTTAGGTTGAACAACACTCACCCCTGGAATCTTGCGAAGTTCAGCGACGGCGGTGTCGCGCTGCTCGAGCAGGCGCCCGCCGGGCAGGATCAACTCGTTTATCGACTGATACCCACCGAGCGCCACCTGGATGGCATTTTGTGCCGGCACGTTCGGGCATAAGCGCATCGAGGCCAACAAGGTGATGCCTTCGAGGTAGTCCTGAGCGCGCTCTAGCGGTCCGGTAACTACCAGCCAGGCCGAGCGGTACCCACAGACTCGGTATGCCTTAGACAAGCCGTTGAACGTCAACGTCAATACGTCAGGCGCCACGCTCGCCATCGGAATATGGGTGGCCTCGTCGTAAAGGATCTTGTCGTAGATCTCATCGGCCATCAAGATCAAGTTGTGCTTGCGGGCCAACTCAGCAATCGCGGCCAACGTCTCGCGGCTGTAAACCGCGCCCGTTGGGTTGTTCGGGTTGATCACCACGATCGCCCGAGTGCGATCGGTGATCTTGCTTTCCAGATCGGCCAGGTCCGGATTCCAGTCGTTTTCCTCGTCGCACAAGTAGTGCACTGGTCGGCCGCCCGCAAGGTTCGTGACCGCGGTCCACAGCGGATAGTCCGGCGCCGGGATCAGCACCTCATCGCCATTGTTCAACAGCGCCTGCAGGGCAATCTGAATCAACTCCGAGACGCCGTTGCCCAACCAGACATCATCGATGTCGATTGCCGGGAAACCGTCTTGCAGTTGGTAGTGGTGCACCACCGCTCGCCTGGCCGACTGGATCCCGCGCGAATCGGAGTACCCCTGGGAGGTGGGAAGTCCGGCGATGACGTCCTGGAGGATCTCGGCGGGCGCATCGAAACCGAACGGTTGCGGGTTGCCAATGTTGAGTTTAAGGATCCGGTGACCTTCGGCCTCCAACTGGGCAGCTCGCGCGCTGACGGGGCCGCGGATGTCATAAAGCACATCCCTCAACTTTTCCGACTGGCGCACGTTTGGGGTCATGGACCCTATTGTGTCAGGACAGGTCGCGGATGAGGTCGAGTGAGTGCTGCAGGTCGGCCGGGTATGGGCTTTCAAAATCGACCCATTCGCCCGATGTTGGGTGAGTAAAGCCAAGTTCGACTGCATGGAGCCACTGGCGTTCCAACCCGACCTTCGCCGCCAGGACTGGATCGCTGCCGTAGAGCGGATCACCCACACAGGGATGCTTGATTGCGCTCATGTGGACGCGAATCTGGTGGGTACGGCCGGTCTGCAACTTGATCCGCAGCAAGGAGGCATAGCGGTGCGCTTCGAGAGTGTCGTAGTGCGTGATGCTCGGTCGGCCATCGGCGCGAACCGTGAACTTGAAGTCGTGCTTGGGGTGACGCGCGATCGGCGCGTCGATCGTGCCGGTGTGAGGGTCGGGATGCCCTTGCACCAGCGCGTGATAGATCTTTTCGACCGTTCGGTCACGAAAGGCCTGCTTCAACACGGCGTACGCCCGCTCGGATTTAGCGACCACCATCAACCCGCTCGTCCCGACGTCGAGTCGCTGGACGATCCCTTGACGTTCAGGCGCACCCGAAGTTGAGATGCGCACACCCACACCCGCGAGGTGACCTGACACCGTGGGGCCATCCCAACCGACGCCGGGATGGGCAGCAACGCCTACCGGCTTATCGACCACGACGATATCGTCGTCTTGGAAGATGATCGACATGCCGTCAACTTCTTCGGCAATTACCTCAACGACTCGTTCCTGCGGAATTGTGGCTTCCAAAAGCTGGCCCGGCTCGACCCGTTGGGACTTCATCGGAGTTGACGAATCGAGCCGCACGAGGTCGCCCGCTACCAATTCACTGGCCCGGGTTCGCGAAACTCCAAAAAGGCGCGAAAGCGCTACGTCAACCCGCTCGCCTGCCAGTCCCTCTGGGATGTAGACGCTGCGTGACTCGCTCACTTTGCCGATTCCTCTCGCGTGCCGTCGAACTTGATGCCCTGCCAAGACCGGACCACGACGATGATCGCGGCGATAGTCAACGCGAGGTCGGCGATATTGCCGACGAAAAATCCGTTGTAGTCGATGAAGTCGACCACATGGCCTCGCAAAAATCCCGGCTCACGAACCAGCCTATCGACCAGGTTCCCAACGGCTCCACCAAGGAAGAGTCCAAGCCCCAACGCCCACCAGCGATCGTGGAGCCGACCGGCGATAAAAATGAGTGTGCCCGCGACGGCCACCGCTACCAAACTGAGCAGAATCGTGTATCCCGCGGCCGTACCGAGGGCTGCGCCCGGGTTGAATACCAACCGAAGTCCGAGCAGGTCCCCAATCAAGGGCACATACTCGCCCTCGACTAGCCGGCTAAGCGCCAACAACTTCGAGGCTTGATCAACCAATACGACCACTGAGGCTGCAGCGATGAACAAGCCCAACGGTTTCGGCCAAGCTGAGTCAACCGAAGGTTCGTTTTCTGAATCTGTCACCGAATGCTCAGTGACGTTCTTCGCGGCGCTTGCAATCCATGCAAAGCGTCGCTCTTGGGAAAGCCATCAGCCGCATCTTGCCGATCGCCTCGCCGCAGGTCTCGCACAATCCGTAGCTTCCATCGGCCAGTCGCTCCAAGGCGCGGTTCGTTTGCTCCAGCAGTTCACGCTGGTTTGCGGCCAACGACATTTCGGCATCGCGCTCAAGCGAGTTCGCGCCAACATCAGCTTGATCGTTGCCGGCTCCGTCGACTCCGCCGGCCAAAATCTCTTGAAGATCGCGGGCAGTGTGGTCGAGTTCTTCGCGCAACCGATCAAGGTCGGACGCGAGTTCTTCACGGATGGCTTTGGTCTCGGCAGCGGTCCACGGTTGTTCGTCTGAACGTACTGCGAATGTCGTCTTCGGCATGCCGGGACACTAAACCCACCACGGTCGAGGCGCAAGTCGCCCCA
Organism: Aeromicrobium sp.; assembly: GCA_035401705.1. Taxonomy (GTDB): domain Bacteria; phylum Actinomycetota; class Actinomycetes; order Propionibacteriales; family Nocardioidaceae; genus Aeromicrobium. Next base: position 4,358 of record DAONBX010000062.1, read on the forward strand.
CCGTAGAATCGAGTGTGTGAGTCACGACGGACCCAAATCCCACTCTTCTTCCGCTTCGGCAACAACTGCTACTGACCTGACTTATCGTCCGGTCCCAGCACAGGTTGACTTGCCCTCGATGGAGCGAAATATCCTGCAATTTTGGGCCGAAAAGGACACCTTCGCTGCCTCGCTGGACACCCCCGAGGGCACCAAAGACTGGACGTTTTACGAAGGACCGCCGACTGCAAACGGCACTCCCGGTACTCACCACGTCGAGGCGCGCGTATTCAAAGATGTTTTCCCACGGTTCAAGACGATGCAGGGCTATCGGGTTGATCGCAAGGCCGGCTGGGACTGTCACGGACTGCCGGTAGAGATCGCCGTCGAGAAGGAACTCGGATTCAACGGAAAGCCCGATATCGAAGCCTTCGGTATCGCCGAATTCAATGCCAAATGTCGCGAGTCCGTGCTGCGCAACGTCGATCTGTTCCAAGAGATGACCGAGCGGATGGGCTACTGGACCGATATGGAACACCCATATCGCACGATGGATGCCTCCTACGTCGAGAGTGTCTGGTGGGCGCTGTCGCAAATCCACGGCAAGGGCCTGCTGGTTGAGGACTACCGAGTCGCGCCGTACTGCCCGCGCTGTGGCACCACCTTGTCCGACCATGAACTAGCCCAAGGCTACGAGACCGTCGTCGATCCTTCGGTCTATGTCCGGTTCAACCTCACCTCGGGACCCTGGGCTGGTACCGACCTACTGGTCTGGACCACCACCCCGTGGACTCTGGTGTCGAACACTGCTGTCGCGGTGCATCCAAAGGTCACCTACGTCATCGCCACCAAGGACGATCAACGGGTCGTTGTCGCCGAGCCACTCGTGACTAAGGCCCTTGGCGAGGATTGGGAAGTCACCGAGAAGATCACCGGGCTCGAAATGGAGCGCTGGACCTACCAACGACCGTTCGATCTGGTGGAAATCCCCGA
>DAONBX010000063.1:0-5006 GCA_035401705.1 Aeromicrobium sp.
CTGATTCGGTGATGACGTTGTCGTCGGCGGGTAAGTCGTTGCAGGTGCCGATTCCGCGTTTGGCTGCCCCGCGGACTGATATTCCGCAGACGGTTGGTGCGCCTTGGTTGATCCCGGCTGCGGGTACGGTTCCGGCGATTTCAACTCCGACCGATGTGGCCGGTGAAGTCGTCTTGGGTATGCCGGCCAACTTCACGATTGATGCGACGATTTTCGTGGAGAACTTGGATGACCCAACTAAAGAAGATGAGATTCCTTCGGACTTGACCTGTGTTGGTCCCGCGAATCTCGCCTTGGGCGCGATCCCGGTTGTCCCTGCTCCGGCAGAGCCAACGACCGGGCCGACCAGCGAGCCCACGACCGAGCCCACGTCGGAGCCGACCAGCGAGCCCACGTCGGAGCCGACGACCGAGCCCACGTCGGAGCCGACCACGGTTCCAACGACGGTTCCGACGACTGAGCCGACCACGGTTCCGACGACGGAGCCGACTACGGAACCGACCACGGTTCCAACGACGGTTCCAACGACTGAGCCGACCACTGCACCGACTACGGCACCGACGACGGAACCGACCACGGTTCCAACGACGGTTCCAACGACGGAGCCGACTACGGCGCCGACGACTGATCCTGGTGGATTGGAAATCCAGGTGCCCGACTCGGTGATCGCTGGCGGCACGATGACGGTTCGTTTCCCGTACGGTTGGGCGGGACAACAGGTTCAGGCGGTCATGCACTCCACGCCGGTCAACTTGGGAACGAAGACGGTTTCTGGCGCTAACCAGATCAGTGTCACCATTCCGGCAAATGCAACGCCAGGGCAGCACACGCTGATCATCAGCCAAAACGGCACCCAGATCGCCACTGCAGCATTTGAAGTTTCGGCAGAGTCCGCAGGTGGGGTTGCCGACGAGGACGCAGTCTCGACCGATGATGGCGTTCTCGCCTCCGCCGGAGGGCCAAGCATGATTGCAGGTCTATTCGGACTGGTGATCATGGTTTCTGGCGCGGCAGTACTGGTTTGGCGTCGTCGCACTAACCAGTAATGCACTTCGAGTGAACTAAAGGACTTCAGGGTCCGAGTTAGGGGCGCAACCTTAAGGTTGCGCCCCTAACTCATTTCAGTCGCGGGACCCCTCACCTAGAGATCCGTCGTGCCAGGCATAAACTGCCCCCATTAGACAGGGGAACCCACGCTGATGGGCTGAGAGGGCGCGAGTACGCGGGCGCCGACCCTTCCGAACCTGCCCGGTTAGTACCGGCGAAGGGAGTCAAGATGAATTCTGTATCCACGTCCATGCGCTACCGCTCCATCGATCTGGTCACAATGGCCACACTCGGTGTCGCTTTTGGTGTCGTCTTTTGGGGTTGGGGAAAGTTGTACGGCGTTATCGGCACCGCGGGAATGCTTGCTTACCCTCCCTCCGGCGCCTTGCTTGGCGGCGGCTGGGTCATCGCCGGCGTGGTTGGTGCGCTGATCATTCGCCGTCCTGGTGCCGCGGTCGCAACCGAACTGATCGCCGCTACCGTTTCGGCGCTTATGCCCGGGAACGAGTGGGGCATGAGCACGTTGGCGTCTGGCGCAGTACAGGGGCTAGGAGTTGAGCTCGTTTTCGCGTTGTTCGCCTACCGCTCCTTTGGCCCGCTAGTCGCGCTGGCCGCTGGCGCGCTCGCCGGCGCGGGTGAATCGGTTTACGAATGGTTCTCCTATTACGCCGACTGGGGCATCGAACACAAACTCGTGCACCTAGGTTTCTTCACGCTCTCGGGCGCGGTAATCGCAGGACTCGGCGGGTGGTTGCTGGTTCAGGCGCTTGCACGCGCCGGTGCGCTGGATTCTTTTGCAGCCGGCCGCGAGCATGTAGTCAAGGTCTAGTTTCATGCAAGCCGGACAGGTTCGAGCGGCGTTCTGTTGGACGCCGCTCGGACGGTCCAAGCCCACGGTTAGCAACTTCAACCTAAACGTCGACGCGGGCGAGCGAATTTTGCTCGTCGGTCGATCCGGCAGCGGAAAGTCGACCGTGCTGCACGCATTGGCCGGTGCTCTTGGCGCAACGATCGCTGGCGAATTGACCGGCTCGATCAAGTCTGGCGGTCAACTCGGATATATCGCACAGAACCCGACCGACGGAATCGTTGCCGAACAGATCGGTCGCGATATTGCGTTCGGGCCAGAAAACGTCGGGCTGGGTCGGGTCGAAATTCATCGCCGGATTGAGCAGGCAATGGCCGAGGTGTCGCTGACTTATCCCGTGACGCATCAAACCTCGGCGTTGTCGGGTGGGGAGCAACAGCGACTCGCTCTGGCTGCCGTGCTCGCGCTTCGCCCAGACCTGGTCTTACTGGATGAGCCGACCTCGATGCTCGACGACATCGTGGCAAGGCAAGTGCGCGACGCCGTGGTTCGAGCAGTCGGCGATCGCACGATGATTGTGGTTGAGCACCGATTCGAGCCGTGGCTGGAGTACGTCGACCGGGTCGTGGTGATGGACGCCGGCCAGGTTGTGCTCGACGGCACTGTGGCCGAGTTCCTTGCCGCAGCGCCGCCGGGCCTGTGGCTGCCAGGGCGGCCAGCACCTGAACCCGCGGCGATCTCGCTTGGCCTAGTAGCCCCCAGCGAACCGAGCGAGGGCGTGAGCCTTGAAGGCATTTGCGTCGACCTCACCACGCGAACCTTGCGCGGAAACCACGTCAACCGAGTGCTTACCGACATCTCAGCGCATCTGCACCCGGGAAAGGTCTCTGCCTTTGTTGGCCCTAGTGGATCGGGCAAAAGCACGGCGCTGCTTTCTGCCGCCGGACTGCTGAAGCCGGCGGCTGGTCAAGTCACCCCGGACCGTTCGCGATTGCGATCGCGTCGGTTGGCGGCGGGTCTGGGCTGGGTGCCCCAAAACCCCGAGCACGGCTTCGTTGCGACCACGGTTCGCCGTGAAATCGAAACGACCGCCGCGAAGGTGGGTCGAGAAGTCGATGTTGATTCTGTCTTGGAGGCCGTCGGGCTTAACCGCTATGGCGATTCGCACCCATATCGTCTCTCCGGCGGTGAGCAGCGAAGACTTGCTTTGGTGGCCGCCTTGGCGCATCGCCCTGACTTTGTGGTGCTCGACGAGCCGACCGTTGGGCAAGATCACGAGACTTGGGCGTTGGTTGTCGGGTGGTTGTCGGCCGCGGCAACCGCAGGAGCCACTGTCGCGATCAGCACCCATGACCGATTTATTGCTAGCGACACCGAGTTCGTCCTCGAACAGGCAGGTCGGCTCCGGCAGGTGGTTTCAAAATGACCGGCTGGCTCGCGCGGGTGAACCCATTGGTCTTGCTGTGGGTCGGCTTCGCTGCCCTCGCCGGTTCGTTTGCGGTTCGGACGTTGCCGATTGCGGTGGCTACGGTGGGTGCTTATGTGCTCGCCGCGCTGCTATTCACGCCAAGACCGAAATACGTTCTGATCTGTTTGGCTTTCGCGGTGTTAGCCGCTTCTACGGTCGTGTATTCCACGTGGCGTCTAGGCGGCAGGGACCTTGAGATGGCAGTGACTGCAGGTCTGCGGATCGTGGTGCTCGCTTGGCCCGGGTCGGTCGCCGCAGGCTTCATAGATCCGGCCCGGCTCGGGGACTATCTCGCTCAGAGTCTACGACTTCCCGCTCGGGGTGTGGCCGCATTCTCGGCGTCATTGCAACGCTTCGCCGGACTTGCCCAGACCTGGGAGACATTGACTCGAACCCGTAGGGCCAGAGGCGTCGGGCCGGGTGCGAGCCCGGTCGGGCTCGTCCGTTACACCGGCGAACTGACGTTCGCGCTGCTCGTTCATGCGATGCGTGATGCCACGCGGGTGTCGATTGCCATGGATGCGAGGGGATTCGCGTCTGCCGGATCGAGGACTTGGCTGGAGCCGGCGACCTGGGCCAAAGGCGACGTTGCCGGATTGGCGATTGCTTCAACGCTGGGCGCACTACCGGTAGTTCTGTTCTTTCTTGGCTGGTAACGGGTCATCTCGAAAGGCGAAACGTGGTTTGCATCACATTGCAACTTCGGGTTACAGTTTTCCGACTTTGTTCTGTCCTTTGAAGGTCAGGACGTTTTTCAACCTGCTTCTAGGGGGAGCCGGATGTTGGGGAAATTTAATCTTGTGCAGCGCGGGCTGCGGTTGGCCGCTGTTGTGGGCCTGTTGGCTGTGGGGGTTCAGCTGATTGGTGTCACACCTGCCTCTGCTCAGGACGCGTCCATTTCTCGAGTTGGTTACACGTGTAAGGCAACCAACCCGACGATCAACCAGTCGCTTCAGGGCCCACAGCAGTTTTATGTGACGGCCAAGACGACGTTGCCCACCAAGGTGACCGCTGGTTCGACCGTTCCGGCCACTGAGTCTGAGTTGACTTTGTTCATGCCGCCGAAGCTGGTCAATCGGATGATGAAGAACATGAAGGTAGAGCGAGTTAAAGGCTCCTCAACCTCTGACGTGATTTTGCAGGCGGTAGGCGTTGGCGGAAAGCAGATCGAGCGCCGCGCAGAGCCAGTTCGTGACCTAGAGGTGAAGAACTGGGTTCCGTTGGTCGCCGATTCTGAAATTTCGATCGTTGCCAACGGCAACGTCGGGGCCGTTTCGGTGCCGTCGGCCCCGCAGGGTAACGGCCTGATTTACGTTCAGATGCCGAAGGCGTTCGTGTTGCATTCGGTGATGGATCCGCCGGTTTTGGATTCGATTTCCGAAGCTGATCTAAATTGCACGCGCGACGAGGACACTCGAGCTGCTCGCGTAATTGGCACGATTCCGATCGGTGATGGTTGTTCTGAGTCCGAGTGCCCGCTGCCAGCCAGCGACACCGAAGGCCCAACTGCGCCGGTTGATCCGCCCACAGATCCAAAGGATCCGGAACCGAAGGCTCCGATTGAGTTGGACAAGAGTTTTGACTACACCTGCAACGTGATTGCTGGTGGGTTGAATTTGCGGACTCATACGATTGGTGTGCGTTCGAAGGCGACTGTGCCGGGTTCGGTTTACCCGGGTGAAC
>DAONBX010000064.1:0-4564 GCA_035401705.1 Aeromicrobium sp.
CCGACTTCGGCGACACCCAGCTGTGGACCCGCGTCAACAGCCTCGACTCACCGTGGGTACTCGACGACCTGATCACCTTGGTGACCGAGATCGGCGACAAGCTCGACGTCATCATGGTGCCGAAGGTTGAAGGCCCACAAGACATCCACTACGTCGACCGGATCTTGGCTCAGCTCGAAGCGCGTGCTGGTCTCGATCGCCAGATCCTCGTGCACGCCATTTTGGAGACTGCCGAAGGCGTCGCGAACGTAGAAGAGATCGCTGCGGCCAGCCCGCGCATGCAGGGCATCAGCCTCGGCCCGGCCGACCTGGCCGCGAGCCGCCGGATGAAAACCACCCGCGTTGGCGGCGGCCACCCCGGCTACCTGGTCCGCCAGGATCCCACCGACGAAGATTTGACCGTCGGGCGCCAGACCTACCAGCAGGACCTGTGGCACTACACGATCTCGCGGATGGTTGACGCCTGCGCGATGAACGACATCCTGCCGTTCTACGGCCCGTTCGGTGACATCAAGGACGTCGTCGCGTGCGAGGACCAGTTCCGCAACGCCTTCTTGCTCGGCTGCGTGGGCGCGTGGAGTCTGCACCCGGTCCAGATCGAGATCGCCAAGCGCGTCTTCTCCCCCAGTCCTGCCGATGTTGCCCACGCCAAGCGGGTCGTCGAGGCGATGGGTGACGGTTCGGGCGCGGTGATGATCGACGGCAAGATGGAAGACGACGCCTCCTGCAAGCAGTGCTTGGTGATGTTGGATCTGGCCAAGTCGCTCGCCGAACGTGACCCCGAACTGGCCGCGGCCTACGACCTCTGAGGATCTACTGATGACTGATATTCGTCCCCGCCGTTCAGTTCTATATATGCCCGGCGCTAATGAGCGTGCGCTGGAGAAAGCCAAGACGATCGACGCCGATGCGCTGATCCTTGACTTGGAAGATTCGGTTGCCCCAGACAGTAAGGAGCAGGGCCGCGCCAATGTGGTCGCTGCGGTCAAGTCAGGTGAGTATGGCCGCCGCGAATTGGCGATCCGAGTCAACTCGATCGGCACCCAGTGGCACGACGCCGACATCGTGGCGGCCGCCGCGGCCGGTCCCGACGCGATCTTGGTGCCCAAGGTCGAGTCGGCCGAGCAGGTGCGTTCGCTGGTCGCCGCGATTGAGGCTGCTGGCGCACCCGCGCACACGCAACTTTGGGCGATGATCGAGACGCCGAAGGCGCTCCTGCACGCCGAGGAGATCGCGGCCGCGCACGAGCGCCTCACGGTGATCGTGATGGGCACGAACGACATCGTCAACGAGACTTACGGCCTGCATGTTGCTGGTCGCAACCCGGTCGTGTTGGCGTCGCTTTCGTGGACGCTGTTGGCAGTTCGCGCTGCCGGCAAGGTCATTATCGACGGCGTCTACAACAATGTGAAAGATCCTGAGGGGTTCGACGCTGAGGCACGCCAAGGCCGCGAGATGGGCTTTGACGGCAAGACGTTGATCCACCCGTCGCAGGTTGAGCCGGCGAACGTTGCGTTCAGCCCGTCTGAGGCCGATATTTCGCGGGCCCGCGAAATGATTTCGACGTTCGAGGAGGCGCAGGCCGCCGGTTCGGGTGTGGTGACGTTCAACGGCAAGATGGTTGAGGAACTCCATATCCGTGACGCAAAACGGATCTTGGCGTTCGCCGAAGCGCTCAGCAACTGATTCTCACTTTGGGTCATTGCTTTTGGCTGATGCCCGAGATCCGAGTTTGAATTAGCCGAAGGCGCCGGGCTGAACGGCGACGGCGCTTTGCTTGCTCGATAATCACGAGTCGATCCAGATCTGGGTCGACTCGTGATTCATTTTCTGGCCGCTCTGCCATTTGCCCTCCCTAGCAACTTCTGGCTAGGAGCAGGCGCTGGCGGTCCTGATACCGGTTCGTGCGTTTCAGTCGACGTCAAGCAGGTCGTCGAGGTCGGCGCGTGGCACTCCCCCAGCCATCAGCAGGTCGGCGGCGAGGCTGCGAATCTGGGCCGCGATGGAGGCGGTGTTGATCGTCAGCCCATCACTCAGCGCCAAGATCGCTTCGGCGGACGCTTCGACTAGTCGCTCGTTGGCGCGAGCCAGTTCGGTCGAGGTGGCGAAATCGTTCGCATAAATCTCGATCGCTTCGACGAGGGCGTCCACCGAACTGGCGAGTCCGGATGGCGCCTGTTCGCCGTGGCGCAGCATCGCCGCAGCGCGCCTGGCTAGGACACGCGTGTCCCTGATCGCGTTGTCGAGGTCGTTTACGCTGTCGGCATAGCGTTGGACGTCGGCGCGTTGGTTCCAGCGCAGCGGCGCCAACTGGGCGACTTCGGTGACGCTGGCGGAGGTCGCCCGAAGCGAGTCGATGAGCGGCTGCGCTTCACGTGCTTGGGTCAGCGCTAGGTCGGCTAAGTCGGAGTCGTTTGTCCGCAACGATTCGGCGATTTTGGCCAGGATCGACGCGAGTCGACCGAGCAGGGTTTGTTGACTTTCGTCGATGTCTCGCACGGTGTTTCGCGGCAGCAGAAGCACCATCGCCAGTCCGCAGAGCCCGCCGACGAGCGCATCGATGAATCGGGTTACTGCCGGGTTGCCTGCCCCCGGGTAGGGCAGGACGGCAGCAAGCAGCAGGCCCGAGTTGACTGCTTGGGTAAGGGCGATGCCGCTGAGGTTGAACAGCATCGCCACCACTGCGGTCAGTGCGGCCACTAGGGCGATTTGCCAGACGCCGCGGCCGATCACTTGGATTAGCAGTTCGCCGACGAGTACGCCGAAGGCGACGCCGAGGACCATTTCGAAGACGATGCGTTGGCGCCTGCCGGCGCCGGCAGTCAGTGCGATGACTGCGGCGATCGGGGCGAAGAATGGTTGCGGGTGACCGAAGCCGTAACGGGCGATCGCGTAGGCGCTGCCGGTGGCGACAGCGAGTCGCACTAGTAGCCGCCAACTGCGCCTTACTCGGTGTAGTCGATCTTTGAAGGTCACCTTCGAGCGCGGCAGTTGCGGCCACCGGAATGGGAGCCGATCTGAGGTGCTCACCGTGTGCCTGCTGGGTTGCGAATGCCAGCTACCGCAGCAGCCTGCGTAGGACGATTATGCCGACGATGACTCCGGCGGTCTTGGTTGCTGCCGGGACGATGTTTTCGTAGCGCGGCCCGGTCTGGGGGTCAACGAAATGGGCTTTTATCCGGTCTACTCGCCGTTTGACGATGTTGGCGGGTTTGACCATATCGACGAGTTCGTCGATGGTTCCGCTGAGTCGCTGACGGGTCTGCTCGATACTCTCGGCGAGTTCGTCTGGTGTTTCCCCGTAGGGGTTCGACTTCGCAGATGCCACGGGAGTCCCTTCATTGCGTTTCGCGTGTCTTGTCAGGATAGTGCCCATGACGACTCGATTGCAGACCGGCGACGTTGCGCCGGAGTTCACGCTACCAACTGACGATGGCAAGGAGGTCACCTTGTCGGATCTGCGTGGCCGTCGGGTGATCGTCTACTTCTACCCCGCGGCGATGACACCGGGCTGCACGAAGCAGGCCTGTGACTTCTCAGATTCGATCGACCGGTTGAAGGCCGAGGGCTTTGAGGTGTTGGGCATAAGTCCCGACAAGCCGGAAAAGTTGGCGAAGTTCCGTGAGCGGGACGGTTTGACGATCACGCTGCTTTCGGATCCGGCGAAGGAAGTGTTGACCGAGTACGGCACCTTCGGCGAGAAGAAGCTTTACGGCAAAGTCGTCCAGGGTGTCATCCGGTCGACTTTCGTCATTGATCCGGCCGGAAAGATCGAGTTGGCTCAATACAACGTGAAGGCAACCGGACACGTGGCGAAGCTACGCCGAGACCTGGGCCTGGACTGACCGGCCAGGCCTCGGCGGCTCGCCTAGTCGATCAGGCCAGCGACTTCCAGTATTCGTTTAGCGCGGCGTTGGTCTTGACGAACCAGACGATCAAACCGACGAAAAAGAACCAGCCGAGCAGGAGTGCCCATAGGCCAGTGGCCGCGGTTACTGGAGCCTGCTGTCCCCGGCGTTGGTAAAGTCCGCCGACTTCGCTGGAGCTAACGAACGGCATGGCAATGCCAACGAAGATGGCCAGCACTAGAGCCAGTCCGCCACCTAGGCCTGCACCGGAGTGCTGTTTCATTTCGGCGTGCACTTTGTAGAACCAGTAAAGGCTGTAAAAACCTAGGGTGACGATCATCAGCAAGAAACAGGTTCCGGTTTCACGGACCTTGCCAATCGACTGGTTTTGATCGGTGACTGCCGACGAAACTGTAGACATTTGACTCCCCTAGTTGATGACCGCTACGCAAGAGACCATAGACTAGTCAGGTTGCCGGTGTGGCGGAATTGGTAGACGCGCCAGGTTTAGGTCCTGGTGTCTTTCGGGATGTGCAGGTTCAAGTCCTGTCACCGGCACTTTGTGATGTGGCGCGACATAGTTCCTCTATGTCGCGTCATTTCTTTTGGCTTTTAGGCGACGAGTGGCCGGTATCTGGTGTTCCTGACCGGTGTCTGTTTTCCGGGTGGGTAGAAGTCTGGTCTCTTGTCTCTGGGGTTGAGTTCGATTCGCCAAC
>DAONBX010000065.1:0-4038 GCA_035401705.1 Aeromicrobium sp.
AAGCTGGTGCGCGACTTGCGCGAACTCGACACGAACATCGACGTGTGGATCGGTGGCCAAGCGGCCGGCCAGGCGGACTTCTCAGGTGCGCTAATCGACGGTCTGCCGTTCGCTGGCGGACTAGTGCTGTTGGCGACATTCATCCTGCTTTTCTTGATGACTGGTTCGGTGCTGGTCCCGGTGAAGGCACTGTTGACGAACGTGTTGTCTATTGCGGCCTCGCTGGGTATCACCACCTGGGTGTTCCAGCACGGTCACGGCTCTGGACTGCTCGGCTTTGAGTCCGTTGGCGGGCTGGAAAGTTACGTCGTTGCGGTCGTGGTGGCGTTCGGGTTCGGCCTCGCGATGGACTACGAGGTGTTCCTGATCGCGCGGATCAAGGAGTACTACGACTCGGGCATGTCGAACAACGAGGCCGTCGCGGCCGGGCTGCAAAGTTCAGGTCGCATCATCACCTCGGCCGCCCTAGTGATCATCGTGGTGTTCATCGGGTTTGCCTCCGGCGTGCTGCTGCCAATCAAGGAGGCGGGCTTCGCGCTCGCCTTGGCGGTGGCCTTGGACGCAACGATCGTCAGGATGCTGCTGGTGCCGGCAACGATGACCGTGCTTGGCGACGCCAACTGGTGGGCGCCAAAGTGGTTGCAACCGTTCGCCCGCCGTTTCGCGATCAAGCACTAGTTGGCTGAACTCAGTCCACGGCGCAGAAACTGGGGTGCGAACCGCGCAGGCGATGCCGGTGGGCTAGGGTAGTCGTCGCACTTGAAATGGTGCGTTCGGGCGATTGGCGCAGTGGTAGCGCGCTTCGTTCACACCGAAGAGGTCACTGGTTCGAACCCAGTATCGCCCACCCGAAGCAGTTGCCTAGTTCGTGAAACCCTGACCGATACGCTTGGGCCGTGCATCGGAGCAACCGTGTCGACTAGGCGCAGGGGCGAAGCCCTCGAATCAGACATTCTGGCGGCGGCGTGGGACGTGTTGCAGGAGTTGCCGTGGGACGAGTTCCGGGTTCAGGTGGTGGCCGATCGGGCCGAAACCAGCAAATCGGTATTGTACCGCCGGTGGCCAGATCGGCTCGCGCTCGCGTTGGCTGCAGTGAACGAACGCTCCACGGTTGAACTCTCGCTGGATCGCTGGACTGGTGACCTTCGCGAAGACCTCCTGCTAATGCTCGAAGGTGCGGCCGGAATGCTCGGCGGGGCCTTCGGGTCAGTCTTTCGCGCAGTCGTCGCCGAGTCGGCCGGTGTCTATTCCGAACTAGTAACTGCCGCAAACTCCAATGCCGCGGCAGAGCTCGTAAAACACCTGCTCCAACTAGCCGGCAAAGATCCTGCTGAGGTTTCAGATTCGGCGTTGCTGGTCGGCCCGGCATTGCTGTTCTTCAACTACCTAACGACAAACGAGACGCCACTTGAAGCCGTCCGGATCCAAATCGTTGACACCTGCTGGATGCCGGCACTCAACAAAAAATAAGATACTCAGTGTTTCTTATTGACGTGGCGCAGATCACTCGATTAGGCTGCGGCAGGCCTTAAAGTCCAAAGGTGGGGTTGCTTGAGTTCGGTGGGGGAAACCGAAGTTCAACTCAAAGTTACCTCGGTCGACTACTCCCGGACGAGAACCAGTCTCGTCTAGACCCCAGCTGGCACCGAATAGGAGAAAGTATGTCGTTCGTTTCGCCACGATCTTTGGGGAGATTGGCAACAGCAGTGGTGGTTGGTGCCGCAGGTGTGGCCATCGCTGTTCCCGCTAACGCCGCCGAAGGTGACACCGTCTCGCGCGGGTTGACCATTCCAGTGTTTTACAACCCGCCGCAGTATCTGCCGGCCGACAACGGCGCGCTCGTTCGCTCCGAACCGATGAAAATCGGGCTTACCTTGCCCGGCCTCGACGGCAAGACAATGCCAGGCACCGCGACGCGAGTCATGTTTAAGTCCACCGACATGAACGGCAAGCCCGTCGCAGTCACCGGCGCCTACATCGAGCCGAGCGCCAAGTGGAAAGGTTCGGGCCCACGCCCGCTAATCGTCCAAGCCTCCGGAACCATGGGTCAAGGCGACCAGTGCGCGCCTTCGCTCGCGCTGGAAAAGCCGCTCGCGATCAACCTCGACCCCTTGGGTGTTTCGGTCGGCTACGAGAACATCGCTGCCTACCGACTCCTCGCTAAGGGAATCGGCGTGATGGTCACCGACTATGTCGGCCTCGGCACAACCGACCGCACCCACACCTACGTCGGTCGAATCGACCAAGGCCATGCGGTACTCGACGCGGCCCGAGCCGCGCTCAAACTGCCAAACACGTCGTTGACGAACAGTTCAAAGATCGGTCTTTACGGCTACAGCCAAGGTGGCGGAGCGACCGGGTCGGCCGCCGAGTTCGCGGCGTCTTACGCCCCTGAACTGAAGATCTCGGGTGCCTATGTTGGCGCCCCGCCCGCCGACCTCACCAAGGTGATGACCGGCATCGACGGCAGCGCCTTGGCTGTAGCGCTGGCGTGGACGATCAATGGCATGGCCGAGAACTTCCCAGACCTCGCGCCGATCCTCGATAAGTACTTGAGTGAAAAGGGCGCGAAAGTATTCGAAGACGCTAAGACACTTTGCGTTGGCGATGGCCTAATCAAGTATGCGTTCACCAAGTCGTCCTCGTTGACCAAGCAGGGCTATTCGCTGGCAGAGATCCTCAAGCGTGAGCCCGCGGTGCGTGCAGTAGTTGAAGACCAGCGCATCGGCAAGGTCAAGCCGTCCTTCCCGGTTCGCGTCTCGACTGGTACCGCAGATGATTCGGTTCCGCACGGTCAGGCCCGTCAGTTGGCGGTCGATTGGTGCAAGTTGGGCGGCAACGTCACCTACAAGCCGATCCTGTTGCCGAACCTTGGTGACAAGGTCGTCCTAACCAACCACTTCCTGCCGCTGATCGCGGACCAGGGAGATGCGTTGGACTGGATCACCGATCGAGTGTCGGGCAAGTCGACTGGCAACAACTGCCTGTTCCTGCCGTTGATGCCGTGACCTTCAACTAGCGCTGCGCAAAGCCTGGGATCCTTGAGGGGTCCCAGGCTTTGTCAGATCAAGATCCCGACAGTCGCCAATGCGACGCAGGTGACGATTTGACCGGGTCCCTGAACGAGGGCAGCCAAATAGTGGCCGCGGCTAAGCAATTGGACGCTCTCTAAACTCGCAGTGCTGAAAGTCGTGTAGCCGCCCAGCACGCCGGTGGCGACTAGGGCGTAGGTCGGACTTCCGAGCGCTGCTCCAGTGGCAAGGCCCAACGCGAACGAGCCAGTCAGGTTTATCAGGGTGGTTCCCCACGGGAAGTTCAGCCCAAAACGAGCCGAAGCGGCCCGGTCGACCAAGTACCGAAGAGTCGCACCAGTTCCGCCAGCTAGGCCAAGCAGGAGTACCGCAGAAGTATTCATGCCGGACGCCTCGAAACCTGCGCGGCGAGTAGACCCAGCCAACTGGCCCCAATACCTAAGACGACGCTGCCAAACCCGTACGCAACCCCTGCCAAGACTCGACCGTCTTGAATCATCACGGCCACGTCGGTGGCCAACATGCTGTAGGTGGTGAACCCGCCGAGCAGGCCGGTGCCGAACAGCAGACGCAAGCCGTGGTCCGTTTCTCCAGAGCCGATTCGGGTCAGGTAGCCCACCAAAAACCCCAACGCGAACGCGCCGACGAGGTTCACGACCAGGACGCCAAGCGGGAGGTCGGCCGGTTCGCCGATCAGTGGGACTAGGCCGGCACGCAGGAGCGTGCCGACAACGCCGCCAGCGAACACCAAAACTAGGTTGCGGAGCATTTCAGTGTGAGCGCCAAGCATCATCGTCGGCAGTGCGATCAACAACCGAAGCGGGCAGCTGGCCAGAGGCGAGTTGGTCGATGGTTACGTCCTCGAGGACTTCGCGAAGCGCGCTTCGCGCGGCCACCCACACAGGGCCGAGGACTTCGGCGCGACCGGTGTAGACGACTGATTCTGGCCGAACACCGTAGACCGAAACCAGCGGTCCGTCGACGGCCCGTATTACGTCGGCGACCG
>DAONBX010000066.1:0-2909 GCA_035401705.1 Aeromicrobium sp.
CGTTGATCATCAGCGGGTTGGCGTCGCCCTCCCACTTGATCGAGTACGGCGGGTTAGACACGATCGCCTCAAACGGCTCGTCGTCCCAATGGCCCGGATCGGTGAGGGTGTCGCCGTGGTAAATGTCGAACTGCTCGTAGTTGATGTCGTGCAGGAACATGTTGATCCGCGCGAGGTTGTAGGTCGTCAGGTTGATTTCCTGACCGTAGAACCCGTTGCGCACATTCTCTTTGCCGAGCACCTTCGCGAACTTCAGCAACAGGGAACCCGATCCTGCTGCCGGGTCGTAGACCTTGTTCACTTCGGTCTTGCCGACGACGGTGATCCGGGCGAGCAGTTCACTGACTTCTTGAGGCGTGTAGTACTCGCCACCTGATTTGCCGGCGCTCGATGCGTACATCTGCATCAGGTACTCGTATGCGTCACCGAAAGCGTCGATCGTGTTCTCGGTGAACTCGCCGCCAAGATCTAGGTCACCGATCGCGTCGAGCAACTTGACCAGTTTCTCGTTGCGTCGCGCGACCGTGTTGCCGAGTTTGGCGCTGTTGACGTCCAAATCATCGAACAAGCCCTTGAGGTCGTCCTCACTGTCACTGCCAACAGCCGATCCTTCGATGTTGGTAAAGATTCGCGCGAGCGTCTCGTTGAGGTTCTCGTCTCCGGCGGCGCGTTTTCGAACGTTCGCGAACAGTTCGCTCGGCAGGATGTAGAAGCCCTTTTCGTCGACCGTGTCCTTGCGACCGAACTCCGCGTCCGCATCGCCAAGTTTGGCGTAGTCGAAGTCTGCGACGCCGGCCTCGCGCTCAAGACCGTTCAGGTAGGCGGCCAGGTTCTCGGAAATGAACCGGTAGAAGAGCATGCCGAGCACATAAGACTTGAAGTCCCAACCGTCGACGCTGCCACGCAAATCGTTGGCGATACGCCAGATGGTCTTGTGGAGTTCGGCGCGCTGCTGTTCCTTGGTCATACGAAAAAGTCCTCATCTACTTCAACAATATGAAGTGTTCGTTTGGCTTGGACGCCCACGCGATAGCGAATCATCAAATCGGCGAGACGCTGCCCGTCGATCAACACAACTCGAGTGGCGACACTTCCGGCATATTCAACGGCGCCCGAACTGAAGCGTCCGGTCGTGATGAAGACGCCCTGATTGGCTTGTTGGCCGTGCAGCGCCCCCACAAATGACTGGATGTCGGGACGACCGACTGCGTTCTCGGGCGCGTAACGCTTGGCCTGGATGTAGACCCGATTCAACCCGAGGGTGTCTTGGTCGATGATGCCGTCGATTCCGCCGTCGTTCGATAACTGCGTACGGGTAGCGCGAGCGTCGGCTCCGCCGTAGCCCATTGCGACAACCAGATCGACGACCGCCTGTTCGAAGAAGGCCGGTTCGCGTTCGTGGAGTCGTTGGATGAGTTCGGTGGCGACGCCCTCATTTATTCGGGCGATGCCCGTCTCGACCTGCTCGACCGGGTCAAGTTCGCTGGTGTCTGCGGCGACACCAACTGACGTCTTCCGCGACTGGCGCCTGTCCCTGTCGTTCTCATACCCGTCGAGCCCTTGCAGATCTTTCTCCGTCAAGCCGTTTGGAAAGTTCTGAAGCAGTTCGCGGCCCACATCGGTGATCGACTGCTGCCCACGGCTCGGGCGGTAGATTGCCTGAGCTTTGACGAGGTACGACACGGCCCAACCAATCCGGTTTTCAAACTTGGTTTGGCCCGAGTCGAGGACGACCGCCTTCCGCTCGGCCGTGAGTTGCTCGCGTGCCGCGACCTCGTCAAAGAGTTGGCGTCGACTACGGACTTTCCCGTCGGCAAGGACTTTGAGCACCGGGATCATGAACTGGTCCCAAGTCGGAAGAGACACCGAATCCATCAATCCTCATCTCCGACGAAACCGGCTTCGACCGGGAGTTTTACCTCGAATTTCATGCCTGCTCCAGACTGAATGAATGCGCCTTTTCGGCTAACTGCCCCCGAGTGGAGCGTGACTACCTCGACACGCCCCGAATTCTGCCAGCCGGCGCTGACAATTCGCTGGACTTCACGCGCATGGGTGAAAGAGTTGCTTGGTCAGAAGTCGCTTTTGAGCCACCTGCTCGACCAGCCGGAGACACGCTTTCAGAAGACCGTCAGGCCCGAACACAGTCGACACGGGTTACCCGGCGTTGACGAAGGCACGCGCGGGGCGGTGAGGACAGCGCGCAACCTCACGGCCGCAGGCCGAGTGCGGCGGGGACGCCTGTGTTCGTTTCGATCCACGCACGCAACTGCGGGTCGATCCACCCGGCCAGGGCAACCAAGTCACCCCACCGAGTATCAAGGTCGAGTGACCAGATGCGGTGATGGTGGCCGATGCGATTGCGCAGATCACGCATCTTGGCAAGTCGATCCCGCACAGGAACTGGGAACGGCTAGGAGCATGGGCGAACGCGGCGGCGAGGTCCGGCCAAAGGAACATCTGCCTCCGGGCGACGAGTTGATGCCAGAACCCGAAAGGGAGCTCCGAGATGATCTGTGCGGGATCGAGTGGCTTCCCGTTGGCCTGCACCCGGCGAATCGCAGTCGCAACGCCCTGGTAAGGGTGAGCATGGCGACCGACCCCACGTGCATCACGGCCCAGCTGTCGAGCATCGTCAAAGACCCAGTGTCGAGTCTGTCCCTGTTTGTGCTGACGTAGTGTCAGACGTGCGTCAAGAGCGTTGCGGAGGGAAACTTCCAGGTAGCCAAGGGCTTCCCAGAATGCCGCCGAGCAGCGGCTGTTCCACTGGTACAAGTGTGCTGCGGCGTCTTCGTCTCCGTTGGCCTCAGTCAGGTAGAGCCGTAGTCGTTCATCGGAGAAGTGCCGCCGCATCAGCTCCCACTCTGACGTGTTGCCAGAGTGCGAGGGGTGCGTCATCGCTGCTCCTG
>DAONBX010000067.1:0-2810 GCA_035401705.1 Aeromicrobium sp.
GCAGTTGGTGGGTATGTGCATGTCCACCGAGACGCTTTTCGGATTCAAACACGGTCACATCGTGGCTACGAGCAAGCAGGTAGGCGGCAGTCAGGCCGGAGACTCCACCGCCAATGACTGCCACCGTTGGTCGTCTGGTTCCAGCGGTTGAATTCATTGCACTCCTCGTACTCGTCGCCTAATGTCTAATGCTTGTCTAAGGTTAGTATAAGGTATGTCCATGGTAATAACAATCGACGAAGCGATTGACTGCGCGTTGGCAACGCCCGAGGCATTTGCCTTCTTGGCGGACTTCACAAATACCGAGAAATGGGACCCCGGGACAGTTCGGACCAAGTTGATTTCAGGCGATGGCCGGGTCGGTTCCACCTACCGGAACACTTCACGTTTTCTTGGTCGGAATACGGACCTGACCTATTTCGTAGTGGAGTACGAGCCCAATGCGCGGGTGGTCTTTAGGGGTGAAAACGAGACCGTCAATGCCCTCGACACGATCTCGTTCGCAGCCATCGAGGGCGGCACCTCGGTGAGATATCAGGCGGAGTTCACGCTCAAAGGAGCGGCCAAATTCCTTGAGCCAATTTTAAGGCTGGCATTTTTCCGTCTCGGGCGCGCCGGCGCAAAGCGCATGAAAGAAGTTCTCGCAGAACTCGATTCGGTAGGCTGACGCAGGATGTACACGATCAAGCACGCTTCGAAACAGGTTGGTATTTCGCCAGCCACGATTCGTGCTTGGGAACGTCGATACGCAATTGTTTCGCCGACTCGGACCGAGGGCGGATACCGCGTATATGACGAGGGCGACGTCAACGCTCTGCGCTCAATGAAGGAATTGATAAACCAAGGCTGGACTGCCAGATTGGCTGCCGACGAGGTTGGTAAGCGTGCCATCAGCGGACAGGTTTTGCCAATTGCAAGCAACGAAGGTTTTAGCTCTGATGGGAAAAAGGTCGGCTCAGATCTACCCTCCCAATTGATCGAAGCGGCAGCACGAATGGACGCAGCCAGAATCGGAACGGTTTTAGACCAGTTGTTCTCCCTCGGCAGTTTTGAAGTCGTGATGGATAGCCACCTATTTCCTGCGTTGCATGAACTTGGAGATGCTTGGTCAGATGGTCGAGTCAGCGTCGCGGGCGAACACCTAGCGTCCAACGCAGTGATGCGTAGACTCGCGGTTGCCTACGAGGCAGCCGCAGCATTCGGCCATGGTCCTCGAATTGTTCTTGGACTTGCTCCAAACAGCCGCCACGAAATCGGCCTGCTCGCTTTCGCGGTCGCAGCACGGAGGCACGGAATGAACACGGACTATCTGGGCGCGGACTTGCCAGTTGAGGATTGGCTTCGAGTCGTCGAAGATCGCCGGCCCTCTGCCGTGGTCCTCGCGCTACCAACGTCGCCCGATGTTGAAGCGACTGCACGAGTTATCACGGCATTGCGTGCGCAGCGCCCTGAACTTGTTGTCGCGGTCGGCGGTGCGGCCCAGGAACAGGCGCCAGACGATGCAGTGCGCCTAGGAAACGACATCCTCTCGGGAGTGGGGACGCTGGCGCACGCTATTGGCGGCTGACCAGAATCGTGAACTTTCAAAAATTTAGTGATCTGTAAAGTGTGTGAATTTTGCCTTGACCTCGAACTGTTGTTCGATTAGATTTGGATTATGGCAACGGCTATCGAGCACCTCAGCGGCGAGATTGCTGCGTTTGATGCGGCGCTCGCGGTTGACCTTGATTCACTTGATCCGGCCGAGTTAGTTTCGGCGTCTCAAACGGTGCAGTCGATCATTAGTCGGGCGCAACGACTGCAGTTCGCGTTGACGTCGGCCGGTGCTCGCAAAGATGCACACAAGGCGGCCGGTGCGGGTTCGATGGCTTCGCTCGTGGCCGCGGAGGCTGGGCTGTCTCGGCGGGGTGCAGCAAAGCATCTTCAGTTGGCTCGCCAGTTGGACGAGTCGCCGGTTCTGGCTGGGCAACTCTCAAAACCTGGGATGAGTACCGACAAGGCCGCCGTCGTCGCCAAAGCCCTCGACGACCTACCGATTGATTTGTCGGCGGCTGATCGTTCCGCGGTTGAGACTGATTTGGCTGAGGCCGCGCCAGGAATGCTGCTCGAGTAACTCCAGCACAAAGCTAGGCGTGCCGTTGAGGTCGTAGATCGTGAGTGGGCCGACCGGATCGAAAACCAAGAGTTGGTTCGCCAAGAAGAGACGGCAGTCCAGGCGGCAGAGTTTTGGATGACTCGTCCTGATGAGGCTGGGATGGTCAAAGGCGGCTTCACTTTGGACGCGTTGACCGCAGACATTCTCAGGTCTGCCCTGGAGGCGAAGACCAGTCCACGTAGGCGCAACGAGAACCTCGATACCGATACCGGTGAGCTGACTTTCGAGGACGCGACCCTAGACGAGCGCCCGTCCTATAAGGAGCGTGCCGGGAACGCGTTCGCTGACTTGTTGCGGCATTTGCCGACCGGTGAGTTCGGCAACCACGGCGGTGTCGCCGCCACCCTCATGATCACGATTTCCGAAGACTCCCTGCGAGGCCGCTGCGACGCCGCCGGTGTTACCGAACATGGCACGCGAGTCTCGGCCGGCCAGTTACGCCAACTCGCCTGCGGTACCGGGGTCCTGCCGGCAGCGCTCGGTAGCGAATCGCAGGTCTTAGACCTTGGCCGGACCCAGCGTCTCCATTCGCCAGCCCAACGCAGGGCCCTCGCCCACCGGGACCTCGGCTGTGCTTTCCCCGACTGTGACCGGCCACCGGGCTGGACCGAAACCCACCACATCAAATCCTGGCTCCACGACGGACCAACCGATC
>DAONBX010000068.1:0-2586 GCA_035401705.1 Aeromicrobium sp.
TTTGATGATCTTCACGAACTGGGTGACGCCTTTGGCGACGCCGAATGGATTTTGCACGCGGCCACCCAAGACCTGCCTTGTTTGGCCGAGGTTGGTCTACGCCCTCATTCTCTTTTTGACACCGAACTTGCTGGGCGTCTGCTGAACCTTCCCAAGGTCGGCTTGGCATCACTAGTTGAGCACTATCTTTCGATGAGCCTGGCCAAGGAATATTCCGCGGCCGATTGGTCTACTCGTCCGCTTCCTGACCCATGGCTGGAATACGCCGCGCTAGACGTTGAGGTCCTCGTCGAACTTCGAGACGCTGTCACTGCCGACCTAGATTCTGCCGGAAAGCTCGATTGGGCCCGCCAGGACTTTGACGCCTTACTCGATTTCACCGGCCCGCCCGAACGGCGCGACCCGTGGCGGCGCACCTCTGGCATCCACAAAATCCGCAGTCGCCGAGCACTGGCGATCGTTCGTGAATTGTGGACGACCCGAAATGAGCTTGCCGCCAACTTGGACGTCACGCCGGGCCGGATTCTGCCTGATGCCTCGATCGTGGCCTTGGCGCTCGGCCCACCGGCGACAGTTGGCGCGCTCAAATCGGACAGGACGATGCAGCGCCGGGGACACCGACGGTACCTCGACGAGTGGTTCGCCGCGATCGAACGCGGCCAAGCTCTCGACGAAACAGAATTACCAACTTCAGGGCAAAAAACCGACGGCCCTCCCCCCGCCCGCGCTTGGGGCGACAAGGATCCCGTGGCCGCGGCTCGATTAGCTCGAGTGCGCGAGTCGATTTCCGAAATTGCGACCCAAAAAAACCTGCCTGCCGAGAACTTGATTGCTCCAACTCCGGTTCGCGCCTTGGCTTGGCAGCCACCGACCGAACTCTCCGATTCGATAGTCGCCCAGTTCCTCGCCGAGGCCGGAGCCAGACCGTGGCAACTCGACCTTGTCGCCGGGCCAATCTTCGCCGCGTTGATCGATCCTAAATCCTGACTATTACCTTCCCCCTAATTTGGTTACAGCCCCGGGTTAGGCTGGATTCATGGCTGATTTTTCGCGTCCCTCAATGCCGGGCGCCGCGAAGATTGAAGCACTTGCTGGCGGTGACGATCCGGCCGAACGCACCGCCGCAGGCCATCGCATCGCCCATCTGCTGGTTCGTGGCGCTGCCGGGAGCACAGATCAGGAACTAGTCGACCGGGTCGTCCACTTGGCCGACACTGAAGGCCTAGCGGTAATCGCTGAGCTTTGGTCACAGGCTCCGGCCGAATCAGTCGCCGGCGCTCTTTGGCGGTTGTACGTATTGCGCACTTGGGTTCGGCGAAACCCCGTCCAAGCAGCACGCGAGTTCGAGACCGGACGATCCTTCGCCCCAGTCGATGAGGTGCTCGCGGGAGTCGTTGATCCGCCGGGACCGAACGAGGTGATGGAGTTGGCCGACACGGTGATCCGCGGCCTGCTGAGTCCAGATTTTGATGTCGCCTTGGACCGCGCGGCGGCTTTCTGCCACATCGTCGGTGTCGGCCGTAGCCAAACTGAAGGAACCGACACGGCCAGCGCCGCGCGACTGATGGATACGGCCAGCCATCTGCGGCGTGCCGCAGAGTTAGAACGCCTCGGGGAACTGCATTAATTGTTTTGCGAATCGTCTACTCTTTATCGAGCGCCGGGTCGCGGTAGCCCCGGGTCCCAAAATTAGCCGCTACGAGCGGCCACGCGCCGTGAGGCGCTTCCCGACCCGGCGCATCTACAGATCGGCCTAAAGCCGTTACACTCGCCAAGTGATCTTGACCGCCCACCGATTGCGACCCATCGTCGCAACGCTGCTTGCCGTGCTACTGGCCGGCGTGGTGGCGCTTTTTAGCGCGGCATCAATCGGTCGAGGCGAAAGCCAACGTACTCAAACTGCGACGGTCTCAGATCCTGCTGACGCCTCTGGCCAGCACCGGGCGACGCTAGGTGCTCCTACCGCCGACGATCACCACAAACTCGCAGTTGAATCACCCGCGATCTTGTCAACAAGTTTTTCGGCCCTGCCGACGCTGCTTCTGTTCGCACTTCTTGTTTGGCTGACTTCGCGACGCGAAACGATTTCTGCGGCCGTTTTCGGCCGCGCCCCTCCACTGCGCTGAACTACCTCAACGCCCAGAGCAGACCTCGCGGACGACTGTCCGCGCAACCCGAGAGACAGCCATGCCCCTCAAGAAGTCCGACAGTTCGAAGAAGCCCAAAAAGCCAAAGGCGAAGAAGCCCCGTAAGCCGGTCCCGGCGGGCTCACGCGACAACCTTTATCGCGGGATCGCCTCGGTGCTGGTTATTGCCATCGCCGCGCTTGTCGCGTGGCAGATGAAGCCGAGCCTCGGCCTCGATTTGCGTGGTGGCACCCAGATCACCCTCGAAGCACAATCCACCGACCGAGTTAAGGCTGACGCGGCCGCCACCGATCGAGCAGTTGAAGTTCTGCGCGGGCGAGTTGACGCGCTTGGTGTGTCTGAACCAACGCTGGCGCGGACCGGGGAAAACCGGATCATCGTAGAACTTCCTGACGTCCAGGATCCAGCGAAGGCTGCCGAAGTTGTCGGCCAGACGGCA
>DAONBX010000069.1:0-2575 GCA_035401705.1 Aeromicrobium sp.
GCCGATCGCTTGCGGCTGCACACAAATCTAGGAATCTTGATCAACTTGGCGGATCTGCTCGGTCACGCGTTGATAAAGGGCAGTCAGCGGCCCGGCTTCAAACCTCGGCCCTTGAATCGTGCCGCCATAAGGTTCGTTCATCAGGTCGTAGGCGACGACCGTCTCGCTCTTGGCGAAGTACTTCGCCACCGCCTGCCACGCCTTGGCGTAATGCTCCGTCAGTTCGGGGTGTTTCCCGGTGGTGTTCCAGAAGTTGTCGAACGCCCGAATAACACCCGGGTCGAGGTAGTAGAGCTCCCACATGTCGTGTTGGCCAACAGGTTGACCGTCCATCTTCGTCGCCCAAAGCGGCGCGCCGTTGCCGACTTGGTTTCCACCAGCGCGAACTCCCACGCCCCACAAGTCCTGGTGCATATCGAGCATCACGTGGTAGCCGCGCTTTTCGTACCAACTGACCCGCTCGGCCACCCCGGCCAAATAATTCTCGTCGTATTTGCCCGGTTCAGGCTCGACCGCTCGCCAGGAGATCAACAGGCGAACGAAGTTCGTACCCATATCTGCGTGTTCGCGATCAAGGTCGGCCTCGGTTATCTTTGCGAGTCCGTCAGGAGAACTCTTGGAGGCGTTGTCGGTATTGAAGCCGTGAGCGATGATCGCGCGGCCATAATCGTCGGTGATGAACTTCGACGTCGAAGTCGCCGTCGGGGTGCGCAGCGCAGCAAAAACAAAGCCGACCACAACTAGGCCGAGAACGAGAAACCAAATCCAACGTCGACTAATACTCACTTCTGTCCTAAATCGTCCACGGTCGCCGATAGCGTGTCGTCCGTGCAGTTGACGAAAGAACACCTGTGGGTGCTCAGTACCCTACTGGTGGTTTGCGTGCTTTCGGGGCTAAGTTTCCTGACTTTGCCGGTGTTGACTTCAAGCCCCGGATTGGTGCTGCCCGAAGCGCTCGGCCTGCCGTCGTTGATTCCGCCACTGCGGTTGTCTCCGCTGGGCGAATCGACGTGGGCCTTTTGGGCGATCGATGTGATCGGCGTTGCCATGTTGCTCCTAGCGACTGGAGCCCAACTAGCCGCCAACGGCAAACCAGCGCGCAGCAGGTTGCGCGCCTACGGCGCAACCTGCTGGGCAGTGGTCACTGGCCTAGTCGCCGCCAACGTCGTGCGGATGGTGCTGCAGACGTTCCTTACCGATTCATCGCTCGGGTCGTTTGCCGGCTCGGTCCTTTCGACCGCTTTGCTTTCGGCAGCCACAGGCCTAATGCTTGGTTTAGTTGTCGGGCTCGTCGTCTGCCTCGGGCTCAGTGTCGACGCCGGCCTCAGCCCGCTGCTCGGCCGTGATCGGCGCCGGAGCCGCAGTTAGCGGGTCGTAGCCGCCACCGGACTTGGGGAACGCGATGACTTCGCGGATCGAGTCCGCACCAGTCAACAACGCAACCGTGCGATCCCAACCGAACGCGATTCCGCCGTGCGGCGGAGCGCTGAACTTGAACGCTTCGAGCAGGAAACCGAACTTCTCCTCGGCCTCTTCTTCGCCAATGCCCATGATCTCGAATACGCGCTTTTGCACGTCCTCGCGGTGGATACGAATGGAACCACCGCCAACTTCGTTGCCGTTGCAAACAATGTCGTAGGCCTGCGCCAGCGAGTCGCCCGGGGTAGCCAACGTCGACGAGTCTTGCGGGGCCGTGAACGCGTGGTGCACGGCCGTCCACTCGCCTCCACCGACCGCCACGTCGCCGGCGTCAAGATCACTTACCGACTCAAACATCGGCCAATCGATGACAAAGCAGAACGCCCAAGCCGACTCGTCGATCAGGTTCTCGCGCTTGGCGATCTCGATTCGCGCCGCACCGAGCAATTGACGTGAAGCCTTGACCGCACCGGCCGAGAAGTAAACCGCATCGCCCGGCTTAGCACCGACAGCGGCGACCAATCCGTCGCGTTCGGCCTCAGACAGGTTCTTCGCGACTGGGCCGCCGAGGGTGCCGTCTTCGCCGATGAGCACATAGGCCAGACCGCGCGCGCCGCGCTGCTTTGCCCACTCTTGCCAGCCGTCGAGCGTGCGGCGGGCCTGCGAGGCGCCACCGGGATGAACCACCGCGCCGACGTACGGCGCCTGGAAGACCCTAAATGGCGTGTCCTTGAAGTAGTCGGTCAACTCGACCAGTTCGAGGTCGAATCGCAGGTCTGGCTTGTCCGAGCCGTACTTGCTCATCGCGTCGGCGTAGCTGATCCGCGGGAACGGCGTCGGCAAGTCAACGTCGATCAACTTCCACAGCGCGACGTAGATCTCTTCAGCCAACGCCATCACGTCGTCGGGCTCGACGAAACTCATCTCGATATCGAGCTGGGTGAACTCGGGCTGGCGATCGGCGCGGAAGTCTTCGTCGCGGTAGCAACGGGCAATTTGGTAGTAGCGCTCAAGGCCACCGACCATCAGCAACTGCTTGAACAACTGGGGGCTCTGCGGCAGCGCATACCAACTGCCCGGTCGCAGCCTGGCCGGCACGAGAAAGTCACGAGCGCCCTCTGGGGTCGAGCGAGTCAGCGTCGGCGTTTCGACCTCG
>DAONBX010000070.1:0-2428 GCA_035401705.1 Aeromicrobium sp.
TTCAGTTGATCTCTCGTTTGAGGATCTTGCCGGTCGCCGTCATCGGCAGTTCGTCGCGGAACTCGATGATGCGCGGGTACTTGTACTGAGCGAACTGCTCCTTGGCCCAGGCCTGGAGTTCGTCTGCGGTGGTCGCGTCGTCGGCGTTCTTGACCACGACCGCCTTGATCTCCTCACCGAGCGACTCGTGCGGCACGCCCAGTACCGCCACGAGCGAGACCGCCGGGTGGGTCATCAGGATTTCTTCTAGCTCACGCGGGTAGACGTTGTAGCCGCCGCGAATGATCATGTCCTTACTGCGGTCAACGATGAAGTAGTAGCCGTCGTCGTCTCGGCGGGCCAGGTCGCCGGTACGGAACCACTCGCCACGAATCGCTTCGGCGGTGGCCGCTGGCCGGTTGTAGTACCCCTTCATGATGCCGTGGCCCTTGATCGCGATTTCAGCGATCGTGTCGGCGTTGTGTTCGACTTCGTTCCACTCGTCGTCGATGAGTTTGAGTTCGACGCCTTCGACCGGTTTGCCGATGGAGCCGACGCGAGCCTCCTCGCCGCGGACACCGAACGCGGCCACCGGAGAGGTCTCCGATAGGCCGTAGCCTTCCTGAATCACGATGCCGAACTTCTCGGCGAACTGGCGGTGGATGTCGGCCGGCAAGGCGGCGCCACCAGAAACGGCAGTGCGCATGATCGCGGCAATCTCGGCCACGTCGACCGCACCGTCGGCGGCCGCGAGCGCCTGCAAAAGACCCCAGTACATCGTGGGCACGCCGGCGAAGAAGGTGACTTTCTCCTTGGCTAGCAGGCCGAGCGCGGCGGCCGGCTCAAACCGCGGCAGGTAGACGATCGTGCCGCCGAACATCACTGCACTGTTCTGGATGACGGTCTGGCCGAAAATGTGGAACAGCGGCAGGACCGCGAGGTAGGTGTCCGGGTTGCTTGCGTCGGCCCCGAACAGCGAGGTGCCCAAGGCGGCGTTGTCGCGCAGGTTCCGGTGCATCAGTTCGGCGCCCTTGGGCTGGCCGGTGGTGCCCGAGGTGTAAAGAACTACGGCCGTCTCGTCGTCGGCGCGATCGACAGTTTCGAACACCGGGGACTGCTCGGCCACTAGCGGGCCATAGAACTCCGGCGCCTCGATGGGCTTGGGGGCGGCCGAATCAAGTTTGATCAAGAAGAACTCGGTGCACGACTCGGTAGCGTTGAAGCCCGCCCAAGCGCGGTCACCGATCGGCAGGTCGGGCGTGCCCTCGAACGCGATGAAGGCTTTCGCGTCCGAGTCGTCGAGGTGGTACGCGACTTCGCGCTCACTCAACAGCACGTTCAACGGGACGACGGCCGCGCCAGCCTTGAGGATGCCGAAGTACGCGATGGTGAAGTACGGCAGGTTCGGGATCGAAATCGCAACCTTGTCGCCGGGGGCGATACCGCGCGAAACCAACAGGTTCGCCACCTGGTTCGCTGCGCCGTTGAGTTGGGCATAGTTCAACCGGGTGTCGCCAAAAACAATGGCAGTTCGGTCACCGTATTTCGCGGCGGTTTCGTCAAGGATCGCGGCCAGATTCGTCACGAGTTCTCCTGTTAGGTCGAGGTGTGAGCTGGGTTACCTTGCCCACTCTAACCAGCAGATCCGTTCGGGGGTTGGCCCGCAGTCACCAAGTCTGACCGGTGAGCCGTTCGTAGGCCTCGATGTAGCGCGCGCGAGTCTTTTCAACGATCTCAACCGGCAGTCGCGGCGGCGGGGTGTCGCTCTTGCGATCCCAACCCGATTCGGGCGAAGTCAACCAGTCGCGGACGAACTGCTTGTCGTAACTTGGCTGGGACCTGCCCGGCGCGTACTGATCGGCCGGCCAGAACCTGGATGAGTCAGGAGTGAGCACCTCATCGGCCAAGACGATCGTGCCGTCTGGGCGAGCGCCGAACTCGAGTTTCGTATCAGCCAAAATGATGCCGCGTTCGCGGGCGATCTGCTCGGCGCGGGCATAGACCGCCATGGTCAACTCGCGCAGCCGCTCGGCCGTTTCACCGCCAACAGTTTCAATCACTGCATCAAACGAGACATTCTCGTCGTGTTCGCCGAGCTCTGCTTTCGACGCGGGGGTGAAGATCGGTTCGGCCAACCGCGAGCCGTCAACCAGACCGTCTGGCAAGACCACGCCGCACACGGCACCGGTTTCGTTGTAGTCGATTAGCCCAGAACCGGTCAGGTAGCCGCGAGCAACACATTCAACCGCGAACATGTCGAGGCGTTCGACGATCAACGCGCGACCGGTAACTTCAGCCGGCACGTCGGCACTGATTACGTGGTTTGGCACTAAATCGGCCAACTGGTCGAACCACCAAAGGCTCATCCGAGTCAGGATCTCGCCTTTGTCCGGAATGCCCGGCTCCAAAATGAAGTCGTAGGCGCTGACCCGATCCGACGCGACCATCA
>DAONBX010000071.1:0-2103 GCA_035401705.1 Aeromicrobium sp.
CCAGTTCGTCGAGTCGCTCATACTTCGACCCTACGCCGGTGGCGGTGGCTCACTCTTTGGAACGAACCGCAAACCCGACGCCACTATTCGTCGTGGATCAACTCAGTCAGTTCCAACCTGTCGGTGCGACCGATCAGGATCGAGGCTGCCACCAGCAGTGCCGCTGCTAGGACGCTGGCGAAACTGACCACGACGCCGGTCATGCCGGGGGTCGCACCGGTGCCGCCGGCAACGTCGTAGCCCAAGGCGGCCAACCAGCCCACGGTGTTCGCCACGGCAAGACATACGAGGGTTGCGACCGCCATCGCGATTACGTGTGGCCGCGTCCCCTGCCATGAACTCAAACCGATAACTCGCAGCCGCGCGCGTTGTGCCGCCGATGCCCGTAAGCCATCGCCCAGCGCGAGCAACGCAGTGACGGCAGAAATTAGTAGCCCTGCCAGCATCGCGGCCACCAGCAACTGGCGAACGGTCGGGATGATCGCGTGTTGACTGCCGACCCCGGTTGCGCGGACTTGTTCAAGTTTCGGCACGACGGCAGTCACTCGGTTGACGTACTCGTCTATCGCGTTGACGCCCGGGCCCGGCGAAACAATCAACTCGGCGTTCTGCCATGTCCCGTCGTACTTCCGCAAGTCTTGAGCCACGAAGGTTCCGGGGGGCACCGGTAGGTCGTTTAGGCCTTCAGCGTTGGGGAAGGTCTGGCCTTCGCGGCAGTTCTCCACCAACGGCAGATCTTTGCGGTGAACTCGGCTGAGGAAGGTTCGAAGGTCTCGGCAAGTGCCGACCGTTGTCGCGTGTTGGTCGTCGCCAACCATTAGTAGACGCGCATGGGTGGGCACTGAGGCCACCTTTCGAACCTCTGCAGGACTGGAGAACGCGGCCGTGACCGAATACAAATCTCCTTGGCTTGACTGGGGCGAAAGCCGGTCGAGGTCCGCGACCACGGCCGAGCCGATCATCGCCGAAACCACCAAAACCATCAGTGCGGCGGTCGATCGAGATAGCGCGTCGCTGCTCCACCAAAGCCGTCGCGTGCCCAAAGTTGCGGTCAGCGAGTGGCTTCGCGAATGTCCGACTGTGGCAACGGCACGCAACAGCGTCGGCATCGCCACGAGTGCGCCGATTCCGGCTAGGAGCGTGCCAAAAAGGAAGCCGTAGAACCGCATTTCGCTCGACATGGCGCGATCGGCCAGCAGTGCTGGAGCGACGATCCCGCAGAGCAGCGCTATGCCTGAGGCCAGTGGAAGGAGCATGAGGACGTTTTGCTTTCGAGGTCCACCCTCTCGAGCGCCGAACACGTCCGTCAGGCCGGCCTTTGTCGTCCGGAAGGTGGCGACGGCAGCCCAGAGCGCGACCAAGAGCCAAGCCGTGACGATCAGCGCCACCGGCATCACCGCCGGCAGGTTGAACCAGGTGAAGCCGAACCATCCGCGAGACGCGGCAGTGTAGGAAATCGCAACGGAGACCGGGAGTGCGGCGATTCCGCCGGCTGCCACACACCAGGCGGTTTCGGTCGCGGCGGCAGTTGCCAAACCGCGACGGGGCAAACCGATCAGGTGAAGTGCGCCGAGGTCGCGTCGGCGTGCCTGGCTCGACAGTCGCGTGGCCACCATCGTTAGCAGGATCGACGGCAGCCCGACCATGGTCAGCAGAATCGCCAACAGCCCAAGTCGGGGCAGCCGGGGGCGGTCGGTAAACGGGAACGGCGCACCCCAGCCGGCCGCAGGCGATGCTTGGGGCAGTTCCGCAGTGCCCGCGTGCACGAAGAACTGGTCTGGCGATTCCAGGCCGGTGTTGGCGATAGTGCCAACCACCCGACCGGGAATGCGGGTCGCTACCTGCGGGTCCTCGGCGATAGCTTTGGCGACGGCCGGCGATATCCAGGCCTCACCGGCGCGAGGGAACCGCGGAACTCCAGCCGGTGCCGGTGAATCTTCTGTGCCCTTGACCAACACGGTCGTCCATACGTCATCGCGAAATGGCGCATTTAGCACCGCGAACTCGAACACCGGAGTCGCGTCGAAGCTGTAGTTAGGTTCCTGCGCCTGGGAACGAAGGTCACGGTCTGTGTTCGCCGCCCACAAAGTTAGGCAAAGGAAG
>DAONBX010000072.1:0-1998 GCA_035401705.1 Aeromicrobium sp.
TTGATACCACCGGCGCTGGCGATGCTTTTACCGCTGGCTTTTTGGCGGCCTGGACCGAACGGCCCGACCCCAAAACGGCGTTGGCCGCAGGGATTGGGTCAGCAAGTCGCTGCGTGCAGCAGCGCGGCGCTCGACCCTGAACCCAACCCTGACCGGATTTAGGGGTCGTTTCAGGGGCGATTCGCGGGTTCTGCCCGATGCCAAGCAACTGCTGCTGAACCGAAACTGGGTTCATGATCACAGCTCAAGGACTCACTAAGCGGTACGGCGCGACAGTCGCGGTAGACGGCATCGAATTCGCGGTTTCGCCGGGCCTAGTAACCGGGTTCCTCGGGCCAAACGGCGCCGGCAAATCCACCACCATGCGGATGATCCTGGGGCTTGACCGGCCAACTGCTGGCTCAGTCACCGTAAACGCGAAGCCATACGTCGAATCGCCATTTCCGCTGCGCGAAGTCGGTGCGCTGTTAGAGGCCCACGCAGTACATCCGGGTCGAACTGCCAGGCAGCACCTACGACAACTCGCCGCCAGCAACAAAATTGCGGCCAACCGGGTCGACGAGGTGCTCGATCAAGTCGGGCTAACCGAGGTCGCCGAAAAACGTGCCGGCAAGTTCAGCCTCGGCATGGGCCAGCGGCTAGGCATCGCCGCCGCGCTACTTGGCGACCCGGGGACCGTGATTCTCGATGAGCCGGTCAACGGATTAGACCCCGAGGGGATCCGTTGGGTGCGGGCGCTCGCTAGACAGTTGGCTGACGAGGGCCGCACAGTGTTTGTCTCGAGCCACTTGATGAGTGAAATGTCGCTGATGGCCGATCACTTGATCGTGATTGGTCGGGGCCACATCCTTGCCGACTGTTCGGTTTCGGAGTTCATGTCCGAGTATTCAGCCGCGTCGGTCTGGGTCCGCACGCCCGAGTTGGAGTCGGCAAAAACCGCGCTGAGTCAGGCGGGGGCCACCGTCGAAGACCAGAACGGGGGATTGCTTATCCACGGCCTCGATTCGGCCCAAGTTGGCGAGCAGTTGTTTGTCGCTGGCGTCCGCGTCCATGAACTCAGCGCCCGTCGATCCTCACTCGAGGACGCCTTCATGTCCCTCACCGCAGATTCAGTGCAATTTCAGACCCAACTCGAAAGGGCTCAAGCATGAGCACGCTCACCCAAAGTCGCGACCGAACACGCCTGGCCAACACCATCGCAGCCGAGCGCATCAAACTGTTCAGCGTGCGCTCCACCTGGTGGACACTTGCGACGATCGCCCTGCTCGGGGCAGGCCTAACTGCGATCATCTGTGCGACCAACGCGGCCTGGTTAGCAAGCCAAGAAAGCAACGAATCGCCCGCGTCGTTCATCACCCAAGGCATGATCATTGCCCAAGTCGGCGCGGTCGTGTTGGGCGCACTGATCGCGACTAATGAGTACGGCACCGGCCAGATCTCCTCGACCTTCTCGGCCACACCGAACCGAGGTCGAGTCATCGTCGCGAAAGCGCTGCTGGTGATCGCAGTGTTGTTTACGGTCGGCACGGCAACCGCACTACTGGGCTTCTACTCGGGCAACTTCTTCCTTGAGCGCGAAGGTGTCGGCCTTGTCTTGGAGTCCGGTGTCGCGCGGTCGATGTACGGCAGCGGACTTTACCTGGCCGGGCTGGGCCTGCTGAGCATGGCCGTCGGGTTCATTGTTCGCCACACTGCCGCAGCCATCTCGGCGATGTTGGCGCTGATCTTTGTCGTTTCGAACCTGGTCTTCCTGATCCCGGGAACGGCCGGCGAGTGGGTCGCGAAGTTGATGCCAGCAAACGCCGGCTCAGCAATCGCAATGCCGGTTCACTACGACCCGACCATGATTGACAAAACCTTCGGCCCGTGGAGTGGCTACGGCGTTTTCCTGCTCGAAACCGCGGCCGTCCTAGCCGTGGCTTGGGTACTGGTTACCCGCAGGGATGCCTGAAGGCGGCGCCCAACTGGGCGCCGCCTTCAGGTTTGCTCACTTGTCGT
>DAONBX010000073.1:0-1935 GCA_035401705.1 Aeromicrobium sp.
GCCGGCCGAGACTCGCGTGCCGTGCTCAGTAACCCCAGCTTGGTCGCAGCGGCCACGCAGCGAGTCTTCAGAAACCGTGATCATGAGGGTGGCGGCGACGCCGCCGTGGTTGCCGAACTCACCGGTCGGCAAATGCCGCAGCAGGTCAGCGAACGCATTCCCGGCACGTTCTTTATAGGACGGCGGCGCATCGAGGGTCGCGTCTTCGAAAGTCAGTTCACCGGTATCGGTATCGGTATCGAGTACTGAGTTGCGGCGCCGTGGACTGGTTTTCGCTTCCAGGGCCGAGCGGAGAATGTCGGCGGTCAACGCGTCAACTACGAATCCGCCTTTGACCATCCCGGCCTCATCGGGCCTGGTCATCCAAAACTCGGCCGACTGGACCGCGGTTTCTTCTTGGCGAACCAAGTCTTGGTTTTCGATCCGGTCGGCCCGTTCACGGTCCACGACCTCGACCGCACGCCTGGCTTTGTGCTGGAGTTGTTCGAGCAGCATGCCTGGCGCAGCCTCAGCCAAATCAGTTTCGACCGCGGAACGTTCAGCCGCCGAAAGGTCGATCGGTAGGTCGTCGAGGGCCTTGGCGACCACGGCGGCCTTGTCGGTACTCATCCCCGGCTTCGACAACTGGTCTGCCAGCACCGGCGACTCATCGAGTTGCGCCGCGAGTTTCAGATGCTTCGCCGCACCCCGACGCGACAACCCAGCCTCCGCAGCTACCAGCGACGCCATCGACCCCGCCCCAGCAGCCTTATGCGCATCTTTACGCGCACCCGCAGAAGTCAACGCGAGGCACATCGCTTGAGCTGCTCGAACGATCGCCTGACCGTGAGCAGCAAACCGAACCAACTCTTCGGCGCTAAGTAAATCCAGATCCGCGGCCCGCACCGCGTCAAGCGACTCGGGGGCGCCGCTCAGCCACGATTCGGCGAGCCGCGGATCTGTGTTCATAACTCAAACTTACTCGAACATCTGTTCGAGGTCAATAGATTATTCCCAAATTTTGGAACACCCGTGATGCGATCATCACGAGCACGACGCGGTACCAAACTGCCGACCGAACCGAGAACTCTGATTACTCGGTTTTCGCTAGACTGCCTTCGTGTCGCGAGATTCAATCAGGCTGGTTTCTTGGAATTGCCAAGGAGGGTTTCACTCGAAACTGGATCGAATACTCGAAGTCGACGCCGATATATATGTAATTCAGGAGGCGTCAAATCCACAACTACTCGGACCACTTTTACCGTCGGACCAATGGCATTTCGAGCCTAGAGACGCTCCCGGGAAGGGACTCCTAGTATTTGCGCGAGGAGACCTCCGCATCGAGCCTAGGCGCTCTCCTGGAACACCTGAATATCGACACATCGTTCCGATATTGATATCTGATTCTTTCGGCCGAGAGATCGACCTGTGGGCGGTATGGGCGACTAAATCCAAGGACAGAGCGAGTTCATATGTCGGGCAAGTTCACTTGGCCTTGGACGACCTTAAGGAGTCCATCAGAGCAAATACGATCGTCATCGGAGACTTCAACTCAAATGCGATTTGGGATACCAAAAGGTCCCGGAACCATAGCGAACTGGTAAATCGCTTTGCTGGGCTTGGGATCTGGTCTGCATACCATTCCCACTTCAAGGAAGAACATGGCGAAGAGTCGCGTCCGACGTTTTTCATGCACCGAGATCGGACACGTTCGTACCACATTGACTACTGCTTCACGGATATGCAGGTTGTCGATTGCGAGGTTTTGAGTTTTGATTCTTGGTCAGGACCAAAAGAGAATGGCGGCATTTCCGATCATTCGCCTGTTGTCGTCGAAATTTCTTGGCCGTGAGATGACAGGCACGGCCGTCCAACGACGAACCCATCAGGCCAAGGCCGCAGCCAACTGCTCGCGCTCGGCCTCTTCGAGTTGGCGGCTGGACTGAGTAGAAGCGT
>DAONBX010000074.1:0-1636 GCA_035401705.1 Aeromicrobium sp.
GAGTGAGCCACCGCCACCGGCGTAGGGTCGAAGTATGAGCGACTCGACGAACTGGCGGATCGAACACGACACGATGGGCGAGGTCAAAGTGCCCGCCGCTGCCCTGTGGCGGGCGCAGACGCAACGCGCGATCGAGAACTTCCCGATCTCGGGCACGCCGATCGAGTCGGCCCAGATCAGGGCGCTGGCCCAAATCAAGGCGGCCTGCGCGACCGCGAACGCCGAACTGGGCATCCTCGAGTCGGCGATGGCCGAAGCGATCGTGGCCGCCGCGAACGAAGTCGCCAGCGGCAAACACGACGACCAGTTCCCGATCGACGTGTTCCAGACCGGGTCTGGCACCTCCAGCAATATGAACGCCAACGAGGTGATCGCGACTTTGGCTTCGGCCGCCTCTGGCCTGGCCGTCCACCCGAACGACCACGTGAACGCTTCCCAGTCCAGCAACGACGTGTTCCCGACGTCGATTCACGTCGCGGCCACCGAGTCGGCGCTGCGCACGCTCATTCCGGCGCTTGACCACCTTGCACGTTCACTCGAAACCAAAGCGACCGCGTTCGCGACCATCGTCAAGTCCGGGCGAACCCACCTGATGGACGCCACCCCGGTGACGCTGGGCCAAGAGTTCGCCGGCTATGCGGCCCAAGTTCGCCGCGGGATCGAACGGATCGAGGCGTCGCTGCCGCGCACCGCCGAAGTCCCCCTCGGCGGCACGGCTGTGGGTACGGGCATCAACACGCCGGTCGGCTTTCCGCAGCGAGTGATCGAGATTCTCGCCGAGCGCACCGGCCTGCCGTTGACTGAGGCGCGCGACCATTTCGAAGCTCAGGGCGCCCGCGACGGACTCGTCGAAATGTCTGGCCAACTGCGCACCATCGCGGTCAGTTTGGTCAAGATCAACAACGACCTGCGTTGGATGGGTTCGGGGCCACGCGCCGGACTCGGCGAAATTCACCTGCCGGACCTTCAACCCGGTTCGAGCATCATGCCCGGCAAGGTCAACCCGGTGCTGCCCGAAGCGACGCTGATGGTGTGCGCTCAGGTGATCGGCAACGATGCGGCGATCGCGTTCGCTGGAGCCTCTGGCGCGTTTGAACTGAACGTCATGCTGCCGGTGATCGGGCGCAACATTTTGGAGTCGATGCGGCTGCTCGCGAACGCTTCGACGACCTTGGCCGACCGCTGCATCGACGGGATCACCGCCGACGTTGAGCGGTGCCTCGAGCTGGCCGAATCGAGCCCATCGGTGGTCACCCCGCTGAACCGGCACATTGGCTACGAGAACGCCGCCGCGATCGCGAAACTGGCGGTCAAGGAACGAAAGTCGATCCGCCAAGTGGTACTCGAACAGGGCTATGTGGATCGCGGCGAGATCAGCGCCGAAGAACTCGACGCCGCCCTCGACGTGATGAGCATGACTAGGCCGTAACGTCTAGTCGACGCGTTTGGCCACTGTGTAGCCGTCCTGCTCGAAGATGATCTCGAAGTTGCCGCCGTGTTCGGCGCCGTGCGCGACGATGTCGTGCGCCGACACGTTGCGGTCCAGCAAGATGTAGTCGGGAACCACGTCACCGATCGAACCGATCCAGTAGACGTTGTCGTGGCTGCTGGTCAGGTATTTGAGCGCGCCAATGTC